>CASEAQ010000018.1 GCA_949285735.1 uncultured Bacteroidales bacterium
CGCATTACCCTAAACAAATTAACCTAAATAATGAGAAAATTCACACTTTTGATTGCAGCCGCCTGTGCTGCAATTGCATTTGCGCCTGTAATGCAGGCTCAACAGAAATTTATCAACGCCACCTACTCGGTAAGCTCGTGGTTCAAGTCGCAAAACGAAATAGTGGCTGAAGAGCTGAAAGACTTCGACTTCATCTATTTCTCGGCAGCTCCAAAATGGGAAGTGGCAGACTTCGACCTGCCACAAAGCGAAATCAACAAAAAATACGTCGAGCAACACACCTACTCCGACCCCAAGTTCATCAACAAGTTTGTCGCCACCGTGCACGAAACCGGCGGAAAAGTCCTCTGCTCGTTCCCCGGGCAGGAATTTATCGACATTGCCTCCTCGCCCGAGCGTAGCAAGAAGTTTGCACAGATGATGGCACAATTTGTCAAGAAATATAACTACGACGGCATCGAACTCGACTGGGAGCACACCATCACCGAAGAATTGCACATCAGCTTCATGCAAGACATCAGGAAGGCTCTCACCGACCTCGGCAACGGCAAACGCCAATACTGGCTCACCACAGCACTGCACCACTATCGCAATTACACTCCCGAGCAGGCAAAACAGCTCTGCGACTGCGCCGACTGGATTAACATCATGTTCTACGACATGGGCGGCGGAATTTGGGGAAAGACGGCTACACACAACACGCCTCTCGACCAAATAAAGAAATCAATCTCGACCGAATGGAAACATTTCCCCCACAAGAAACTGCACATAGGGC
Organism: uncultured Bacteroidales bacterium; assembly: GCA_949285735.1. Classification (GTDB taxonomy): domain Bacteria; phylum Bacteroidota; class Bacteroidia; order Bacteroidales; family Muribaculaceae; genus Avimuribaculum. Next base: position 776 of record CASEAQ010000018.1, read on the forward strand.
TGGCAAGCTACGGATTCTACTACAAGGGCATCAAGCCCGGCGAAACCATTCCCAAGGGCAAGAAACTTAGCGACTATGGCAAATATTGCAACTACACCGAACTCCCTCCACTGCTCGCCGACGGCTGGCAGGAACAATGGGACGACGTGGCTCAATGCGCCTACTTCGTGTCGCCCGACAGAAACGAATTTATGACCCTCGAAACCAAGCGGTCGATCGATGCCAAACTCGATTGGATCGAAGAAAGCGGCTTCGGCGGCGTGTTCTGGTGGGAATATTCGTGCGACTGGATTAGACCCAAAAGAGCGGCGAGCGAGGCACCCACCTCATCATCGACCACGTAACCAACCGAATCAAAAACAACAAGTAACCCCCAAAAAAGAATAGGACGGCGTGCGTTTGAAGTGCCGTCCTATTTTTTACTCTTGTCCTGGCTGCGGGTTATTCTTTCACGTAATATTTCACCCAGTCAACTTCCATCTCTACGGGCAATTCGGCGGGGTCAACTTCTCCCACCCACTTGCCACCGAGCTGCATGTCGATCAACAGGTAATATGACTGGTAAAATGGATATTGTTCGAGCGAATCGGCAAGTTCTGCCTTGCGCACATAGGCAAAATTCCGCTTCCCGTTGACGTGGAACACTATGCTGTCGCGATATATGTCGGCACCATACACGTTGAAGTCGTCGGCATTTATGGCTATGGTGTCGGTGCTCGGCGGATTGGTCGTGTTCTTGAGATTGTAGGTGTAATGCGAGTGCACCGTCTGATACACAAACCCGTCGTGGTTCAACCGCTCCATGATGTCTATCTCCCCGTCATTGGGCCACTTCTTGCCGTCGTAGGGCAGCAGCCATATTGCGGGCCATGCACCGCGCGCCGCCTGCAATTTAGCCCTCACTTCAATCCTTCCCGGGGCAAACTCCTTTTTCCCCTTTGTGAAAAGTCCTCCGCACAGGTATGCCGATGTGTCGGCTTCCAAGTCGTCGTTCACAATGCCCCTTAGCACCAAGTTGCCATCGCGGAAAGCAAAGCAACGCTCGTCGTGCGACTGCGTTTTCGCCCAGTCGGCACCGCCGCGCAGCGTCTTGCTCCACACGGTGTCATCTATCTTTTCCGATTCAAAATTCTCTTCCCATGCAAGTTTCCACCCGTCGCCGCTGCTGCTTGAACCGCACGAAGTAGCTGCAATCACTGTCAATCCAGTCAATAGTCCGATAATCGTTCTTCTCATATTTCAAAATTTGCAATTATTCGTCAAAGATAGTGAAAAGTGAGTACAATGACAACAAACTCGTTTGATTGGCATTGTCGAACCGCAGTAAACAACGGCTATCCGCACAAAAAAAACGAAGGTCCCCGACTCCACGCCGGGAACCTTCTCCACCATGTTAATTAAGCAATCTGCTTTGCATAAATACAAACTGACCTAAAAACCATACATCTTTTATTACAAATCTATTTAAAGGCATCGAGAGCAATAGTGGGCGCGCCATCGGCAAATGCGCCCATGTTGTAACCGCCGTTATACCCTGCCGGTGCTTCGGGCTCCCAATAGAATATACCCTTGCACATGCCGCCAGTGGCTGTCTCGCACTGGTTGCGCAGGTAGGTAAGCATCTCGTTGGCGACATCTGCCTGGTCGTATGCCATGCCCACCTCGCATATCATCACCGGCTTGCCATACGTTGCCGACACGGCATTGATATTGCTCACGCAGGCATCCACTTGCGACTGCCACGTGTCAACATCGGGATATAGCGACATTCCTATCATATCATACTTTCCGCCGTATTGCGACAAGTTGCCAAATATGCGGGTGTAGAGCGACAGGTTGTCGCCGCTGTCGAGGTGGATTATTACTTGTGCATCGGGGAATATGGCTTTCACAGCATCATAGCCGGCATTGACCAGCGACGCATAGTTGCCGCCATTATCGTAGTGCCCGAGCGGATGCAACATTCCGTTGCGAGTCTCGTTGCCTATCTGCACCCACTCCGGCTCTATGCCAAGCTGCTGAAGCTGTGTGAGCAAATCAGTGACGTGGGTTGCAACGGCAGTCTGCAACTGATTGATGTCGTAGCTTGCCCATGCGGCAGGCGTCGTCTGATTGGAAGGGTCAGCCCAAGTGTCGCTGAAGTGAAAGTCAATCATCACGCGCATACCCAAGTCGTTGGCGCGACGTGCCTTCAACACCACGTCTTCGATGTTGCACCAGCCGCTCACGGGATTGACCCACACGCGCAGCCTTATCGAGTTCATGCCACAATCGTCGCGCAACAGTTGCATACACTCTGTCTGCACACGGTCCTCACGCGTGTAAAACACTTCGCCCTCTTTTTCGAGTTGCGTCAGCCAGCTCACGTCGGCACCCTTGGCAAAGGTCGTGCGGTCGATTACAATCTCCTCTTTCTCCACTGGAGGATTGGTAATGGGGCTGTCCTCGGTGCATGCCGCCATCAATGAGGTGGATGCCACGGCTACCGCCATCAATATTTTTGAAATCTTCATGACTTTTTTCCTGTTTTTAATGGTTAATTATTCTATCGAGTAGGTTCCTGCACACAAGTCAACGGTGAGCGTGTAGCTGCCCGGGGAAAGCGACGCATCGTCGGTGATGTTGCTGCCATAGAGGTACAGAATGCCGTCGCTGCCGCCAAAGTAGGTGTTCCAGTCGCCATTGATTATAATCTGGAAACCCCAAGCCGAAGCCTGCGTGATTTCTATTGCCGCCGTATAGATCCCGGCATCGGCAGTGGCAGTCATATCCACGAGTTCCCAGCTGTCGTCAGCACCAGCGTTCAACCCGGCATAGCCAACAGAAGTTATGGCAGTCGTCTCATAGGTCAACGCCGACATCGACACGTCAAAGAGGTAAAGCCCTTCGCTTGGCGCAGTGATGTTGCCGTCACCCTCGGCAATGACGAGCGAACCGCTTTCGGCTGTGCCGCCGTCAACCATCGTGTAGGCTGGCTCCCACTCTTGTGCGGGATAGATGCGGTAGCCCCACAGGGAGTTGACGTAGCAAGCTCCACCGTATGCGTTGCTGTCGGCGTTGTAGCGGCGCAGGTAGTTGTCGAACGTCCAACTGCCACCATTTACCCCATCGTCGATACCGCTCAAATAGATGAAATCGCCAAACTCGTCTCCTGGTTCTGGATCAACGCCACCTGTCTCGACGGTGCAAGTATAGTGGCTCGGGTCGCTGAGGTTGAGCGTGAGCGTCACATCGCCAGCTGCCGGCACTTCCACCGAAATCGTGCTGGCTGCGTCGCCAAATTCCACTGCGTCGCCGTTTTGCGAGAATCCGAATGTGGCAGGAGTCGAAGACGAATCGCCAGTGTTGATATTATATTGTTCGCCGCTGCCCGAGATTGTGATGTTGACAGTACCAGCCGAGGCGGCACTGAACGGCAACGTCCAGCTGTTGGTCGAACGCGTGTAAGTCATTTCGCCCGACACATCGCCTGCAACAGTCAGCGATGACATATATAGTGCCGACCATTCAAGCCCGACGGTGTTGACAATGGTGTAGTAGCAACCAGTTGCACCCGGATACCACATATTCCAATGTGTCGAAGCCGAGCTGATGAGGAACGGAGTGCCAGCCTCGCCGTCGTTGCCCCAGATGGTGCCGTCGCCCTCGCGCATGTAGAAGTTCCACCAGCTTGCACAGCCCACGAAGCCTGTGTAAACGCCGTCGCTGTTGGGCGAGTAGAGCGTTATGCCCGAATCGCTTTGGTCGCTGTTGAGCAAGTAGCCTATGGTCATGTCGATGACGTAGGGTGTCACGTTCAGGTTCATCACGTTGCTATACGTCGGATCGATATTCTCGCCGAGCCGCGATTCCACCCTGATGTATAACGGAGCTTTCACGCCAGCCTCATAACCAAGCCCGTTGAGGATGGCATTAAGCTCGAAGTGGGTGAATTGCATCGAAAACTCGCCTGCATCGGCTTCCTGCTCCGACACCGTTGCAAAGTCTTCGGAGGCAGAGAATTGCACCGTGTTGACAGTGGCGTTATCGGGCGCAGCCACCAACGGGTTGCTCAACGAGATTTCGCCGTTGTCGCTCCAGTACACCGTCAATGCCAAGTCGTTGATTTGGTCATAGTTCAGCACTATGTCGCCGCCGTTTCCCGACAAGGACACATCTTCGGTGCCGGTCACCGTCAAGAAGTCGCCGTCCTTGTCACATGCCCCTGCGGCAAGTGCCATCGCCGCAAGCAACATTATATGTTTGAATCTCTTCATTATTCGTGATTTTAAAAACGATTAATAATTAGGGTTGCTAAGGTTGCCGTTCGCAGCAATCTCATTGGCTGGTATGGGATACACGTTGTAACGGCTGTTCACTCCGCGCCCGTTGACAACGCCACCCTTCCACTGCCACACGTGCTGGTCGCTCGTGAAGCGGCCGAAGCGTATCAGGTCGGTGCGGCGCACACATTCGAGGTACAACTCACGCGCACGCTCGTCGATTATATAGTCGAGATTCATCTGCGCATCGGTTATGTTGCCCGACTGGTCGCCATAGGCGCGCTCACGCAAATCGTTGAGGAAGCCGAGTGCATCGGTGCGGGTATATCCTGTACCTCCCCGAATCACCGATTCGGCTATCATCAAGTAAACATCGGCAAGACGGAATACCGGGAAATCGGTGCTGACACCGTTGGATTGCGTATTGGAGGCAACTTCGCCGGCATCGGTCAGGTTGGTCCACTTCTCGCTGCGGTAGCCGGTGTTGTCGTCGCCCACACCGTTGTTGAGCCACGGGTCGATAGTGGTGTCGCCATTGCCAGTGAAGAGCATGCAACGCTTGTCGGCAGAAGTGGTGGCATCGCCCCACAAAGCCGAGAACTCGCCACGCACGCGATACGACCCCCACCCCGAAGTCAAGCCATAGGCGGCAGGGTCTTGCAGGCTATTGTCGTTGCTCACCGCGCCGCAGCACAAATAGGTGGTAGAACCCCACGAAACAGTGGTTGTTGCGTCAACTACAAACGGGAATATAATCTCGTTGGTGCGCAAGTGGTTGTCGGCATTGAACAACTTGGCATAATCGGTTTCGAGGCTATACACGCCGCTACCCACGATTTTCTTGCAATAAGTGATGCAATCGGTCGAGTGGTCAACGCCCGTGTAAACGCTTGCGTTCAAGTAGAGCCTTGCAAGCAACGCCCATGCGGCAGCCTGGTCGGCCCTGCCATACTCGTTGGTACCCGGCGGCAGGAGCGCATTTTCCACATTGTCGCGCAACTCGCTCTCGATATAGTCGAAAATCTGCGACGACGAATATGCCTCGGGCAAATAATCAACATTGGGTGTAGTCTCATCGACAAAGGGGCCCTGCCCGAAAAGGTCGAGAGCATAATAGTAGGCAAGAGCCCTCAAGAAACGAGCCTCGGCACGGTAGGTGTGTACTTCGGTCTGCTCATCGGGGGTAAAACCTGCTATCGCGTCGTCGGTGGTATGCTTCAAGAAGTCGTTGCACAATGCTATGGTATAATAAATGCGATAGTAGCAGTCGGTCACCCACGGGTCGCTTGCGTCCCACGACAGATATGTTATGTCGAGCAGGTTGTCGCCGCTCGCCCATGTATATACCATCTCGTCGGTGCCGGCTTCCTGCAAATTGATGTAGCAGCGCATCAAGTCGAAACTCTCGCTGCCGCTGGTGCTGAGGTCGGCATCGCCGCCGCCAAATTCCTGTCCAGCTATCACAAACGAGACATACAGTTTGCCCAATGCTTGGCGGCAACCGAAGGCGCTGTTGTAAACCGTTTCGGCACTACCCTCTATGATAGGGGTCTGGTTAAGGTCGTCGAGGCACGAGGAAAGCCCGAGCACCAAGGCAGCCATCACCGTATATAATATTTTTTTCATTGCTTTTTAAGTTTTGTAATGGTTAAAAGTCAAGTCCTATTGTCAACGAATAGATGCGCGGACGCGGATAAACCGAGTTGTCGATACCCGATTGAACCTCGGGATCTACGCCCGAATACTTGGTGACGGTGAACACATTCTGCACCATAGCCGACACATTCAGGCTAAACCACTTGCACACCTGTCCAAAGTTGTAGCCAAGCTGTATGTTGTCCATCTTCAAGAACGATGCGTTCTCCACATAGTAGTCGCTCTGGTACTGGCGTTGCGTGAAGCGTGTTTCCAGGAAGCTGCTGCTAAGGTTGTTGAGCTGGTAGGCATTGTACGACAGCGTGTTCAATGCGCCCGTGCTCATGGCTGAGCCGTTATACACATAGTTGCCTATGCTGGCACGCAGGCTGGTGCTGAGCGTCCATCGCTTCCAGCGCAGGCTGGTGCTCAAGCCGAGCATCCAGTCGGGAGCTGGCGAGTGGTAGAGGTAGCGGTCGTTGGAGTCAACCGTGCCGTCGCCGTTGAGGTCGGCATACAAGCCCTCGATGGGGCGGCCCGTCTCCTGGTCATATATTTGCTTATACACATAGAAGGCATACGGCTCTGCGCCCTCGGTGAGCGTCTGCACATAGTAGCTGTCGAAAGCCGTGCCGGCGTTGGTATAGGTCTTTGTCGAAGAGTTGGAATTGGTGCTCAGGTTGGTAATCTCGTTGGTCAGCCAAGTGGCATTTGCGCTGATGCTCCAAGTCCAGTCCTTGGTCTCGATGGGTGTCGCATTGAGGGCGATTTCCACACCGCTGCTCTTCACGTTGCCCACGTTCGACAACATCTCGCGGGCGAAGTTGATACCGGCAGGTATCGACACCGTGGCAAGCAAGTCGCTCGTCTTGCGGTTGTAATAGTCAACCGAACCGTTAATCCTGTTGTTGAGGAAGCCAAAGTCGATACCCACGTTGAAAGCCTTGGTTGTCTCCCACTTCAAGTTGGGGTTATACGCCTCGGGACGGTAGGTGTAGAGTGGAACTCCACCGAAAACGGCTTGCGCGCCATCTTGGCTGATGGTATAGACAGGCATGTAGCTATAATTGGCAATACCGTCTTGCTGGCCCGTGACACCGTAGCTGAAACGCAACTTCAAGTCGTTCATCACGTGGCTGATGGGGCGGAAGAATTCCTCGTTCGAGATGCGCCATGCGAGAGCCACCGACGGGAATGCACCCCAGCGGTTGTCTTCGGAGAAGCGCGACGACCCGTCGTAACGCATCGTGGCAGTGAGCAAGTAGCGAGAGTCGTAGGCATAATTCACACGTCCGTAGAACGAAATCAAGCCGTGTATCTCGTTGGCTGCCGCGCTAGTCGATTGTGCCACGCCAGCCACGTTCAGCTCTTGCATCATTGCATTCTTGTATTCCCATTGCTGCCAGTCGTAACCAGCAGTCACGTCGAGCGTGCTCTTTATGGCATCAAACTCCTTGTTGTAGTTCAAGTAGGCTGTCAACAGCTTGTTGTAGTTCTCCTGCGGCCCATAGTGGTAGTTGCGACCACCCGAAGTGTAGTAGCTGTAAGCCTCGGCAGGAACATACACGTCGCCGCTGCCGTGCGAGTAGTCATAACCAAGCGACACGTGGGCGCGCAAGTCGGGCAGGAAGTGCATCTTGTAGTCAACATCGAAGTTCAATATGTAGCGATACACCTTGCTCTTGTCCTCGCGCTGGTTGATTTCGCCCACGGGGTTTGCCATTGCGCCCGTCACCACCGACTCTTGCCCTGCGGGGTGAGCCTCGGTGTAGCCGCCAAACATCTCCTCGCCCGAATAAACGGGAATCGTGGGGTTCATCGCCGATGCGTTCCATATTGTGCCGGTCGGGGCAAAGCGGTTGTTGTTCCATGTGCCCTTGGCACTGATGTTAAACTTCAGATAATCGTCGAAGAACGACGGCGACAGGTTCACGTTGGCTGTGTAGCGCGTAGAGTTGTCGGTGCGCAAAATACCATCTTGGTTGGTGTAGCCAAACGACACACGGAAGGGGAAATTCTTCATCAGCCTGCCCGACACGCTCAAGTTGTTGTCGGTGCCGTATGCAGTGTTGAATATCTCGTCGTTCCAGTCGGTATCGGCAGTGCCAAGCAATGCTTTTTGGGCATCTGTGCCATACTGGTTCACCACGTCGATAAACTCGTTGCGGGTGAGCATCTCGGCAGTCTTGGTCTTGGTCTGGAACGACTGCGTCGTCTGCAAGCTCACTTTTATCTTGTCCTCGCCGCCCTTCTTGGTAGTGATTATTATAACGCCGTTAGAGGCGCGGCTACCATAGATTGCCGTCGAAGAGGCGTCCTTGAGGATAGTCATGGTCTCGATGTCGTTGGGGTTGATGAGGCTCAGGAAGTTGCCGCTGCCGCTCACCGAGCCGCCAACTTCCATCGGCACTCCGTCGAGCACGATGAGAGGGTCGTTGCTGGCGTTGAGCGACGCACCGCCACGAATGCGAATGGTGCTGCCTGCCGTCGGCGAACCGCCTGCACTGACGATTTGCACACCGGCAACCTTACCGTTGATAAGCTGCTCGGGCGACGAAATCAAGCCCTCATTGAAGTCTTTCTCGCCGACAGCCGTAATCGAGCCGGTGAGGTCGTCCTTCTTCTGCGTTCCGTAGCCAATCACCACCACCTCGTCCATCACTTGCGAGTCGGGGGTCATTTGCACGTTCATTGCATCGCCTGCGATGGCGAGCGACTGCTTGCTGTAGCCTATGTAGGAAAACTCAAGCGTCGTAGCCCCGGCAGGAACTTTAATCGAAAAATGTCCATCAATGTCGGTGCTCGTGCCGGTGTTCGTTCCAGGAACAAGCACAGTGACACCAAACAAAGGCTGTTGCGCCTCGTCGATCACAGTACCCGTGACGATGCGCGCGTCCTGTGCCATTGCCGACTGCGGCAGTGCCATTGCCAAAACCAACAGCAACAACGGCAGCAATCGACCGAGAAATGTCAATTTGTCTTTCCTCATGTTAGTATAATTTTTTAAAGGTTTATGTTTTTTAGGTTAAAAAATCGAGGTTGACGACGTGGAATGTCACGAACGAAACCTCAGAAACAGTTCGTTCTACAAAAAACTCAATTATAAGGGAGGGGGTGCGATGGCTTATTGCAACCAGATTCCGCCTATCGAAACATGGCTCTCGCTCCCCGGCTCGATGCCGCCCACTATCAAGCCCACGCGCTCAACGTCGGCAATGCTTGGCACCGCTGCCCCGTCCACCATCACCTTACGGTTAAGGAACATGGGGAATGGCTGCGGACAGATGCGAGTGTAGTCGGGAGTGAACATGCCCATGTCGGCTTCGACCTTGCCACCATTCACCTCCACCGGACAAGTGTATGTGGCTCCTATCTTGGTCACCACCATCAGCCGCAAGCCGCGCACGTTGTTGCTGGCAGCGACCGAGACACACAGCTTGCGCCCCTCCAAGTGCCCAGCCAACGGGGCAATGATGTCGCCCACATACTTCATGGCGACCACTTCGGCAGTGTCGCTCGACATGGTTGCCGTCAATTCGTAGCTGTCAACTGCCAACGGGGCATTTGCCGAATAGCGGCACTGGAAGCGTTGGCCGTCGGGGATGGAGGATATTTCCATTCCATCCCAGTCGGCACTTGCGGTAAGGAGAATTAACGGCGACTCCTCTCCCACGACTGGTACAGAATATTGCGCTGTTCCCATGTAGTCCCAGTCGAGAGGAGTACCACCCTCATTCTGAGGGAATGTGACAGCTTTCCCACCCGAAAAAGCAACAATGTTGTAACTACAATCTTTTTTACCTTGTTCTATCTTCACCTTTACTTGATATTCATAGCGGCTCGTGCGCTCCATCTTGTAGAGCGTGTTGGTTTCGTTCCAGAACGATACTTCCGTCGGATAGACCACCACCGAATCGACATCGCCTGTCACTGTAGCCTTGATGCACAGCTCCTCGCCAGCCCATGCCGCCTTTTGCGGCTCGTGTACCACAGCCACCTGCACGGGGCGTTGCTCGGGAGCTACATATTCGCCCACCTTGATTGCCCCATACCGCGACTCGGCACTCCATGCCAAATTGGCTGCACCATGGGCTGTGAGCAAGTATGTGCCAGGATAAACATCGAAGCTGCCACCGCTTGCGCGACCGCTACGCTTGTTCCCCTCGTTTATACCTTGATAATCGAAGTTTTCGCCGAGCGACGGCAGGTTGATGCTTATCTTTTCGTTGCAATATATAATCTCACCCACACGGCGTTTCAACGATGGTTTCTCAAATGGGTCGCAAGTGAGCACCACGTCGGGCATCACTTCGAGCCTCCAAGTGTTGCTGTCGAGGCGGTCGAGGAAATATGCGCCAGTACCCTCGTAGCCCACCACGGGCGAGCTGCCCACACCAGCCACCTGCGTCAACGCCTGCAAGTTGCGCGGGCGTGTGTCGGTGTTGTTGGTGTAGAAGAATTTGTCTTCGGCATTATATTCGCTCAGGTTCTGCACATAGCTCACGCGAAAGTTGCCAAAAATTGTGTCGTTGGGATAGCTGCCGAAGTCGGCACCGCGCTCCACTTCGTGCGCCACCATCGAGGCAATCTTCATCGCCATTGCCTTGCCGGGAGTGTAGGCAAGGTTGAGGAAGTGTGTCTGGTATTCGGTGTTCGACCACGCCATATCTATCGGGTCGTAGGCAAATTGCGTAATCCACTGGAATCCTGCCTTGCGGAAAGTGCGCACTGTTGCCGGGTAGAGGCACGAATACAAGTTGTCGGCTGGGTCGAACTCATATATCATGCGCGCCATCTTGTCGAAACGCTTCACGTTGCTGAAGGGTATGTTGAAGTCCTCGACGTAGGGCAGGAAATTGCCCTTGCGCTCATGCCCTGCAACCAGCCCGAGCGGATACCACTGGTAGGTAGTACCCTGTATGTCGGCAGAGAAAAAGCCCTCGATACAGTGCATGTTGTGGCTCACGTTGTAGAATACAGGTTTCTTGAAACCGCCTTGCTTCAACGCCTTCACCATGCGGTTGACGTATGCTTTGGCTGCCTCGACATCGCCATTGTGGCAAGGCTCGTTGTTGATTTCGACGGCTATGATGCGCTCGTCGGCTGCATAGGTCTTGCCAGTGTAGCGGTTGTAGTGCGACACGAGTGCCTTCAGGTAGCGTTCCTGTATGGCGATTGCCGCAGGATCGTCGTGAATGCCGCACTTGGGGAAGTCGTAGGTGAACGCCCCGGTATCGACGTTGCGCTCGGGGTAGCCGTTACCAAAGTTGGTCTGGGCTGTAAGCACCACGCTGATGCCACGCTCCTCCATCTTGTATATAAGATAATCAAGCAAGTCGAGGTGCTCGTTTTCAATCAGGTTGCCTTGCGCGTCCGATATTTCCACATCCCACACGTGAATGCGGAAGGCATCAAGCCCAAGACGGGAAAAGTGGTAAACATCCCGGTCGATTGCCGCCTTGCGGTCGATGCCGAGGTAGCCCAGCGCGCGATAGGCGTGGGCGAAAGGCACGGTGTAGTTAGCTCCATAAAATGACACTTCGCTGCGGTCGTCGCTGCGGCGCATCACTCCATCTTTGTCAACAATGATGTTATAGCCACTCACTGGCATGGCAAGCACCACCATGATGACAGTGAAAAACAGTTTACTTAATTTCTTGTACACGGTCGTCTTGTTTTTAGGTCGTCGCAAAACTAATAATACCTCGCCCCGACGACGCGTACAGAACGGACAAATTAGGAAAATTTTAAGACACGTGGCAAAAAATTTCCTAATTTGTCCATTTTAGAATGTCAGACGACATCTAATCGTCTGAAAAACTATGTTTTTCGGCATATTGTCGGGGTGAACACCCAAACTGTGCCGTGAAGCACTTCGAGAAGTAGGAGGTGGAGCTGAAGCCCACCATGTACATCACTTCCGACACCGTGAACTTGTGCTGCTGCAATAGCATGGCAGCCTTCTTCAGCCTTATCTGCTTGATATAATCGACAGCCGACACCCCGGTGTAATTCTTGAGCAGGCGGTAAAGCTGCTTCGACGACAAACCCAACTTGTCGCACACGTAACCGACGTTCATGTCGGGATCGGCAATGTTGTCTTCCACCACCTTCGTCACTTCGGCAAGCAACTTCTCATCGGCAGATTCCACAGCCTCCTGCTTTACGGCGGTGATACTTTCCACCCTCAGGTTGCTGCGCATCGCCTCTTTCGACTTCAGCAACTGTTCCACCCTGCCAAGCAGCATATCAGCCTCAAATGGTTTCGACATGAAGGCATCAATACCAATCTTGATGCTCTCTGCCTCGGTGAGGCGGTCGTCCTTGGCTGTGAGCAATATTATGGGCACGGCGGCGAGACGGCTGCTGCGCTTTATGCGGCGGCACATCTCCAGCCCGTCCATCACGGGCATCATCATGTCGGCAATAATCAGGTCGGGCTGCACCGAGTTGCACACCGCCAACCCAGCCTTGCCGTTATTGGCTATGGTGCAATTATAGGTGTCTTTCAGTATGTCGCGAATGAACGAGGCTATCCCTGCATTGTCTTCGACGATGACCACGCGCAACTTCCCTGCAACATCGGCACTGTCGCTCACAGCTTCGGACTTGGTGTCATCGACATCGCCCACGGGAATGGTTATCGTGAACACCGCCCCCACGCCCTCGGTCGAATCCACCTGTATCGTTCCGTGGTGCATCTCCACATAGGTCTTGGCAAGATACAGCCCTATGCCTGTTCCCTCTTTGTTTCCCTTGGTGGCTGACGACTGGTAGAGCCGCTGGAAGATGAGCGGCAATTCGTCTTTGGGAATACCCACGCCGTCGTCGGAAACCGCAATCACCACATCGCCCCCCTTGCGTTCCATCGACAATGCCACGGTAGCCCCGTCGCCCGAGTACTTGCAGGCGTTGGAGAGGATGTTGTTTATCACCGACTCCATCTTCACCACGTCGGCACTGACAAATATGCGTTCATCGGCACAGCTGAACACAAATTGCTTCGCCGGGAAGCTCTCGCGGTAGGTGTCGAATATGCTGCGGCAAAACTGCACCATTTCGACTTGCGAATATATGAGCATATTGTCGGGCAGCGCGTCCATGCGGTTCACTTCGAGCGCGCGGTGGACGAGCGTGTTGAGCTTCAACGCATTCTGCTGTATCACGCCGAGGTGGCGGCGCGTTTCGGGATTCTTCTCCTCGTTGAGCATCTTGCTCAAAGGGCCTATAATCATCGACAACGGCGTTTTCAACTCATGCGATATGTTGGTGAGAAATTCCATGCGGCTGTTGACCATCTCGAGCGTCTTTTCGCTGCGCACCCGCTCCATGCGCAACTTTATCTTGAGCCGCAAGAAATTAAGCACCCACAACACAAACAATATACCTATCAACACATAAGCCGTTATCGCCCACCACGAGGCATACCACGCGGGCTTCACCTCTATGTCGAGCTTCCGAGTCGCCACAGGTGGCTCGGAGGCGGCATCGGCAGGGCGTATTTCGAGCACATAGTCGCCATGCCCCATGCCCGACAACTCGATACGGTTGTCGTCGGGCGGTAGCGCAATCCATTCGTCCGACACCCCAGCCATGCGGTATTCAAACCCCTTGCGGTTGGTGGGGCTGTAATCAAAGTCAGAGAACTCCACCATTATGTGGTTTTGGTCGTGCGACAGTTCAATCCGCTCGATGTCGGCTACCGTGCCCACGTATGGCTCGCCATTGACATACAATGCCGTCAGCGCAATCTCCCTGTGCGCTTCGTTGCGCTCGACAATCAGCGGGTCAACCACCGTCAGCTCTTCAAAGCCGCCAAGCAGCACCATCTTCGTGGCTCGGTCGTAATATATGCTCGTGTATAGCTTGCCAGGGAGGCGCAGGTGCTGCATCTCGCCCGTCTTGGCATTCAACACCCACACGCCACGTGAGGTCGTAATCCACAAGTTGCGCCTCACAAGGCACATGGCATAAACGTCGATATCGGAAGTTCCGGGGAAAGTGTGCCGGCTCACCACCGTGTCGCAATCGGCGACCAAAGCAAAACCATTGTGATAGCCACACCACAGACCGCCGCAGCGGCGGTCGGGAACAATATACTGTATGTAGGAATCACACACGTCGAACACCCGTACCTCGTCGCTCCCGTCAGCCTTCTCGCCGATGTGGACAATTGCTCCCGACTTGTAAAGCGATGCCCAGCGGCTGCCATCGCGCGACATTGCCACTTGGTTTATCATATTGTTGGGCAACTGGTTGGTACTGTTATAACTCTCCTCAGCCACACACTTGCCGCCACCCGATGCCACAAGGCGGTCGCGACCGACGGCGAGCAGTCCGCCAAGGTAAGCCCCTACCCACATTCGCCCCTTGTTGTCCTCGACGATGCCATACGCCCAGTTGGCGTTGTAAACGCCAGTGCTGTCGGTAATATCGTAATTGACAAACTGTTCCGAAATATAGTTATAGCGGTTTACGCCACCATCGGTGGCTATCCACAATTCATATTTGCTATCCTCGTAGATGCTGCGCACGCGGTTGTGCCTGAGCGGATATTCCTTGCTGTCCATCTGGTACCACTTCACCTCGCCGTTGGTAGAACGGCGTATCAGCCCGTTGGTGCCGCCAAGCCACAAGTAGCCGCGCGAGTCGCGAAAGATGGCGTAGAAACGACTGCCGTCGCTGCTCCCCGTGAGCTGGTAAATCGGCACGACGCTGAAGTCGCCTCCGTTGACCCACTCCGACAAGCCCGACTCGGTGCCAGCCCACAAATTGCCGTCGCGGTCAACCATCACGCTCCACACCACGTTGTTCGACAACGACGTGGCAATGCGCGAATCGTGGCGGTAACATTCCAAGCGATGTTCCGAATAGATATACAACCCATTGTCGGTGCCCACGACAAGATTGCCGTCGGCATCGGTGGCAAGCGACTTTATCGACTGCCCGTCAAACTCTGCCATGCGCGCCACCTCGCCACGCCCGTAACCCAGGCGGTAAAGCGCACCCTCGGTACCGACCCACAGGCAGTTGCGCGTCGTGTCGTCGGCAAGGGCGTTGACAAACAGGTTGTTCTTGCGCCCCTCGATGGCAGGCGACACATCGACAAATTTGCCGCCGGCGCGGTCGAAACGGCACAACCCATTGTAAGTGCCCACATACAAGTCGCCATGCTGCGTAAGCTCCACGGCATACACCGCCTGATGCGGCAGCTCGCGCGAGAAATCATGCAGGCTGCCCGCGCTTGCGTCATACTGGTAAAGCCCCTTCAACGACCCCACCCACAACTTGTCGCCATCGAAAGCCATCGACCGCACGTCGGTTGGGAACGCAATGCCATGCGGCACATACTGCCCCACCGACACGTCATAGACCAGCACACCGGCATCAGCCCCGGCATAGAGCAAGTCGCCGCGCATCATCAGGCAATTGACATTGGTGTTGTTGCCAGCCTCGTTGCCCAGGTGGCGGTGCAACTGGTAGCCATCGTAGGCGAGCAAGCCCATGTTGGTACCCACCCACACCATGCCCGCGCTGTCTTGGCACAACGAGTAATACACCACACCGGCTTCGGCTTCCATATTTATGTTGACAAACGTCTTTGGTGCTTCTATCGACCGCCCGAAGGCAATGACGGGCAGCATCGACAGCATGATAATCTGTAACAGTATTCTTGGCATTATTTTTGGCAGGTTTATGCTTTCTTTCCACAAATATAGCGAAAGTCGAGTGCAATACAAAAAAAGAATTTATTCATTTTGTTGTATTGCCGAGACGCAGCCTATATTATCCAAATATAGCGAAAGTCGAGCGCACCGCCAAAAAGAACCCGTTCATTTTTTGCTTTACCGAGACAACCTTCATTAAACAAGCATCGCGAATAAGGCACCCACCAACCGCACACCCATTGAAGCCCCTAAGGGGGCGGCGGAGCCGTCCAACTTCGCGCTGCCCTTGACTTTATTTTTGTAATAACAGAGCCCATCTATACATTATGAAATACATTACGCCAAGATTCCGATTTTTTTCATACCTTTGTAAAAAAGGCATATTAATGAAGCTGATAGAAAACAACATACAGAAGATTATAGCTTTGTGCAAGAAGCATAAAGTAAACAAACTGTTTGTATTCGGCTCAATCCTCACCAACCGCTTCAATGACAATAGCGATGTTGACCTGGTGGTTTCGTTCAACAAGGCAGAAGTAAACGACTACTTCGACAACTACTTTGATTTCAAATACTCCTTGGAAGAATTATTTGGCAGGGAAGTGGACCTGCTGGAAGAACAAACAATAAAAAATCCATACCTGAAAAAGACCGTTGACGCAACAAAAGCCCTAATATATGGATAACTCGATAAAGAAACACCTGCAAGACATTCTGACTGCCATTGAAGAAATAGAAAGTTTCTTTGGTGACAGACCGAAGTTGTTTGACGACTTTTACAGTAATCTCTGCCTTAGACGTGCAATAGAACGGAATATTGAGATTATTGGAGAAGCGATGAATAGAATTTTAAAAACCGACAGAAATATAGCTATCACCAATTCGCGTAAAATAGTAGATGCACGAAATTATATCATACATGGATACGACAGCTTGTCGGCAGATATACTTTGGAGTATGGTAATCAATCATTTGCCAAAGTTGAAAAATGAAGTAACCGATTTGCTAAAAAATGAGTGAGGCGACTATTGACACAGGGAAAGCCATCGAAATAGCAAAAAAATATAAAGATTTGGTCGCAGAACGGTTGCCAATAAAGGCTCTTTATCTCTATGGCTCGTACAGTAAAGGCAACTATACCGACGACAGCGACATAGATATTGCGGTCGTAGCGGAACGCATGAGCGACAACTACTTTGAGGACACCCCTTTATTGTGGAAGCTGAAACGCAAGATAAGCAATCTCATAGAGCCAATTTTGCTCACGGAAGACGCAAACAACCCTCTATACGCCGATATTCTCAAAACGGGAATACTGATATAATCGCAACAGCACACGGCTCTTTCATTTAAAGTTTGTGGCGGTAGAGCCGTACAACTATCGGTAACCTACGGAAACGTATTCCTTCCCCCAGATAGAGGGGTTACTAAAAATTGGACGGCTTCGCCGCCCCCCATTGGCACTGCATTACGAAACCCTCCGTCATCACACTTTCAATGAACGGGGCGTGCTACTCAATACCACCCCGAAATCAAAAACAAAGCATTTTCCAGAAAATTAATGCGCTCTGCCTTTGTTGGTTTCGGGAAAAAACACTAACTTTGCACACCGAATTTTAGTAACAATTTATTTAATCTATTAGGAAATGTATTTAGATCCTGAAAAGAAAAAAGAAATCTTTGGGACTTACGGAGCCAGCAATACTGATACTGGGTCGCCAGAGGCTCAGATTGCATTATTCTCAATCCGTATCACCCATTTGACTGAACACTTGAAGTCAAATCACAAAGATTATACCACTGAACGTGCATTGAAGAAACTCGTTGGTAAGCGCCGCCGCTTGCTCGACTACTTGATGCGCAAAGACATCAACCGCTACCGCGCCATCATCGCCCACAAGGAGCTTGGTATCCGCAAGTAACGGTTGCACAGGACACCACAAAAAAGACGACCAAGGTCATGCCAGCACAACGAGCTGCCGCGCCTTGGTCGCTTTTTTCTTAGGGAGATTCAATAAACATCACGGCATATATATTTCTTGCCGCCACGTATGTAAACGTGCCCTTTAATCGGGTGCAACACTTTCCGCCCCATCAAGTCATATATAGTGTCGTCGCCACCCTGTGGAGTTGCAGTCACATTCGATATGGCAGACGTCGGGAAGTCGTCGGTCTCGACGAAATTATTGAAATACCCCCACCCCAACGACTGGCGATACAGCTCGGCAGTGCCACGTGGCACATACACGGGTATGACAAACGACGTTGACGACTCGGGATAAACGCCAAACGCCGTGCTGGGGAAGCCCGCAGGATAGTCTTTAATCTCGCACACAGGCGGAACCAAGGCGGCACAATATATCCGTTCGAGCTTTGCCATGTTGGCGCAACTGCTCAGCCCGAGGTATTCCAAGGTCGATGGCAGCACAAGCTGTGTCAACGAACTGCACCCTTCCAGCCCGCCGGCTTCTATCCGCTTCAACCCCTCGGGCAACTCCAAGCTCTTCAGCCCGCTGCATTGATACAAGGCAGTTTGTTCAATCACCTCCAAGCTCTTTGGCAGCTCGATATTTTCGAGAAATTCGCACCCACTGACAAAATCCTCGGGTAACGTGGTCACGCCATCGGGCAACCGCATTTTTTTCAATTTAAAACAAGAGATAAACTGTGCACCATCTGGGTCGAAAACCAAGTTGCCGGGCCCCTCGAAATTCACTTCCTCCAACCGCGTTCCCGCAAACGCCATCTCGCCCATTTCTTCGAGGCTTGCCGGGAAATTCATTCTCGACATCCTGCATTGATGAAATGCACCTACCCCGATTCTCCTTATCGTCGATGGCAGCACGATTTCGCCCGTTAATCCCTCACAATACTCAAAACAACGGTCGTCAATCTCTTCCAATCCCTCGGGCAGCACCATCTTCTCGGCATTCAAGCGCCAGCAAGAATCAAAACTTCCAATACCAATCCTTTTCAACGACGAAGGGAAATTAATAGTCTCCAAAAGGGTGGCATAGCTAAAAGCACCGTCGCCAATTTCGGTTATGCCATCGGGCAAAATCACACGCCTCAGCATCACACTGTAAACATATCCAGTGCCCGTATCAAATTGCTCGTCATAATAAAAAAATGCGTCATCGGGTATCACGCCGCTTTCTATCTCGGCATATTCCAAATTAAGCACCGAGAGCTTGCCATACAACGAAGCCTCACGCATGGTGTTAATGTCGCTACCGTTGACCTTGCCACGCACCACGAGCGAATCAATCTCGTTTGCCTCATCGCCCAATATGCTTGCAAGCTCTCCGCCATTTGCAAGAGTCACATCGCGATACACAAATTCGTCTGCTGCCCTTGCATTCACGTCGGTGTAAAATTTAACCCCCGCTGGCACAGCCTCGCCCTCAGCCAATGCAGGGAACGCAACCAATGCCAACAACCCCAATATAAAAATCCTTGCTTTCATAATTAATCTCCTGTTTTTGAAATACTACTCCATCGATTTGTAGTCCAGAAAAAACACCCTTCTTGAAAAATGCCTCTAACTCCAAATGAAATTGAAGTTATCTCGCCCCCCGACCTCATGGTACAAAGATTGGTGGTTCTATAATAATATGTATGGCGGTTCTTCCATAGCACAATAATATATTTAAACTATTACGACCGAAAGTTAAGAAAAATAATTTAATTTACACGATATTTTTACCCCTCCCCGTTATATATTTTTAACAACACCTCCAATCATTCTTATAAAACGCTACTTCATGAGCACAAAATGTGACATAATTTCACAGCCAGAACAAAAACAAACCCACAAAAAACAGTCGCAGCATTGCATAACAGGCGTTTCGGTAAAAGATATGCGAACAGAAGAGGCTCGGCTCTTTCATTCAATCAGTGACAACAGTGTGAAATACACCGAGGGCGGCGAAGCCGCCCAACTTTGATGTAACCGGCAGTGACACAGCCCCAGCGGGGCAAGGAACTGTCGGACACTGTCACCCCTCCCAGCCCTGGGGCCTCGAAGAGGTCCAACGGAGCGCCACTGCCACTCCTATGTGAAAGGACACTGCACATATACACCATGCTCGGCGGGTTGTAATGCCAAAGCGGCACGTTGGACTTCTTCGAGGCCCTCTGTTGCAGGGGCTGGCATTCCGACGGTTCCTTGCCCACTTCGTCACCATCGGTTACATCATAGTTGGACGGCTTCGCCGCCCACATATTCCGCAGCACACCCCTGCCATTTTCTGCGAAAGATTGTGGGCGGTGGGATTTTTTTGCCACATTGAAACACAATTGTTACAATAATTTGCTTACTTTGCGAATTAATTAAATCTCATACTAACCTGTCATGGTCAAAAAGAAGCAGAACATACCCTATATAGAACGCGACGTGAGCTGGATGTACTTCAACCGCAGGATTTTGCAAGAAGCCTCGCGCGAACACATCCCGCTGCTCGAGCGCCTGTCGTTCTTGGGAATTTATTCCAACAACCTCGACGAGTTTTTCCGCGTCAGGGTGGCTACGCAAAGCCGCATCGCCGAATACAGCGACAAGTCGGCTGCCGACGAGAGCGAGAAAGCCACAAAGATTATAAAGCAAATCAACAAGCTCAACTCGCAATACAGCGTCGAATATGAGCACTCGGTGAAAGCCGTGACCGAGGAACTGAGGCAAGAGGGCATCTACCTCGTCAACGACACCGAGGTGAGTGCCGAGCAGCTGCAATTCATTCGCCAATACTACCGCGACCACCTCAACGGGCTAATCGTCCCGGTGTGGCTCTCGGCAATAAAAATGCTCGACAACGAGACCGACGAGAGCATCTACCTCGGCATCAAGTTCCACTACCCCGGCACCAAGCGCGCTCAAGTGGGATATGCCTACCTCGAACTGCCCGTGGCTGTGGCTGGACGGTTTGTGTGCCTGCCCGACTGCGACGGCAAGAAGTATGTGATGTACCTCGACGACGTGGTGCGATGCTGCCTGCCGCTCGTGTTCGAGGGATTGGGGCTTAGCGACTTCGAGGCATACTCGTTCAAGTTCACACGCGATGCCGAGATGGAAATCGACAACGACCTGCGCACAGGCACACTACAGAAAATATCGAAAGGCGTGAAAAGCCGCAAGCGCGGGCAACCGCTGCGAGTGCTATACGACGCCAACATGCCCAAGGACCTGCTCAAGCGCATACTCAAGAAGCTCGACCTCGACGCGCTCGACACCCTGCTGGCAAGCGGACGCTACCACAACCACAAGGACTTCATGAAATTCCCCGACTTCGGGCGCAAAGACTTGAAATATCCCGCATGGTACCCCATATTGAAAAAGGAACTCGACGGGCCCGAAAGCCTGCTCGCCAAGATACAGCAGCGCGACCGCTTCATCCACGTGCCCTACTACAGCTTCGACTCGTTTATCCGCGTCTTGCAAGAAGCGGCGATGAGCCCGCTGGTGAAAAGCATAAAAATCACCCTCTACCGCCTCGCCAAGGAGTCGAAGGTGGTGAAAGCTCTCATCGGCGCGGCGCGCAACGGCAAGAAGGTGACAGTGTCGATAGAGCTGCTCGCCCGCTTCGACGAGGCTTCCAACATCTACTGGTCGAAGCGCATGCAAGAGGCTGGCATCAACGTGATTTTCGGTGTCGAGGGGCTGAAGGTGCATTCCAAGATAACCCACATATCCATGACCAAGGGCCCCGACATCGCCTGCATAGGCACGGGCAACTTCCACGAGGGCAACGCGCGCACCTACACCGACTGCATGCTCATGACAGCCTCGCGCCGCATCGTCAAGGAAGTTGACGCAGTGTTCAGCTTCATCGAACGCCCCTACAACCCCGTCAACTTCAAGGAGCTGCTGGTGTCGCCCAATGTGATGCGCAACCGCTTCACCTCAATCATCAACGACGTGATACGCAAGAGCCGAGAGGGGCTGCCGGCAAGCATCAAAATCAAGGTAAACCACATCACCGACCAACAAATGGTGAAAAAGATATACGAGGCTGCCGAGGCAGGTGTCGAAATCGACCTGCTGGTGCGCGGCAATTGCTCGCTCGTCGTGCCCGACAACGGGCGCATACGCATCACGGGCATCATCGACCGCTTCCTTGAACACTCGCGCATATTCATCTTCACCGTCGGCAACGAAGAACGCGTTTACATCGGCTCTGCCGACTGGATGACGCGCAACCTCGACAACCGCGTGGAGGTAGTCACCCCCATCTACGACCCCGAGATACGCGCCGAGATGAAGCGCATCGTCGAATATGGCTTGCGCGACAACATGCAAGGACGCATCGTCGATGGCAGGGGCGAAAACCTATTCCGCTTCAAGGAGGGCGACACACCGTTCCGTTCACAGGAGGAACTCTACAAGGAGTACCAAGCCGAGAACGAACGCTACCAAGAGCCTCAAGCCGGGCAAACCATTCCCGGCTCAACAGGCGGCGACAATGCTTGACCCACTGCTTGCGACATCATTCCTGCGAAGATACTGCCTGCTATCACACTACCGCCACCTCTCGTCGTCCACCGACGACAAAGACCTGAAGGAGGGGGGCAGCAGGCACACGACATTATTAACCAACTCACATTTCATTAGATTCAACCATCTACTATGGCAAACGACGAAAAAAAGATGAAAAGCGTCGCCTACGCCGCAATCGACATAGGCTCCAACGCCGCCCGCCTGCTGGTGAAAAGCATCAAGCGCGACGGCGATGAAATAAAATTCTCCAAGGAAATACTGCTGCGAGTGCCCCTGCGGCTGGGATTCGACGTCTTCAAGCTGGGCCGAATTTCCGAAAAGCGCGAGAAAAACATGATGCGCCTCATGAAGGTCTATAACCACCTCATGAAAATCTACGACGTTGCCGACTACCGCGCCTGCGCCACATCGGCAATGCGCGATGCCGCCAACGGCCTCGACATCATCAAGAACATAAAAAAGACCGTCGGACTCGACATCGAAATCATCTCAGGGCAGGAAGAAGCCAAGATGGTGTATAACAACCACATCGAGTGCATGGAAGACCGCAACGGCAACTATATGTATGTCGATGTGGGCGGCGGCAGCACCGAAATCAACCTGCTATCGCAGGGCCAGCTCGTGTGCAGCCACTCCTACAACATCGGCACCGTGCGCATCCTCAACGAAGCCGTCACCGATGCCGAATGGCAACACCTGCGCGCCGACATGGCGCAAATAGCCACCGACTACCCCGGCACAAACATCATCGGCTCGGGCGGAAACATCAACAAGCTATACCGCCTGCTCGGCAGCGACGAGAAAGACACCGAACAGAAGCGCATGCCCATCGACTCGCTGCGCAAGCTACACGGCAGCCTCAAGTCGCTCACGGTCGAAGAGCGAATGAGCCAGTTCAACCTCAAGCCCGACCGCGCCGACGTAATCGTGCCCGCCGGTGACATCTTCCTCACCATCGCCGAAATCATCAAGGCACAATACATCTACGTGCCAGTGATAGGCCTCGCCGACGGCATCATCGACGGCCTCTACGCCCGCAACCACCCCTCCCTCTAAAAAAGCGATAGCGAAAAAATACACGACAAAGGGTGTTGAACCAGTTCAACACCCTTTGCCATTTTCAATCATCGCCTATAATGAACAGCGACGTATTGTGTTTCAATATATGAATGCCGTAGAGAGGCGATTTATTGCGTCTGAATGTGACAGACGTGCTATTTAGAAGGTGTAGCAGGCGGTGAGGGAGAGGCGGGTGAGGCTCCATTTGTGTTTTTCCGCCTTGGTGGCGAGGTGGGGGGCGGCGACGGGGGATTGGTGGTAACGTGTATAGACGTAGCCCATGCCTATCTCGGCTTCCAAGGCGAAGTGGCTGCTCAGCGAGAAACGGTGACCATACAGCACTCCTGCCGAATAGAGGTTGCCATCGTAGCAATATTGTTCAAGGTTGCCGCCAAACAGGTCGATGTTGCCTATGTCGTAATTCACATAGCCGGCATACACGCCCACAAAGTCGCCGCTGTAATGCCCATCGTCGCCTACCCAATACTTAAATGCCGGGAACACGCCCACGTGGTGCAGCCGCGCACCGCCCACAGTCCACTGGCTGACGCTCACGGGCAATTCCACCGAAAAATGTTTGCCCACTGCCATCTCGAAAGCCACGTTGGGCGACGTTGCAGCCCACAGCAGCGCATTGGTCTTCAGCGCAAATTTCCAGCCGCGTCCTGCCTCGCTCTTTGGCTGGGCGGTGTAAGGCACCGACGGCGCGCCGACGACGGTTGCCGCTTGTGGCATCACGAGTTGCGGCACAATCATGCCGCCAGCCTTGGCAGCCGCCAGCCGCTCTTCCCTCATCTGGCGGAGGTATTCCTCGATTCGCTCGCGGGCTGCACGCTCGGCTTCTTCTGCCTCGCGTTTCTTGCGTCGTTCAATCTTAGTTTTGTCCTTAAGCAGGAAATAGCAACTGTCGTTGGCTTGCTTGTAGCTGAAGTCGGTATCGTCGAGCAGTGCCGACAAGCATTCGTCAACGTTATTGCCAGCCGGCACAGCATCGGCATCGACACCCCGCGTCAATGTGGGGCTGTATGATATGACCACCCCGTGCCTTTTGGCAACCTTGTCCAAAGCCGCCGACAAAGAAATAGCTGCCGCGGCAGTGATGCCCGACAGCATTACAACCAATACCACAATTATCTGTTTCATACTACTTATTCAATTTTTTTCAGCACCACGTCATTGCCGTTGACCGTGTAATCAAGTCCGCACGACATTAACACCATTTCGAGCGTCAAATCCTTGTC
The DNA here is from genome assembly GCA_949285735.1 of uncultured Bacteroidales bacterium. Lineage (GTDB taxonomy): Bacteria > Bacteroidota > Bacteroidia > Bacteroidales > Muribaculaceae > Avimuribaculum. The sequence goes on from CASEAQ010000018.1 coordinate 25,134, forward strand.
GCCTGCATAAAAATTGCCCGAGTAAGCAATGCCCTCGCATTTCTCCTCGTTGACCACGTTTATGCCGAAACGCCGTTCCATCTCTGCCACTACGTTAGCCAAAGGCTCGTTTCGGTAAACGACAACCTCGTCGCCGCTCGCCTCCTCTTCCTCTTTTTCGGCAGCTTTCTCGCTTGCATCGTCATCGCCTATAAGCGACACTTCGACTTTCTTGCCAGCTGTCACCACCACTTCTTCACCAGCGGCAAGCACCACTTCATCGGTTGCTTCACCATCGGCTGGCTTCACGCCCACGCTGCCCTCAAAGCACTGCACCACCATGCTCGTGTCTTGCTCCGACACCTTAAACTCGGTTCCAAGCACCGACACAGTGCCAAGGTCGGTCTTAACGGTAAACTCATTGCCCCGCGCCACGTCGAAGCAGGCAGTGCCGTCCAAGTCAACCGTCCTGCCCAGCCACTTCCACAAGCGTGGCTGGTAGCTGATTTCGCTGTAAGCGCCCACTTCCACTATCGAGCCGCAAGGCAACATCACCCGTTGACCGCTCGCCCCGGTTGTGACCGTCGTCACTTGCAACATGAACACTGCCGCCAAGACTACAGCTGTGGCAGCCACCGTGCACGACCACACGACAAACTTCTTCACGAAACGGCGGGCTGCGGCAGCCTCGGCTTCGCGCAACTCAGCCCGGCGAAGGGCAAGCTGCTCGCCAAGTTCTTCCTTCCTTGCAAACACCTCATGCCTCAAGGGGAAACTGCTTATGTCTATCCGTTCAAAGTCCATCATGCGCCACTATATAATGTAATACCTAAGCAATACCAATATGGCAGCTTCGCCAAAGTAGCGAGCAAGCACCTTGTTCTCCCTCAGCCGGGTAAGCGCATTGTTCGACGTGTTGTAAACCGTGCGCTTGCTCACGGCAAGAATCTCGGCAACCTCATCTATTCCAAGCCCCTTATAATAACGCAGATACAAAATCTCTCGCTGCTGTTTGCTCAGTTTGCCGAGCTCTTCCTGAAAAATGCGGTATTTCTCGCGCTCACCCTCGCCGGCAATAATCGCACTCTCGGCATCGAGTTCCAAGTCGAAATCATAGTCTTCTGCCACATTTTCGTCAAGGCTGTGGGTGTTGCGCGATGCCGCACTGTGCATCTCGTTTATTAGCAGGTTTTTCAACGACTGGCATAAATAGGCCGCTATGGAATTTGGCACGGCGAGGCTCTTGCGCTTCTCGAATATGTTCATGAACAACGCCTGTATGGCATCGACCACAGTCGCCTCGTCGGCAATTATCTTCATTCCATAGCCGTAAAGCAAATCGGCATAGCAGTCATACAGCGCACTGTATGCCGCCTCGTCGCCTTTAACGATGTCGTTCCACTTTACCGCCTCTTTCATAAAATAGACAAGATAATCGCCGATTTTTACCAAAAAATCGCCTTGATTTTTTAAGATAACATTTTACCATACTCGGCAAGCACACGATGCCCGCCCCAAAAGGACAGACAAATATAGTGCAAGTCGCACACATAAGCAAATCACGCCCACAAGTTTTCCGCCGTTACTCACCCTACGGCAGCAACCGCAACCTGCCATCTTAGCCGATGAAATAAGGGTTTTCGGGCAGCGAGGGCGGCTTGGCAAAAAAAATTTTCAACTTTATTGAAAATTTTTCTTCCAGGCATGGTAAAAACAGGTACGTCAGTTGTCACTAATATGAAAAGCATACAAAATACTATGTAGCTTCACAATAAAATTTGAGATGTAATTGGATAACATATGTGTAGGTGTTGGCTTGATGGGAATCAAGTCAACATTTTTTTTGTTGCCTCGCAGCAACAGCCCCGTGAGATGCGACTAATCGTGTTTCCACGACATTGTGGCAACGAAAAAGCGAGCTTCCCCACTCGAAAGTTGTGGGAAAACTCGCTTTGCTTCTACGTCGCGCGCCATGGGGCGCGCGTGTGTGCTTAGTTGTTTTCGGGACGGAGCTTGCGCACGGTCTCACCTGTACGCCACATCTCGCTTTCACGCAATGCCTTCAGCTCGGCATTCAGCTTTTCGCGATAGTCGGGCTGGCTATTGGTGTCAATCGAGATTTGAGCCTCGTTGCCAGTCTTCACGCTCTCATAGAGCTTTTCCATGACGGGCTTGATGGCATCGTGGAAGGGGCCCATCCAGTCGAGCGCGCCGCGCTGTGCGGTGGTCGAGCAGTTGGCATACATCCAGTCCATACCCTTGGCAGCAAACAGCGGCATGAGCGACTGCGTGAGTTCCTCAACTGTCTCGTTGAAGGCTTCCGACGGGGTGTGACCGTTTTCGCGCAACACCTCATACTGAGCCAAGAGCAAACCTTGGATTGCACCCATCAGCGAACCGCGTTCGCCAGTGAGGTCGCTGTAAACTTCACGCTTGAACGTGGTTTCAAACAAGTAGCCCGAACCAACACCGATGCCGAGCGCGATGCAACGGTCGAGTGCCTTGCCCGTAGCGTCTTGATAAACGGCATAGCTTGAGTTGATGCCCCTGCCCTGCAAGAACATCGTGCGCAACGATGTGCCCGAACCCTTGGGGGCGACCATTATCACGTCAACGTCGGCAGGCGGAACGATGCCAGTGCGATCGCTGTAGGTGATGCCGAAGCCGTGTGAGAAATAGAGAGCCTTGCCGGCAGTCAACTGTGCCTTGATGGTGGGCCACAAAGCAATCTGTGCGGCATCGCTCAACAGATACTCGATGATGGTGCCGCGCTTGGCAGCCTCTTCAATCTCGAAAAGCGTCTCACCGGGAACCCAGCCATCGGCTACAGCCTTGTCCCAAGTCTTGCTGTCCTTGCGCTGACCTACAATTACCTTGAAGCCATTGTCGCGCAAATTGAGCGCCTGACCCGGACCTTGAACACCATAACCGATAACGGCAATGGTCTCGTCTTTCAACACTTCCCTTGCCTTTTCCAACGTAAACTCGTCGCGGGTGACAACTTTCTCGTCAACACCGCCAAAATTCAAAATTGCCATAAGCTGTTTTCTTTTTTTTTTTCCGTATGTGTTATATAAATATTTATTCCGGTATAAAAACGGTTATTTCTCAAATTCGGTAAACCTGAACTTAGCGCGGCAATGCACTACCTCGCCATTGACAAGCTCGGCACGGCAGTCCTGCAAGTTGGTGTCGTCGATTTTCACATCGACAGCCATGCCATAGTGGCACTCTTTCATGAACACAATCTCGAAGCGCGACACCATGTAGCGGTCGTAGTGTTCGAGCGGCCACTGATTCATCAGCCGTTCTATGTAGCGCACCGTGTTGACGTGGCGGTTGAAATCGACATCGCAGTAGCCAAAGGCATAAGTCGTGCTTATGCGCCCTTGTTTCAATGAGGTCAACCTCGACGGAGGGGCGATGGGACAAGGCACGTCGGGCCTGACGGTTGCCGCCAGCTCATCAACGGTCGATATGTCGCTCATGCGCCGCGTGTGCATGTCGATCATCGCCCACTCCGAGCGTACATACCCTACCACTTCGTCGTTGCAATAGATGGCAAAATTGCGGTACGACAGCAACTTGTTGGTAGTCTCAAGCCACGTCTTGAGCGTATAGCTATCATTCACCTGAGGATAACGTTGCATCTCGATGGCGAGCTTCAGAAGCACCCACCCCTTGCCCATCGGGGCAAAGCGGGAATACCCCACGTCAATCAAGTTGGCGTGCTCGGTGGCAACCCTTATCAACCGATTGACAAGAAATGGCAGCGGCATCAAGCTCTCGGCGTTGCATTCACCAGCAGCGAGAAAGAACTCATGGGTGTAAATGCCGTCATGCTCCTCTATCTTTCTATCAAGCATCTTTCAACCTCCTCTTTTCGTCGGGCACGTTCTTCGATATACATCGTCACATATTCCTCGGGCGACTTGGTGACAGCTACTCGCCCGCTGCGCACAAACTGGCGTATGTCGTATCGTTTAAGCTCCTCAAACAGAGCTGTTGTCTCCTCGTCGTGCCCTGTTTTCTCGATAACCGTATATTCGTTGGTTATCTCAAGTATGCGGGCATTGTAGTGGCGTATTATCGCCTCAAGGTTCTTCTCGTTGAGCAATTCGGCAGTGGGCACCTTGTAGAGTGCCACCTCCTGATACACAATCTCGTCGTCGCGGTAGTAGAACGACTTCAGCACATCGATGCGCTTCTCCACTTGCTTCACGAGCTTGGCTATGGTCACCTCGTCGGCATAGGTGGTGATGGTAAACTTGTGTACCCCCTTTATCGACGACGGCGAAACCGACAGCGACTCGATATTGAGCTTGCGGCGAGTGAAGATTATCGATATTTGGTTGAGCAACCCCACCCGGTTTTCCGAGAAGACGGTCACTGTAAACAGCTCTTTGCTGTTGCTATTGTTGTTTTCTTCTTCCATGTGTCTATCTCTATGCGCTGAGTGTGTGTTAGTTTTCATATATCTCGCCATTGCCCAGCAAGATGGTGCTTATGGGCGCGCCGGCAGGTGTCATCGGGTAAACAAGTTCCTCGGGGTCGATGTTTATGTTCAACAAGTAGGCTCCCTTGTGGGCAAGCATTCGCCCTATTGCGGCATCGAGCTGGTCGAGCGTCTCGACATCTTCGGCTGGTATGCCATAAGAGTTGGCAAGCATCACGAAATTGGGGTTCACGAGCTGCGTCGCCGAAAAACGACGGTTGAAGAATAGCGTCTGCCACTGGCGCACCATGCCAAGGAAATTGTTGTTTAGCAGCACGATTTTCACATCAATGCCATATTGTAATATCACGCCAAGCTCCTCGACGGTCATCTGCAAGCCGCCGTCGCCGGTGAAGAAGCACACCGTGCGTTCGGGTGCTGCAATCTTCGCCCCTATCGAGGCTGGCAGTCCGAATCCCATCGTGCCAAGCCCGCCCGATGTGATGATGCTGCGCGGGGCGGTATATTTGAAATAGCGTGCCGAGAGCATCTGGTTCTGCCCCACGTCGGTCACCAGCACGGCGCCCTTGCCGGCTGCCTCTGCCACCTTCCGAGCCACGCGCCCCATGGTGATGCGGCTGTTGTCGTCGAGCTCGGGGGCTACCACATTCTCCTGCTCCACAGCCCAAGCCTTGTCGAAGCTGGCAAACCACTCGTCGTGCCGCGCAGGGGCGACCTTTGCCGCAAGCCTGCCAAGCACCTCGCGGGCATCGCCGTGAATGGTGGCATCGGGCTTGATTATCTTTCCAAACTCCGACGAGTCGATGTCGATGTGCACAATCTTCGCCTGGTTGGCAAAGTGGGCAACGTCGCCCGTCACGCGGTCGTCGAACCTCATGCCCACAGCCACAAGCAGGTCGCACTGCCCTATCGCCACATTGGCGGCAACGTTGCCGTGCATTCCCACGAAGCCCTTGAACAACGGCGAGTCGCTGTCGATTGTCGAAAGCCCGAGCAGCGTGGTCGTGACCGGTATGTGAGCCTTCTCGGCAAGGGCGAGCAACTGTGGCTCGCCGCCAGCGATTTCCACGCCATGCCCCGAGATTATCAACGGGCGGCGCGCCTCGTCAATCATTTTGGCAACAGTGTCAACATCGGCATCGCTGATTTCGGGAGCTGGCTCATAGGTGCGCACGAAATGGCACTTCTTGTAGCCCGTCCATTCCATCATCGCCACCTGCGCGTCTTTCGAGAAGTCGAGCACGACGGGTCCAGGCCGCCCAGTCGAAGCGATGTAGAACGCGCGAGCCACCGCCCAGCGCAAGTCCTCGACGTTGCGTATCTGGTAACTCCACTTTGTTAATGGCTGCGTGATACCTATCACGTCGGTCTCCTGGAACGCGTCGGAGCCGAGCAACTCACTCGACACCTGCCCCGTAATTACCACCAGCGGAGTACTGTCCATCATGGCATCGCCCAGCCCGGTGATGACGTTGGTGGCTGCCGGACCCGAAGTCACCATCACCACCCCGGTGCGACCCGACACACGGGCATATCCCTGCGCCGCATGGGTGGCACCCTGCTCGTGGCGCACGAGTATGTGCCTCAACTTGTCGCGATAGTCATACAAGCGGTCGAACACCGGAATTATCGCCCCGCCCGGGTAGCCGAATATCGTGTCAACGCCCTCTGCAACCAGCGAGCGCATCAATGCCTCGGCTCCTGAAATCATTTCACTCATATTGTTGTTTAGTCTGTGTGTGTATATATCGTTCGTTTTCAGTTTTCGGTCTATTGTGACGTGCGTGTGCGTCACTCACGCACACCGCCACGGTCGGCAGAAGTCACCATCGAGGCATACGCCTGCAGCGCCTTCGACACCACGCGGTTGCGCTTCTTGGGCTTGAAGGCATCGCTGCCGCGGGCTTCTTCCTCGGCACGGCGCGCGGCAAGCTCGTCGTCGCCAAGCAGCACATTGATGCTGCGCTCGGGAATGTTGATGTCGATGATGTCGCCGTCGCGCAGCAGCCCCACGTTGCCGCCCCGGGCAGCCTCGGGCGAGATGTGGCCTATCGACAATCCCGACGTGCCGCCCGAGAAACGCCCGTCGGTGATGAGGGCGCACTCCTTGCCCAAGTGGCGCGACTTGATGTATGATGTCGGGTATAGCATCTCCTGCATTCCCGGACCTCCCTTGGGACCCTCATAGATGATTACCACCACATCGCCAGCCTCGACCTTGCCGCCAAGTATGCCCTCGACGGCATCTTCCTGCGACTCAAACACCTTCGCCCTCCCCTTGAAGTGGAAGATGCTCTCGTCAACGCCAGCCGTCTTCACAACACACCCGTGCTGGGCGATGTTGCCCTTGAGCACGGCAAGTCCGCCATCTGCCACATAGGCGTGCTCAAAGTCGCGTATGCACCCCGTGGCGCGGTCGGTGTCGAGCTCCTTGTAGTAGTTTTCCTGGCCGCCAAGCGTCACCGACCTCACACCGCCGCCCGGCGCGCTCTTCCACAGCCAAGCCGTGTTGGCGTCGAACTTGCTTCCCTCGATGGCATAACGGTCGATGGCTTCGCCAAGCGTAAGCCCGTCAACCCGCCGCAGCGAGGTATCGACAAGCCCCTTGCCGGCAAGAATGCCCATAATCGACATTATGCCGCCGGCACGGTTCACGTCTTCGATGTGGTAGCGCGAGTTGGGCGCGACCTTGCACAGCACCGGCGTCTTGCGCGAAAGCGCGTCGATGTCCGCCATGGTGAAGTCGGCACCAGCCTCGTTGGCAACGGCAAGCAGGTGCAGCACGGTGTTGGTGCTGCCGCCCATCGCTATGTCGAGCGTCATGGCGTTGAGCATCGCCTCGCGGCTCGCTATGCTGCGCGGCAACACGCTCGTGTCGCCGTCTTCGTAATATCGTTTGCAGTTTTCCATAATCAGCCTTGCCGCGCGGCGGAAGAGTTGCAGGCGGTTGGCGTGCGTCGCCACTATGGTGCCGTTGCCCGGCAATCCAAGCCCCAACGCCTCAACAAGGCAATTCATCGAGTTGGCGGTAAACATTCCCGAGCAAGAGCCGCAAGTGGGGCACGCGCTGTTTTCCACCTCGGCAACCGATGCGTCATCGACGCTATCGTCGGCGGCATCCACCATCACGTCGATAAGGTCGAGGGCGCGCTTGCCCAAGTGCCCGGCTTCCATCGGTCCGCCCGACACGAATATCGCGGGAATGTTGAGCCTCATCGCCGCCATCAGCATTCCGGGCGTAATCTTGTCGCAATTGCTGATGCACACCATCGCGTCGGCGCAATGCGCGTTGACCATATACTCCACGCTGTCGGCAATAAGGTCGCGCGAGGGCAACGAGTAGAGCATTCCACCATGCCCCATCGCTATGCCATCGTCGATGGCGATAGTGTTGAACTCGGCGGCATAGCAGCCGAGCTGCTCGATTTCGCGCTTCACCATCTGCCCCACCTCGTGCAAGTGGGTATGCCCTGGCACAAACTGGGTGAACGAGTTGACAATGGCGATTATCGGCTTGCCCATCTGCTCGGGCTTCATGCCATTTGCCCGCCACAACGCGCGGGCTCCTGCCATGCGGCGGCCCTGCGTCGATACTGCACTTCTTAACGGAAAACTCATGACTTTATATCTCTCTTTTTTATTGTTCTACATTAATTATATGTGTGCGCGTGCCATATCGGGGGAAACGCCCCTCCCGCTGTGCCCGCCGCGCTGCGGCACATGGGCGTTATAAAAAAACAGGAAAACCTTTCCGCCGCTGTCGTGTAGTTGGGAGGAAAGGCTTCTACGTGTCTCTTTGTTTCTCTAATTGCGTCACTACGGCATCAACGCGCTCCCATCATCATTCCACAATAATGCCCACGACAAATGCCACGACGCTAATCGACAAGACGACGTGCAGCACAATCGATAGAATATTGTTGTTGTTGATAGAAATTACGTTCATGTCCTCGTTGCTTTTTTATAGAGTGATGCAAAGTTAGGCAGGAATATCCAATGATGCAAATCTTTCACACAAAAATTGTGCCCCAAACAACAATCTAAAACCCCAACCCAACAAAACAAGAAAAAACATTTACACACCTCCCCCATTTGTGTGCAACAAAACCAGATCAATGAGGAATGAGGAATGAGGAATTTTCATTCAGACTGTAACGAGCAGTAGCAGTGAGTAACAAAAATCAATTCCTCATTAAACAATTTAAATGGTGTACTACAGAATACGGTACACTGGGGCGGCAAAGCCGTCCAACCAGGTCTTAACCGACGATGACGCAGCCCCCGAAGTGGGGCGAGAAGCCCTCGGAACACCTCCCTCCGCCACCCAGCAGGGCGGCGAAGCCGTCCAACCATGCCTTAACCGATGGTGACGTAGCCCCCGAAGTGGGGCAAGGAACCGTCGGATACCACTATCTCCACACAATTTGGGCCTCGAAGAGGTCCAACGGAGCTCCACTGCCATTCTTACATGAATTAAAAAGCACATATCCACCACATGCTTGGTGGCTTGCAAGGCTGCTTAAGCACCTCCAAAGCGGCACGTTGGACCTCTTCGAGGCCCTGCCGTGTGGGTGCATATCATTCCGAGGGTTCCTTACGTCACCCTCGGTTACATCAAAGTTGGACGGCTTCGCCGCCCTCCGCTCCTTTTATGACTTACCGCTCGAAAAACACTTCCAATCACCCCCTCAAAAACTCAAAATTTTACCCCAAGGAACAAGCTGTACACAAAAAAATTTGTGTACAAAAACATATTTATCTGATTCCGTGACAGTTACACAAATCACCAAACAGGCTCTCGTACACAAAAAAAGCAACAAAAAATTTTATGCCCTTAATCCCACAACCTAACTTTGCATCAAAACAAAACAAACGAAAATATGAAATCATTAATCGGACACACCGCACCCACTATGCTTGCAAATAACACACATGAGTATGATTGAATAATCCTCGGGGTGGGCAACATCGCTACCCCGCCCACTATTCGTCACACTCATGCCCCCCGCGCAGCAAGCCGCCACGGGAAATCGCGTTGCAACAAAACAATATTTGCAAAACAATTACACACATTTTTGCAATATTGGTTAATTATAGGTATTTTTGTATAAATTTCAAACCAATCAAATCGATGTGGCGAAATTTGTCAACAAAACTGCCACACATTGTGAGCAAGCATAACATGCCGGCACAGCGCGCACGGGGCAGCCTTAAGGCTAAGGGAAGGGGGCAACACCCACCAACTTACAGGAAAACTTAAAATCGCAATAAAGATGGAAACAACGGTTTACAAATCAAAAGTTGACACATGGCTGGTGATACTCCTCGTCGGCTTCATTGCGGCAACTACAGTTCCCTTTCTCGTTATCGCTTTCAGTTGGATAGCCCTGCTGCTGACGGTGGCGGTGGTAGCAGCGACACTGGTGCTGATATATGGCATTCGCTACACAATCGCGAGCGAACAGCTCATCGTGGAATGCAGCTTCATCAGGTCGAAGTTCGACATCGGCTCAATCAAGAGCATCAAGCCCACGCGCTCGGTGTTGTCGGCACCGGCAGCCTCAATCGACAGGATAGAAATCAGGCTTTCCAACAGGAAGATACTCATCGTTTCGCCCAAGGAGAAAAGCCGATTTGTAAACCAGTTGCTCGCCATTAACCCCTCGATCGACTGCTCCCCCGTCCTTTAACCATCAGAATAAAATCTAAAAAACAACTATATTATGGAAATCGTCAACAAAAAACGCTTGATGGCAAGCAGCAACTACCTGTGGGCAACCACGTGGATATGCCTGTTCGTTGCCGTCTTCGCAACATGGCTCAGCGGCAACCTGCAAGCCGGCTGGGTTGACCAATTCGGCACGTTCTGCTACGGATTTGCCGCATTCTCCATCCTCGAAGCCTTCTTCGGCGGCAGGCTCAGAAGCAAGTATTCGGGCAAAAACCTCATGGGCGACTACTACATCTCGAAGCGCGCCATGCCGTGGGCAATATGTTCGGCGGCATCGGTGATATGGATTGTGGCATTTGCCTCCACCCCCGGGCTGCTGCACAGCAACGCCGCCATCGTCGCCACGTGGGCACTGCTCTGCACCAACCTCGTGCTCGCCTCGATGATGCTGTCGTCGGCAAGAAGCGACTTCAAGAGCGACATCGAGCAAGCCAAAGCCGACTATGCCGCCGCATTCGAGCCAGCAGCCGCCCAAGCCACGCCCCAAGCCAAGCCGTCGGCAACGAGGCGCACGCTCTACTACGTGAGCCTTGCCGCGCTGGTGGCATTCCTCGTCAGCCTCGGCATCACAAGCCAGTCGGGCGGAATGATGGTGGGCGCAACGGTGATGTATGCGCTGGCACTCGTGGCAGCACTCGCCATGTTCAACCTGTTGCCCACAAAGCACCTGCCCAAGGCATTCATCGAGAAGGACAGCCCCATCAGCAACCCTCTGCTCGACATGATACTGATTGCCGGCATAGCTGCGGCATCAGCCTTGGAGGAAAATGTGATGACCGCAACTGGCATCTCAATCCTCGCATTTGCCGCCGCCGACCTGCTGCTATGGGCAGTGATGTGGGTCGAACGCCGCCACGGCACCCACCGACAAGCATAAACGCCATCCCCACCTCACGCACCAACCGAGCAGTTTATTAAAAAATACGAGGGGCGCACACTCGATGAAAGCAACCGTGCGCCCCTCGATTTACAACTGCCCTTACACATTCCATACCCCCTCAGCCACCACCGCCAAAGAATTTTTATCCTGCGAAAATTTTGCTACACACCATGCTTTGCACTACCTTTGCTGCCTCGGTGGCGCACCGCTTGCGTGGCAATATCCCCCACGCCGCACCACAATCTCACACTAAACGCAAAAAAAAGAAAAAAACATATATATGGATTTCATAAGCGACAACAACCTAATGGGCCTTGCGATAGGCTTGTGTACATTCTTCATAATAGGGCTGTTCCACCCCATAGTGATAAAATGCGAATACTACTTCGGCACACGCTGCTGGTGGGGCTTCCTGCTACTGGGGCTGGCGTGCATCGGGCTGTCGATATTCGTCAACCACATCTTTGCCTCGGCATTGCTCGGCGTGACGGCATTCTCGGCATTCTGGAGCATTCTCGAAATCTTCGAGCAACAAAAGCGCGTCGAAAAAGGATGGTTCCCGCGCAACCCCAAGCGCAAATACCCCTTCGACAAGTAGCCGCCCACAACTCACATGGGGCAAAAGCAAATTGTCGCCGTTGCTGCAAAAATAGACCATTGGCACTATTGCATTTGGGCGGCAAAGGTTGTATCTTTGCATATAGCAACATCGGGGGATTGGCTCGCCAAAAGCCCGATAAAAACAAAGATGCCAACACACACTCTGTGCGGCGCGACTTCGTGAATAAAGCGACAGAAATGAAACGACTGTTTACATCGGCATTGTTGGGCCTGGCAATCATTTTGTCGGGGTCGGTGCTTGCTCACGCACAACTCAAGTGGCAACACACCACCGACTCCATCATCGAGGTGGCAAGCCTCAACAACCCCGACGAGACCGACGGCATCGCAATCTACAGCCAGCAACAATCGATAATCATCAAGACCGACCACCGCGTTGACGTGCGCGTGTTCACTATATTGGGGCAACTCGTCTCCCACGGCGAGGTGCTTGCCGGCACATCAATCCTCAACATCAACTCGCGCGGCATCTACATAGTGAAGATTGGCAACATCACGCAAAAGGTGGTACTTTAAGATATTAACATCAAACCACGAAAACTGACAAACTAAAAATAACACACACTATGGAAGAAAATGCTAACTTGGACTGGGCAAACCTGTCGTTCGGCTACATCAAGACCGACTACAACGTGCGATGCACCTACAAAAACGGGGCATGGGGCGAAATCGAGGTTTCCGACTCAGAATACATCAATATGCACATGGCTGCAACTTGCCTGCACTACGGGCAAGAAATCTTTGAAGGGCTGAAAGCCTTCAAGGGCAAGGACGGACGGATACGCATCTTCCGCCTCGAAGAAAACGCCAAGCGCATACAGCGCAGCGCCGACGGCATCATGATGGCTCCGCTGCCTGTCGAGAAGTTCCGCGAGATGGTAGAGAAGGTGGTAAAGCTCAACGAGCGTTTCATTCCGCCCTACGGCAGCGGCTCGTCGCTCTACATCCGCCCCATCGAGGTGGGCATGACGGCTCAAGTGGGCGTGAAACCGGCTGTCGATTACCTCTTCATCATCTTTGTCACCCCGGTTGGCCCATACTTCAAGGAGGGCTTCAAGCCGACAAAGGTGGCTGTGTATCGCGAATTCGACCGCGCCGCCCCATGTGGCACGGGCCGCTGGAAAGTGGGCGGAAACTATGCCGCAAGCCTCAAGGCTGGCGAAATGGCTCACAAGGGCGGATACTCGGCTGTGCTATACCTCGACCCGAAAGAGAAAAAGTATATCGACGAATGTGGTCCTGCCAACTTCTTCGCAATCAAGGGCAACAAATACATCACCCCGAAGTCTAACTCGATATTGCCGTCGATTACCAACATGAGCCTGCAACAGATTGCCAAGGACATGGGGCTGGAAGTGGAATGCCGCCCGATGCTGCTCGAAGAGCTCAACGAGGTGGACGAAGCTGCCGAATGCGGAACAGCTGCCGTGGCTGCCCCCATAAGCGAGGTTGACGACATCGACGAGGGCAAGAAGTATGTCATCGCCAAGGACGGACAACCGGGCCCCATCACCACCAAGCTGTATAACCACCTGCGCGCCATTCAACTCGGCGACGAACCCGACACACACAACTGGGTGACGATACTTTAACTAATTAGGAATTAGGAATTAGGAATTTTTTCAAACTACCTCCATTTTTGATTTTCAATCAAGGGGGAATGAGGAATTTCCGACTGCTTCATTTGGATTTATTAATTGATGAGGAATTTTTTCTATAAACATGAAAGATAATGTCGTATTGACAAAAAGTAAAGATTTTGCCATACGCATAATCAATGTTTACAAGTACTTACGCGAAGAAAAAAGAGAGCCAGTCTTGTCAAAGCAACTGCTACGCTCGGGAACAAGCATAGGTGCCAACGTCAACGAAGCCGTTTGCGGAATAAGCCACAAAGACTTCTTGTCGAAAATGTATATTGCCTACAAAGAATGTTCCGAAAGCCTATATTGGCTGGAACTGTTGTATAAAACCAACTATCTGTCAACAGAGCAGTATGAATCGATAAACAACGATTGTTTAGAATTAAGAAGATTGTTGAGCAGTATCACCAAAACCACCCGACAAGCACTAATTTCCCAATCAGGAAAATAATTCCTCATTCCTAATTCCTCATTCCTAATTAATTATGATTTCTTTTGAAAAAATAATTTCTCGTTTTTACGGGCGTGACACTGAGGCGGCGCGGCTGCTGATACAGCACAGCCGTCAAGTCGCCGACCTTGCGATGGAAATAGCAAGGAAGAAGCCCATGCTGGAAATCGACACCAACTTCGCCTACGAAGCCGCAATGCTGCACGACATCGGCATTTTCCGCACCAATGCCCCCGAAATCTACTGCTTCGGCACCGAACCATATATCAAGCACGGCGTGTTAGGGAGAGAACTGCTCGAAAGCCTCGGACTGCCACGGCACGCACTGGTGTGTGAACGCCACACCGGCGCAGGGCTATCGCTCATCGACATACGCCAGCAACAACTGCCGCTGCCGCTACGCGACATGCTGCCAGTGACGATAGAAGAAAAACTTGTGTGCTATGCCGACAAGTTCTACTCCAAGTCGCACCCCAACCGAGCAATAACCTACGAACAAGCACACAAGAAACTCGGCAAGTATGGCGAAGCCACGGTTGCCCGTTTTGAAGCCCTGCATGAGCTATTCGGCTGACGCCTTGCAGCCATACACCAGCCGGCGCACCTCGGCAACAGCCTTTTCGAGCATCGGCTGCGACACATCGCCATGGGTCATCAACTTCAGCTCAAGCGGGCTTTTATCGGACCCGTAAGGTGGCTGCACATAGGCAAAATCGCCCCACAACTTCAGCCCCAACGACTCGTAAAACCTGATGCGCTTCACTGCAATCACATCGACGGGAGGCTCCACCTCAAGCACGATGGTCGATGCCACCTCGTCGAGGAAATGGCTGAACACCGTGCGACCAATGCCCATGCCGCGCATCTGCGGTATCACGGCAAAATGTTCCAAATACATCATTCCCCCTGGCAGTTCCCAAAATGATATAAAAGACAACAGGCGCTCACCACCATCATCAAACGCCCCCAACACCGAAAAAGGCACACTGTCGTCGGCAAGCAATGAGGCAAATACTTCAAAATCACGACGCTCGTCGGGCGGAAACGCCGAAGTATATAATTCTTCAACCTGCTTTACTGCAGAATCATGATTGGCGACAAATCGGTAAATAATTCCCATGAAATTCAAAATTTTGTTTATTGTTTTGTGATAAATCAATAATTAGTTTGTACCTTTATAACATGAATTAAAAACGTAGCGCAAGATACGCATTTTTCACCTAAAGCACAAGTCCAACAAACAAGTCTGCCCAAGAGTGTAACTTCGTATCAAGCAAACAAATATGAAAGGCATTTTACAAAAAAACTTAAAAACATCTTTTATACATGGCAAATTTCCAGTTAGATGAGTTAGACTGCAAGATTCTAAAAATGCTGTCCTCAAATGCACGCAAGCCTTATCTCGAAATAGCGCGCGAATGCAACGTATCGGGAGCTGCAATCCACCAACGTATCCAGAAACTTTACAGCGTGGGAGTGTTGAAAGGTTCTGAATCAAACATCGAGCCCACTTCGGTAGGTCTCAACACCTGCGCCTACGTGGGATTCTTCTTAAGCGACCCGTCGCGCTTCGACGAGATGGTAGAACGGCTGAAAGCAATGCCCGAGGTAGTGGAATGCCACTTCACCACCGGCAAATACGACATGCTCATCAAGCTGTATGCCCGCAACAACGAACACCTGCTTGCGCTCATACACGACCAACTTCAATCGATAGGCTTTGCTCGCACCGAGACGCTCATCTCTTTCAAGCAAGTATTCAAACGCCAAATCCCAATTTACGACAACCTCGTTGAAAATGACTGATTACAGCAGTTTGCTTTTGGATGCCGTGAATTGCGCGCAAGAAGCCGGAAAGATCCACCTCTACTACTTCCGCAAGGGCAACTTTGCCATACAAGCCAAACACGGCAACGAAAGCGACATTGTCACCTCGGCTGACAAAGCAGCCGAGCAACACATCATCAATTTCATACATAGCCACTACCCCACCCATTCCATCCTCTCGGAGGAATCGGGTGAGGAAGTGGGCGATGCCCCGTTCCAGTGGGTCATCGACCCACTGGACGGCACCACAAACTTCAGTATGGGGCTGCCAGAATTTAGCGTGTCGATTGGCATCAAGCACCACGGCACCACCGTGGTAGGCGTAGTGTATGCCCCCTACCTGGGCGAGCTGTTCCATGCCGTCAAGGGCGAAGGGGCGTTCCTCAACGGCGAGCGGATAGCCTGCGGGGCAAAGCAGTCGCTCGACAGTTGCGTGGCTGCCACAGGATTCCCCGTTGACAAAGACCGAACCCTCGACAACAACCTCGACAACGTCACCCGCATTCTGCCCCACCTGCGCGGCATAAGGCGGCTTGGCTCGGCTGCCGTTGACATCTCGTATGTCGCAGCCGGCTTCCTCGATGCCTATTGGGAACTCAACCTGCACGAGTGGGACGTGTGTGCCGGGTTGCTCATCGCCCAGGAGGCTGGAGCACAATTCCACCACTTCCGCCGCGACCGCAACATATCGGTTCTGGTGGCATCGCCTGGCGTGTCGGCACTGCTGTTGCCGTTGCTGTCAACCACCCCTGCCGGCACTTGACAATGTCGCCACAAATCACTACTTTTGCACCCACAATCGACACAAGGCATGAGCAAGGCAACAATGTGGAGGCACAATCTGCCCGTGTACACACATTACCACCGCCCATGCCCGAGTTGCATTTATGTAATAACACTTGCGACCTCATAACGACTGGCTCAGGTTGCAAAAATCGACACACACTGATATGAAAGAAATCGTATTGAGCGGAATACGCGCCACCGGGCAATTGCACCTTGGAAACTACTACGGCGCACTCAGCAAATTCGTGAAGATGCAAAACGACCCCGAAAGCAAGTATGTCAACTACTTCTTCATCGCCGACCTGCACGCGCTGACCACCGCCCCCGACCCCGACAAACTGCACCAAAACGTCAAAAACATATTGGCTGAATACCTCGCCGCCGGCCTCGACCCCGAGAAGTCAACCATCTTCGTGCAGAGCGACATTCCCGAGATACCCGAAATGTACCTGCTGCTGAACATGCACGTGGGCATCGGCGAACTGATGCGTACAGCCTCGTTCAAGGACAAGGCACGCAAGATGCTCGGCATTACAAGCGACAGCGACAACATCGAACAAGAAATCATCGGAGCAAACACCAACAAGCGCGTAAATGCCGGACTGCTAACCTACCCGACGCTGATGGCTGTTGACATCCTCATACAGAAAGCCACAAAAGTACCCGTGGGAAAAGACCAGGAGCAACACCTCGAGCTGACCAGGCGATTTGCCCGCCGATTCAACTCCTTCTACGGCGTTGATTTCTTCCCCGAACCCGCCAACTTCGACTTCGGTGGCGAACCGGTAAAAGTGCCGGGGCTCGATGGCTCGGGCAAGATGGGCAAGTCGGAAGGCAACTGCATCTACCTGCTCGACGACGAAAAGACGCTGCGCAAGAAAGTGATGCGCGCAGTCACCGACGAGGGCCCCAAAGAACCCAACTCGCCAATGTGCGATGCCGTGCAGAATCTCTTCACGCTGCTGAAGATTGTTTCCACCCCCGACAAAGTGCAATACTTCACCGATGCCTACAACAACTGCTCGATACGCTACGGCGACCTCAAGAAAGAAATAGCCGAAGACATATTGAAGGTGACAACCCCGATACGCGAACGCATCATCGACATACAAAACGACGATGCCTACCTGGCGCGCGTGGTGAAAATGGGTGCCGAAAAAGCCCGCGAAACAGCATCTAAGACTCTGCGCGACGTGCGCGAGATAATGGGCATACGCCCCTTCTGACGGTACACCGTCCACCACATACTCACACGATACCAAGCCAGCCCCACGCCAAGCCACAGCGGCACAAAGCGCGGGGCTGGCTTTTCCTCCTCCCCCCCGAACGCGCACGTCTCTTTCATTTAAATTTTCAATGAGAGAGCAGTGCCACGCCCGACCGACGAGCCGAACGGCATTTTCCATGCTTTTTGCTCACGGTATCCAGCATTCAGCAAGCCAAACGACATCAATAACAACAAGGAACTACCATAAAGACACACAAGGCGCAAACAGGACACCCACCCTACTCGACCAGGCACAAAAAATTTTCGCAAAAAATAAAACAGCTTCTTGGATTTCTGCATTATTTATTCACATCTATTATGTATATTCGCAGAGAATAACGCTCATGGTGAAAACTTATGTCTAAATTCAAAAAAGAAATATTGGGCAGCCTTAAAGATTATATCATGATAATCCTCGGGCTTGCAATGTACGCCTTTGGCTACACGGCATTCATTCTCCCCGAAAAAGTCGTAATCGGCGGAATGCCAGGCTTGTCGGCACTCATCTACTTCAAGTTTGGAATTCCAGTCGCAATCTCCAATTTCACCCTCAACCTTGTGTTGCTTGCCTGCGCCTGGCACATCGTGGGGCGCACATTCGTCATTCGCACCATCTTCGGCATCACCACCCTCAGCCTTCTGCTCGGCGTGATGCAACCCCTGTTCACCGCCCCCATCGTCGAGCAACAGGCATTCATGAACGTCCTGCTCGGCGGCTTGCTCTGCGGCATGGGCGTGGGGCTGGCATTCGTCCACAACGGCAGCACGGGCGGCACCGACATCATTGCCGCAATGGTGTCGAAATCGAGCAACGTCACCATCGGGCGCACCATGCTCTACGTCGATGTAGTCATCATATCCAGCTCCTACCTGCTCTTCCACAGCATCGACAAAATCGTGTATGGCTACGTCACGCTGCTCGTCATCTCGTCGATGTGCGACCACGTCATCAACACCAACCGCCAAGCCGTGCAATTCACCATATTCTCCGAGAAATGGTCGGAGATAGCCGATGCCATCATCAGCGAAGCCCACCGCGGCTGCACACTGCTGCACGGCACAGGCTGGTACACCAAGCACGATGTGAAAATCCTCTTTGTGATGTGCCGTAAAATCGAGGCAGTGTCGATATTCAGGATTATCAAGACCATCGACCCCCATGCCTTCGTCACGCAAGCCAACGTCAACGGCGTGTACGGGCAAGGCTTCGACGAGGAAAAGATGAAGCAGCAAATCAAAAAAGCCCGCAACGCCAAAACCGCCAACGGCGACAAATTACCCTCTCCCGTCGGACAGGACAGCAAGATAGAAGAGACAGCCGACTTCTCCAAGAGGCAAATTTGACACATAACTTGTTCCAAATATCACAAAAAGGAAAGAAAGTGTTCAACGTGTCGTTTTTTTCAATATCTTTGATATACAGATATAATCAATAATATAAATTCAACTGTATTATGAGAAAATTTTTATTATCACTTATGTGTGTTGTTAGCGCGTTCTGCATCGCACGTGCCGACAGCGGCGACATTGCAATCGGTGTTCAAATGGGTCACGGTTCTAAACACAACCAAATAGGCCTCGGAGCAAAAGTACAAGTGGGCTTCACCGACGAATTGAGGCTCGAACCGTCGTTCAACTACTTCTTCCGCCAAGACCACGTCGCAACATGGGATGTTGACCTCAACCTCCACTACATGTTCGACGTTGCCGACAGTTTCAGCATCTATCCCTTGGCTGGTATCTTCGTATCGAACTGGGATTATGAACACATCAACGACTCCGACACTCGCTTTGGCGCAAACCTTGGTGGCGGTGCCGAATATGCAATCACCGACGTCGTTTCGCTCACGGGCGAACTGAAATACATGCTCACGGGCGACTACCGCCAATTGGTTACGAGCCTTGGTGTCACATTCAAGTTCTGATCATCCTTTTCAAATCGTTATACAATAACTACTTCTCAAGGGTTGTGGCTCTCACTCATACTGCCACAACCCACTTTCTTACCCCTCACACCAAAGCCCTGTCGATTTGCAAAAATTAACTAATTTTGAAATAAAAATAATTAATCCAGTCTGTCATTTGATTTTTTCAGTTAAAATATGTATCTTTGCATAAGAAAACACATTACAACCTACGTTACTATAATATTGCACAACCAACCAAAGCTCCTACGCACATTATGAACAGAAAAACCTTAATACGGTCAGTCATATTTATATGCTTTGCCTCTATTGCTTCCATGATACTGGCATCATGCAGCAATGCGGTGCAAGAAAAACGCATGATTACTGTGAGCATCCTGCCACAGAAATTTATGCTTGAAAAGATTGTCGGCGACAAGTTTGAAATATCGTGCATGCTCAACGAGGGAAACAACCCCGAAGCCTACGAGCCAAGCATGACACACCTGATGAACATCGAGCACAGCGTGGCATACTTCTGCATCGGCTACATTGGCTTTGAATATGCCATCGTGGACAAAGCGCACATCAACAACCCCAACCTGAAAATATACAACAACAGTACTGGCGTGGAGGTAATCAACGGCACACACTTCACCCCCGAGGGGAAAGAAGACGAAGCCGACCCTCACTTGTGGACGTCGGTCAACAACGCAATTATCATCTCGCAAAACATGCTCAACGCCGTTGTCGAACTTGACCCCGACAACGCCAAGACCTACACCGCCAACTTCAACAAGTTCAAGGCAGAACTGCAATCACTCGACACCCGCATAAAAAAACTGCTCGCCCCGAAGCACGACACAGCGTTCCTCGTGTGGCACCCGTCGCTCAGCTACTTCGCCCGCGACTACGGACTGCGGCAAGTGAGCCTCGAATACGAAGGCAAGGAAATACCCATCGACAAGTTGCGTGAAAACATCGACACAGCGCGCAAAAGCGGCGCAAGCGTCCTGTTCGTGCAACGCGAGTTCGACAGCCGCCAAGCCGAAACCATAGGCTCTGAATTAGGCGTGAAGATGGTCACAATCAACCCCATGAGCTACGAGTGGGAA
>CASEAQ010000019.1 GCA_949285735.1 uncultured Bacteroidales bacterium
GGCGTTATCGACGACAACGACCGCACCGACCTCGGTTCGAGCATTCCTTGGCTCAACTATGGCATCAACCTTGGTTTGGAATGGAGGAACTTCGATGTTCAGCTCTTCTTCCAGGGTGTAGCAGGCAACAAGATTTATAATCAGTTGCGCCATCGCCTTGAGGGCGACGGCTCGGAGTCGGTGCTCAGCCCGGTTATGGCAGATGCATGGACGGCAGACAACACCGACGGCTCGATACCCAACCCAAGGAATTCGGTCAACTACTACGTGTCGGACCGCTTCCTCGAAAATGGGTCATACTTCCGCCTGAAGAATATGCAGATAGGTTATACCATACCCACCAAGGCGATACGCAAGATAGGGCTTGAGAGCTGCCGCGTCTATTTGCAAGGCAGCAACCTGTTCACAGCCACGCAATACACTGGATTCGACCCCGAGGTGGGAGGAGCCATCGACTATGGCAACTATCCGCAGGCACGTTCATTTCTATTCGGAGCAAACATTTCATTCTAAAAAAAGCATATACAACAATGGGAACAAAACATATAATTACGGCATTGGGCAGCATGGCGGTGCTTTTGTCAGCCACATCGTGCAACGACTGGCTCACCGAGGAATCTCCCGGTTCGACTTCGCTTGATGATTTCTTCACGTCGGGGGCGACAGCCATACAGACCATCAATGCCTGCTACACTCCGCTTGCGTGGGAATACAATTCCACATATTTCAGCGAGTGGTTCATTGGCGACGTGTGTTCGGACGATGCCTTGAAGGGCGGGCAGAACACATCGGACATGGCAGACGCATACGACATGGAGAATTTCAAGACCAATGCCAACAATGCATTGCTGCTCAATTTCTACCGGGCGCAGTATCAAGGCATACAGCGTTGCAACCTTGCGTTGCAACAAGTGCCGAATGTGGCTGCCGACGATGATATGACCGAGGAGCGCAAGGATTGCCTGCTTGGCGAGGCATATTTCATGAGGGCATATTACTACTTCCGCCTGGTGCGCGTGTTTGGCGGTGTGCCTTATGTCAACGTGGTTATCGACAGTTCGGAAGACTGGCAGCAGCCGCGCGCGACAGCCGAATATGTGTATCAGCAAATCATCAGCGACCTGATAAATGCCGAGTCGCTGTTGTGGAACAAGAGCGAATATGCCGACACCGACCTCGGGCGTGCCACAAAGGGGGCGGCACAGGCGATGTTGCTGAAGACCTACCTGTATATGCACGACTATGCCAATGCCGAGAAGTGGGGGCAGACTTTCATGGAAGAGCAGTTCCAGACTGGAGAGTACAGGTTGTGTGACAACTATTTCGACAATTTCACGCTTGCTGGTGAGAACGGACCCGAGTCGGTGTTTGAAATACAGTATA
The DNA here is from genome assembly GCA_949285735.1 of uncultured Bacteroidales bacterium. Lineage (GTDB taxonomy): Bacteria > Bacteroidota > Bacteroidia > Bacteroidales > Muribaculaceae > Avimuribaculum. The sequence continues at coordinate 1,384 of CASEAQ010000019.1, forward strand.
TGGAAGACCCGACGAGCGACTATGGCGAGGGATTTGGCTTTACGCGCGGCACGTTCACGACAATCCTGACGCGCAGCCGTGCGGCATCGCTCGGCGGCAATGCCGGCTGGGGATTCAACCACCCGACACAGAACCTCTATGACGAATTTGAGGTGACGCTCGACGACAATGGTAATGAGGTGTCGCACGACCCGCGCCGCGACTGGACCATAAGCAAGCCATCGGACGACGAGGTTGACGCCAATGCCGACCTCACATACCTTGGCAGCCCGTATAACAACCACAAGACGGCATACTACGAGAATGGAACGTATGTGGCACTGTCGCACGCCACGCGCAGCCCGATGAACTACCGCCTGATACGCCTGTCGGACGTGATGCTGATGTATGCCGAGGCGATAGTGGAAAACGGCGGGAACAAGACGACTGCCATTGAAATGCTGAACAAGGTGCGCACTCGCCCCGACGTGAATATGCCCACGTTCCCCAACTACCTTGGATATACCGACAGCATGGACGACTTGCGCCGCGCAATACGCCACGAGCGCAGGGTTGAGCTTGGCATGGAGGGGCATCGGTGGTTTGACTTGTGCCGCTGGGGCATAGCCTATGAGGTGATGGACAAGGACAACGGGTCGTATGGATCTGCCGAGACCGACGAGGCACGTGCCGAAATGGCATCGTTTGTCAAGGGCAAGCACGAGTTGTTCCCGATACCTGCCGAGGAGATAAACCTGAACCCGATGGAGCAGAACCCGGGATATTGATAAAAAACGACTAAAAAAGAAGGGGGCAGGGGTTGGAATATCGTACAATGCCCTGCACCCGCCATAGGAAACGATAAAAATAATTATTAATTCTAAAACAAAACCATTATGAAAAAGTTGACTCTTTTGACTGCATTGGCAGTTTGTGGAATGGGCGCAGCAAATGCCCAGTATGTGACTAACGAACCGGGTATAGCCAACACTAACGGCGAAACCTATTGGGTGTTCCAACTTGATGCCGCTACGGTAGAAGGCTTGCAGACTTCGGGCAAGACGGTATATGACTATTCGCTCGACAACGTTTCCCGCAACCTTTACATTTGGGATAACACGTTTGTTGCCGGCGATGGCAGCTATCCCGGCGTGGACATGCAGATGGACGGCTACACTGCGCTCGAAGTGGGCAGCGTGGGCTGGTCGGGTGCCGGTTTCAATGTGGCTGGCGACGGCGTTGACTTGCGGGATGTGACCGACGATACCCATGTACACATCGGCGTGCGTTGCAACAATGCTCCCACTTCGATAGGTTTTGTGCTGTTCAACGGCTACACATGGGAAACGCAGGAGCTTTGCTCGGCAGGTACCGACGGCGATGCCAACAGCACGCAGTGCACTCCAGCCAATATCTCGATAGGCTCGGAGGCATTCAACGACAACGGTACGATTTACAGCCTTGTGGGCGACGTTGACCGCGCCGGTGGCGACTGGGTGGCAATCGACATCACGATGGGCGACTTGAAGAGGCTTTGCTCTACATTCAATTTCACTCCGGGTTTCTTCAAGGGCAACACTTATGCAGTGCTTGCCGGTGGCGTGACTGGTACTGATGTCTGCATCGATGCAGTTTATCTGTATGGCGAAAAAAGCACTTCGGCAGTGAATGAGATTGCCGTAGCCGACGACGTTCAGATAATGGTGACCGACAAGACCATCAGCGCATTGGGCAACGACAATGCAGGCATCGAGGTATATAACATCTCGGGGCAGATGGTGAAGCGTTCGAGCACGTCTATCGTGGGTTGCGAAGACCTTGCCGATGGTGTTTATGTCGTAAAGGCTGGCAACACCGTGAAGAAAGTTGTGTTGAAGTAAGGATAAAATTGAAAGAATAAAGTTGTACCCACCAAATCGCTCCCGGGAAAGGAGGTGTGGTTTGGTGGGTTTTTAGAAAGTGAAATTATGAAACTGTTGAAACTTATGACGGTTGCAGCAGCGGTTGTTCCCTTGCTTGCATCGGCAGCCGAGCCGCAAGTGGGAACAGGCGAGACTGACGGTTACACGCTGGTGTGGCAAGACCTGTTTGACGGCACGGAGCTGAACGAGGAGCGTTGGAACATAGAAGTCAACGCCACGGGTGGCGGCAACAACGAGCTGCAATACTATATCCGCCGAGCCGAGAACGTGAGCGTAGGCGACGACGGCGAGGGGAACGGGTGTCTCATTCTGACGGCAATCAGGGAGACTTACCTTGGACGGCAATGCACGTCGGGGCGCATCAACTCGAAGGGGAAAATAGCTTTCAAGCATGGCAAGGTGGAGGCGGCGATAAAGTTGCCCAAGACTGCCAACGGGCTGTGGCCCGCATTCTGGATGATGGGGAACGACTATGACGAAGTGGGCTGGCCGCAATGTGGCGAGACCGACATAATGGAGTTTGGCAACTCGACAGGAATCGCGCAAGGTACGCAAGACCGCTATTTCAACGGAGCTTGCCACTGGGGTACGGCATGGAACGACCACAGGCAGTATGCCCGGGCGCGCACCAACAGCTATAGCCTGCAAGACGGCGAGTTCCACATCTATACGTGCATTTGGGACGAAGACCGAGTGGCGATGTATGTTGACCTCGACCGAAACCCCGACGATTCGCCCTATTATGAAATGATTATTTCGGAGGGCACCGACCCGTGGGATTACCTGCACAAGGAAAATTTCATATTGTTCAATCTTGCCATAGGCGGCGACTTTACGGGAATCCACAATATAAACGATATAACTGCGCTCAACGAGGAGAACGGCTACAGCCAAAGCATGTATGTCAACTATGTGAAGGTGTATCAGAAAGGAACCGACGACGAGTCGGCATCTTTTGCTGACCCTGGCGATATGGGCTCGTCGGGCATAGAGGCATTGGAAGAAGGTGGGGCGGACGTGTATTATGCTTCGGGCAACTTGTACCTGCCAGCCGATGGAGTTGCCGAGGTTTACAATATGTCGGGAGTGCTTGTCGCAAAGGGGCAAGGAACACAGATAAGCATCGACGGAGTGCCCGGTGGCATCTATGTGGTAAGGGCAAGCATTGGAGGCAATCGAGTTTTGACAAGCAAGATAGTGGTCAGGTAAATTCGACTTGAGGAGTAAAGATGGTTATGGATATTAAGTTTTTAGTTAAGGTTTGCGTGCTGTTGCCGTCATGCTTTTTCACTTGCATGACGGTGACGGCAGCAAGTCCCGACAAGACGGGATATGAAATTGTGTGGGAGGACAATTTCGACGGTAGTTCGCTCAACCGTAATTATTGGAATGTGGAAATCAATGGAACAGGGTGCGGCAATAACGAGTTGCAATATTATATCGACAGCGAGGAGAATGTGTCGATGCGCGACGGCAACTTGGTGCTGACAGCCCGTGTGCAGCCCCATGAAGGAAAAGATTTCACCTCGGGCCGCATCAACTCGCAGGGAAAAGTGGCATATACCTACGGTATAGTGGAGGCACGCATAAAGTTGCCCAAGACTGCCAATGGCTTGTGGCCCGCATTCTGGATGATGGGTGACGACATCAAAGAGGTGGGGTGGCCCCGGTGTGGGGAAATAGACATACTTGAGATGGGCCATGCCGACGGGATAGCGGCAGGAACTCAAGAACGCTTGTTCAATGGCTGTATGCACTGGGGAGCTTCGACATCGAAGCATGTGCAGTCGCCGAGCGCACGCACCAGCGACTATAGCCTGCAAGACGGCAATTACCACGTCTTTACGATGTTGTGGACCGAGCGACGCATAGAGATGTATGTCGATGGCGACGATTCGCCTTACCTGTCGGTGGATATTTCTGAAAGGGGAGAAGGCAACATAGGGGAGTATTTCCATAATGCGAAATTCATACTCTTCAATCTTGCCGTAGGCGGCGATTTCACAGGGATACACTCAGCCGAGGAAGTCACAGCCCTGCGTGGCGGAAGCGCCGAGATGCTTGTTGACTATGTGAGGGTATATCAAAAGAAGAAATGATTGCGTATTCAAGTTTGGCATAGAGACTCAACCCTAAAACAGACGTGAAGTTAAAGTATAGAAAATAACATAAACACTCTATTGAGACATGAAGAAAAGATATTTGTTTGGCTCATTGTTGCTTGCAGGTTGCTTGCTCGCCGGGTGTGATTCGGCACCCAAAGATGATGTGGAGAGCAAGATTGACGCCTTGTTGCAGCAAATGACGCTTGAGGAGAAGATTGGGCAGATAAACCAGCAGACCGGCAGCGGCTACTCCGATGAAATGGTGGGAGCCATCAGGAATGGTTCGGTGGGGTCGATACTCAACGAGGTTGACCCCGAGGTCGTCAACAAGTTGCAGCGCGAGGCTGTGGAAAATTCCCGCATGGGCATTCCCATCGTGTTTGCCCGAGATGTGATACATGGGTTCAAGACCATTTTCCCCATACCGTTGGGGCAGGCTGCATCGTGGAATCCGCAACTTGTGGAGCAAGGGGCAAGGATTGCGGCTGTGGAGGCATCGTCGGTGGGCGTGAGGTGGACTTTCTCGCCCATGGTCGATGTGTCGCGCGATGCCCGTTGGGGGCGCATTGCCGAGTCGTTTGGCGAGGACACCTATTTGTCGTCGGTAATGGGCGTGGCAATGATTGGCGGCTATCAAGGCGACGACCTTTCCAAGCCCGGCACGATGGCTGCGTGTGCCAAGCATTTTGCCTGTTACGGTGCAGCCGAGGCTGGCAAGGACTACAACACTACGTGGATACCCGAGCTGTTGCTGCGTGACGTTTATCTTCCGCCATTTGAAGCGGCAGCCAAGGCAGGGGCGGCAACGTTCATGTGTTCGTTCAACGACATAAACGGTGTGCCGTCGTCGGGCAATCCATACTTGAATATCGACATATTGCGCAACGAATGGGCGTATGACGGCGTGCTCGTGAGCGACTGGGCATCGATACAGCAAATGATACCCACGGCTATTGTGCCGACTTGAAAGATGCCGCTTTGAAGGCTGCAAATGCAGGTGTTGACGTGGACATGGAAAGCTATGCCTACGCAAGCCATATCAAGGAACTTGTCGAAGAGGGGAAGGTGAAGATGTCAACAATCGACGAGATGGTGCGCAACGTGTTGAGGTTGAAGTTCCGCCTTGGGTTGTTCGACAATCCGTATGTTGACATGGCGACTGCCAAGAATTTTTATGCGCCAGAGTCGCTTGAAGCGGCAAAGCGCATGGTGGAAGAGGGCACTGTGTTGCTGAAAAACGATGGTGTGTTGCCATTGCAGGGTGGCAAGAAGATTGCCCTTGTGGGTCCAATGGCAAATGACAAGTACAATCAGGCAGGAACATGGTGCTTCGACCTTGAAAAGGAACGTTGCGTGACACCGCTTGAGGCATTGACCGAGATGTATGGCGAGAAATCCATTATATATGCGCCAGGATTGGAATACAGCCGCGACAAGAACCGAAACGGCATTGCCGAGGCAGTGAGGGCTGCAAGAAGTGCCGATGTGGTGGTGATGGTGGCTGGCGAGGAAGCCGTGCTCTCGGGCGAGGCCCACAGCCGTGCCGACATATCGCTCCCCGGGGCGCAGACGGCGATGCTCGAAGCCTTGAAAGCTGCAGGGAAGCCTGTTGTATTGGTGGTGATGACCGGTCGCCCGATGACCATCGCCCACGAAGCCGAGCTTGCCGATGCCGTGCTGTATATGTTCCATGGCGGAACAATGACGGGTCCGGCTGTGGCTGAGATGCTTTCGGGCAAGGTTTCTCCGTCGGGCAAGTTGCCCGTCTCGTTGCCCAAGATGGTAGGGCAAGAGCCGTTGTATTACAACCACAAGAACACTGGCCGCCCGGCTGCTGGCATGGTGTTAATCGACGACATAGAACTCGAAGCCCCGCAGACCTCGACAGGCTGCACAAGTTTCTACCTTGATGCCGGCGACGGCGCTGCGTTCCCGTTTGGCTATGGGTTGTCATATACCACATTCGGCTACGGCGAAGTGAACCTTTCATCGGCAACCATGGCAAAAGATGGCAAAGTCGAGGTGTCGTGTGTGGTAAAGAATACGGGCAATGTGGCTGGTGCCGAAACAGTGCAGCTGTATGTGCGCGACCTTGTGGCATCGTTGGTGCGCCCTGTCAAGGAGCTTAAGGGATTTGAGAAAGTGTATCTGCAACCGGGCGAGAGCAAGGAAGTGAAATTCTCGCTCGAAGCATCGGCACTCGCTTTCTGGACATCGCCCACAACAAAGGTGGTCGAGCCCGGAGAATTTGAATTGTGGGTTGCAGGCGACAGCGAGAGCGGCGAGCCTGTGAAAATTACAGTGACTGAATAAAATCGGCAGAAGATGAAAAGCAATAAGATATGGAACATGGCATTGTGCGGTGTATTGTTCATGTCGGCATCAAATGCCGATGCGGCAAAGAGCTACAAGCGCGGTGTGAGCGAAAATTCGTTTGCCTTGCAGGAAGAGTTTGACGTGTTGATTCCCGGAGTGAGCTGGTTCTACACTTGGGGAAATGTACCGACGAGCAACATATTCGACATTCCGGGAGAGGCGACTATGGAGTTTGTGCCGATGTGCTGGAACGGGAATTACAATGCCGACGAAATAAGGAACTGGTGTCGCAACCACCCCGAAACCAAGTACCTGCTCGGATTCAATGAGCCTAATTTCACGTCGCAAGCCAACATGACTCCAGCCGAGGCTGCCGAGGCATGGCCCACGGTGAAAGCTCTTGCCGATGAATTGGGGTTGGAACTTGTGGGTCCTGCCGTGAACTATTCGCCCGACGGGCCCGAGAACGACCCGTTCACGTGGTATGCCAATTTTGTGGATTTGGTAGGGCTTGACGCTTTTGACTATATTGCCATTCACTGCTATGCGGGAGGAACTGGCACGATGCAGAACATGATTGACACGTTCTATGACACGTATGGCAAGAAGATATGGCTCACCGAGTTTAGCATGAATGGCGACCGCAGCGCAACGACCACCGTTGACCAGCAGATAGCATCGATGGTGCAGCAACTTGAGTATCTCGAAAAGAGCGACCGAGTGCACCGCTATGCGTGGTTCAAAGCCAAGGGGTCGGCAACGACTTCCCCGTGTTACGGGCTTATAAAGCCGCAGAACGGCTACGGCGAACGCGAGTTGTCGGAGCAGGGAATGGTGTATGTGTATATGACCGACTTCGACGAAACGGTGTATCATGGCATAGATGAACTGGTGCCGGCATCGGAGTATATCAATTCGTCGTCGCTGATGCTCGGCTCGACTGCCGATGCCGTGAATCCGGGCAAACTTGACATTACCCGGTTTTCGGGCGGAGCGTATGCCGACTATCAGTTCGACATACCCACGGCAGGTGAATACACCTTGACGCTGCGTGTGTCGGGGCAGGGGTATGACCAAGGGCGTTTCGACCCGACGATTTCTATTTACAGTGTTGACGACAACGGGGAGGTGCTTTCGACGTTGTGCGAAGCTGTGCAATTCGACTTGTCGGGAGAGAATACGAGCTATGAGACACAACCGTTCACGATGACCTTGCAGGCAGGGCGGCAGCGCATACGCATAGCCGACGGCAATGCCTACCAACCGAGCGGCATACGCATGAGTTGTCTGTCGTTCAATTCCGCTCTTGCAGGTGTTGAAATGGTGGCAACTGGCAGTGGCGAGGAGATGAAATGCACGGTGAACGGCGACATGATATGCTTGCAGGGTGTCGGCGATGCCGCAACGGGCAGCATATATGATATGAATGGGCGACTGCTCATGAGTTCGACGGTCGAAAATGGCTCGATGTCGATAGCCTCGCTTTCTCGCGGCTTTTATCTTTTGAAGGTGGTTGACCGTGAAGGAAAAGTGAAAATAGCAAAATTTTTCAGATAGATTACTTAGGTCGTGTTTGGTGGACATGGGGTGACGTGCTTTAGCCATGTTGCCCCCGTCTTGTTTTTTCGAGTGTCGGGATTAATGGGAAAATTACATTAAATTTGCAGTATTCATGTGGGGTGGCGACATTGGCAGTCGTTTGATTCCCTCCCTTGACACTGGTTTGCCTTGGAACCTTCTTTTTGCATAAATCTTCGGTTTACGTTTTTTATCATATAAAAATTAGTTTGTTATGCGGACGATAATTTTTGTTTTATTTTTTTTCATTTTGTGTGTATTTCAAAATTATGCGCAGCGTAGTGTGGTGTTGTTGAATGATGATTGGGAATTTCATCTGGCGAAGTATGTGGGTAGCGATGCCGATGTAAGGCGTGTTGATTTACCACACACATGGAATGCGCAGGATGCATTTAATAGCGATGGGTATTATCATAGGGGTATCGGCGAGTATGAAAAGGTGATTGCGGTTCCTGATGCTTGGCGCGGGAAACGTGTTTACTTGCGTTTTGAGGGGGCGAATGCCGTTGCCGATGTATTTGTGAACCGCAAACATGCCGGCAGGCACGTAGGCGGATATGGAGCGTTCAATGTGGAAGTGACCGACTATGTGGAGTATGGGGCAGACAATGAGATATTGGTGTGTGTCAACAACGGCGAGACGCTTGACGTGATGCCACTTACGGGCGACTTCAACCATTATGGAGGCTTGTACCGAGATGTTTATCTGATTGTGGCTGACGAGGTGGGCATTTCGATGCTCGACAATGGGTCGAGCGGAGTGCGCCTTGTGCAGGACAGTGTTAGCCATGAGCGTGCCGACGTGAGGGCTTTGGTGGAGTTGTCGAACGGCAGTGAGCAGACGGTTGATGCTACCGTGCGGTTGCGCTTGCTTGACGGCGGAAAAGAAGTGTTGGCGGTCGAGAAGGTGGTGTCGCTTGCCCCCGATGCGGATGAGGATTGCACATTGCCTTTCAGCCTCGACAAGCCGCACTTGTGGGATGGACGCAGAGACCCGTTCCTTTATGATGTGGAAGTTGCATTGCTTCGTGATGGCAATGTGGTTGACAAGGTGGAACAGCATTTGGGGCTGCGGTTTTACAGCATCGATCCCGACAAGGGATTTTTCCTCAACGGCAGGCATCTTGCGCTGCACGGGGTGTGCCGCCACCAAGACCGCGCCGAGGTGGGGAACGCCTTGCGCAAGGAGCATCACGACGAAGATGCGGCTATAATGCTTGAGATGGGCGTTAATGCCGTGAGGCTGGCTCATTATCCGCAGTCGGAATATTTCTACGACTTGATGGACAGGTATGGAATTGTGGTTTGGGCAGAAATACCGTTTGTAGGCCCGTTTGGGTTCTTGAACGTGCCTGAATTTATGGAAAACGGCAGGTCGCAATTGACCGAAATGATTAGGCAGCATTACAATCACCCGTCGATATGCGTGTGGGGATTGTTCAACGAGTTGGACGAAGAAGGGGACAGCCCCGTGCCATATTTGCAGGAACTGAACGACCTTGCTCACAACGAAGATCCGACGCGACTGACTGTTGCAGCATCTAACATTGAAGGCGAATTAAATTTTGTGACCGATGTCATGGCATGGAACCGATATGACGGTTGGTATGGAGGAATGCCGAGTGACTTGGGTAAATGGCTCGACAGAAAGCATTCGGAATGCCCGTCGTTGTGCATCGCCATCAGCGAATATGGTGCTGGCGCAAGCATTTATCATCAGCAAGACTCGGTGGTAAAGTCGGTCCCAGTGAGCTGGTGGCATCCAGAGAATTGGCAGACGCGTTACCATATCGACAATTGGAAGGAACTTTCTTCGCGCACGTTTGTGTGGGGTAGCTTTGTGTGGAATATGTTTGATTTTGCCGCAGCCCACAGGCACGAGGGCGACCGTTATGGGATTAACGACAAGGGGCTTGTGACGTTTGACCGCAAGGTGAAGAAAGATGCGTTCTACTTCTATAAAGCCAATTGGAACAAGGAGGAGCCTATGGTTTACCTTGCAGGAAGGCGCAACACCGAAAGGACAATGAAGACGCAAACCTTCATGGCATTTACCAACCAGCCGAGTGCCGAACTTATCGTGAACGGGAAGAGTTGTGGCGTTGCCGAAGCCGACAGTTTGTGTGTAGCCACATGGCACGGCATTGAGTTGCAGCCAGGTGAGAATATCATTACGGTGATTTCGGGCAAAGGTAAGAACCGAATCTCGGACACTTACAAGTGCCGTTTGCGCTAATTTTGCCTGACATGGCATGACAAAAAAATCAGTGGCGTACAACGATTGTGCGCCACTGATTTTATTATGAGTGTATGTACAATACCAATTATCGAATGAAGAGCAGCTCGCGATATTTCGGCAATGTCCACATCTCGTCGTCAATCATCAATTCGAGCTTGTCGATGTGGTAGCGTATCTCGTCAAACAATGGGAACACCGTGTCATGGTAGGCGATAGCCTTTTCGCGCTGGTTTTCTATCTTGTTTGCCACTTTGCGTGCATTTACCATTTGCTTTACTTTGTCGCGGATAACAGTCATGTGGTTGGCTATCTTTTCTATCGACAACATTTCGCTCGAGGCCAACTGCTCGAATTTCTCGGCAGGGAATAGTGCCTGTATCTTTGAAACATTGTCGAGCAGCACCGACTGATAACGTGTTGCCACTGGCAATACGTGGTTGATGGCGAGGTCGCCAAGCACACGTGCCTCGATTTGGATTTTCTTTGTGTAAATCTCCCACTTCACTTCGTTGCGGGCGGCAAGTTCCACCTCGGAGAAAACGCCTGTGCGCTTGAACATCTCGATGCTTTCGGGCTTGAGATAAGCATCGAAGATGAGAGGAACTGACGTCTCGCAGTCGAGTCCGCGGCGTGCAGCTTCGGCTTTCCATTCGTCGCTGTAGCCGTTGCCGTCGAAGTGGATAGGCTTGGCAAATGAGATGAGGGCCTTTACCTCGCTGAGCACGGCGTGCTCAAACTTCTCGCCGGCGGCAAGGCGCTTGTCGATGGCAGCGCGGAACTCGTTGAGCTGGTCGGCAACTGCGGCGTTGAGGGCAATCATTGCCGAAGCGCAGTTGGCTGAAGAACCTACGGCGCGGAACTCAAAGCGATTGCCAGTGAAGGCGAATGGCGAAGTGCGGTTGCGGTCGGTATTGTCGATGAGCAAGTCGGGAATCTGGTAAACGCCGAGCGTCTTGCCGGCTTTGCCAGCCATGTCGATGATTTCGTCCTTGTCGCTTGTTTCGAGGTGGTCGAGTATGCTGCTCAATTGCTTGCCGACGAAAATCGAGATGATTGCCGGTGGTGCCTCGTTTGCGCCAAGGCGGTGTCCGTTGGTGGCAGATGATATTGAAGCCTTGAGCAAAGCGTTGTGCTTGTAAACGGCAGCCATCACGTTGACAAAGAATGTGATGAACTGCAAGTTGGCAGCTGTGGTCTTGCCTGGGGCGAAGAGTTGTTCACCCGTGTCGGTGCCAAGGCTCCAGTTGTTATGCTTGCCCGAGCCGTTGATGCCCTTGAAAGGCTTTTCGTGCAGCAACACGCGGAAGTTGTGGCGGCGAGCCACGTCGTCCATTAGCAGCATGAGCAACAGGTTGTGGTCGTTGGCGAGGTTGGTTTCCTCGTATATTGGAGCAAGCTCAAATTGGTTAGGGGCAACCTCGTTGTGGCGCGTCTTTGCTGGAATACCCAACTTGTGGCACTCGATTTCGAGGTCGAGCATAAACGCTTCGACACGTGCAGGAATCGAGCCGAAGTAGTGGTCTTCGAGCTGCTGGTTCTTGGCGCTGTCGTGTCCCATGAGGGTGCGACCGGTGAGCATCAGGTCGGGGCGAGCCGAGTAGAGCAGCTCGTCAACGAGGAAGTATTCTTGTTCCCACCCGAGGTAGGAGTAAACGTGTTTCACGTTGGGGTCGAAAAGCTGGGCTACAGAAGTGGCAGCCTTGTCAACGCTGTTAAGGGCGCGCAGCAGCGGCATCTTGTAGTCGAGAGCCTCGCCAGTGTATGAGATGAAGATTGTGGGGATGCACAGCGTGTTGCCGAGTATGAAGGCTGGCGATGAAATATCCCAAGCCGAGTAGCCGCGCGCCTCGAATGTGTTGCGGATACCGCCGTTGGGGAAGCTCGATGCGTCGGGCTCTTGCTGTACGAGCAGTTTGCCAGTGAAATCTTCCAGTACGCCCCCCTTTCCGTCGTGCTCGATAAACGAGTCATGCTTTTCGGCGGTGCCGTCGGTCAGAGGGTGGAACCAGTGGGTGTAGTGCTTTGCGCCGTTGTCGAGAGCCCATTGCTTCATGCCCTCGGCAACACTGTCGGCCACTTCGCGGTCGAGAGGTTCCTTGTTGTCGATGGCATTGACAAGTGCGTCAAAAGTCTTCTTTGGCAAGTATTCGTGCATCTTCTTGCGGTTGAACACATATTTGCCGAAGTATTGCGAAGGTTTCTCCTTGGGCATGTTCACTTCTACTGCCTTGTGGCTAAACGCTTCTTTAACGACTGTAAACCTTAATTGTGACATACGTGTTTGTTTTGTTTGAGGTGATTAAAGTCTTTAAAAGTGGTGGTAACTACTATACAGCTTCTTCAGGAAGCTCGGCAAACGAGAATAAACCTAAACATCTTTTTTTTCCCCTTATAATAGTTGCCTATTGATTGTTTATTAAATTTGCTGCAAATATAGTCATATTGCTGCAAATACAAACAATTTTCAAGAAATTTTCTTCAAAAATGGGTAAAAATGTAGATTTTTGAGACGTTTGCTGCGGCATTGCCGACGGTTGTGCCTATTTGCCGTAAAAGGCGAATGGGGCAAGCCTGTGCTTTGGTGCAAGGCTCGCCCCATTCGTTTGGTGTGTATCGGAGGAATGTTTTATATTTCGTAATCGACACATGCCCTGGCTTCTTTGGCGTTGGCTACGATGCTTGCCGCTGCCACGTGGGCAGGGTGCTTAGCATAGGTGGCTACGTCTGCCATGGTGGGCACAGTGGCTGTCAACACCACATCCCAATCCTCGGCAGGGTTTTCGTTGATGCCCACTTCGATGCTCTTGAGCACCTCGATGGTGCCAGGCAGGGCGAGGAGGGCTTCCTTGAATCGCAGGGCGATTGCTTGTCGCTCTTCGGGCGAGCCCTTGAGCTTGAATGTAACTATGTGTCTTACCATATTGTAGTTTCGTTGTTTAGCTGTAAAGTTTTTCTTTGAGTGCTGCAATCTTTTCGTCGGCTATATAGTCGTCGTAGTCCATAATCTTGTCGATGATACCGTTTGGCGTAAGCTCGATGACGCGGTTGCAGATGGTCTGTATGAACTCGTGGTCGTGCGACGACATCAGCACGTTGCCCTTGAACGACTGCAACGAGTTGTTGAACGCCTGTATCGACTCAAGGTCGAGGTGGTTGGTGGGCGTGTCGAGAATGAGCGTGTTGGCATTTGTCATCATCATCTTGGCTATCATGCAGCGCATTTTCTCGCCACCCGACAGTACCGAAGCCTTCTTCAGCACTTCCTCGCCCGAGAAGAGCATCTTGCCAAGGAATCCCTTGAGGTAGATTTCGCTGGTGTCGTCGCTGAACTGGCAAAGCCAATCGACGAGGTTGAGGTCGGTGTTGAAAAATGCCGAGTTGTCGAGCGGCAGGTAGGCAGTGGTTATCGTCTGGCCCCATTCATACGACCCGGCATCGGCTTTGCGGTTGCCGTTGATGATTTCAAACAGCGCAGTCATGGCGCGCGGGTCGTGGCTGAGGAATACCACCTTGTCGCCCTTCTCGATGGTGAAGTTCACGTCTTGGAAGAGTGTGGTGCCCTCGACGGTTGCCGTGAGGCCCTTCACTTCGAGTATCTTGTTGCCCGGCTCGCGGTTGGGCGTGAAGATTATGCCCGGATAGCGGCGCGAAGATGGCTGAATCTCCTCGATGTTGAGCTTTTCGAGCATCTTCTTGCGGCTTGTGGTTTGCTTCGACTTTGCCACGTTGGCGCTGAAGCGGCGAATGAACTCAAGCAGCTCCTTCTTCTTTTCCTCGGCTTTCTTGTTTTGCTGTTGTTGCTGGCGCAGTGCCAACTGGCTCGACTGATACCAGAAGCTGTAGTTGCCGGCAAACAGAGTCACCTTGTTATAGTCGATGTCGAGCGTGTGGGTTGAAATAGCGTCGAGGAAGTGGCGGTCGTGCGAAACGACGAGCACGGTGTTCTCAAACTTGGAGAGGTAGTCTTCGAGCCACGACACGGTGTCGAGGTCGAGGTCGTTGGTGGGCTCGTCGAGCAGCAGGTTGTCGGGGTTGCCGAAGAGGGCTTTTGCAAGCAGCACGCGCACTTTCTCTTTCGCGCTGATGTCGCGCATATACATGTGGTGCTTGTCTTCCTTTATCCCCAGTCCGCTAAGCAGGGCAGCGGCTTCGCTCTCGGCGTTCCAGCCGTCCATCTCGGCAAACTTTTCTTCGAGCTCCGAGGTGCGCATTCCGTCTTCGTCGCTGAAGTCGGGCTTGGCATACAGCGCGTCTTTCTCCTGCATCACGTCCCACAGGGCGGTGTGTCCGCGAAGCACGGTTTCGAGCACTGTGCAATCGTCAAACTCGAAGTGGTCTTGGCTCAAGACCGACATGCGTTCTCCTGCGCCTTGCGCTACTGTTCCGTGTGTCGGGGCAAGTTGCCCGCTCAATATCCTCATGAGGGTACTTTTCCCGGCACCGTTGGCACCGATGATGCCATAGCAGTTGCCCGGGGTGAACTTCAGGTTTACGTCCTGAAAAAGTACCCTTTTCCCAAATTGAATACCTAAATTACTGACTGTTATCATCTATAGTCTATGAAAAATACGGCTGCAAAGTTACGAAATATTTCGCAACAACCGAGCATAACCACAACGAAAAGCACCACACTCCGCCGCCCGTTTAAAACTACAGCGGGGAGATGATGTACCAAAGGAGCGACTTGTTGCGTGTCCTGACGGTTACCGCCCCCCTTTGCCCGGCTACATCATTTGGGTGTCGATTAAGCCGCCCGACGAGCTTGGGGCTGTGTGTTGCAGCTTTTTGCCGAAGTCGAGGGTGTAGGTGAGTGTCACATATACGCGTTGCGAGAAGTCGGTCATGGTGTATCGGTCGTCGCTTGTGTAGTATGGGGCGTTTGCCCAACTGTGGATGTGCTTTTTTTCAAACAGGTTGCGAACACCGACTTTTACCGACAGGTTGGCGTTGCTGTAAGTGACATCAAGCCACCAGTCGTCGAAGCCCCTTTCGTCGCATGTGCCGAAGTTGGTCATGTGTTTTGAATACATCATGTAGCTTGCGAAGAAAGAGAAATTTCCCACATATAGATATGCCGACAGCCTGCCAGAGCATGGGTGTAGCGTGCGGCTGTATAATTGGGATTTGTTTTCGCGTGACACGAAAAAGATTCCCGAAAGCGACAGCTTGTTATCAAGCAGGTTTAGCTTGGGCGCAATGCCAAATATTGCCTGTGTGAATGTTCCACTGTTTACTTGTGTCTGGTAGATGGCGTTTTTGCCAGGGAGCCAAGCATAGGGTGTGACGTTGTTGTAACTGGTGTATTGCACGTATGGCATTATTGAAAGGTTACCGAATATCCCGGTGTAGGATAGCTGAGACGTTAATGCATATCCGTTTTCAATGTCAGGGTTGCCCTTGTTGAACATTAGCCCGTCGATGGGTTGGATGATGTTGTTGCGGTAGGAGTCGAGCGAAATGATGCCTGTGCTGGCTTGTGCCATCAACATGTGCTTCGGTGAGATGTTGTAGGATAGTGCTGCCATTCCGCTTGGAACGATTTCGGTGCGGGTTTCCGTGCCGGTGTTATATGTGTTCAGCACTCCATAGCCACCCACGTTGATTCTCCATTTGTTGTTGAAACGGTGCATGTAGTAAGCTCCGGCATTAAAAAGGTGGTTTGAAACATCTTGTTCTTCAACGTAAGTGCCAGTGTAGTCGATTTTGGATTTGTTGCCCTGCGCGCCTAAGATTAGGTTGAGGGCATCACCGTTTTTCAGCGGCAATATGTATGTACCAGTCAGGCTGTAGCTTAGACTACCGATGTCGCCATTTTTTATATATTGGTAGGGGTTGTCACCGACTTCGGAATAATAATTGTCGGCATCGCCGAAGTTGTAACTCAGCGAGCCTTCCAAGCTGAGCACTTGGTTGCGCGGCAACTTTTTTTCGTATTTGGCGGTTATGGAAGGGGCGTTCATGATGTCCCCCTTGCCAGAATTGTAACGGGAGTCAAGCCCTTGCGACGGTATATAGCTCATGCTTCCCCATTCGTCGTAAATCAGAGTGTTTTGGGTCGTAAAGTTGGCGTAGGCATAGAAATAGTTGGTAGAGTCGGAATATGACACCGAAGCCGCACCGTTGAAGGTGTTGTAGCGGCGGTCGTTGCCTCTGACGGTTTCTCGCGACAGGTCATAGAAGGCATTGTTGTCGTCCATTAGCCGGAATGTTTCCTTTTTGCTGCCCTCCATTTCGCTGTTGAACAACCAGTTGGAAACGTCTATTTGGTATGTCCATTTGCCGCGGTTGACTTTTGCCGACAGCAAGTATTCGCCTGAATTGCATATAAATGATTGGTCAACACGACCATACACATATCCGCCGTATTCATATTTTTTCAGGATATAGTTGATGTATGCAGCACGGTCGGAATATCTGCCCGCCGGGCGTGCAACATATTCCACCCTCAACACATCTTTGGGGCGCAGAGTTTTTATTTCGTTTGCCGATGCTTCGTGCCCGTCGATGAGTATGGCAACGTCGTCGCCAGTGGCTGTGGTAACCTTCCAAGTGGCGCGGTCGATGGTGATGTTGGGAATGGCGATGCGGTCGAGCAGTTCGGTGACGTTGCTCGATGCCTGTGCTTGTTTCTTTTCGGGGTAGAATTGCAATCACGGTAGCCCCCACAATGGCTTCA
Source organism: uncultured Bacteroidales bacterium (assembly GCA_949285735.1). Lineage (GTDB taxonomy): Bacteria > Bacteroidota > Bacteroidia > Bacteroidales > Muribaculaceae > Avimuribaculum. The sequence continues at coordinate 18,199 of CASEAQ010000019.1, forward strand.
CCGTCGTTGCCATACACAAAGCCTCTGATTGAAGTATTTGCACAATATGCACTTAACGGAGCAAGCAATAAGAGTATAGCTATTAGCAATATATATTTTCTATTCATGGGGTGTTGTTTCTTTATGTATTGATTGGTGGGTAGTGGATTTCTTGTGGTGGCAAGCCTTTGCATGGCATTCGCCACGGTCCTGTGGGGAAGTTTTTGATTCCCTTATTGGGGATTGTTTGTCAAGGTCTTTCCATGATGCTGTAATATTAGGTTGATGCTATTGTTTGCATTGCGAATGTAAATAATATTCCAATCAAAAGCAAAAAATAGTGATTTTTTTTTAATAATATATAAAAGTTTCTCAGTTGCCGGTTTTGTGGAGGAAGAAGTCAATTTGGTGTTTTGTACTTTGCAGTTCATAATGGAGTGGGGGCATGAGTTGACGCATTTGTGTTTAGTAAATTGTAAAATTGTGGCTTATGTGATTGGGTGACAGGTGTTTATGTTGTGGTGGCAAACGAGCCGCGGCTCTACAAGGCTGCATATATGTCATGGAAATGGAGCTCCGTTGGACCTCTTCGAGGCCCTGAACGGGGTGGTGGTGTTTGTCCGCAGGTTCCTTGCCACATTACGTTAGGCTGCGTCACCTGCGGTTAGCGCAAAGTTGGACGGCTTCGCCGCCCACAGTGTTCCTGTATTTTGTAATACATCTTAAATGAAAGAACCGTGGATGACGGTTCGGCATAAAAAACATTTGTTTTGCATTGCTCTCACCTTGTGATAACTTTGGATAAGTTAGGCTGCGGTTCGGCAATACTAAAAAGAAAATTGATTTTCTTTTTTGCATTGCTCTCACCTTGCACTAACTTTGCAGGGGTTAAGATTGTGATTTAGGTTTTTTCAATCTTTTATGGGAATGGAAGACAAATACAGGGCATTTTTGGACCGCGTCAGAGGGTTCTTGCCCAGCGAAAGGGTTTATACCGACGACTTGCGATGCCTCGCTTGGGGCACCGACGCTGGTTTTTACCGCAAACTGCCTCGCATTGTGATACGCTCGGCGAGCGAGGAGGAAGTGTCGAAAATATTGAGGGTTGCCAACGAACTGGAACTGCCTGTGACGTTCCGTGCTGCTGGCACAAGTCTGTCGGGGCAGGCAATCACCGACTCGATATTGGTGGTCGCCGGCAAGAATTGGGAGCAATATGAGGTGTCGCCCGATGCCGAGACCATCACCCTGCAACCGGGACTGATAGGCGAGAGGGTGAACGAGATATTGAAGCCCTACGGGCGCATATTCCCGCCCGACCCGGCATCGAAAGGGTCGGCGATGGTGGGCGGCATAGTGATGAACAACGCCTCGGGAATGAATTGCGGCACCCATGCCAATAGCGACCGCATAGTGCGCTCGATGCGCATAGTGCTTGCCGACGGCACGGTGCTCGACACTGGCGACGAGGCGAGCCGCCAGGCATTCCGTGCGTCGCACCCGGCTTTTGTGGCAAAAATCGAGGAGTTGCGCGACCGCGTGAATGCCGACCCCGAACTTGTGGCGCGCATAAAGCACAAGTATTCGATAAAGAACGTTACGGGATTGAACATCTATCCGTTTGTGATGTTCAGCGACCCGTTCGACATAATCACCCACTTGATGGTAGGCTCGGAGGGCACGCTCGGCTTTGCGTCGCTCTTCCGCATGGCTACGGGTCATCTTTACAAGCACTCGGCGAGCGCGATGCTCTACTTCAAGAGTATGCGCGAGGCTTGCGAGGCAGTGGTGGCATTGAAGCGCGGACCGGTGTATAGTGCCGAGATGCTCGACCGCAAGTCGTTGCAGTCGGTTCACGACACCACCGGCGAGGGGCTGACGGCGATATTGACCGAAACCAAAGCTGACAGCGAGGAGGAGCTGAACCGCAACATCGAAGCCGTGCAGGAGATATTGAAGCAATTCGACCTGTATGTGCCTGCGCGGTTCACTGCCGACCCTGCCGAGTATGGCAAGTATTGGGCGATACGGTCGGGCATATTCCCGTCGGTGGGCGGCACACGCCCGCTTGGCACGACTGTGCTGATAGAGGACGTTGCATTCCACATCGAGGACTTGCCCGATGCCACAGCCGACCTCGCCGACCTGATAGAGCGTCACGGATATGACGACGCGTGCATCTATGGTCATGCCTTCGAGGGAAACTACCACTTCGTGTTGTCGCAGTCGTTTGAGAGCGAAGCCGAGGTGAGCCGCTACCGCGACATGATGGTTGACCTTGCCCACCTCGTAGTTGACAAATATGACGGTTCGCTCAAAGCCGAGCATGGCACTGGGCGCAACATGGCACCATTTGTGAAGATGGAGTGGGGCGAGAAGGCATACGAGATAATGCGCGAGGTGAAGCAGCTTTTCGACCCGAAAAACTTGATAAATCCCGGGGTAATCTTCAATGACGACCCCGAATGCTTCATAAAGGGCATGAAGCACATGCCCGTGACCAATGCCCACGTTGACAAGTGCATCGAATGCGGTTTCTGCGAAGTCAACTGCGTGACGTGCGGACTGGGGCTTTCGTCGCGCCAGCGCATAGTGGCTCAGCGCGAGATAGCATGGTTGCGCGCCACGGGAAGCGACCCGGCAAGGCTTGCCCGGATAGAGAAGCAATTTGAGTATTACGGCAATGCCATGTGTGCCGGCGACGGGCTGTGCAACACGTCGTGCCCGATGAAAATCAACACGGGCGAGATGATACACGACTTGAGGGCGGCAAAGTTGCCGCAAGGGAGCATGGGGCACTCGGTGGGCGACTTTGCAGCCCGCAACCTGAGCCGAATCGAGGGGGTGTTGCGCCCGTTGCTCACTGTGGCAGGCGCAGCCCAGTCGGTGATAGGCGACAGTGCCGTTGCCGCTGTGGGCAGGGGATTGCATGGCATGGGAGTGCCGTTGTGGACCCCGTCGTTGCCCACAGCCCACTACCGCCGCAAGCACGAGATGGAGCGGCACGACGATCGCAAGGTGGTGTATTTCCCCAGCTGCATCAACCAGACGATGGGGCGCAGCAAGCACGACGGCACGCGCCTCGACCTTGTTGACGAGGTGGTGAAGCTCTTCCAGAAGGCTGGTTGGGAAGTGTTGTTCCCCGATGGCATGAAGCACCTGTGTTGCGGCATGATATGGGAGAGTAAGGGGATGCCCGACATTGCCGAGCGCAAGATAAGGGAACTGGAAGAGGTGCTGTATGAAGCATCAGAGCATGGGCGATACCCGGTGATTTGCGACCAAAGCCCCTGTATGCATCGCATGAAGGAACACTTCAAGAAGATAGTTCCATACGAGTTGACCGAGTTCATATATGACAATATTGCACCGCGCCTGGAGTTCACACCCACCGACGAACCCGTTGCGCTGCACATCACCTGCTCGACACGCAAGATGGGGCTTGCCGGGAAGATAACGGCACTTGCCAAGATGTGTTCGAGCCGAGTGCTCGTTCCCGAGGGGATAGGGTGTTGCGGATTTGCCGGTGACAAGGGCTTCACGCACCCCGAGGTGAACGCATACGCCTTGCGCAAGTTGCGGCAGCAGATAGAGGCGGCAGGCATCAAGCGCGGATTTTCAAATAGCCGCACGTGTGAGATAGGTTTATCGACCAACTCGGGCGTGCCATATGTGTCGCTCGTGTATCTGATAGATGAATGTACGAAGGCTAAACCGACAGAGTGATGACGGCTGCGACTGAAAAAACAACACAGGGGCGACTGCTGTCGCTCGACATATTGCGGGGAATAACGATTGCCGGCATGATATTGGTGAACAATCCCGGGTCGTATAACGCCATATATGCGCCGTTGTACCATGCCGAGTGGAACGGGCTGACGCCGACCGACCTGGTGTTTCCGTTCTTCATGTTCATCATGGGCATATCGATGTATTTCTCGTTGCGCAAGTTCCAGTTCAAGCCATCGGGGCACTTGCTGTGGAAGATAGTGAAGCGCACGGTGCTGATATATGCTATAGGGTTGGCGATAGCATGGTTTGGCGACCTGTGCAACGGGCTTGCCGGCAGCGACCAGTCGTTGCCGCTGCTCGACAGAGTGGTACAGGCGGCAAGCGGCTTTGGCACCTTGCGCCTTGTGGGCGTGATGCAGCGGTTGGCAATATGCTACTTCTTTGGCTCGATTGTGGCAATAACGTTGCGCCACAAGCTGATTCCGTGGCTCATAGCGTTGCTGCTTGTGGCATACGCCGTGATATTGCTCGTGGGGCATGGGTATGACTTCGCACCCGAAAACGTGATTTATATCTTCGACAGTGCCCTGCTTGGTGAGTCGCACATGTATCGCTGGCTGTCGGTCGGCGGGGTGAACATGGTATTTGATCCCGAGGGATTGCTCAGCACGCTGCCTTGCATTGCCCATGTGCTGATAGGACTGCTGTGTGGCGAGGCGATAATGAAAACCAAGGATAACGGCAAGCGAACCAACGACCTGTTTATAACTGGCACGATTCTCACCTTTGCCGGGCTGTTGCTCAGCTACGGGTTGCCGATAAACAAGAACGTGTGGTCGCCGACGTTTGTCCTTGTCACCTGCGGACTTGCCGCAAGCCTGCTCGGGCTGCTGATATGGGTAATCGACATCAAGGGGCATCGGTCGTGGTGCCGCTTCTTCGAGGTGTTTGGCATCAATCCGTTGTTCCTGTATGTGATGGGCAGCGTGCTGGGCATATTGTTTGGCACGGTGAGCATCGCAGGCACCTCCATACAAGGCTGGCTGTGCGGCAGGCTGATATTGCCCGTGGTGGGTGACGAGTACATGGCATCGTGCCTGTATGCGATATTGTTTGTGTTAATTAACTGGTGCATAGGCTACCTGTTGTATAAGAAAAAAATATATATAAAGATATGAAACTGATAGCTGACAGTGGATCGACCAAAATAGAATGGTGCGTCCTCGACAATGGGAAAGTGGTGAAGCAGGTGCTTACCGAGGGGATAAACGCCGTGTTGCTCACCGAGGAGGAGATAGCTCTGACCATCGGGCAACAGCTTGTGCCTCACGTGGCTGGACTGTCTATAGACGAGATTTATTATTACGGGGCGGGCTGCCTGTTTGAAAGCATTTGCAACAACGTCAGGAAGGCCCTTGCCGGCAACATCCCGTCGGCACGGAAGATTGTGGTGGAGAGCGACATGCTCGCTGCCGCTCGCGCCGTGTGTGGCGACGATCCTGGTATCGTGTGCATACTTGGCACTGGATCAAACTCATGCTACTATGACGGCAACAACATTGTTGACAATGTGCCGTCGCTCGGCTACATACTTGGTGACGAGGGTAGCGGTGCCGTGCTTGGCAAGATGCTCGTGGGTGATGCGCTGAAGCGACAGATGCCACAACAACTCGTTGACAAGTTCATGGCGCAATATGGCTTGACCCCGCAGTTGATAATAGAAAACGTTTACCGCAAGCCTGGGGCAAACCGTTTCCTCGCCTCGCTGTCGCCGTTTCTCGCCGAGAATATCGAGGAACCGTCGGTACACCGTCTGGTGTTGAATGCGTTCAAGGCATTCTTTGTGCGCAATGTGGAGAATTATAATGGCTACAAGGATACGCCCGTCCACTTTGTAGGGTCGATAGCCGTGTGCTATCGCGAAGTGATAGAAGAGGCAGCCAAGGCGTTGTATATCAATATAGGAAAGATAGTCAAAAGCCCAATGGAGGGGTTGGTTGAGTATCATTCAAAGTGAGTCACATGGCTTTTGTGAAGATAAGCGAGCAGCCCTCGCTCTACGACAATCTTGAGAGCAAGTCGGTGCATGAGATATTGACCGAAATCAATGCCGAAGACCACAAGGTGGCTGATGCCGTCGGGCGGGCGTTGCCGCAGGTGGAGCGGCTGGTGACGCAGATAGTACCCCGCATGAAGCGCGGCGGGCGCATTTTCTATATCGGAGCAGGCACGTCGGGGAGGCTCGGCGTGCTCGACGCGTCGGAAGTGCCGCCCACGTTTGGTATGCCGCCCACGTGGGTCGTAGGCATCATCGCAGGCGGCGACAAGGCGTTGCGCAACCCCGTGGAACATGCCGAGGATGACACGCAGCAAGGGTGGCGCGACTTGCAGGAACACGGCATCAACGAAAAGGACACTGTGATAGGCATTGCCGCATCGGGAACCACACCCTATGTGATTGGGGCGTTGACGAAAGCCCGTGAAATGGGGTGCCTGACGGCAGCCATCACGAGCAACCCCGATGCGCCCGTCTCGCAGGCTGCCGAAGTACCGATAGAGATGGTAGTCGGACCGGAATACGTCACCGGCAGTTCGCGCATGAAGTCGGGAACGGGGCAGAAGATGATATGCAACATGATTACGACAACAGTAATGATACAGCTCGGCAGGGTGAAAGGCAACAAGATGGTGAATATGCAACTCACCAACGCCAAACTCGTTGACCGCGGTACACGCATGATTATCGAAGAACTCGGGTTGCCATACGATGAAGCCCGCCGCCTGTTGCTGCTGCACGGCTCGGTGAACGAAGTCCTGAACCACAGCCGTTGACGTTTGCCACGGGCGATGGTGGTGTATTGACGAGAGGAATAGCTTTGCCGAGGCTTGCTTGTTGCTGTCTTGGATAAAAGGACTGTATGCTTTTTTGTATAAAAAATGTTGAAGATTGACTTTTTTATTCAGGATATTATTGTTTAATCGGAGATATTAGCTTACTTTTACCTTGGCAAAAGATGTGTTCTTTTGTCATTGAGGTGGTGTGCCGTTGCTTTTGTTTTGTGGTCGGCGCATTGCCTCGACGGGATGTTATATCCAAGCTTCAGGGGTAAATTTATTATATTTAACGATGAAAATAAATAAAGCATTAAGCATTGCAGTGGCAGTCTTGTTTTCGGTGTTGCCATGTGCTGCCTTTGCGCAGAATGCAGGCGAAGAAAATGGAGTGGGGCAGAAACGGTTGTTTGACTACCCAGTGGTGCCCGACACGATAGTTACACTTGAAAACAGGACTAATTACATTGTACAGAACTTTTGGAACAATTATGACTTCTCGGCACCAATAAGGGATGAAAAGGTGTTTGAAGCCACGTTCAGGGATTATGTGACGTTCTTCAAGTATGCCCACAAGACAATTGTCATTTCGTGCATCAAGGACATGATGCGCAAAGCGGAGTCGAACAAGTCGAATTTCTTGCTCATTGCCGACATTGCCGAGCGGTCGTTGTATGCGCCCGAGGCTGAGTATTGGAGCGACGAGGTATATATCCCGTTCCTTGAGAGCATAGTGGACAACAATATGCTTAAAAATGCCGAGAAAGAACGGTATAAATACCAGCTCGAATTGCTGAAAAACAACCTGATGGGCGACAAGGCTCAAGACTTTGAGATGAAGCTCGCCGACGGCAGCAAGAAGAAATTGTCGGAAATAGAAGGGAAGATGATATTCCTGTTCTTCAACGACGAGTCGTGTGAAGATTGCTCGATTGCACGGTTGAGGCTGAGCACCGACGTTACGCTCAACAAGCTGATTGATGCCGGCGAGGTGGCATTTGTGTGCGTGTATATGGGCAAGTATTCCGACGACTGGGCGAGCCGCGCACGCAGCTACCACGACAAATGGATTATAGGGGCAAACGAAGATATTGCCGACAAATATGACTTGCGCATACAACCAAGCATTTATATACTCGACTCCAATAAAGTGATATTGGACAAGAATATAAATGTGGAAGGAATTAAGCGGCTTTTGAACTAAGAAGCTGTTTTGGATTTTTTGCAGGATAATTATATAGAAAGTTCTTTGTTCATGCTTTGAGCGTCTCGAAAACTATCTCAAATCATCGAACAAAAAAATCAAAACAGTTTATCGAAAGCTGTTTAGGATTTTACAAAGAGTTTTTTTGCAATAGGAGTTGTGATGTTTTTTGCCCGCATATTACCGGGTAATGAAATCGTAACAGTTCCAAAATTAATTGAAAAGATATGGTTCCCACATTTCTGAAAAAATTGTTGCTTTATAGCACAGCCCACACCTACAGTAACCTGTCGCGACTATTTCTCCGGCTGTTTGCGGGCATAATGTTCATGCAGTTTGGAATAAGGCAATGGACGCATTTCGACAGTATTTCGACCGATATGGTGGGTGTGTTGGGAATGTCGGGGGAAACGACGCTCATTTTGATGATAGTCATCGAAATTGTGTGCTCGGCATTGATAATGATTGGGCTGTTTTCGCGGCTTGCCGCGTTGCCACCGTTGGTGACGATGATTGTGGCAGAGACAGTGGTGTTGTCGGGAGTTGAGACCGGGTCGGCGATGCTGCTCAACTCGCAGCCATACGTGCCCATATTGTTCATAGGCATTTTTGTGTATATGTTGCTTGCCGGTCCTGGCAAGGTGTCGCTCGACTACCTGATTTCGGTGAAGTTGCTCGGCTGGGATAAACAGGCACAAGACGAATTGGAAAAAGCGTGAAGAATTGACACAATGAAGATAGCAGTATTGATATCGGGTGGCGTTGACAGCGCAGTGGTCGTGCACCGGCTCAAGGAAGAGGGGCACGACTTGCACCTGTTTTACATAAGAATTGGCATGGACGACGACGAGGGCGATTGCTCTGCCGAAGAGGACATCGAGATGTGCCAGCTCATTGCGGCTCGTTATGGCTTGCCGCTCGAAGTGGTGTCGTTGCACCAAGAATATTGGGATAACGTGATGGAATATGCGTTGCGCACGGTAAAGGCTGGGCTGACACCCAACCCCGACATGATGTGCAACAAGATGATTAAATTTGGGTATTTCGAGGAACGTTGGGGGCGTGAGTTCGACCTCACCGCCACCGGGCATTATGCCACGACCGACATGATTGATGGGGTGAAATACCTTGCCACGGCGGTTGACCCGGTGAAAGACCAAACCGACTTCTTGGCGCAAATCACCTATGAGCAGTTGTCGCACCTGATATTTCCCATCGGCTCACTACCCAAGAGCGAGGTGCGCCGCATAGCCATTGAGACCAAGATGCCCAACGCCTACCGCAAGGATAGCCAAGGAATATGTTTCTTGGGAAAAATCAATTATAACGACTTCATTCGCCGCCACCTTGGGGAGAAGAAGGGGAGCATAATCGAGATTGAAACCGGGCGGAAGCTCGGCGAGCACAAGGGCTACTGGTTCCACACCATCGGGCAGCGCAAGGGGCTTGGCTTGAGCGGAGGCCCGTGGTATGTGGTGAAGAAGAATGTGGCAGACAACACCATATACGTCAGCAACGGTTATGACAACGAGAAACAGTATGGGAAGGTTATCCACATCGACGAGATGCACTTCATCTCGGGCAATCCGTGGAAGGGCATGACCGGGGCTGTTGACATAATGTTCAAGAACCGCCATTCGCCCGAGTTCACCAAGGCAAAGTTGACCCACCTTGGTGGAATGGAGTATGTAATAGAGTCGGAGCGGAAAGTCCAGGGGATAGCCCCGGGGCAATTTGCCGTCATCTATAGCCCCGATGCACATTTGTGCTACGGGAGCGGTATCATAACAGGGCAAAAAATAAAGGAGGCTTAGGAAAATGGAACGTGTGGAATTGAGAGTGATGGGCATTACCTACAACCAAGTGCAGCAGGACGCTTATGCGCTGGTGCTTGCGCAGGTTGACGGCCCCTACCGCATACCTGTCGTCGTCGGCGTTGCCGAGGCGCAGTCGATAGCCGTGAGGTTGGAGAACATAATACCTCCACGCCCCATGCCCCACGACCTGTTTGTGAGTATGGCACACGCCTTCGGCATACAGCTTGAGGAGGTGTTCATAAGCAAGTTTGACGACGGGATATTCATGTCGGAACTGACCTTCAGGAACGACTCGATGGAGGTCGTCCTCGATTCGCGCACGTCGGACGCGATAGCCTTGGCATTGCGCACCAATGCCCCCATTTTCACCACCCGCGACATAATGGAAAAGACGGGCTTTGTGATTGACGGCTTTGACGAAAGCCGCGAAGGGAAAGAGCCGGGTACGGATTCGGAAGGGGAGGTCGGTTTCCAAAACTTGTCGATGAAACGCCTTGAGAAACTATTGCAGACCTATGTTGAGAATGAAGAATATGAGATGGCTGCCGAGGTGAAGAAGGCAATCGACAAGAAGCGTGCCGAGAGCGAAAACAAAAAAAAATAATGTAAACCTAAAAACAATTGCGAATAAAGTATGCTTAAATTGAAGATACGACTGATATTGATGAACTTCCTCGAATTTGCCGTGTGGGGAGCCTACCTCACGTCGATGGGAAGTTACTTGGTGAGCGTAGGGCTTGCAGGGAAAATCGGACTTTTTTATGCCGTACAAGGCATTGTGTCGCTGTTTATGCCTGCGCTGATAGGCATAATAGCCGACCGTGTGTTGCCGGCGCAAAAGGTGCTGAGCCTGTGCCACTTGATAGCCGGCTTGTCGATGGGAGCTGCCGGGTGGTATGGAATGTCGGCTGGCAGCGAAGTCGATTTCGGCATACTCTTCTCGTTCTATACATTGAGCGTGGCATTTTTTATGCCAACCATCGGTCTTGCCAATTCGGTGGCATTCTCGGGCTTGACAAAGGCTGGTCTCGACACGGTTAAGGACTTTCCGCCGATAAGGATTTTCGGCACCATCGGGTTTATTTGTTCAATGCTGCTCGTCGATGTCACGGGTTTCCAATACACCTATTCGCAATTTTTTGTGTCGGCGATGTTTAGCATCATTTTGTGTGTTTATGCGCTCTCGCTGCCCAATTGCCCAGTAAGCAAGGAAAAGAAAAATGGTGGCATAGTGGAAGTATTGGGATTGAGGGCATTCACCTTGTTTAAACAAAAGCGGATGGCTATATTCTTTATTTTCAGTATGCTGCTTGGGGTGTCGTTGCAGATAACCAATGGCTATGCCAATCCGTTCATAACCTCTTTCAAGGAGATAGCCGAATATGCCGATACGTTTGGTGCAAACCATGCCAACGCGCTCATCTCGATTTCGCAAATGAGCGAGACGTTGTGCATATTGCTCATACCATTCTTCATGAAGCGGTTCGGCATAAAGATAGTGATGTTCATAGCCATGTGTGCATGGGTGTTGCGCTTCGGGCTTTTTGGGCTTGGCGACCCGGGCGACGGCGTGTGGATGTTTATCCTGTCTATGATAGTCTATGGCGTGGCGTTCGACTTCTTCAACGTGTCAGGAGCATTGTTTGTTGACAAGGAGACCGACTCGTCGATACGTTCCAGCGCACAAGGGCTGTTCATGGTTATGACTAACGGTATCGGTGCCACGATAGGAACGTTGTTGGCACAGCAGGTAATCGACCACTTTGTGTATTCGCACAGCGACGTTCACCAGCAGATTGCAGGGTGGAGCACGTCGTGGCTGATATTTGCCGCCTATGCGCTGGTGGTGGCTATATTGTTTGTGTTGGTGTTCAAGGAGCGTAAAGAGGTAGCTACCACTCAAAAATTGTATTGACCCATGCACAGATTCTATGCGCCTGATATAGCCGAAACGCTCGTCTTGCCCGAAGGCGAATCGCAACACGCCGTGCGTGTGTTGCGGCTTGTTGAGGGCGACATGATAGAAGTGGTCGATGGCAAGGGTAACAGATATGACTGCCGCATATCGCTTGCACACTCAAAGCGGTGTGGGGTGGAGATTGTCGGCAGCGAAGCCGTTCCCAACCATTGGAAAGGGCGGATAACGGTGGCTGTGGCTCCGACTAAAAACATCGATCGCATGGAGTGGATGGCTGAGAAGATAACCGAGATGGGGGTTGACGGCATTGTTCCGTTGTTGTGCCGCCACTCCGAGCGCAAGGAGCTAAAGACCGAGCGCGTGGGCAAGATACTCGTGTCGGCGATGAAGCAGTCGTTGAAGGCTACCTTGCCGCAGCTCGACGAGATGACGCCCATTGCGCGTGTACTTGAAAGCGAGGCGTTGCCGCGACAGCGGTTCATTGCCTATTGCGATGCCGAAACCGAGCGGAAGCAATTTGAAAGTTATTACCAGCCGGAGGAGGATGTGGTGATTCTCGTTGGCCCGGAGGGAGATTTCAGCCCCGAGGAGGTGGCTAAGGCAGTCGAGAACGGTTTCGTTCCGGTGACGTTCGGCGAGAGCCGCCTGCGCACCGAGACGGCTGTAGTGTATGCCGTGGCTGCTTGCCACGCATTGAAACAAAAATGAATAAACGAAGAAAATAGTTATGATAAAAGAATTGATGTCATCGGCTACGGGCAATTTCTTCCTGCTTGCAGGACCCTGCGTCATCGAAGGGGAGGAAATGGCTTTGGAGATAGCCGAAAAGGTGTCGGCAGTAGCGCGCCGACTCGATATTCCGTATGTGTTCAAGGGTAGTTACCGCAAAGCCAACCGCTCGCGGCTCGACTCGTTCACGGGCATAGGCGACATTCGCGCCCTTGAGATTTTGCAAAAGGTGAGGGAAACCTACGGCATACCCGTAGTGACCGACATTCATAGCCCCGAAGAGGCGAATATGGCTGCCCGCTATGTTGACGTGTTGCAGATACCGGCATTCTTGTGCCGCCAGACCGACTTGCTGGTGGCAGCAGCCCGCACTGGCAAGATGGTGAACATCAAGAAGGGGCAATTCCTTTCGCCCGAGGCAATGTCGTTTGCCGTGCAGAAGATACGCGACGCAGGCAACGACGAGGTGGCTGTGACCGAACGCGGCACAACGTTTGGATACTATGACCTCGTGGTTGACTTCCGCGGTTTCCCTGCCATGAAGGAAAACGGTTGCCCGGTGATATATGACGCGACACACTCGTTGCAGCAACCCAACCAGCCCAAAGGGGTGACAGGCGGACTGCCACATTTGATAGAACCGATGGCTCGTGCAGCCATTGCCGCTGGTGCCGACGGGCTTTTCATCGAGACGCACCAAAATCCGTCGGTAGCAAAGAGCGACGGGGCAAATATGTTGCGGCTCGACTTGATTGAGGGGTTGCTGGAGCGGCTCACCGAAATCAAGATGACAATTAACAAGATTGACGCGAAAATCGGCTAAAACAAGTTGGTTCTTATGAAAAAGACTATAATTGTGGCAACGGTGGCGTTGCTGTGCTCTGTCGTGCCTGTCGTGGCGCAAGAGTCGTCGCAGCAGCGGATAATGGACGCTGTGATGCAGGTTTATGCCGACGAATTGAAGAAGAATCCCAACGACTATGCTGTGTTGTACAGCCGTGCCAACCAGTATTATGCCAACGGCGACTATGGCAAGGCTCTCGATGACGTGAATGCGGCGTTGCGTGTGACCACCCGAGACGACATGGCAATGCTCGTTGATGAATACCTGTTGCGCGCAAAGATATACAACACTACGGGCAAGCAGCAACTTGCGCTTTCCGACTTGCAGGAAGCCAATAAGCTCGACCCGTCGTCGGATGTGGTGCTAACGTTGCTCTCGGAGGCTTATTACAAGACTGGCGACTATGCCAACGCCCGCAATTGCTACTTGGCACTGTACAGGCGCAACAACATTAACAGCACGGCTATATTGGGGCTTGCGCGCACCGAGGTGAAGTTGAACAACCTTGGGCAAGCCGAGGAGTATGCCAACCGTGCGGTGGAGTTGTATCCAGCCGATGCCACCATGTATGTGGGCAGGGCAGAAGTGTTGCAGATGCTCGGGCGCAACCAGCAGGCGGCTCAAGACCTGATAATGGCGTTGAGCATATCGGATGGCGGCAGCGACGCTTTGCCGATGCTCATGAAGATGTCGGACACGGCTTATGCCGATGCGGTTGTAGCCCTCGATGCAAGCATCAACAGCGCGCCAGGGAATGGAATGTTCTACTACATCAAGGCATCGGTGCAGGTGGGGCATTTCCGCTATGCCGACGGACTGCGCACGTTGCAGTCAATCATATCGAGGCAGCTTTATGACTACCACGGCATATACTACAATGCCGCCGAGGCGGCATACAACTTGTGCCGCTACGACGAAGCCCTGACGCACATAAACAAAGCCATCGAGATGCAGGGCGACGTGACGTATTACTACGTGTTGAAGGCGCAGGTGCTCAGTGCAATGAGCCGCGTAGATGAGGCATACGAGGCAATAAAGGTGGCGCAGATGATAAATGCTGGCGATGTGGAGGTGCTGTACCAAAAGGCGATGCTCGACCTCGATGCAGGGGAATATCGCACGGCGTTGCAAGGCCTGAACGAAGCTGTGATGATAAATCCTGCATGGCAGTGGGCACGGTTCATGCGCGGCTGGTTGCAGAAGCATTGCCTGAACGATGCCGAGGCTGCAAAGAAAGACTTTGAAGAACTGTTGCTTGCCGGCGATGGCAACGAGCCGATGCGCGGCTTTGTGCTGCATGAGCTCGGGCGCGACGCCGAGGCTGCAAAGTGGTGTGAAAGCGTGGTGAAGACGGCAAAAGCCGGTGGCGAAGCCTACTATGTAGCTGCGGCATTGATGTCGCAATGCGGCAGCAGCGATGCCTCGATAGACTATCTTGCCAAGGCATTGGACAACGGGTATGGCAGCTACTACAACATAATGGAAAACGAAATGCCGTTACGGTCGATGAAGACGGTGCGGCACCTCGAAAAGTTCAACGACACTGTCGAGGCTCACAAGTATTTGTTTGAATAGGGCTGTTGCCTTGTGGAAAATATGAGATGAGGACGCGCGAACACGTGCGTCCTTTGTCTTTTAAAGGGATTTGTAGCATGGGATTTCGGGTAGGAAGGTATAGCTGCCTGTGTTGTAGTCGATGCGGCAGCAGTAGTGGCATATTCCGTTTGAAACGATGAGGTAGGCGGCTTTTAGCACCATGTTGTAGCGCACTATCTGGTCGAACACTTGCTGCGTGATGGAGATTGACGGGGCTTTGTATTCGACGATTACAAACGGGTTGCCATTGTGGTCTGACACGAGCGTGTCGCAGCGGCGGCTGATGCCGTTCTGCACGAGCGCGACCTCGTTTGCCATCAGTCCGGCAGGGAATCCCTTGTCGTCGATGAGGAAGGAAACAAAATTCTGTCGCACCCACTCTTCGGGAGTGAGGGCGACAAACTTGCGGCGAAGGCGGTCGAGAATGTGCAACTTGCCGTCGTTGCCTTTTTTTATGTTGAATTGCTTTTCGGGCAGGTTGAGGGTCATATTTCAAAGATTCTGCGTAAATTTACACAAAATTAGCAATAAGAGTAACACGATGGCAGTAAAAAAGGAAGCACAGAGCTATTTGCAAATCGTCAACAGCATAAAGCGTGGCGTGTTTGCCCCGATATATGTGCTTATGGGGGAAGAGACCTTCTATATCGATCAGTTGCAGAAAATGATAGAAGAAAGCGCGTTGAGCGAAGATGAGCGCGACTTCAACCTGACGGTGTTTTACGGTACCGACTGCGATATGCACGACGTGGTGAACACCTGCCGCCGCTATCCTGCCATGTCGCGCTACCAAGTGGTGGTGCTGAAGGAGGCGCAAAATGCCTCGAATCTCGACTTGCTGAAGCATTATGCCCAAAAGCCGCTTGCGTCAACGATACTCGTCGTGTGCAACAAGGGGGGCAGCATAAAAGCCCCGGAACTGATGTCGGTGCTGAGTGCCAACGACTGTGGAGTGGTGTTTGAATCGAAGAAGTTGCAGGAGGCTGATGTCGCATCGGTGATTAGGGGATATGTGAAACAGCATGGTTGCAGCATCGACGAGAAGTCGGTGGCAATGATGAAAGACTTTGTGGGCACCGATGTGTCGCGCCTCATCGGGGAGCTCGACAAGTTGCTGTTGCTCGTCGGCAACGGCGGTTCGATAGTGCCTGAAACCATTGAGCGGAACATAGGCATAAGCAAGGACTTCAACAACTTTGAGCTTGAAGTTGCTGTGCGCACTCGCAATGCGGTAAAGGCATTCCAGATAGTTGACTATTTCGAGCGTAATCCCAAACGCAACCCGACGGTGCTGACGGTGAGCGTACTTTTTTCGTTTTTCTCAAACTTGTTGCTTGCCAGCACGGCGCGCGACAAGTCGGAACGTGGGGTGATGGCACAGCTTGAGACAAAATCGGCTTACCGTGCCCGCATATTTATCGACGCCATGCGCAACTACAACACGGCAAGCTGCGTGAGAATAATAGGGTATTTGCGCGAGTTTGACGCCAAGAGCAAAGGCATAAATTCGAGACAGAACGAATATGAACTGCTGCGGGAACTCATTTACAAGATTTTTTACATGTAGCATTCGATGCCGCCATACGCGGCGAGGGCGCAGGTTACTTCAGGCGGAACATATAGCCGAGCGTGACTGATATTGCCATTCCGCGCGAGGCGGCGAAGTGGTCGAGCTTGCTGCTGCCGAATAGGTTGCCTATGCCGAAGTAGTATCGCCCTTCGAGCGTGAACGAGTGCTTGTTTTTGAGTATAAATTCCATGCCAAGTCCCGCCGATATACCGTAGTCGAACTTGGTGTGCACCTCCATGTCGAATTGCTCGGTTTCGCGGTATGGGTCGTTGAAGTCGGGCAGGTTGTTGATGTCGAAGTTTTGCGAATGGCTGTCGTCGATGAGCCAGCACACCTCGGGACCTGCGTTGAAGAAGCCGCGGAACTTGTGGCTGCCGAAGTAGATGTGTGTGAGGAAAGGCAGGTGCAAGTAGGTGAGGCGGCGCTGGTAGGTGTAGGGTGTTTCGTCGAAAGTCTCTTTCCAGCCCCGTTGCATCATGTTAAGCTCGACGATGAAGCCGAAGTGCTTTTCCTCGATATAGCGGAACGTGACCCCCATCGTGGTGCCGAGGAGCATCGATTGTGGCACCGATGGCGTGAGCGTCATCATTGCAAGCGTCGTACCGGCTTTTGCGCCGATTGCGATGTTGGACTCGTAGTGGGTTTGTGCTGTTGCCTTGAATGCGGGCAACAGCAACATGAGCGTCAGGGCGAGCAGTAGTGGCAGGGTGCGTTTCTTCATTTGATGGAGGTTTCAATTGTGTTGAAAACGGTGAAGTGGATGAAGTACACCGACTGGTTGATAAATCCGCTCCAATTGCTCACGCGGTCGAAATTGAAGGCGTTTTGCAGCCCTTTGTAGTTGAAATTGTTGTTATAGTCTTTTCCTTTCATGAACAAGCTGAGGAAGTAGTAACCCGTGTCGTAGCCGAGCAACCCAAACTTGGGCGCGGCATAAATCATGTATTCGCCATACCAGCGATGATATTTTTCGTCGAAGTTGTGTATGGCTTGCTCGTCGTGCTTGGTGAAGAAACGCGAATAGAAGTAGGTGTCAACTTGGTTGAAGTCGGCACCAAACTCTGGAATGTAGGTAGTCCATTCGGGGTGTCCGAGCATGCTCAAGTTCACGTCATATCGGTCGAGTTTCACGCTCTTTATGGCATCGAGCGACTTCAGCAAGATGTTGCGTCCGCTCGATGTGGGTATTATCACATATCTGCGCCCAGGCTTCAGAGCCTGGCTCAAGGTATCGGCTTGCAGCGACGAGTTGATGTCGATTGTGGTGTATTCCACATTCTTTGCCGATAGATGTGCTTTTAGCTCACCAATCATGTCTTTCTCATCTTCGGCAGGCATATTGAGGAAGAGCACGTCGTAGCCGCGGAATGTTTCGTCGAAGAAGTCGAACAGCTTGGCTTGGAGATGGTTTTGCGGCGTGTTCACTTGGAACAGCGTGGAGTAGTCGTTATAGATGTCGTTTTTCAACGAGAACGAGTTGATTACGGCAATCTTGTTGCGTGTGCCGTATTGTGCAATGAGCTCAATCTGGTTGCTGTCGTCGGGCGTAAAAATCATGTCCATTCCCGCCATTGCCGGTGATTTTAGCAGGGAGTCGATGCGGGCGGTAGAGTTCTGGGTGTCGAAAGCATACACGTTGATGCTCTTGCCTGTATTGGTTTGGCGTATTGTGTCAACAGCCATCAGGAAGCCCTTGTAGAACTCGGTGAAGAGCTTGCTTTGTTTTGACGGGCGGTTGTTGTTGAGCATGAATGGGAGCATCAGTGCGACGTTGATGTTGTTGTCGTCTTTGAACACATGTATCGAGTCGTACATTTCCTGAATGATGGGCGACTCGTTGTGTGTTAATTTGTCTTCGAGCATGTTGGATGGTTCCACCATTACGGTTTCGGTCTTTTTGACAGGAATGTAGAGCGTCTTGCCGCGCTTGAGTTTTTTCATGCCGGGGTTGGCTGACTTCAGGTCATCGACACTCACGTTGAATCGACGGGCAAGCGAGAAGTAGGTGTCGCCACGTTGAATCTCGTAGGTGTGGAACTCTGTGGTTTCACGCTCAGTTTCTATGGCGGTGTAGTAGTTGGGGCGTATGCGAATGATTTCGCCGCTCTTGAAGTTTTGAGGCGAGATGCCAGGGTTAAGCTCCATCAATTTGTCGATTGATGTATTATAACGCTTGGCGGTGCTGAACATGGTGTCGCCTGGGCGAATGGTGATGTAAATATAGGTTGCCGTGTCTTGGGCGGCTGGAGAGACAGGGGTGTAATCTGCCTTTTCAGTGGCTTCGGTTGCCGTCGATTTGGCTGTGGCAACTTGCGGAATCTTCAGTGTCTGCCCCTCCTTGATGCCTGAGTTGGCATTGGGGTTCAACGCAATTATGTCGGTGGTGGCGATACCATAGTTTTTGGCGATGCCATAGAGTGTTTCCCCTTTTTTTACGATGTGGCTGAAAGAGGAAGAAGCCTCGGTATCGGCTTTGGGCGCGGTTGCCGACTTCTTCTTGTGGTTTTTGAAGTCATTGACCGGGAAGAACAGGTATTGCCCGTCTTTAAGGCCCTCGGCGGCACTTGGGTTATATTTTAATATGTCGTCTTCGGCGACGTTGAGTTTACGCGAAATGCTGTACAGGGTTTCTTTTTTCCCTACTTCGTGGTAATAAAATTGAGTGCCTCCGATTGTTCTTGTCGGTAGCGACAGTTGGGCATTTGAACCCAATGAAATATAGCAAATGAGGGCTATTGTTAGCAGCAATTTTGATTTCATAATCAAATGATTTTGGTATTGAATGCGTTGATTGTGTGTGGGGCGCGACTGGACGGCATAGCCTCCTCATTCGAGAGCCTGCCTCAAGTCTTCGATGATGTCATCGACATTTTCTATGCCCACCGACAGCCTGATGAGGTCGGGGGCAACGCCAGCCTCGATGAGCTGCTCGTCGGTCAGCTGGCGATGGGTGTGGCTTGCAGGGTGCAGCACACACGAGCGAGCATCGGCGACATGGGTCACTATGCAGATGAACTTGAGGCGATCCATGAATCGTATAGCGTCTTCGCGCGTTCCCTTTATGCCGAATGTCAGCACTCCGCAGGTGCCGTTGGGCAGGTATTTGCGGGCGAGGTTGTGGTATTTGTCACCTTCGAGGTCGGCATAGTGCACCCAGTTTACGCGAGGGTGTGCCGAGAGGAATTTTGCCACCTTCAGTGCATTCTCGCAGTGGCGAGGAACACGCAGGTGTAGCGTCTCGATGCCCACGTTGATGAGGAATGCGTTTTGCGGCGACTGGGCAGAACCGAGGTCGCGCATCAGTTGGGCTGTGGCTTTGACGATGTAGGCCTGCCGTCCAAACTTCTTGGTGTATGACAGCCCGTGGTATGATTCGTCGGGCTGGGTTAGGCAGGCGAAGCGTTCGGGGTATTGCTCCCAGTCGAAGTTTCCGCTGTCGATTATCGCACCGCCCACGGTCATGGCGTGACCGTCGAGGTATTTTGTGGTCGAATGAGTCACGATGTCGGCACCCCATTCAAATGGGCGGCAGTTGATGGGTGTGGCAAATGTGTTATCGACGATTAGAGGTACGCCATGCTTGTGTGCAATCTTGGCAAACTTCTCGATGTCGAGAATGTTCATGCCAGGGTTGGCGATGGTTTCGCCAAACATGGCTTTGGTGTTGGGCTTGAAAGCTGCGTCAATCTCGGCTTCGTCGGCATCGGCATCGACAAATGTAACGTCGATGCCAAGTTTGCGCATCGTCACGTTGAACAGGTTGAAAGTGCCTCCATATATCGTGGTTGAGCACACCAGATGGTCGCCAGCCTCGCAGATGTTGAACACGGCATAGAAGTTGGCAGCCTGCCCCGAAGAGGTGAGCATACCGGCAACTCCGCCTTCGAGGGCTGTTATTTTGGCGGCAACGGCATCGCAGGTGGGATTCTGCAAGCGGGTGTAGAAGTACCCGTTTTCTTCGAGGTCGAAGAGGCGCGCCATTTGCTCGCTGGTGTCGTATTTGAATGTCGTGCTTTGGTAGATGGGTAATATGCGTGGTTCTCCGTTGTTTGGCTTCCAGCCACCTTGTACGCAGAGGGTTTCTCTGTTGAGATTATTGTTCATGTCGAGTGAATATTCGTTTTTTTGTGATGAAACAAGAGTATTATCCCTCGCCCTTGGTTGTTGCCCGCAAGGCGAGTTGTATATTTACTTGCAAAGTTAATGAATATAGTTCAAATAATTGAAATTTTGCCTCGACGATTAGTAATGATTTCATTTTGGTGTATATTTGTGTTTAAAAATATTATAGCAATGAAAACAACTGTTGTAGGAATGGGCGAACTCCTGTGGGATGTGTTGACCGAGGGGAAAAGGATAGGCGGCGCACCAGCCAATTTTGCCTATCATGTGTCGCAATTCGGCTTCGACAGCCATGTGGTGAGCGCAGTGGGCAACGATGCCGACGGCGACGAGATTGTGGAAGTGCTGCGAGGTAAACTTGAAGGGATAGAGGTCGCGCGAGTGCCGTTCCCGACAGGTACGGTGCAGGTGTCGCTCGACGCAGCCGGAGTGCCGCCGTATGAGATAAAAGAGGGTGTGGCTGGGATAACATTCCGTTTACCGCACGATTGCGCCAACTTGCCGCCGAGGCGCGTGCTGTGTGTTTCGGGTCGCTTGCACAGCGTAGCGAGGTGAGCCGCAACACAATACGCCAGTTTTTGCAGACGATGCCCGATGGCGATGGGCGGTTGAAGATATTCGACATCAACCTGCGGCAGGCGTTTTATTGCAAGGAAGTGATTGAGGTGTCGATGAGGCTATGCAACGTGATGAAGATTAACGACGAGGAACTGAAGGTGGTGGCTGACATGTTTGGCTGCAACGGCAGCGACTGTCGGGAAGTTTGCCGCAAGTTGCTCGACGACTTTTCGCTGCAAGTGTTGATACTCACTTGCGGGGCTGACGGCAGCAAGGTGTTTGCCCGAGACTGTGTGTCGGAACTTGGCACGCCACGGGTGACGGTTGCCGACACGGTCGGTGCCGGCGATTCGTTTACGGCGGCATTCACAGCTTCGTATCTCAGGGGAATGACGGTTGCCGAGGCTCACAACCGTGCGGTGCAGGTGTCGGCATACGTGTGTACCCAAAATGGAGCGATGCAGCAGTTGCCGCAAGAGCTGATTGGCATTTAAAGATATTCTGCCTGACGGAAGCGGGGCGGCGTGACCGCCCTGCTTTATTTTGTGCATAAAAATCTGTGCCAAATGATAGTATTTGTTAATATATATGCCTGATTACTTAGGTATTGAAATTTAATTGCTGTGGTGAAGTACGTCTGTTAATTAATGTTGTTGCTTTGGGTGTTTGTGCGATAAATTATTGCCTTTTGTGATATAAATCGTTATTTTTTAGGAAAATAGAAGATATTATGAAACGAATGTTTGCGATGATTACGGTTATGTTGGTGTGGCTTGTGGGATTCTCGCAGGGGATAGCCGACTCGCTTCGGTCGAGGCTTGAGGAGCAGTATTATGAGTATCCGCAGGAGAAAATCCATGTCACCACCGACCGCAACCACTACATGGGCGGCGACACGATATGGTTCCGCGGGTTTGTGGTGAGTTCGGCGACCCATGAGCCGGTGTCGGTGAGCAAGTACATGTATGTTGAGTTGCGCACGCCATACAACACCGTTGACCAACGCATAAAGGTGATAGAGCGCGACGGGGTGTATGCCGGATATGTTCCTCTCGACATGCGCATAGCCGAGGGAGATTACACGCTTGTCGCCTATACCAACTTCATGAACAGCGCGGGCGAGGCATACTTCTTTAAGAAGCCATTGGGAATACGCAACGCTTACTCGCTACGCCTTGACTTGTCGTCGAGCTACGAGTGGGAGAATGGAGGCGAGCGGCTCGTGTGCCGAATCGACTACCGCGACCGTGCGACGGGTAAGGACCGCGAACGGGAGTTCACCTACCGCACGATAAAGGATTCCGACTGGCGGCAGAGCTGGCGCAAGGACGGCACGGAGACGGTTAAGCTCGACCGGGAGGAGTATATGGCGGGCTGGCTTCTCGTGATGTGTGACGACTATGCCAAGTACCTGCGTCTGCCCAAGAGCGTTGCGGAATATGATGTGACGTTCCACCCTGAGGGCGGTTACTTGGTTCCGGGTGAGGAGTGCCGTGTGGCATTCAAGGCGATAGACAGCTATGGCGCTGGAATCCCGGTGAC
>CASEAQ010000020.1 GCA_949285735.1 uncultured Bacteroidales bacterium
AATGCTTTGCGTACCCCAAAATCAGGGTACGCAAAGTTACAAAACATTATCTATCAATATATTATAAATTTGATGTTTTTATAGTGACGAAGTCAGGAAAAAAAGAACTTGTTCATTTTTTTTCGCTTTGCCGAGACGCAGTCTATATTCTCGAAATATGCGGAAAATTTCAACGCCCCTTGTTTTGCATTATATATATGTGTTTGCCGACGGCAAAAAAAGTTTTTATGAGTATTAGATTGCTTCTTGCTTGATTATGTGCGCATTATGCCGATTCGGGAGAGACTTGTTGCGGCAAAGGTGAAATTTTTTTCAATTTTTTTGCTGAAAAATTTGGTATGTTGAAAAAAGTGCGTACCTTTGCAACCGAAATCAATCAACGACTTCAAAATTTGACTCCGTAGCTCAGTTGGTAGAGCAAATGACTCTTAATCATTGGGTCGAGAGTTCGAGCCTCTCCGGGGTCACAAGCAAAGCGGTCAGCAAATAGCTGTCCGCTTTTTTTGTCTTGCATTTTCGCAATACCAATAAAAATGGTGGCAAAAACTTTGTAACTTTATGGGTGTGCTAATTGTATTGTTATATGTATAAAAAGATAATTGCAAGGTGGCAGGTGTGGAGTGGGCGTGCCATCGATATATGGTCGAGGGGGCAATATCCTGCCGACGTGTTGAGCAACCTGTGCAGCAATGGCTTTCGCTATGACGGGATGGTTTGCGGCAGCATGGAGGGGTTTCTGCAATCGCTGAAGCAGCAGTACCTCGCCAAGCAGCGGCAGATATGCAGCATGAAGGGCAAAAATGCAAGGAAAATGTCGGTTACTGGCTGGCAGACCGACCAGATTGTGTGGTGGAAGGGGCAGGCGATAGACCGTCAAAGCGACGCTTTCCGTTCGTTGGTAAAGGGTGCATACAGGGCAATGTTTGAACAGAATGAGCGATTCCGCACGGCATTGATGGCGACCCGCGGGAAGAGGCTTTGCCACAGCCGCGGCGAGCGCGATTCATACAAGACTATATTGACCGAGCAGGAACTGTGTGGCATACTGACCGAGATGCGCGACAACTATGACCGTCGCGACAAGACACAGGAGTTGGAGGCAAAATCGGTCGGCAGGAAGAGGCTCATCTACTTGCACGGGTTCGGCTCATCGGCTGCCAGTGGCACGGTGAAGACTTTGTGCGAACAGTTGTATGATTTCGATGTCATAGCCCCCGACATTCCTGTCGATCCGGCAGAGGCATTGCCATTCCTGCGCGGCTTGTGCATGAATGTCGTGCCCGACGTGGTTGTGGGCACCAGCATGGGTGGAATGTATGCCCAGCAGATGCGCGGCTACAACCGCATCTGCGTCAATCCTGCCCTCGAAATGTCGGAGAAGAGCACCGTGCTCACCATCGGGAGGCATGAATACTACAACCCACGTAAAGATGGGGCGACGCATTTTGAGATTACCCCCGAAATTATACGCCACCATGCCGAAATGGAGGCACACCAGTTTGACGGCATCACCGACGATGACAGGAAGCAGGTGTGGGGAATGTTTGCCGACAAAGACGGGCAGGTGAACAGCGAACCGCTGTTCAGCCAACACTACCAGCAGGTATTGCATTACAGCGGAGGGCACCGCCTTGACGAAAATGCAATTGTCCACACACTCGTGCCACTTATCAGGAGCATAACCAAGTAGCGATATTCTGCACGGTTCACCGGGGCAGGAATATGAAAGCAGAATGCCACCACGGCATCCTGCTTTCCTGTGATTTAACTAAAACTAAAGCTAAAAACTTAAAACCTATAAAATTATACCAGAAAAAAACGAGTTCATGTCAATGGTAGCAACTTGGAGCGTCTGGCAGGCTTGTTTGTCAGCCAAAATTCAAGTTGCCCTCCTTCCACGATTGACTTGTGTGGAAGTTGGAAGTCTTTTATCTCTTTGCCGTTGAGCAGCACTTTGTCGATATATATCGCGTCCTGCCCGTCTTTGTGCACGGTTATTGTGAATGCCTTGCCGTTGCCAGTCGATATTTTGGCATTTTCAATCGACGGAGTGCCAATGATGTATATTCCCGAGGCGGGGTTGACTGGATAGAAGCCAAGGGCACTGAATATGTACCATGCCGACATCTCACCGCAGTCGTCGTTTCCAGCATAGCCCGACGATGAGCGGTTGTAGAGTGTGCGTTTTATGTAGTCGATGAGTTGTTGGGTCTTTGCTGGTTGTCCGGCAAGGGCATACAGGTAGGCAACGTGGTGGCTTGGCTCGTTGCCGTGGGCATACAGCCCTACAAATCCCGATGCGTTGTCGTTCTTCTTGCCACTTGTGACGGTCGATGTGAAAAACTCGTCCAACTTATTGCAAAAAGCCTCCTTGCCGCCAGTCAGGGCAATAAGCCCGTCAACGTCGTGCGGCACATACCAGTAGTATTGCCATGCGTTTCCCTCGGTGAACGGGTAGCCACCGTTTGCCCCGTATTTGTATGGGTCGAACGGTTCAATCCACTCCCCGTTGCTGTTGCGCGAGCGGAAGAATCCCGTGCCGCTGTCGTGCAGGTTGCGGTAGTATTGCGACCGCGCCATGAATGCCGCCGCATCGCTGTCGTTGCCCATCGCCTTTGCAAGCTGTGCGGCACACCAGTCGTCGTAACTGAACTCAAGTGTTATCGACACCGATTGCGATTGCAGGTCTTCG
Source organism: uncultured Bacteroidales bacterium (assembly GCA_949285735.1). Classification (GTDB taxonomy): domain Bacteria; phylum Bacteroidota; class Bacteroidia; order Bacteroidales; family Muribaculaceae; genus Avimuribaculum. The sequence continues at coordinate 2,693 of CASEAQ010000020.1, forward strand.
GGCATATATCCATATTTCTCCCACACGTCGAATGGTGCGTTGAGGTGTGGCGTGGTGAGGCTGGCTTTCACTGCCTCGTAGGCGTGTCGCTTGTCGATGCCGTCGATCCCCTTCAATACAGCGTCGGCGATTACCGGCACGGCGTGGTTGCCTATCATGCAATAGTTGTCTTGCCCCCACAGTTGCCACACTGGCAGGTAGCCATAGTAGTCGTATTGTCGCACCATGCTTGCCACGAATTGTGCTGTGAGCCGCGGTTCGATGATGGTGTAGAGCGGGTGAGCGGCGCGGTAGGTATCCCAGAGCGAGAATGTGGAATAGTGCTCTTCACCCTTGCTAAGCTGTTGTGTCGAATAGTCGGCAGCCATATATTCTCCGTTTACGTCGGAGAACAGGTTGGGTTGCACCATTGTGTGGTATAGCGCGGTGTAGAATATCTCTTTCTCGTCTTCGGGGGCATCGATTGCGATTTTCCCCAATTGGCGGTTCCACTCATTGCGGGCAAGGGCTTTCAGCTCGTCGAAGCTGTGGTTTGCAGCCTCGGCTTGCATGTTGAGTTTTGCGTTTTCTATCGATACGGGCGATATTGCCACGCGGCACTCCACTTCGCGGCATTTGCCAAACGAGAACAGGGCCTTCAGGCACGTGCCGTTGGCAACGGCTGCATTTTCTGTCGTCCTGCCGTCGTTGTCGAGCGTCCAGCCGGCAAGCGGCTGCGAAAACTCGATGTGGAAGTATATCTTGCGCAACTTTGCCCATCCAGTGATTATGCGGTAACCCTCGACTGTGGTGGGGCTCGTGACGCGTATCTGCGAATTGATTATCCTGCGTCCCCAGCTATCCTTGTTTGCCGAGTGGTCGAGGTCGAGCCTTATAGCGGCATTGCTTGTGCCGCTGCGGTAGGTGTAGCGATGTATTCCAGTGCGGCGAGTGGCAGTCAGTTCCACGTTGATACTGTCATCTTCGAGCAGCACTTGGTAATACCCAGGTGCAGCACTCTCGTTGTTGTGAGAGAAGCTGGAGCAGGTTCTGGCAGGGTTCTCCACCGGCAACAGCATGATGTCGATGAAGTCTGACGCACCCGTTCCGCTGAGTCGCGTGTGAGAGAAGCCATATATCGTGCTGTCGTTGTAGTCATACCCGGCAGCACAATCCCAGTCGGGGGCGTTGCGGGTGTCGGGCGACAATTGCACCATTCCAAACGGCATGGTCGCTCCGGGGTAGTTGTTTCCGCTTAGTCCGCCTTCGATGGCACCGGTGCCTATGAACGGGTTGACGTAGGCAGCCACATCGGCTGTGGCGGCATTCGCCGCCACGCTGATGCATACTGTCAAAACGGGAGCAAGCAATATTTGCTTCATGTCAATCATTTTATCTCGATTTTATCGCCTTTGTGCAATTCTGTTGTCAGGAAGCCGTCTTTGTCGATAGCCGTGTTCTTGATGCCGTTTACATAGGCATTATACTTGCCCTTTGGCATTTTCACCTTGAATTTGCCGTCGGCAGTGGCAGTCATCGACGCTTCGGTAATTTTCCCCTTCTTCCATGCTGCCGACACCTCGGCTCCGCCTTTCACGCACAATCCGCTGAAGCTGCCGTCATTCCATTCTTTGGGCAGGCAAGGCAACAGTTCCACATATCCCTCGTGGCACTGAACCAGCATCTCGGCAATACCTGCCGCACCGCCGGCGTTGCCATCGATGGCAAATATGTCGTAGGGTGCGCCGGCTATGCCTTCGGGCGAAATTGTGAACAGGTTTTCGCGGCTGAGCGTGCCGAGCAGTGTGTTGACACTTTCAACGGCTTTTTCAGCATTTTTCAACCGTGCATAGAAGCATATCATGTTGGCTCGGCTCCATTCCACGTCTTCCCAGCCTTCGGCAGAGAGGCGGCGTTCGATCGACACGCGTGCGGCGCGTGCCAAGTCGGGTGTCTTGTCGAGCGTTATTTGTGCGTATGGGTAGAGCGAGAGCAGGTGCATGGTGTGGCGATGGTTGGGGTGGGTCTCGTCATAGTCTTCGAGCCATTCCATCACGCCGCCATATTTCTTGCTGATGCCGATTGGCGGCAATTTGGTGATAGCCATGCGCAACGAGTCGGCAAACGGCTTGTCGATGCCCAATATGTCGGACGATTGGATACAAGCGTTGAATATCTCGTAGGCAAACACGCGGTCACACGTGGGCATCATCGAGGCACACAAGTCGTGGCCGTTCCAGCCAAATGAGTTCTCGGGCGAGATGCTCGGACCCGTGAGCAGGTAACCCGTTTTGGGGTCTTCTACCATGTAGTCGAGCAAGAATTGTGCGTTACCTTTCAGCAGCGGATAGGCTGTGTTGGCAAGGAAGTCGCGGTCTTGCGTGTATTCATATTGCGTCCACAGGTGGGTGGCAATCCAGCTGCCAGCCGTCGGGTGCAAGCCCCATGCGATTGCGCCGGAGAGTGCCGAGAAGCCCCAAATGTTGGCAGTGGTGTGGGCAGTCCAGCCACGGCAGCCATATACCTTGGCGGCAGTTTCGGTGCCGTAGTATGCAAGGTCGTTGATGTAGTTGAACAGCGGAACGTTGCATTCGGCAAGGTTGCCCACGTTGCTAATCCAGTAGTTCTGCTGGGTGTTCATGTCGAGGTGGTAGTCGTTGGTCCAACCCATGTTGCAGGCAAGGTTGTCGTTGAAAAAACCCTGCAATGCTATCGGCAGCGGCGAGTTTTCCCTCGAAGAGGCGATTTCGAGATAACGCCCGTATTGGAAAAACAATTCGTGCAACCCGGCATCTTCGCCTCCGTCTTCCACGGCTTGGCGGCGCACATCGGTGGGCACGGCGCTGTTGTCCTTTCCAAGTGTCATCGATACGCGCGAGAATATCGGTGCGTAATCGTCGATGTGCTCCTGCTTGAGGCTCTCGAAGTCGTTGCTCAGCGCGGTGCTTGTCTCTTTGTTGCAAAGAGCCTTGTAGTATTCGTTCTTGTAGTCGGTTCTCACGTCGGCGATAATCTTCACTGCATCGGCTCCGGCAACCGTGATGGTGCTGTCGGTGGAGCTTACGTTGCCGTTGGCAGCATCGATGGCAATGCGTCCGATGAAGCACACGCCGGGTTCTTGTTCGCTGTTTAGGAATGCGCGGCCCTCAAAGATGAGCTGGTTGCCCTCGGTCCTGATTTCCGACTTCCTCAGCAAGTCGAGTTTCACATCGAGCGAAATTGCGCCCGGGCGGCTTGCGGTGAAATTCATTGCCAGCACGTCCTTGGGGTTGGACGCGATATATTCACGCCTGTATTCGGTGTCGCCTATCTTGAATGTAACGCTGCTCACGGCTGTGGCAAGGTCGAGTTGGCGGCGGTAGTCGCTCACTTCCCCTTGCGGGTAGTCGAATTGTATTTTCAGGTCACCTATTGGCAGGTGCGAGCCAAATGTGTTGGTGCGCCCGGTGAGGTTGTCGCTTGCGATTTTGTTGCCTTCTACCATTTTCCCGTCGAGGAACATCTGTTGCAATTCCTTCATACGTTCGCCGCCAAACAGGCGGTCTTGTGTGGGATTGTAGCACCCCGACCACATGCTCGATTCGTTCAATGCTAAGGTCTCTTCTTCGATTCCTCCATAAATCATTGCTCCAAGTCGCCCGTTGCCAATCGGAAGCGATTGCATCCATTCCGTGGCAGGCTGCGCATACCACATCATGGTATCGCTTGCAAGTGCCGGGAAACAAGTAGCCAATATGGCACAGCAGCCAATGGCAATTCGTGAATATATTTTCATAAGTAAAAAGGTTGTGTTGGTTTTGCTGCAAAATTAGTGGCTCATATTACATCAGTGTTAAAAACTATTCACCTGAATATGCTAAGATTCAACCAAATAACGGGGTTTGGCGCATTTGTTGCAATATTTGGCGCATTTGTCAAATGTTATTGGTGATATTTGTATGGAAGGGGTAAAAATATATTTCGTGAGAGAATTTTTGACTTTTATTTAAAGTGCCGAGTTAATAATATTTTACATTTAAGTACAATTGGTCGGAAAACCAGTAAATTACCACTTTTTGTTTTGATGCTTATTAACAATGTAATATCTTTTTGCCTGAAAATAAATTGTTTAATGTTTGGTACATATTGTTATTTTTAATTATTTTGCCGATGATTTGTGGGCTTGGATGATTTTGCTCAAGGGGGGCTTTTAGATTTTAGATGTAGAAACTACCAATAAGACTTGATTGCAGATGCCGCGTAGCTTGACATCATTTTGACAATTAAAATTTAAGGGGTACTCTTAACGGGGTGATATTGTCTGAGTCCATTATTTTGTTATACAACCACCTAAAAACAACTTTTGCCAGTTATCATGAATTTCAGATTTATCCTCTTTTTGCTCCTCATGACCATGTTGTGCCCTTTTGCTGCGGCATTGCCGGCTGCCAAGGCGAGTTATTCGTTTGTGCGAATCGGCAGCGAAAATGGTTTGTCGCAAAGCAACGTCAAGGCGATTTTGCAAGATAGCTATGGGTTCATGTGGTTTGGAACCAAGAACGGGTTGAACCGCTACGATGGCAACCGCATCGTGTGCTTCGACTGCCACGATGCCGAAAAGAAGCTCAGCAACCATAACATCTCGGCTCTGTTTGAAGATGACAATCGCCGCCTGTGGGTGGGTACCGACGAAGGTGTGTACATCTATGACTTGCGACGCGATGAATTTTCCTTTATCGACAATCTCGCCCCCGACGGACAGATGATGACTACATGGGTTGCCTGTATCGAGAAGGACTTGAGCGGGAACATTTGGATTGTCATACCCGAAAAAGGAGTTTTCAGGTGGAGCGACAACGAACTGTTTCACTATACTTTGCCCGTGCGCGATCAACCGAGCGACTTGTGTGTGACTGACAACGGCGAAGTGTGGGTGTGTGGTTGGAACATGGGGCTGATGAAGTATGACCACGCCGCCGACAAGTTTGTGCAGGTGAGCCGTGACCGCACTGGGCGTTCGTTGCTTGGCATCGAAACCAACACTATAAGCGCCTATGGAGATTGCTTGGTTATGGCGGTGCAGAATGGTGGGTTGAAAAAGTATGACTATAAGCAAGACTTGCTACAAGATATTGTAGTTGACGAGTTGCGTCACACGTTTGTAAGGAACGCCGAGGTGTATGGCGACGAGATATGGGCGGGCACGCACGACGGGCTTTATGTAATTAATGAAAAGACGGGTGATGTCGTGCATTCACGGTCGAGCATGATAGACCATTACAGTCTATCCGACAACATTATCTATTCGATATACCGCGACAGGGAGGGTGGAACTTGGCTCGGAACAATGTTTGGCGGTGTCAACTATTATGCCAATCGAAATTTCAATTTCTACAAGTTCTTGCCGCGCAACGACGGCAATTCTTTATCGGGGCGTCGCATACGTGAACTTGTTGCCGATGGGAGCAGTATTTGGGTCGGTACTGAAGATGCAGGATTGAATGAACTCGATGTTGACAGTTACACCATTAGGAGATGTACAAGTCCTGCCGCGGTGAAGGAGGCTGTGACGCTTGCCATTTGTGTCCACCAGGGTGTTACGTTTTGCAGTTATTTCAAGGGTGGCTTGCAAGTGATTGACCAGCAAGGTGGCACGAAGTTTTATAATAATTCGCAATTGAATATCGACAATAGCATATATGCCCTTGTGGTTGACAGCAAGGGCAGGTTGTGGGCTGGCGGCGATGCCGGGCTTTACTGGTCGGAGTCGTCCACCGAGTTGCAGTTCAAGCCTGTAACTAATTTGAATGATATATGGGTGTGGGATATATTGGAAACCAGTGACGGCAATTTGTGGCTCACAACGATGGGATATGGAGTGGCTCGGTTTAATCCGGCTACAGGGCAGGTTAAGTTTTACACCAATAACCCTGACGACGACAAGTCGATAAGTTCCAACTCGGTGAGTTCGGTAATGGAAGACTCGTCGGGAAATTTGTGGTTTTCGACCGACCGTGGAGGTATATGCCGCTACAATGCCGCTACCGACGATTTCTCTTGTTTCTCGCTCGACCAGGGATTCCCCGACGATGTTGCATACGAAATTCTTGAAGACAGTAACGGCTATTTGTGGTTTGGCACGAATTGTGGCTTGGTAAAATTTAATCCACGAGATGGCTATGTGCGCACCTATACCACCAAAGACGGATTGTGCAGCAACCAGTTTAATTACAAGTCGGCGGAGAAAGGCAACGACGGACGGTTTTATTTTGGAACAATCGACGGGCTTGTGTCGTTCAATCCCGATGCCGACATAGAGCTGCTGCCCGATGCGCCGATATACTTCACGCGGCTGTCAATAGCCAATGAAGAGGTTACCGAGCATTCACCCGATTCGCCGCTTAAGGAGAGCATACTCGAAGCCGACAAAATCACTTTGCCCTATGACAAGGCAAGCATAAGCCTTGACATTGCCCTGTTGTCCTATTCCACATCGCCTGTCAATGAATATTATTATATGCTCGAACCGGTTGACAAGCATTGGATAAGGTCGAGCCAGGCGAGCATCCAGTATGCCAATTTGTCGCCGGGCGAGTATGTGCTGCACGTCAGTGCCACCAATGGCGACAGTGAAGCATTGGAAAGGGGCGATGTTCCGTCGCGCTCGTTGGCAATCACTGTTTTGTCGCCGTGGTGGAGTTCAGATATTGCCATCGTTTGCTGGATTGTGCTGGCAGTGTGCTTGTTCACGGTGTGGTTTATATGGTATCGCCGGCACAAAAACAAGCAGTTGTCAGAGCGGCAGAAGTTGTTTGAGGTGGAAAAAGAGAAGGAACTGTATGAAAACAAGGTTGACTTCTTTACCGAAATTGCCCACGAGATACGCACTCCGTTGACGCTCATCAACGGACCGCTTGAGATAATAAAGGAGCAGGGCGATGTGCAAAATCCACGATTGGCAAAGAATTTGAAAGTGATTGAGCAAAATACCAAGCGATTGCTCGACCTTGCCTCGCAGCTGCTCGACTTCCAGAAAATTGGTGCCAACAAGTTGAAGCTGAAGTATGAGATTGTTGACGTGTCGCAACTGTTGCGCGAAACGGTGGCTCGCTTTGAGCCGACGTTTGCCCACGACAACAAGTCGCTGACAATAACTCGCTGTGTTGATAATCTTGTGGCTTGCATCGACAAGGAGGCTATTACCAAGATATTCAGCAATTTGTTGAATAATGCCTTGAAATATGGTCAAAAGACTATAACGGTAGAACTGTTGCAGCGCGACAATAAGTTTGTGGTGCGCGTGTCGAGCGACGGCACCAAGATACCGCAGGAACGCTCGGAGCAGATTTTTGAACCATTCTATCAGCTTGACAACCGCACCAAGGAGAAGCGCGGAGTGGGTATAGGTTTGTCGTTGTCGCGTTCGCTCGCGATGGCACACAAGGGCACGTTGATACTCGATGCCAATCCCGATGAACAAACCAACACATTTGTGCTCACCATTCCGTTGAATACCAATGGCGGGCAAGTGCCGGTGCCAGTGGCGGCTGCGGCGACGAACAGCAACGAAGTGATTATGGAAGCCGAAGATGGCGAATATGCCGACGACGGGCAGGAAGATATGCACGACTACAGGATTTTGGTCGTGGAAGACGAGCCAGAGTTGCTCGATATCTTGTGCGAACGGTTGTCGCAGTCGTTTGAAGTGGAACGTGCCACCAACGGCAAAGAGGCACTCGAAGTGCTGAAGCAGTGCAATGTAGATCTCATTCTTAGCGATGTGATGATGCCCGTGATGAATGGTGTGGAATTGTGCAAAAGCGTTAAGTCGGATCTCGATTTGTGCCATATCCCGGTAATTTTCCTTACTGCGAAGAATGATATTAACAGCAAAATAACTGGTTTGAAAGCTGGCGGCGAGGCTTATATTGAGAAGCCATTCTCATACGACTATCTGAAGTCGCAAATCGTGTCGATGCTCACCAACCGGCAAAAGGAGCGTGAGGCATTCTCCAAACGCCCATTCTTCCCCATGCGCAATATGCAGATGAGCAGCGAGGACAAGGCTTTTATGGACAAACTGCTGAAGGTAATCAACGACCACATTACCGATGAACAATTCAATGTGGCGCAGCTTGCCGATGAGTTGTGCATGAGCCGTTCGAGCCTGTTGCGTAAAATCAAGAGCGTGTTCAACCTGCCGCCACTCGACTTCATTCGACTCATAAAGCTGAAGAAGGCTGCCGAGCTCATTCAAGAGGGCAAGTACAAGGTGGGCGAGGTGTGCTTCATGGTGGGATTCAGTTCACACAGCTACTTCAGCAAGTTGTTCAGCAAGCAATTTGGAATGTCGCCAAAAGATTTTGAGCGTCAGGTGCAGGCGCAGCGCGAGAAGTCGGGCAGCCGTCAAGATGTGGCTGAAGAATTGGTGCAGATGCAGCAAAGCCCGTCGGAGTGACGCATATTTGTCATTTAATGGCGTGTATGTTTTAACGTCGATATGTCGGTGTAGGATAATTTTGTGCCATAACATAAACCTATTTTACACCGATGAATTTAAGGAAATTTTTATTCGCGTCATTAGCTGTGCTACTGTCGTTTTTCGGCGTGGCACAGGCAAAAGAGTTTTATCTGCATAGCGACGACGGCAGCGCGCGCTGGACTGTGATGCCGGCAGCATCGGTCGCCGATGTGCAGCAGTTGTTCAAGCAGGGATATACCAATCCCGACGAAGTGGAGGCTGTGGTGCCGGGAACGGTTTTCACTGCTTATGTCAATGCCGGAAAGGAGAAAGACCCCAATTTCGGCGACAACATTCACAATGTTGACAGGTCGAAGTATGACCGCAGTTTCTGGTATCGCACATCGTTTACGGTGCCGAGCGACTTCGACAAGGATTATGTGTGGCTCAATTTCCGTGGTATAAATCGTCGAGGCGACATTTACCTGAATGGGCAGTTCCTTGGCACTCTCGACGGGTTCATGCACCGTGGTTGTTTCGATGTGTCGCCGTTGCTCGACCGCGACGGCGAGAATGTACTTGCCGTACTCGTGCATATACCCAAGACACCGCTTGCCAACCAAGGGAGTCCAAACTACCTTTCGAGTGCCGGTTGGGACTGGATGCCATACGTGCCGGGGCTTAACAGCGGCATCACCGACAAGGTGTATTTGTCTAACACGGGTGCGACGACGCTGAAAGACACATGGGTTCGCTCGGCTGTTCCAACGAGGGCGATAGGCGAGCTGACTGTCTCTACCGAAGTGACCAACAATGGCAGCGAGAAGTCGAGTGTGGAGCTAAAAGGCACTATCATGCCTGGTAATGTGGAATTTTCGCAAACGGTGGAACTTGCTCCGGGCGAAACTAAGACCCTGAGTTTCGACAAACGCTATTACAAGCAGCTCGTTATCAACAATCCTCGTTTGTGGTGGCCCAATGGCTACGGCAATCCCGACTTGTATAATTGCCGCCTTGAGGTGGTGCAAGACGGGGTGGTGTCGGACTGCCAAAGTGTGGATTTCGGTATCAAGGAGTATTCCTACGACAAAGACGGCGGCGTGTTCCATATCAAGATTAACGGTGTGCCAGTGTTTGTGAAAGGTGCCGACTGGGGCATGTCGGAATATATGCTGCGTTGCCGCGGTGAGGAGTACGAGACAAAGATAAGGTTGCACAAGGAGATGAACTTCAATATGATACGCAACTGGCTCGGCTCTGTCACCGACGACGAGTTTTATCAATATTGCGACAAGTATGGTATTATGGTGTGGGATGACTTCTGGATTAACTCCAACCCCAATTTGCCATACGACTTGAACGCCTTTAACAACAATATGATAGAAAAGATAAAGCGAGTGCGCAACCACCCGTGCGTGGCTGTGTGGTGTGGTGACAACGAGGGTACGCCCGAACCGCCGCTCACGGGGTGGATGGCTGAAAACATAAAGACTTTCGACGGCGGTGACCGCTATTTCCAGCCTCGTTCAAATGCCGGCGGGTTGAGCGGTAGCGGCCCGTGGGGTGCGAAAGACCAGCGATGGTACTTCTTGCCCTATCCCGTATATGGACTTGACGACCAGATGCAATGTGGCTGGGGGTTCCGCACAGAAATAGGTACTGCCGTAGTGCCAAATGTGGAAAGTTTGCGTAAATTTATGCCTGAGAAAGATTTGTGGCCCATCAACGATATGTGGAACTTGCATTATTTCGGTTCAAACGCCGGCAACGGGCTTCCCGACCAGTATGCTGCCGACATCAACAACAAGTATGGCACAGCTACGGGCGTGGAAGACTTCTGCCGCAAGGCGCAGCTCATCAACCTTGAGTCGAACAAGGCTCTATATGAGGGTTGGCTCGACCGTATGTGGAACGATGCTTCGGGCGTGATGAACTGGATGGGACAGTCGGCTTATCCGTCGATGGTGTGGCAAACGTATGACTACTACTACGACCTCACCGGTGCATATTTTGGTTGCAAGAGCGGTTGCGAACCGTTGCACATCTTCTGGAATCCTGTCACCGACGAGGTGAAGGTTGCCAACACCACAAAGCAAGATTATGAGGGCTTGACTGCCGAGGTGGCTGTTTACAATATGGATGGCAAGGTTGTCGAAAGGTATTCAAAGAGTGCGACAATCAACAGCCCCTCAAACACTGCGGCCACATGCTTTGTCATAGATTTCGAGAAAGGGCGTGATATAATCTCACGTGGCAAGACTGCGGTGGCTTCATCTACATCGGTCGGCGATGCGTCAATGGTGATTGACTGCGACAAAAATACTCGATGGGCTGCCGAGAAAGCCGACAACGAGTGGATATATGTTGACCTTGGCGAGGTGATGCCAGTGGGAGGCGTGCGCCTCGACTGGGAAGCAGCCTACGGAAAAGAATACAAGATAGAGGTTTCGACCGACGGCAAACGCTGGACCGAGAAATTCCACGTGACCGATGGTGAACCGGGTATGAGGGAGATTATCTTCCCCGACGTTGATGCCCGATATGTGCGCCTGCTTGGGTTGAAACTTGGCTGGTGGTTTGGCTATTCGTTGTGGAGCATGGACGTGCTTGGCGGCGTGAAGCCTTCGCAAGGATTGAGCGATGTGCATTTCATTCGCCTCACGTTGAAGGACAAGAATGGCAACACCGTCTCGGAAAACAACTATTGGCGAGGCAACGACCGTTGCGACTTCACTGCACTCAACGATTTGCAGCCTGTTGACTTGAAGGTTTCGTCGAAACTTGTTCGCAGCGGCGACGGACGTGCCACAATCAATGCCACCGTCAGCTTGCCTTCGTCGGCAAAAAGCCCAGCCTTTGCAGTGCACCTCCAGGCTTTGCGCAAGAGTGATGGCGAACGTCTGTTGCCGGCTATAACGAGCGACAACTATTTTACGCTCATACCTGGCGAGAAAAAGGTTGTGACTATCGAGATGGACGAAGCGTTGCTCGAAGGCGATGATTATACACTTTCGGTAATACCTTACAACAATAAAAAATAAAAAATTATATGGATAAGATATTAAAAAAAGCCATTGTGGCAGGTGTGGCTGGATTGGCAGCTCTGGCTGGGGGCGACCTCAATGCACGTGTGACGCTTCCCGGCATTTTCACCGACAACATGGTGCTGCAACGCAACGACACGGTTACGCTTTACGGCACTGCCGACAAGAATAGCCGAGTGACAGTAAAGGCTGGTTGGCTGCGCGATGCGGTCGAGGCTCGCTCGGGTGCCGATGGCACATGGAGCGTCAGGGTGGCAACTGCCGATGCCGGCGGTCCCTACGAGATTGCAATTTCCGACGGCAAAGAGTTGAAGTTGCGCAATGTAATGCTTGGCGAAGTGTGGTTCTGCTCGGGGCAATCCAACATGGAGATGCCGCTTGCCGGGTGGGGCAAAATCAAGGATTATGAGCAGGAAGTTGCCAATGCCAATTACCCTAATATTCGCCTCTATCTTGTGAAGCAAGCCACATCGATTGTGCCTACCGACAAGGTGGAATCGCCGCTCGGCGGGTGGCAGGAATGTTCGCCCTCGACTGTTCCCGAATTTTCGTCGCTTGCCTACTTCTTTGCTCGCCGCCTGTGGCAGGAACTTGGTGTGCCTGTGGGCGTTGTGGCAAGCACATGGGGCGGAACTCCTGCCGAGGCGTGGACGAGTGCCGAGACGCTGAAGAATGTGTATGGTTACAGCGAGAAGATTGCCGACTTGGAGGCTCTCGGCTTTGACAGCGACAAGATTTTTGCACTCTACCAAAAGCAACTCGATGAGTGGAAAGCTGCCGTGTATAAAATCGATGAGGGATATGATGCAGCTGGCAAGGAACGCTGGATAGGCGAGGAGGTTGACGACTCGGGTTGGAGCGAGATGTCTGTGCCCAACTATATCGAGCAAGCCGGTCTGTCGGCATTTGATGGCGTGGTGTGGTTTCGCCGCACCGTCGAGGTGCCGCAGCAGTGGGCTGGCAAGGAGTTGAAACTCGACTTGGGCGCAATCGACGATGAAGACATTGTTTACTGGAACGGCAAGAAGATTGCCGAGGGGAGCGGATACAACACTCCGCGGCACTACGTGGTTCCTGCGGCGTGTGTCAAGGCTGGTAGGAATGTTATCGTCGTCAGGGATTTCGACACTGGCGGCGAGGGCGGTCTCACCGGACCTGCCGATGCCATGGCGTTGCACCGTGGCGGCAAGGAATCTATCTCGCTTGCTGGCGCATGGAAATATCGTGTGGGCTGCTCGCTTGTTGACATGCCGGCATTGCCCATGTCGCCCGGCAGTTCGAGCCACCCCACCACTTTGTTCAATGCTATGGTCAACCCGTGGCTGAAGTATAAGTTCAAGGGAGCGATATGGTACCAGGGCGAAGCCAACGTGGGGCGTGCCAAGGAGTATGAAACGCTGTTCCAGTCGCTCATATACGACTGGCGCAAGCACTTTGGCGACGACGATATGCCATTCTACTTCGTGCAGCTTGCCAATTATTTGCAACGTGCCGATGTGCAACCCGAATCGCAATGGGCTGCCTTGCGCGAGGCTCAGGCTGCGGCATTGCACATGGAAAATACGGGCATGATGGTGAATATCGACTTGGGCGAAGCCAACGACATCCATCCGAAGAACAAGCAGGAAGTGGGTCGCCGCTTGTCGGCTATAGCACTGTCGCGCACCTACGGCTTGGATATTGTGGCAAGCGCACCTGTTTACAAGGATTATGTGGTGACAGGCAACCGTGTGTGTATCACGTTTGATATTCCTTCCGACGGTGAGCCGTTTGTGGAATCGAACGACGTGAAAGGCTTTGTCGTTGCTGGCAGCGACCGTGTGTTCCACAAGGCAAAGGCTTACACCGAGAATGGCAAGGTCGTGGTTTATTCCGACGAAGTGGATATTCCCGTTGCAGTGCGTTATGGCTGGGCTGACAATCCCGAGTGCACATTGAAGACCGCTTCGGGCTTCAGCGTAGCACCTTTCCGCACCGACAATTGGTGAAAACTATATAAAATAACACTTAAAAGGGTCGTGTCATTGCTCCATACAGAGCTTGACACGACCCTTTTTTCTGTTAGTTTTTATGCGATACGCTTGTATGACATTATGAGGTACAGCTCTTTCATTTAAAGATGGAACGAGGGGGCGGCTCCGCCGTTCCGTGTTTCGTAGCATACCGTCATTACACTTGATGGCTGCAGCTGGTGCAAAAAATAGGACGTACAGAATGGTCCTGTGCGTCCTATTGTCATGAGAATTGGAGTATGCTTATTTTACTTTTGTGAACTTTATTGCAAGTCCGCCGCCGCGCACCATTTCCACGTCGATGTTGCTCTTTGATGTCACGTTCATCTCCTTTATTTCGCAATTCTTGGGATTGTCGCCCGAGTCTTTTGCGTCACGGTAAATGGTTGCCTTGTATTTGCCTGCGCCCAAGAAGGAGAGCGGTAGCTTGAAGCTCGTGGGTGTCCAGCCGGTTATTGCGCCGAGATACCAGTCTTCACCATTGCGGCGGGCGACGGTGATGTGAGAGTCGGGGTTGCCGTTGAGGACGTGTGTCTCATCCCATCGAGCAGGAATATCCTTGATGAAATTGAAGGTCGGGTCGTTCTTGTAAACTTCGGGCCAGTCTGAAATCATAGGCAGCGGAGAGTCGTAAACGGCATACAGTGCCAAGTGCTGTGCGCGAGTACCCATCACCTCGGGGCGATCCATGTTGGGAACAAACTCTTCGGGTGTTACGTTGTCGAATCCGCCAGGAGTGTAGTCCATCAATCCGGGAATCATGCGGGTGAATGCCAGCGACACGCGGTTATCGGGATTGTCGCGCCAGCCTGCCTTGGACTGTTCCATGCCGAGTATTGCTTCATAGCCCACAACGTTGGGATATGTGCGGTGCAGACCCCAAGGAATGGTGCAACCATGGTAATCGACCATCAGGTGGTGTTCAGCCGCCTTTTCCGCCACACGATAGTAGAAGTCCATTCCGGCTTGGTCGTTGCGCTCGATGAAGTCGATTTTCAACCCAGCTACGCCCCATTGTTCGTATAACGGGAAAGCCTTTTCCATCTGGTTCCACACAAAGCGCGAGTATAGCCAAATGAACACCTTCACGCCCTTCGATTTGGCGTATGCCACAACTTCGGGTACATTGACGTTGTCGCGGCACTTGGTGATGTCCTCGCCACTCCAGCCGGCATCGATGGTCATGTATTCAAAGCCATTTTCGGCGGCAAAGTCAACGTAGTATTTCATCGTTTCGGTGGTATAGGCGATTTCACCAGCCTTGTTGCGGCTTCCGCACCACCAGTCCCACGACGACTTGCCTGCGCTAATCCACGATGTGTCGGCTATGCGGCACTCGGGGTTGAGGCTTGTAACAACGTCGGTCTCGGCAAAGTGCCCGGGTTGGTCGGCAAGCATTATCACGCGCCACGGCGACTTGTGGGGGAGGGTCGAAGCTATGGCAACTTCAGCTGCCGAGCGGCTTGGCGAAACAACAGTAGTCAATTTATGCCCGAGCCACGAGCCAGTGGGGTTGGTCAGGTAGGTGGCAGCGTTGCCCTCGATGTCGGTTTCGATAATTGCGCCCCAACCCACGCCCGGCATGTTGAGCAGCAGCGGCATACCCACCAAGTAGTGGCTTGCCACGCCGCCCTGGTTGGCAAGTGCCGACACGGGCATCTTGTGGTATTCGCTTTCGTAGCCCGACTTGAAGTTGGGCAATACGAGGGCGTATGCCGTTGCATCTTTAGCCAGGCAAAATTCGGTGCATTCTTCAACCAAGTTGTAGTCGGTGAGGTGTGTCTGTTCGGGCACGATGTAGCGGAATGCAACTGCGTCGTCATAGGCGCGGGCTTCGATAACGAGCTTGCGCTCGGTGAGATCCTGTTCCTGCATTTCGAGCCTCAGTGCGTTGTAGCTGTCCTCGACCTTGCCCGAGCGGCCGTGTACCAGCGTGTAGCTGTCAGTGCCTTGCGATTGCCGTGCATCGGTTATCTGCACGTTCGAGCCAAGCACGTTGGCTCCTTGTAGGTTCAGCCCGAGTTTCGAGCGTTCGATAAACGGCTTGCCATGATACACTACTTCATAGCTCAGTTTCAGGCTGTCGTCCGAGAATTTTATGGCAATGTTTCCATCGGGAGAAACCAATTCGTGAGTTGCGGCATTGGCTCCGGCAATGCATATTGCCGACAGGGCGCAAGTTGCCAGTCGTTGATAGATATTCATACTTTTTTCAGTAATAAAAGGTTAAAAAACAAATGAGTCCATTCTCATGCCTTGTTGCGAAACAGGTTGTTGCCAATACATGAAAATGGACTCGAAACAAATCAAAATATATATGTTAAAATAGACTGTGTGAAATCAATTTACAGCCTTGAGTTCATAGACGCGGCTTGAATATTCACGCTCAAACGGAACTTCAAATCCGGTGTTCATCAGCAATGAACCCTTGAAGCGTTTCCCGTTAAGGTGCGACGGGCTGGCACCGACAGGCACGCTCAATTCGCGGAACTCATAGGTCTTGTCGGGGTCGAGCCCAGTCAAGCGCAGGCGCGGAATGAGCATATTGTTGAAGTTTGCCATGCGGTAGGCAAATACCACGGCACGGCTGGCATCGTCGTTGGTGTACATGAGCGACGAAAGTCCTTTACCGTCGAATGGCGATACGAGCCTGTATAGGTTGCCCTGTTGCACCACTGGGCGTATCTCCTTGTATTCGGCCATCGTCTTCTTGGCAAATTCACGCTCTTCGTCGGTCATGCTTCCCGGTTGCATCTCCATGCCGAGGCGGCCAGTCATGGCAACGTCGAAGCGGAATTTGAGCGGAACCACGCGTGCCGTCTGGTGGTTGGGCGATGCGCTCACGTGCTGTGCCATTGCATTGGAGGGATAGAAGTAGGAGGTGCCCCACTGCATGAATATGCGTTGCAGTGCGTCGGTATTGTCGCTCACCCAGAACTCGTCGAAGTAGGGCATTACGCCATAGCTCGAACGTCCGCCACCGCCACCGCAGGCTTGCATCACCACGTCGGGGAACTTGGCGCGAATGCGTTCCAGCACCTTGTTGAGCCCGCGGTGGTAGTCGATGTAGATGTGCGATTGTTTGTCGGCTGGCAAGTAAGATGAGCCATAATTCTTGAGTTCGACATTTGCATCCCATTTTATGTAGGCAATTTCGGGATAGTTGGAGAGCAGGTCGTCAACCATGTTGAAGATGAAATCCTGCACCTCGGGGTTACACAAGTCGAGCAGCACCTCGCCGTCGCCACGACCAAGGTTGAGGTCGCGCCCTTTAACGTTGAGTACCCAGTCGGGGTGGTTCTCATACAGTTCGCTCTTCACGTGGAGAGCTTCGGGTTCAATCCATATGCCGAATTTCAATCCATATTTTTTTGCGGTGTTTATAAGCCCTTGTATGCCGTTGGGCAACTTCTGCTCGTCAACCACCCAGTCGCCGAGGGCTTGGCGGTCGTCGATGCGACGGTACTTGTCGCCAAACCATCCGTCGTCCATCACAAACATTTCGCCGCCTATGCTTGCGAAGTCGCGCATCATCTCGTCCATCTTGGGCTCATACACGTCGTAGTAAACCCCTTCCCAACTGTTGAGCAGCACGTCGTGCAGCTTCTTGCCGTTATACACGTTGCCCTTTTCGCGAGCCCAACGGTGGTAGCTGCGGCTCACTTCGCCCATGCCGCAATTGGAGTAGGTGAGAGCCACGCGCGGAGTTTCAAACACTTCGCCACGAGCCAAGTGGTAAGCCGATGCCTCGTCGTTCATGCCGATGAAGAATTTGTGAACATCGCGGAAGTCGGTGTGGAAACGCAACTTGAAGTTGCCGCTCCAGCAAAGCACTGCGCCGTAAACGCGGCCGCTGTTTTCCTGCGGCTTGCCGTCGAGCGAAATCATCACTTCGGGGTGCGACAGGTGCCCGTTGCGTGCGCCGTCGATGTTGGATATTTCCTTCACGCCCGGCATGAGCGGTTCGGTGGCAACGGCTGTCTCGGCAGCCCATGAGCCATAGAGATGTGAAATCCACACGTCGTTTTGCCTTATGGGCATCTGGAACGAGTCGAAACGTTGCAGCACCACATCTTTCTTTTCGTTGTGGCGGTAGGTAGCCCAACTTTCGATTATGTCAATGTCCTTGTATGCACGGTAGTTCAGCTCGACGGTGAACGGATATACCTTGTCGGCAAGTGTTATCACCGTGACGGTGGCATCACCCTCGTCGTGCGTTTTTACGTCTTGCACCGTGAGTTCGAGGGTCATGTTGCCATCGGCGTGCACCACTTGCAGTGCCGACGGTTCATAGATTTTCTCTCCGAATGCCGGGTATGCCTCCTTGTTCAGCCCCGCCCAGGCATCGTGGATTTGGTGTATATCCTGTTCTTCGATGCGTTCGCCATAGTAGGCAAATCGCAGGTCGCTCCCTTCGTCGGCATGCAGCAGCATCGACGTGTTGGGCGTGGAGATGAGCACGCTGCCGTTCCATGCCATCAATGGCATGGACGCAGCAACTGCAGCACTCATAATCATATATCTGAGTTTCATTTTCTTTGGGGGATTACTTTGTATTTACAACAAACTTGAGCAATCTTGCATCTTTGGCAGGTATTGCCACGTTTTCGGTGTCACCGTCGATGGTGGTGGTTTCGCCGCTCCACAAGTCTTTTACTTGGGTTGCACCAGTTGTGCCGATGCGTTGCAATGGCACTTGGATTGTGGTGTCGCGTTCGGTGTAGTTGAAGGCGGCGTAATATACCGACCCGTCGGCTTCGGAGCGTACAAACTGGCACTCCGACCTGTCGCCATTTCCTTCAACCGGGCGGAACGAGCGTCCGTCGGCTACGGCATTCACATCGGCGTTGGTCAAGAACTTTTCGGCGCGTTTCTTCACTTGCGGGTCGCCAGTCTTGCTGAAGTCGTCGCCGACGATATACAAGCCGGTGATTACCGACGATGTCACGCGGGCGCGGTTTTCGCTCTCCTCGGCATCGCGAAGCACGATGTGGTCGGCATCGTTGTATTGGTAAACACGGTCGATCCACCAGCCATACGACAAGGCATTCATCGTGTATTCGGTGTCCTTAATCTTGTTCCAAGCATCGCAGGCTATGCGGCGCGATTGTGCATATTGCGACGGGAAAATGGGCGAAATCGACAAGTTGAGGTACATGTCGCCGAAATACTTGTTGAGCAACTGCATACCATAGTTGTAGGCTTCGATACCGGTGTGTATCGAGGGGTTATACCACTTGTCGCCTTCCATTGTGCCGTGTGACATGAAGTCCATCTTCACATACTTGAATCCGCAGCGGCGGAAGAGTTCGGAAGTTTGCTTCATCATAGCCTCGATGGCTGGGTGTGTAGGGTCGTAGGCATACGCACCGTCGAGTTCTTGCGGCTTCTCGTTGGCATAGAGGTAAACATCCTTGTTGCGGTATTCGGGAGCTGCATCTATCTTGCGTTCGGGGTCACGGCTCCAGTCGGTGAACGGAGTCCAGTAAACGCCAGCCACTTGCCCGTTGGCTTCGCACAGTTCTACAAATTCCTTCAGTTGCTTTTCGCTCATTGCGTTCCAGCCCGAGTCGAGCCCGATGTAAACAGTCGAGTCGGCATTGAGGAAATTGGCTGTCTGGAGCGATTTTGCAAAGTAATTAGAAACCTCAGTAGCATTCTTGAAGTTGAGGTTGAATTGCAAAGTGCCCCAGCTGTTCCAGCCGAAAGGAATGCTCTTTTCCCAGGCTTTGGGTGCGGCTACCGTGGCGTTGGCATCGGCAAACGCTTCGAGTCCGTCGCGCCAGTCGGCAAACGAGCCTATGAGGATTTTGGGCGACTTCACTTCCTGTGCCGACACTGTGCCGTGTGCCTTGGAGTCGCGTGTAGTCTTGTCGGCTACGCCGCCGTAGCACACGAGCGACTTCAGCTCGTTGCCCGATGCCGACTGCATATCGATGGCAGTTTTCCACACGTCGTGTTCCACCGAGCCTATCACGATGCCCTCGCGAGAGGCGTTGTTGAAGATTGCCGTTACTTCATAGCTGCGCAGCGTGTCGAATCCCATTGCGTGTGACTGGTATCTGATGAAGCAGTCGTTGTCGAACGGAATGAAGAGCGCACGGTTGTCGCCTTCGGCAGGGAATTTCATCACCGAGGTGGTGTTGACGGGTGCCATATAGTTGGTTGCCGTTTCGCCATACTTTGCACGCACGGTGAAGTCGGTTAGTACATATTGCAGGCTGTCATACACGTAGTAGGTCTGCACGAGTTCGGGCAATGAGTCGGCAGAGTAGGAAAGTACCAAGCTGCGTCCGTTGCCGAAGTTGTCGCTAATCTCGCTCACAGTCGTGCTGCACGAGGTGTAGTCGGCAGCCGAGACAATGCGGTCGCAATATTTGTAGGAGGCATAAACGCCTTTCATTATCGTGTTGCCGTTGTCGGTTATCGTTACAGTCTTGGAAGAGGTGTCGAAACTTACTTCCATGCCAAGACCGTTTTCTACCGATGGCGACGAGCAGGCACACATCATCAATGTGCCGAGCGCCATTGTTGCTATTTTGAATTTCATAATTTTTGTGTTGTTTTTATTGTTCGACTAAATGTAATACCATGCTGGTGTAGGCACCGCCTACTGGTAGCGACAGTCCTGCTTTCATCAGGAATTCGCCGCTGTACACCTTGCCGTTGCCTGGGTAGCTGCTGCCCGAAGTGGTGTTGACTTCGGTGAGCATATAATGCTTCGCAGGATCGAGTCCGTGCAGTTTTATGTCGTAAGACTGGGTGCGGTTGTGGTAAACGGTGCTGAATGCAAACACCACTGCCTCGCTGCGGTCTTTCGACACATACATATCGGAGCAGTAACCGTCTTCGTCGTATGGCGAGTCGAGGCGGTAGAGGTCGCCGAGCTGTATCACTGGGCGCAATTGCTTGTAGAGCTTCACTGCATTCGAGGCAAACGTCTTCTCGTCGCCTTCGAGCTGGCGTGGTTGCAGCTCCATGCCCAGCCTGCCCATCATTGCCACGTCGAAACGGAACTTGAGCGGAAGCATCATTCCCGTCTGGTGGTTGGGGCTGGTTGACACGTGCGAGGCTGTTGCCATTGCAGGGAAGAAAAGATTGGTGCTGTACTGGATATACAAGCGGTTGAGCGCGTTGGTGTTGTCGCTTGCCCAGAACTCGTCGTGATACTTCAGGGCACCGAAGTCAACACGTCCGCCGCCCGACGAGCAGAGTTGTATCAATACGTCGGGATACTTGGCACGTATTCTCTCATATACGCTGTACAAGCCGCGAATGTAGTCATTCCAGAACCTGTTTTGCTGGTCGTCGCCAAGGTAGGTCGAGCCTACGTTGTCGGCGTGTCGGTTGGCATCCCATTTTATGTATGAGATGTTGGGCGACATCTTCAGCACGTTGTCGAAAGTCTCGAACACGAAGTCTTGCACCTCGGGATTGGTGAGGTCGAGCAAGTGCTGGTTGCGCATTGGCAGCAGGTCGCGCTTGCCACTTTGCACTATCCATTCGGGGTGCTTGTGGGCAAGTTCGCTGTCGGGGTTCACCATTTCGGGCTCAATCCAGATGCCGAATTTCATTCCCTTGCTCACGGCGTAGTCGGCAAGATAGCCGATGCCGTGTGGTAATTTCTTCTTGTTCACTTGCCAATCGCCAAGCCCGGCGTTGTCGCCGTTGCGTGGGAACTTGTTGCCAAACCAGCCGTCGTCGAGCACGAACATCTCCACGCCGAACGCTGCGGCATCGTCAATCATGTCGGTTATCACTTTCTCGTCGAATGAGAAGTATGCACCTTCCCAGCTGTTGAGAACGACGGGGCGCAACAGGTCGCCGTGGGCAAGGTTGTATTTGCGTGCCCAGTCGTGCAGGTTGTGGGTGATTTGGCTGCAACCTTGGTTGCTATATGTGAGCACCATGTCGGGAGTGACAAATTGTTCCCCGGCGGCAAGCGAAATCGATGATGCAAAGGGGTTGATGCCGCCGATGATGTGCAGCAAGCCAGCCTCGTCAACCTCGAATTGCATTTTGTAGTTGCCCGTCCATGCCAGTGCTCCGGCATACACCTCGCCGCTGTATTCCTGTGCCGGCGCGTCGAGTGACAGCAGGAATGCCGAGTTGTCGGACTGTGCCGTGCGCATACCCTTCTTCGACTCAACCACTTTCACCCCGGGAGTCAACCGTTCTTCCGACAGTTGCATCTCGTTTGCCCAAGTGCCGTGGAAGTGGGTCAGGTAGTAGTCGGAGGCTTTGAGCGTGATATACGACGATGCGATGTTTTCGACGGTCACGTTGCCGCTTTCGTTGTGCGAGAATGCCACCGATTGCGTGATTACGTTTTCGGCTTTGTAGGCAGTGAAGCGCAAGTCGATGCTGGCATCATACAGCTTGTCTTGAAGATGCACGACGGTTTCGGTTCTGTTGGCATCCACTTGGCGGCTCTCGTGGGATTTATACACGAGTTCGGTTGTCAGCACGCCATCGGCGTGTGTCAACTTCAATGCCGGGTTCAGGAAGAAACGTCCGCCATAGGCAGGGTATAGCTGTGTGCCGTATTGGTCGTTTGTGTCGGGCTGCGTGATGTGCCAGGCGTATCCAAACTCGGCAGTATTGGCTATCTTCTCTCCAAAGTAGCACAGGTTGAGGTATTTTCCTGTTTCTCCGTCGAGAACGAGGCTTATGTCGTCGGTTTCAATCTTTATTTGGGCTGCGTTGAGTGCAGTGGCAGTAAGCGCCATTGCTGCGGCAGCCATAATCTTGCTTTTATTCATGGGTATATGTGTTTTATTTTACGAATTTCACACTGCGAACATTGCCGTCGGCATCGGTAGCCTTGACAATGTAAACACCGCTGCCCATGCCATCGAGGTTAATCTCGGCACTTGTCTCACCATTGAGCGTCGATGACTGAACCATGCGCCCGTCGAGGCTGTAAAGCGAAACAGCCTGCACGCCACTGGTCGAAGCCACGCATACGGTGTTGCCATGTTTCCATACTGCCATGTTGTCGCCGTTGGCATCGCCTACTTCGTTGATGGCAGCCGCTTTTTCAAACTTGAACATCAACACATCTTTGGCAGGAACGGTAAATTCGAGTTTGCCGTCGGCTGTGATGTTGTAGGTATCGCCGCTCCACAGTTCCTTGACCGAGGTCACGTCGGTGGCTTCGAGTCCGAGGTCGCTCAATGGCATTTCGCCAGCCATCTCGCTGCCGCCATAGTTGATTGCTGCGAGGTAAAGCACTGAGCCTGTGTCGAACATCATGTATTTTTCTCCTGCACCAGTCTGCGAGCTGTAGCCATATACGGGCCAAAATGTGCCACCGCAAGTGTGGGCTATTTCATTGATTTCTGCATTGTTTATCACTTTCAAGGCTTGGTCGCGTATGGCTTGTGTGCCAGGCTTACGGCCACTGAGGCTAAAGTTGTCTCCAAGCAGCACGTAGCTGTTCATTATTTCTGATGTTAAGCGCACACGGTTTTCGCTCTCCGAGTAACCCTCAAACTGGGCATGGTCGCCGTCGTTGAAGTTATACAAGCGGTCGAGCCACCAGCCATATGCCATGCAGTTCAACACCATTTCACTATTGCTTATGTCGCCCCAAGCATCGCAGCTTATGCGGCGTGCATTGGCATACTGGGCAGGCAGAGTGGGTGCAATCGAGTAATCTATGAAAATATCGTCGCCACAGTAGTCGGCTATGTATTTCATGCCCTCGTTATAGGCCTGCATACCTGTGTGTACGTCGGGGTTGTACCACTTGTCGGCTTCCACTATGCCATTGCACAAGAAGTCGAGTTTTACATATTTGTAACCCCACGACTTGAACTGGTCGATATTGTATTTTGCCAATGCCTTTGTGCCAGGGTGTGTCGGGTCGAGAGCCCAACCGTTGTCGAGCCTTATAGGTCTGCCGTTATATGTAAGTATTATGTCCTTATATGTATAATCCGAGCCGTTCACCTTGCCGCTACCCCACCGTGGGTCGTCATAAGGGATGCCGTCATAGCCGTTCCAATCGCTGAACGGGGTATTGTAGATGCCTGATTTGAATCCGCTTCTCACCGCCTGGCGTGTGATGTCCTTCAGTTCGCTGGGTTTAATGTTGTCGTTCCACCACGAATCGAGTACCACATACACTGCATCTTCGTTGTCGCGGAACTCAGTGGCTTCATTTTTGAAAAAGTCGATAACATCGAGCACACCTTCATAGTTGACATCGGTCTGCAATACTGCCCAGCTGTTCCATCCAAAGAATGAGTTGCCTGTGATATTCTTGCGTTCTGGCGTGACTGTGGCTACTGCGTCGGCATAAGTCTCCATGCCTCGTCGCCAATCATCGAAGTAACCCACAAGTATGCGCGATGATTTCAATTCCGTGCCAACGATGCTGCCGTGCTGCATTGCCACATTGGCACGCAGGTCGTCGGGAGTGACGCAGCCACAAGCGGTCTCAAGGCTGCGCAGGCCGTAGCCACGTGCGCCCTCGGCACGAATCACGAATTTCCACGTGTCGAAGTCAACCGAACCTATCACATAGCCATTGCGCGATACACCGTCGTAGAGTGCCGTCACATAATACGACGACAGGTTGCCATTCACTTCGGGCGTTTTGTAGCGGGTGAAGTTGTCGTTGCTGAAAGGTACCGACAGCCAGCGGTTGGTGCCATCTTCGGGCAGTACCGATGTAGCAGTTTCGGTAGTAAGGGGCGATATATAATTGGTTTTTGTCTCTGTTTCTGATTTAATTGTCACCTCGGTAAGAAAATACTCGGGGTGGTTGTCGTAGGCATAAAAAGCCTGTTCGATGTTGGCTCCGTCGGCCATTTCATAGAAGACGATATATTTAGTACCCTGCCCGAAAATGTCGTTGACGGTCTCTCCTGTCGAAAAAAACACGCTTGTGGCGCTGGTACTCTTTATCGTTACTCCATCGGCGTTTTTGTATTGCGCATAGCCTTGCTTGAGCAGCGTGGTTTCGCCGTGGGTTATATCCATAGCCTTGGTTTCGGGGTCGATGCTTACGGTCCACTGCCCGCATTCAAAGCTGTCGGCAGCATTCACAGCTGTGCTGGTAATGAAAGCCGCGCCAAGGCTTAACAGTAATTTCTTGTCCATTCTAAAAGATAAATGATAATTAGAGGTTAAAAGCAATTGACAGCTGACAATAGACAATTGACAATGGATTACCCTGATTGCCAACTATCGATTGCCAACTGTCAATGAATAGCAGTTAATTCTTAATTGTCAGCGACAATTAATTAGTATCCAGGGTTCTGATTGTTGGATTGCCCTTGCAAATCGGTGTTCTTGTTGATTTCATCGAGAGGTATAGGCCAGTAACGGTAGTTGGAGTTGACTGTACCCACTCCGAAGTTAACAAAATTCTTGTTACGTTGCATGATTGGTATGCCATTGCGGTCATTGCCAGTCAAGAAGCCGGTGCGGATAAGGTCAAACTTGCGCCATCCTTCAAAATTAAGCTCGCGCATACGTTCGTCCATCATCTCGTGCATGAAAGCATTCTCGTCGGATATTGCCGATGCCTGCAATGCTCCACGACGGCCCAAGGCACGAATCCTGGTAGCATTGAAGTAAGGCAGTGCTGCCGATACACCCTCGGTGCGGTACAAGCATTCAGCATAGTTCAGGAAAATGTCGCCCAATCGAATGAACGGCACTGCGCGACCGCTTTGGTAAGTGTTCATGCCGATTTCCTCAACGTATGGGTCTTCAAACTTGGCAGTGTGAGGGTCAAGTTCGTCGCCAAAGCAGTAACCTATGAGCTGGGCAGTCCAGCCGTTGCGTGGGTCATTGAACTCGGCAGGGTTCATCTCGCTGTCATTCTCGTTTATGCCACGGAACGAAACGAAGCGACGTGCGTCACCTTTTTCCCATACGCCACCATCTTCCTTGAACTTCCAGCAATAGTCGCTCGGGAGCATGCCATCGAACCCAGCCCAAAAACACATTGCCTCGCCGGTGGTTGACATAATCGACACGGCACGGCTGCCCATTGACCACTGGATGCTGTTTTCATCGCCGTTGGCATGGCCGAAACGGAAAGCATATACCCATTCGCGTTCCACATTTGCTGTTCCCTCGGCGGCATCACCGTAGGCAGGAATAGTGGGATTGTCGAGATCCTTGGTGTTGCCGAAAATCTCATCGACAGTACCAGGCAACGTAGTGCCCACGCCCGACTCGTCGATTACTTGCTTGAATGCCTTGGCAGCCTTGGCATAGTCGCGCCATGATGAGCCGTCTTCTCGAGTTACATCGGCATCGGCATACATATACAGCTTGCCAAGCATTGCCCAAGCCAGGCGAGTCGTGGCGTGGCTCTTGTCGGTCTGCTCCTCCATTGTTGGCAGGTACTCGATTGCACGCAACAAGTCGCTTTCCATGAGGGCATACACCTCGCTGCGTGGGTGGCGTGCACCGTCGCTCACATTGAGGTAGTCAACGATAGGCACATCGCCAAAGAGCATTACGAGTTCAAAATAGTTCACGGCGCGGAGGAACGATGCATCGCCTACAAACACTTGCGTGATGCTGTCGGCAGTTTCCACCGTCGGCTGCTTTTCTTGCAGCAATGTTGCCGCAGCAGCTATTACCGAGTAACGCTTGTTCCAGGCATTGAGCACCACGTTGTTGGATGTGGTGATGTCTTGGTATATGTCAAGTTGGCGTTTGTCAAGATTGTCGCGGTTCTGCACACCACCCTGTGCTGCCTCGTCGGTGCCAAGATAGATGTCGATTTGCTCCTTGTGAATGTCGCGCCATTGCTTGTAGAGTCCTTGAACGTAAGACTCCATGTTTTTCGTGTCGGAGAAAAGTTGCTCCTGCGACAGACTCGATTTCGGTTGTTGGTCGAGGAAGTCGGCACAAGAGTTCAGCGACATCAATCCCACGAGGGCAATTGCTCCATATTTTAAGATTTTCATAATCGTGTTCCTTTTTTAAGTTGTTTTTTAGAATGTGGCATTAACACCTATCACATACATCTTTGCCGACGGGTAGTCTTCACCGGTTTCGGGGTCGTAACCCTTATACGGGGTCCAAGTGAACAGGTTGTTGCAAGTTGCATACACGCGCAGGTTTTGGCACACGGGGCTTATCCACTTGGTAGGCAAGTTCCAGCTCAGTGTCAATGCCGACAGGCGCAAGTAAGAGGCATCGAGCAGTACCCAGTCGGTTTCGCCAATGTTGAAACGCTGAACATCGGCACCGCGGAATGCACGTGGAACATCGGTATCGGTGTTGGTGGGAGTCCAGCGGTCGAGCGCGTCAACGTGCGAACAGTAATCCCAGCCACCAAGGTTCATGGTGCTTTCATACATGCTTGAGTAGCGGCGAGCGCCATATGAGTAGCTGAACGTAGCCGACAGCGTGATGTCCTTCCAAGTGAGGTCGGTCGAGAATCCTCCGTAGAACTTCGGGTCTTTGCGACCTATGATATACATATCGTCTTCGTAAGTGATTTTGCCGTCACCGTTGCGGTCTTCGGGAAGAAGGTCGCCAGGGTGAACTTCCTTGCCGCCCACAAAGTGGTTGGTGTAACCGCCGTTGCCGTCGGGCAGGTTGCGCTCGTTCATATAGTTCAGGTATTCAATATCAGACATCTGTGCGATGCGTGCCTTGAAAGAGTGGTAGGTATTGACAGGTTCGCCCACGAAGAGGTTGCCTTCGCGCGAAGTGATTGAGTTTCCGCTCCATATCACTTGCAATCCGTCATAAAGTTCCTTAACCTTGTTTTTATCGTGCGAAATGTTGGCAGAGAAATTCCACGTCCAGTCGCCGCGTTGCAGCAATTTGGCATTGATTGAGAGTTCCACACCTTGGTTTTCAAGTTTTGCCACATTGGCGATGCGGTTGTTAAAACCGGTGGTTTGTGACAACGACATCTGCATGAGCAAGTCGCTGTTGATGGTGTAGAAGTAGTCGGCGCTGAACGACAGGCGGTCGTTCAAGATTGATGCGTCCACTCCCACGTTGAACTGGTTCTGCTTTTCCCAGGTGATGTCGGGGTTGCCTTGGCGGCCGTCGGAAACGAATGAGGTGTTGCCATTTGAGTAGCTCGGGTTGTAAATCGACAGGTAGGCATATTCGGGAATTGCCTGGTTGCCAACGAGACCCCAGCCCAAACGCAACTTCAACATTGAAAGCCAGTCAACATTGTTGAGGAATTTTTCCGACGACATGTTCCATGCAGCCGAGAACGACGGGAACACGCCCCATTGGTTGCCGCTGGCAAAGCGCGATGAACCGTCTTGGCGCAAGCTCACTGTGAACAGGTAGCGGTTGTCGTAGGTGTAGTTGACGCGTTGCACAAACGAAACGGCTGTCTGCGTGATAAAGCTCGAAGAATAGTTGGCCTTGTCCTTGTTGGCTCCGGCGGCTATGTTATACCAGCCCATGATGTCGCTCGGGAAACCCGATACCGATATGTTGGTGGCATCGGTCATATCCTTGGTCAAGCTGGCGGTTGCCATTGCGAAAATACGATGTTTCTTGTTGAACACCTTCTCGTAGCTCACCGAGTTATCCCATTGCCAAGAGAATGCGCGTCC
The DNA here is from genome assembly GCA_949285735.1 of uncultured Bacteroidales bacterium. Lineage (GTDB taxonomy): Bacteria > Bacteroidota > Bacteroidia > Bacteroidales > Muribaculaceae > Avimuribaculum. The sequence continues at coordinate 30,732 of CASEAQ010000020.1, forward strand.
GCGCCATTGGGTAGCCTGGCCGTGGTCGTTGCGAGGACCTTCTGCCGAAGTCATCGGGCGGTAAGTGAAGTCGCTCTTGTTAAGGTAGTCGATAGAGAACGTGGTACGGATATTCAAGCCCTCGATGGGGTTGATGTTGATATAGTTTGACGACAATACGCGGTCGTGTGTCTGCTCGCGGCGTACATCCATCAGCTTGAGTGGGTTGCCACTTGAGTCGTGTCCGCCACGCCAGTACATGTAGTCACGGTCGTCAATGGTCTGCATTGGGTTGGCAGTGACACAACGAGTATATAGGTTGTCTTCCTGCGTGTTGGTGATGGCACGCGACAATGTGGTGTTGGTACCTATCTTCAACCAAGGCTTTACTTCCTGTTCCACGTTGATTTTGCCCGAGAAGCGCTCATAATCTGAGTTGATTATTATACCCTGCTGGTTGGTGTAAGACACGCCAAGGTAGTAAGCAGTCTTGTCTGTACCACCCGAGAAGCTAAGCGAGTGGTTGTGCTGGATACCCGTGCGTGTGATGGGGCCCACCCAGTCGGAAGTTATGTCGTTCTGACCGTTGTAAAGTTCCTCTTCCGAGAAAGCGGTGTTGGCTCCACCCGATGCGAGGATGGTGTTGTTGATATAGTCTTGTATATCAGCGTCAGATGCATTTGGATTAGCTGTGAGGTATTGGTTGAGCCAAGCGTCATAGCGTAGGTTGAAGAGGTCGCGTGAACCGAGCATCTTCATGTTGCCTTCATCATAGGATTGGAAACCTACCCATCCATCGTATGTGACTTTGCCTTCACCCTTGCGGCCCTTCTTGGTGGTGACAAGGATAACGCCGTTGGCTGCACGGTAACCATAGATGGCTTTCGACGAGGCATCTTTCAATACTTCGATCGAGGCGATGTCATCGGGGTTGATGTTGTTCAAGCCTTCATCGACCACGATACCGTCGATTACATAGATGGGGTCTTGCCCATAGTTGATTGAGTTGGTACCACGTACCTTGATGGAAGGAGCATCGCCGGGGCGGGCAGAGCTGTTTACAAGCACACCAGCCACCTTGCCTTGCATCGATTGAGTAAAGCTCGACGAAGGTATCTCCTTCAATTGTTTCTCCGACAGGCTGCCGACGGCACCTGTAAGGTCGCTCTTCGTCATGCGCGTACCGAGCACGATTACGTCGTCGAGCAATTCGCTCTCTGTTTCCATGGCAACATTGTAAGTGCCGCCTTTCACATTTTCGATTATGTGGTTCTTGTAGCCAAGGAATTGGAACTCAACCGAGGATCCATCCTTAACCTTCAAGTTGTACCGCCCTTCGAGGTCGGTAAGCACGGCATTGTTGGTTCCGCGTTCCATTACTGCAACGCCGGGCAACGGTTCGGAAGTGCTTCTATCGGTAACGATACCGCTCACGTTTACTTGAGCATAGGCAGCTGCCGAAAGCATCAAGCACGTCATTGCCATAAGCACGGCGCGCATAGTTCTTGTTAATAAATTTCTCATGTTTTCGGTTGTTATTTGATTGGTAAAAGAAAAGAGCCGGCAACGCGAGTGCCGATGTGCGTGAGCAACAGTGTGTTGCCGGCTCAAATTTCGTCAAGGTTTTAGAAAACAACTTTGGTGGTCTTGCAAGCGGTCTCGGTTTCGACCCTCACGAGATACATTCCATCATAGTCGGCGCAGTTGATAGTTGCCGAGCCTGAGATTGCAATTGTGGCAACTTGGTTGCCTGCAACATTGTAGATGGTGACAGTGGCTGCACTTTCGGCATTGACGTTAAGCACGTCGCCAGCTGCCCACACATTGATTCCGTCATTGTTGGCGATTTCCTCTACGCCCGTACCGCTACCGCCGACGGGGATAAATTTGCTCACTTGCTTGGAACCGTCAACCGATTGCACATAGGCTTGCTTGATGTCGGCAATTGGGATATTGACAGTGTAGCTGTTGCCATATACCAAGTTTTGCAGCATGGCAACCTTGAGTGCGCCGGTTTCGACGTCGGCAGGAACAAGCGAAACTATTTCACCATTGTTCTTCTCGATAACCACATTGTAGCGAAGGCGGTCGTTGGGGGTGACATCATCACTGCCGTTGCCCCATGTAATCTTCACGCCATTGCCCTCGGCTGCCATCTCAACGCTCGACGGACCTTCGGGTGCATTGTTGGTAGGATATTCGTGAGTGTTGAAGTCGGCATCTTCATATATACCAGTGTTGTGGAACAATGCGAACTTGTGACCGTTATCACGGTAGCCCATGCCGAAAAAGTCGAGGTAGCCGTCGCCGTCATAGTCCCAAAATTCCATCGAGCTACCGCTGCGGAAGTCGGCCTTATTGGTCGAGTTGTCTTCGGTGAATGTCATGTCGCCGTTGTTCATGATGAAGTCGGTCATTGCACCTGCGCCTTCACCAGTTACTATTATGTCCATGTAGCCGTTCCCGTCAAGGTCAACAATGTCGGTAGCGTTACCCTTAACTGCGCCCACGCTGATGCCAGACTCGCTTGCCGGAACACGTTGGAATTGAGATTCCGGGAAGTTTACGAGGTCGATATCTGCATTTTCAGGGTCATTGCCACGGTTGAGCAGGATGTCGGCTGTACGGCCCCAGTTGCTTCCATCGTATGTTTCACCGCATACAAACAAGTCGAGCCAGCCATCGTTATTGAAATCTGCCCACATGAGCATACCTTTTTGTGTACCAGGTTGGTTAGGCAAGTAGTCGTAGGTAGGATCGTATGCAGCCATATCCAAGCATAGGAATGTGTCATCGCCGTTGTTGCGGCAAATGATAGTGGCTACACCGCCTACAGTGTCGCTCCAGCCATTGATGGCGAAATCGGGGTAACCATCGTTGTTGAAGTCGCCCCAAGCGATGGAACCTGAAGAAAGTGCCAAATCATAAGATGCACCCATCCAATCAATGTAGGTGGTGGCAGGATCGAGCAATGAGAACGTGCCGTCGCCATTATTCTTGTAGAGCGATACAAAACGTTCACCGTCTGTAATACCAGTCAAGGCGAGGTCTTGGTATCCGTCACGGTTGAAATCGACAACGGTGGTGATGCCGCTGTAAAGGCATTCCTGCTCAGTGCCGATAACCTGCAATCCGCTGTTTTCAACAAGTGTGAATGTGCCATCGCCGTTGCCACGGTAGAGATTGATGAACAAGTCGGCCGAAGCAGTGGAATTTTCAGCTTCAGCTCCTTCCTTGATACCACGTTGGACGACATCGATGTTGCCATCGTTGTTGTAGTCGATATAAGCAATAGTTACATTGTTGGTACCGCGTGTGTCGCCTGCCGGGCAAGCATTGCCGTCGCTGCGTTGATAGAATGGCAGGTTTTGGATTTCGGTGAAAGTGCCATTGTTGTTGGTCCATCCATAAATGTGGGAGTGCCAGCCGGCAGCTGTGGTGTTGCCCACGACGAACAAGTCCATCTGCCCGTCGTTGTTCACATCAGCCCACATTGCATTGCCGCGGAACATATCGGTGTGCCATTGCCCCGGAGTGGCATCGGTGGCATCCGAAGAAATAAATTGCGGATCTTCCTCGAAAAGGGGAACCATCTGCGCATTGGCAGAAACTGCGAACATTGACATGATGCCAATGCCGAGCATCGTTCTTGAGAAATTTTTGTCCATAAGAAATGTTATTAAGTTTAGGTTTATGTGTCATTGCTTTTGTGACGATGCAAAGTTATTTTTCAATAGTTTAACAAATAAGAACGTTCTCGGCAATAATCAACAATTTTGCAGCAATTACAGCCGTCACGGGTTGCAATTGACGCATTTGTGCAGTGGGGTGACGCATTTGCACCAATTGCGTCACAAAATTTGCATCATTATATGGGTGTTTTCCAGTCGCGCGAGACATAATATATGGGGTATGCTTGCGGCATATCCGGCAATGTGTGGGATGTGAATGTTTGGGAGTGTTAAAAGTGGAGGGTGATGGAGACGGCGGCGATTTGGCACTTGAAGGGGGGCGTGAGCTTCGACACGGTGATGCTGCCGCCCTCGATGAGCGGGAATCGGGAGCGCAGGGCGCGGATTATGCGACCGGCGATGTGTTCGAGCAGTTGTGAGGGGCGTGCCATTTCGGCTGCCACGATGTCGTATGCCTCGGCATAGTTGAGCGTGTCGGCGAGGTTGTCGCTTTGCGATGCTTTTTCCAATGGGTAGCGCAGTTGCAGGGTGACTTCGAAGTCGTTGCCCACGCGCCGCTCTTGCTCCAGCACGCCGTGGTGGGCGTGGAACTGCATTCGTTCTAATGTTATGGTGCCTGTCATTGTTCGGGAGTCGTTTCGGTGTTGTCGGGATTGACCCAAGTGTAGGCACCGATGTCGATGCCACCGTTGATGAAGCGGTTCACGCCGTAGCGGTCGGTTTCGGCACCCTCGGGCAGCAGCGACGCATCGCCGCTGCCGATGGCATCGCTTTCGGGCTTGAGGCGGTAGTCGAAGATATATTCTTCGCGGACGGTGTAGAAGAGCGGGTCGCCTCCCCACACGCAATTGATGAAGTTGTTGTCGTCGCTACCGTCTGCTCCAAACAGGCAGTTGCGTATGAGTACCGTCGAGCCTGTGAGGTCGCCCGGGGTGATTTCGGAGGCGTTGCCATAGAAGATGCAATTGTCGAAAGTGCCGTCCATCAATGGCGCCGAGCCGTCGCTGTCGTCGGGCAGCAGGTAGTTGAGCGTGAGTATCGAGCCTGTGATTACGTCAAACAGGTAGTAGTTGGCAAATGTGCATTGTGCAAACTTGGCATATCCGCCCGTGAGCGCGACGACTGCCTCGGCGGCATCTGAAAACTCGCAGCCGGTAGCTTCGACCCAGGCGTGGCGCGAAGTGAGCACCGACGACGATGAGTTGTGCAACACGCTGTTGAAGAGGTATAGCTTGCGTTGCCCGATTCCCGTCGAGTCGATGACCACGCCCGACGACGAGCCGCGCATGTTCACGTAGCGCATCTCGTTGCCCGACGACGAGGCTGTGAAGCGTATTCCATCCCATTGCCCCGACATGATGTCGTAGTCGGAGCCGCCGACTACGTTGTCGAGCCTGTCGCCGCGCAGGTTGATTTCGTTGCCTTGCTCTCCGGCGGCAACCAGTGTGCCGTCAACCACCATGCCGCTCTTGTCGTGGAACATGAGTGTGGTGCCGGCATCGAGGGTGAGTGTCGCCCCCTGGGCAACGCGCAGGGTGTCGTAGATGACGTAGGGCTTTATTCCCGACAGGTGGGTGTCGGTGTCGATTACGGGCGAGTGCAGGCGAGTCACGTCTTGCCCCCATGCGGTGAGCACAACTTGCTGTTCCACGCCGTTGGTGACGAAACGTATCTTGTCTTCCATTTCAACGGGGAGGTCGTCGCCAGTGGGGTTGATGTAGGCTTCAACGAAGATGAAGATGCTGTCCTCGCCACGGATTTCGACATTGCTGAACGACTCGCTGCTGACGCCATCGACGTTGAGGTAGAACCGCACTTGCGAACTGCCGTCGAGGGTTATCGATGAGATGTTGACCATCTTCTTGTGGCGGTTGTAAACCATGAAACGGCGTGTTGCCGTGCCCTCCTCGGTGAGCACGGTGTCGAATGCGAGCGTGTCGGTCGAAAATTCCAGCACGTCGCTGTTGCTTGTGGTGAAGTCATCTTCGATGCACGAAGTCAGTGCCATGAAGGCAATGGCGGCAAAGATGAGAATGACAGTGTGCAAACTACTTTTCATAATCACATATAATAACGCATGGCAGTGCCTTTTTATTACACTGCCATGCGCATCATGCCGGTTTTAAACAAGCCCCGTATGGAATCAGTCGATTTGTACGACCAGGAAGTTGGAGAGCGACCAGAATTTTGCCGGATTGGTGATGACGAGTGTCTTCACGCCTTCGTTGTCGGCAATTTCGTATGAGTCCTCGGGGTGCTTGGTGTAAACTTTGGCTTTCTTTGAATGCAAAGGTATCTCGGTGAGCGACCGCTTGTCGGCTTTTGTGAAATATGTGATTTCGTAGTCGGCTTCCAGTACCTTGGTCTTGCGCAAGAATCCAGTTTCGATGATTTTGTTGTCCTTGAGCTCGCTCTTCGAGCCAATCACGTAGTAGCACGTGTTGAGTTCGTTGGCAAGGAGTTCCGATTTTTCTTCGGCGATTTCTTTTTGTTCGGTGATGGCTTGGTTTGCCACGTTGAGCGAATCGACAGCGGTATTAAGCACCTGTATCTCGATTTTTGCCTTGCGCAACTCTTCTGCCATTTGTGCTATTGTGGCTTCTTGCTCGGCAAGTTGCTTTTTCAGCCCGTCGATGGTTTCTTGCAACTTAGAGTTGTCGCCCGACGAGTTTTTAATGCGGCGTTCGAGCGATGCGAGCTTTTCGCGGCGGTCTTTCAACGCTTTCTGGATAAGCATCATGTTGTCCATGATTTCCTGCCTCTTGTTGCGAGTTTCATTGTTCAGGTTGGAGGTGGAGATTATCTTTTCCATGTCGCGAATTTGCATCATTCCGTTGTTGATGTCGTTGATGAGGCTCAATAGGCTGTCTTTTTCGGCATTTGCCATCAGCAGTGAGTCGTTGAGTTCTGCCACGATGTTGCTTTCTGTGGCATTGCTATCGGTCTTGTTGCTGTCGTTGCAAGCAGCGAGGCACATGAGTCCTGCGGCTGCAAAAAATAAGATAGTCTTTTTCATTGTTCCGATTGTTTAAAAATTTGTTGTGTATTGTGATTTTTGAATTGTGCGTATTTGTCGATTTTCACGTTTTCGGCAGGTTCTTTGCCGGCTACGATTATCACTATTTCGCCACGAGGCTCGTTGGCGGTGAAGTATTCGGCAAGTTCGGCAAGGGTGCCGTTGTGGGTGGTGTTGTGCAATTTCGATATTTCTCGGCTCACCGATGCCTCGCGCTCGCCGCCAAATGCTTCTGCCAGTTGCTTGAGCGTCTTGAGCAGGCGCATTGGTGACTCGTAGAAGATCATTGTGCGTGGCTCTTCGGCAAGTTGGGCGAGCCTTGTCGCCCTTCCCTTTTTCTGCGGCAGGAATCCCTCGAAGCAGAAACGGTCGCAAGGCAGCCCCGAGTTGACAAGTGCCGGAATGAGGGCTGTGGCTCCTGGCAGAGTCTCCACCTCGATGCCGCAACGGCGGCATTCGCGCACGAGCAGGAAGCCTGGGTCGGATATAGCCGGAGTGCCGGCATCGCTCACGAGGGCGACGGTTTCTCCTCCTTGCAGGCGCGACACCAATGCTGGCAACGTGTCGTGCTCGTTAAACTTGTGATGGCTCTGCATTCGGGTTTCTATGCCGAAGTGCTTCATCAGCACGCCCGATGTGCGAGTGTCCTCGGCAAGGACGCAGTCGGCATCCTTCAGCACTGCGATGGCTCGCGGTGTCATGTCGTCGAGGTTGCCGACGGGTGTCGGCACTATGTATAGCTTTCCTGACATGGCGGTGGGATTATTTTGCGTAGAAGTGGTTGCGAATGATAGCCATGAAGTCGGTGACTTCGGGCGATTGCTTGTCCCAGTTGAGCATGTCGTAGAAGTATTCTTCTGCCTCGGCGTATGATTGCATGGCTTCGACCAAGTTGAGAGCGTCGTTCATCTCGATGTCGCTGTTGCCAAACAGTTCGCGGCGGTAGCGGAAGCGGTCGTTGATGGTGAATGCCTTTTTCAGGTCGCGGCTCATGTTGCGTTGCAACGCTTCATCTACAGTCACTGCGGCTGGCGTGTCGTTGATGTTGTCTGGTGCCGGCAGGGGGTAGGTTTCCTCTGTGGCTGTTTCTTCTTTGTCATCGATGGTGGCTGGCTCGTATTCTTCCTGTTGCTCCTTTTCTTCGATGGCGACCTTTGGCGGTTCAACGTAGTCGAACGTCATTTCGGCTGCCGGTTCTTCGGGACAATCGTGCTGGCTGCTTCCATCGTCTTCGACTTCGGTCAAGATGGGGGAGGCAATTTCTTCCTCAGCCTCCTTGTCTTCCTCATTGGGTGCAGGTGTTTCTACAGTCACTTCGGCAAGCGGGGGCTCGTCATAAGGCATCTGCCCGCTTACGGCTGGGGTAGGTTCTGCCTGGACAGTGGCTTCTGCCTGGAAGGCGGCAGGTTCTTGCTCGACGGGAGTAGTTGCTGCCGCCTCTTGAGACTCTTCGACATTCGATTCTGTTGTTTCAGCCGATTCGACGTCGAGTGCCGCGCCTATCTCGGCAGTCTTGTCACGCATCATTTGCAGCAGGATTTCGAGGTCGGTGCCGTCGCGCCTTGCAACCAGCACAAGACCTTCGAGCTCATAGATGTGCTTTAATATATCGTTAAAGAAGGTGTGTTCCATAAAGGTTCAATTTTTTTCTGTATTAGCCCTGCAAGGAGGATTGTGCATGAGCCTTCTTAGCAGAACATACGCAAACATATTAATAAAATTTCGATTATGATTATTATTATGCTTAAAAAAAGTTTTAACGGCTAAAATTTCCCGTCATCGGGCATTTTATGTTAATTTTGCGGATAGGGCAAATACACAAAAACAATTGTGTTATGAAATCGATAAAAGAATTATACAGGATAGGCACGGGGCCGTCGAGCAGCCACACGATGGGCCCGCGCAAAGCCGCCGAGATTTATTGCAAGCGGCACCCTCGCGCTTGCGGATTCAGGGTAACGCTTTATGGCAGCCTTGCCGCTACGGGCAAGGGGCACATGACCAATGTGGCGATTAGCGACGTGCTGTTGCCGGTGGCACCGGTCGAGATAATATGGCAGCCTAAGGTGTTTTTGCCGTTCCACCCCAATGGAATGAAGTTTGCCGCGCTCGACCAGGATGGCGAGGAAATTGACCCGTGGACGGTGTTTAGCATCGGTGGCGGCGCGCTTGCCGAGGAGGGCGACGGACACGACACGGTGAATACGCCCGATGTGTATGAGATGTGCCATCTGTCGGAGATACTTGCATGGTGCGAGCGCACGGGCAAAAGTTATTGGGAATATGTGCAGCAGTGTGAGGAGAGCGACATTTGGGATTACCTGCGCGAGGTGTGGAAGACGATGCAGGAGTCGGTTCGCCGTGGTCTCGATGCCGAGGGTGTGTTGCCGGGACCTCTCAACCTGAGGCGCAAGGCATCTACCTATTATATAAAGGCGAGTGGCTACCGGGCTTCGTTGCAGTCGCGCGGACTGGTGTTTGCCTATGCGTTGGCAGTGAGCGAGGAGAATGCTTCGGGCGGCGTGATTGTCACTGCGCCCACTTGCGGCTCGTGTGGCGTGGTGCCGGCGGTGCTCTACCACTTGCAGCAAAGCCGCGACTTCAGCGACACTCGCATATTGAGGGCGTTGGCGACAGCCGGGCTTGTCGGCAACATCGTCAAGCACAATGCCTCGATTTCGGGCGCAGAAGCTGGTTGCCAAGCCGAGGTGGGAACAGCCTGCTCTATGGCTTCGGCGGCTGCCAACCAGCTTTTTGGCGGCAGTCCGTCGCAGATAGAGTATGCTGCCGAGATGGGGCTTGAACACCATTTGGGCATGACTTGCGACCCCGTGTGTGGACTGGTGCAAATCCCCTGCATAGAGCGTAATGCGTATGCCGCTGCCCGTGCACTCGATGCCAACTTGTATTCGTCGTTCACCGACGGGCGGCATCGTGTGTCGTTCGACCGCGTGGTTGAAGTGATGAAAGAAACGGGCAACGACCTCCCCTCGCTTTACAAAGAAACCAGCGAAGGCGGGCTTGCCAAAGACTATCACCCCCAAGATACCTAATAAACGAGAGACAATCACTTGTTAATAAATGTATTGTGGCTGTGAGACGCAATGAATCGCACTGGTGTCTAATAAAGACTGTTAACATTTTCCACAACTCATTAAACAACAAAGTTTTATATAATCTTTTGGAGCGCGGAGGATTTTAGAATC
>CASEAQ010000021.1 GCA_949285735.1 uncultured Bacteroidales bacterium
TAAGCGATAATTGGCGATATATAAACAAGAAAGGAGAGCTTATACAATGAAAACGATAATCTTTTTCAGAATGTTATCATGAATTGAAATCCACAAATTCTTCGAGGAGTTCATAATACACTCTTTTTTTAGACGATAAAAAAGGACGCACGGATTGTGCGCCCTTCAATATGAGATGCTATATACTTCTTTCGTACAGTTCTTAATACTCGCCCCAAGGCTTTATCTCGATTTGGTCGAGAGTGAGGTCGCAGAAGGCATCGATAAATGCCGACGCCAACCGTGCATTGGTCAACAACGGTATGTTCAAGTCAACCGCTGCGCGACGTATCTTGTACCCGTTCGACAACTCGGTAGATGACAAGTTCTTAGGTATGTTCACCACCATGTCGATTTGCTTGCTGTGAAGCATATCGAGTGCCTGCGGCTGCTTGTCGCTTTCGCTGGGCCAGTAAACGTGGATTGCCGGGATTCCGTTGTCGTTAAGGAACTTGTGCGTTCCGCCTGTCGCATACAAGGTGTAACCCTTGGCATACAACTTTTGTGCGGCATCGAGCATGTCCACCTTCTGTTTCGCACCGCCGGTGCTGAGCAACACACTCTTCTTGGGTATCTCCTGCCCAACCGACAACATGGCTTTAAGCAACGCTTCCGAAGTGTTTTCCCCGAGGCAGCCCACCTCGCCAGTCGATGACATATCCACGCCAAGCACAGGGTCGGCACCTTGCAGACGCGAGAACGAGAATTGCGATGCCTTTATGCCCACATAGTCGAGGTCGAATGCACTCTTGCTCGGTTTCTCGACAGGAATGCCAAGCATGACCTTTGTGGCAAGGTCGATGAAATTAATCTTCAACACCTTCGACACAAACGGGAAGCTGCGCGAAGCCCTCAAGTTGCATTCAATCACCTTTATGTCGTTGTTCTTGGCAAGGTATTGAATGTTGAACGGACCCGATATGTTCAACGCCTTTGCTATCTGGCTGCTTATCTTCTTGATGCGGCGGATGGTCTCTACATACAACTTTTGCGGCGGGAACTGAATTGTAGCGTCGCCCGAGTGCACACCGGCAAACTCTATATGTTCTGAGATGGCATAGAGTTTAATCTCGCCGTTCTGTGCCACGGCATCCCACTCAATCTCCTTGGCGTGCTGTATGAACGAGCTAACCACCACTGGGTGCTGCTTCGACACATTTGCAGCAAGTTTCAAGAAGCGTTCGAGCTCCTCCTCGTTGGAGCAAACATTCATTGCCGCACCCGACAACACATAAGACGGACGCACGAGAACGGGATAGCCCACCTCATCGACAAATTCCTTGATGTCGGAGAGCGACGTAAGCTCGCGCCAACGCGGCTGGTCGATACCGAGCGAGTCGAGCATCGATGAGAATTTGTGGCGGTCTTCGGCATTGTCGATGCTCTTGGCACTCGTGCCAAGTATGTTCACCTTCTCGGCATCGAGGCGTGTGGCAAGGTTGTTAGGTATCTGACCACCTGTTGACAATATCACGCCGTGAGGCTGCTCAAGCTCGATGATATCCATCACGCGCTCAAACGTCAACTCGTCGAAGTAGAGGCGGTCGCACATATCATAGTCGGTCGATACCGTTTCGGGATTGTAGTTAATCATCACCGAACGCCACCCTTCCTTCTTCACCGTCATGAGCGCATTGACGCTACACCAGTCAAACTCTACCGAGCTACCGATGCGATATGCACCCGACCCAAGCACGATTATCGAGCGATGGTCGTGCAAGTAGGTCACATCGTTTTCGTTGCCGTTGTATGTGAGATACAAGTAATTGGTCTGTGCAGGATATTCGGCTGCCAGCGTGTCGATTTGCTTCACGCACGGGACAATTCCGTGTTCCTTGCGCAAATGGCGGACGGCGAGGTTTGCCTCCTCGGCATTTGTCATGCGCTCCTTCAAGACAGCCCGAGCCACTTGGAAGTCGGAGAAGCCTTCACGCTTTGCACGGCGCAACAAGTCGATTGGCAGAGCCTCAAGCTCGCTGTATTGCTCCAGTTCAAGAGCCGTGTTCACGATATTCTTCAGCTTGTACAAGAACCAACGGTCAATCTTGGTCAGCTCATGTATCTGCTCCACCGTATAGCCCTCGCGGAATGCGCTCTCAATTACGAAAATGCGCTTGTCGGTAGGTTCTTTCAATGCCTTTTCGAGGTCGGCAACCTTCGTCCGCTTGTTTTCGATAAAGCCATGCATTCCCTGCCCTATCATGCGCAATCCCTTTTGGATTACTTCTTCAAACGTGCGGCCTATTGCCATCACCTCGCCCACCGACTTCATCGACGAGCCGATTTCGCGCTTCACCCCGTGGAACTTACCCAAGTCCCAACGAGGAATCTTGCACACTATATAGTCAAGTGCCGGCTCAAAGAAAGCCGAAGTCACCTTAGTTACCGAATTTTTAAGTTCAAACAACCCGTAACCGAGACCCAACTTGGCTGCAACAAAGGCGAGCGGATAGCCAGTAGCCTTCGATGCCAACGCCGAACTGCGGCTCAAGCGGGCATTCACTTCGATTACGCGATAGTCCATCGACTTGGGGTCGTAGGCATACTGCACGTTGCACTCGCCCACAATCCCTATGTGGCGTATGATTTTTATTGCAAGTTCGCGAAGCAAGTGGTAGTCGGCATTCGACAACGTTTGCGACGGAGCTACCACGATGCTCTCGCCCGTGTGTATGCCCAGCGGGTCGAAGTTCTCCATGTTGCACACCGTTATGCAATTGTCGTAACGGTCACGCACCACTTCATATTCAATTTCCTTCCACCCCTTCAACGACTTCTCCACGAGCACCTGCGGCGAGAACGACAGGGCTTTTTCAACGAGCGACCTCAACTGCGCCTCATCGTCGCAAAAGCCGCTACCCAAGCCGCCAAGGGCGTATGCAGCCCTCACAATCACTGGATAGCCTAATTCTTCGGCAGCCTTCACAGCATCTTCGATGCTCTCAACTGCTTCGCTCTTTATGGTCTTTACGTCTATCTCATCGAGTTTCTTCACAAAGAGTTCCCGGTCCTCGGTGTCCATTATCGCCTGCACTGGCGTACCCAACACCTGCACGCCATATTTTTCGAGTACTCCGCTCTCATACAGCTTCACGCCGCAGTTGAGCGCAGTCTGTCCGCCGAACGAGAGCAATATTCCTTGTGGACGCTCCTTGGCGATAACCTTTTCTACGAAATATGGAGTCACCGGCAAGAAATATATCTTGTCGGCAAATTCGTCAGATGTCTGCACCGTGGCGATATTCGGGTTAATCAACACCGTCTCTATCGACTCTTCCTTTAGCGCCTTCAAAGCCTGCGAACCCGAGTAGTCGAACTCGCCAGCTTCACCTATCTTCAATGCCCCCGAACCGAGCAGCAAAACCTTCTTTATTTCACCCTTTTCCATAAAAGACATATTATTTTGATTACGCGCGCTAAAGCAGTTTTATAAAATCGTCAAATATAAACTCGGTATCGGTAGGTCCACCGCAAGCCTCGGGGTGGAACTGGGCAGAGAAGAACGGCTTGCTCTTGTGCCTGATTCCCTCGTTGGTGTTGTCGTTCATGTTCACGAACAACGGTTCCCAGTCGGCACCGAGCGTTTCGGTGTCAACGGCGAATCCATGATTCTGCGATGTCACAAAGCATTGTGTCGAACCAACCCTCATCACTGGCTGGTTTTGGCTGCGATGGCCATATTTGAGCTTGTAAACCTTTGCCCCGGCAGCCTTCGACAGCAACTGGTTGCCCATGCAAATGCCGCAAATGGGCTTGTCCTGGCAAATGGCTTGGCGCAAGTGTTCTACAGTTTCCTCGGCAAAGTCGGGATTTCCGGGACCGTTTGAGATGAACAACCCGTCATATTCAAGTTGCGAGAAGTCGTAGTTCCAAGGCACTCTCACCACTTTCACCCCACGCCTCACGAGGCAACGTATGATATTGTTCTTCACGCCGCAGTCAACAAGCACCACCGTCTTGTCGCCCTTACCGTACTCCACAATCTCTTTGCAGCTCACCCGTGCCACAAGGTTTTCCTTGTTGGGGTCGTGGAATTCGATGTCGTCACCACCTTCTATAACAATCTTGCCGAGCATGGAACCCTTTTCGCGCAACAACTTGGTAAGCGCGCGGGTGTCTATGCCACACACGCCCACGATGTTTTCGCTGCGCAGCCATTCGCTCAGGCTCCGGCTTGCCTGCCAGTGGCTGTAATCCCACGAATAGTCTTGGCAGATGATTGCTTCGCAGTGGATTTTGTCACTCTCGAAGTAAGTGTCGGTCACATTGTCTTCGCTCTTTGGCGGTACGCCATAGTTTCCCAGCATCGGATAGGTAGTCACTAATATCTGGCCACTGTAAGAGGGGTCGGTGAGGCTCTCTGGATAACCAGTCATTGCCGTGCTGAAAACCACCTCGCCTGCACATGGCTTGTCGCTTCCGAAAGAATAGCCCTCGAAAGTGGTGCCGTCTTCCAATGTAAGAACTGCTTTTTTTGTTTCTTGCATAGTACGATAGATGAGTATTTGTATTTTACTGGTTTTTCACTATCGTAAAAACCATGCAAAGTTACACAATCTATCCCACAACCACAACTAAAGCACGGTTCTTAATCGTAATTATGGTATATTTTTCTGCCAAATATGTCATGTCACTGCCCATCCGGCACTCAAATTGGCATAAATAGTGGCTTGCTGCCGTGTGGTACGAATGTTGTAAATTTCATGTCGTGAGGCTTCGGATGCACACCAAGCAGACAGCCCCCCCACACAACAGTTACGGAAACAACAAATAATTATGAATTTTAACAATTTTACAATCAAGTCACAAGAGGCTATCCAGAAGGCAGTGGAAGTGGCACGACGCAATGGCAACCAAGCCATCGAGCCTGCCCACCTGCTCAAGGGAATCCTCAGCGAAGGTGGCTCGGTGCTAAAATTCATTTTCCAGAAATTGTCGGTAAATGAGTCGTTTGTTGAACAGCAACTCGACCAAGAGATTTCGACTTTTCCGAAGGTGACGAATGCCGAGCCATACCTTAGCAGCAGTGCCAACGAGGCACTCGACAAGGCATACGACTACTCCAAGAAAAGGGGTGACGAGTATGTGACGCTCGAAACAATGCTTGTGGGCATCTTCCGCGGCAACAATCCCGTGGCTACCATGCTCAAAGATGCTGGAATGAGCGAAAAAGAACTGGTGGCGGCAATCGACGAGCTGCGCAAGGGCAAGAAGGCTACCGAACAGAGTGCCGAAGACCAGTACAACGCCTTGAGCAAGTATGCAATCAACCTTAACGAACGCGCACGCCAAGGCAAGCTCGACCCCGTCATCGGGCGCGACGACGAGATACGCCGCGTGTTGCAAATCCTGAGCCGACGCACCAAGAACAACCCTATGCTGATAGGCGAGCCGGGTGTGGGCAAGACGGCTATTGCCGAGGGGCTCGCACAGCGCATCGTGCGCGGCGACGTACCCGAGAATCTGAAGCGCAAGCAGGTGTTCTCGCTCGACATGGGCGCACTGGTTGCCGGTGCGAAGTATAAAGGCGAATTTGAAGAGCGGTTGAAAGCCATCGTCAACGAAGTGATACAAGCCGACGGCGACATTATTCTCTTCATCGACGAAATACACACCCTTGTGGGCGCAGGAAAGGGCGAAGGGGCAATGGACGCCGCCAATATACTCAAGCCAGCCCTTGCTCGTGGCGAATTGCGCAGCATCGGTGCCACCACTCTCGACGAATACCAAAAATATTTCGAGAAAGACAAGGCACTCGAACGCCGTTTCCAAATCGTAATGATCGACGAGCCTGACGAAGAAAGCGCGATAGCCATACTCCGCGGCTTGAAGGAACGCTACGAAAACCACCACAAGGTGCGTATTCGCGATGAGGCGATTATAGCTGCCGTACAGTTGTCGGAACGCTACATCACCGACCGCTTCCTACCCGACAAGGCAATCGACCTCATCGATGAGGCTGCAGCCAAGCTGAGGCTCGAAATCGACTCGGTGCCGCAAGTGATTGATGAAATCAGGCGCAGGATTTCGCAACTCGAAATCGAGCGCGAAGCCATCAAGCGCGAGGGCGACAACGAGCAGATAAAGCACATCGAAAAGGAACTTGCCGAGCTGCACGAGGAGGAAAGCAATTACACTGCCAAGTGGAAATCGGAAAAGGAACTGATTAACCGCATACAGCAAAATAAAATCGACATCGAGCAACTCAACTTCGAGGCTCAAAAAGCCGAGCGCGAAGGCGACTATGCCCGCGTAGCCGAGATACGATATTCCAAAATCAAGCAAAAGGAAGACGACAACAAGTCGATACAGGAAAAGCTGAAGGGAATGCAAGGCGACAGGGCTCTGATTAAAGAAGAGGTCGATGCCGAAGACATCGCTGGTGTGGTTTCGCGATGGACGGGAATACCGGTAATGAAAATGGTGCAAAGCGAGAAAGACAAGTTACTGCACCTCGAAGACGAGCTGCACAAGCGCGTCATAGGGCAGGAAGACGCAATCGCCGCCATTGCCGATGCCGTAAGGCGCAGCCGTGCCGGACTTAACGACCCTCGTCGCCCGATAGGCTCGTTCATATTCCTTGGCACGACGGGCGTGGGCAAGACCGAGCTTGCAAAAGCCCTTGCCGAATACCTGTTCGACAACGAGAACATGATGACGCGTATCGACATGAGCGAGTATCAGGAGAAGCACACGGTCTCGAGGCTCGTAGGTGCACCTCCGGGATACGTCGGATATGAAGAGGGCGGTCAGCTCACCGAGGCTGTAAGGCGCAAACCTTATTCGGTAGTTCTGTTCGACGAAATCGAGAAGGCACACCCCGACGTGTTCAACATACTGTTGCAGGTGCTCGACGACGGCAGGCTCACCGACAACAAGGGCAGGTTGGTAAACTTCAAGAACACGATTATCATAATGACTTCCAACATGGGGTCGGACGTGATACGCGAACGAATGTCCAAGTTGACCGACGCCAACCGCAACCAAGTGATTGAAAGCACCAAGAACGAAGTGCTCGAACTGCTCAAGCAGCGTATTCGTCCAGAGTTCCTCAACCGTATCGACGAGATAATAATGTTCACTCCGCTCACCGAGGGCGAAATCAAGCAAATCGTCAAGTTGCAAATCGACGGCGTAAGCCACATGCTCGAAAAGAATGGAGTGAAACTCGAAGTCACCGACAAGGCTCTCGACTTCCTTGCCGCCGAGGGCTATGACCCCGAGTTTGGCGCACGCCCAGTGAAGCGTGTTATCCACAAGCTCATCTTGAACCAATTGTCGAAAGACATTTTGGCACAAAAGGTGAACCGCGACAAGCCCATCTGCATCGACTACGATGGCAACTCACTCGTATTCAAGAACTAAAAAGTTTCTGGAAACCCTATAACAAGAGAGGCATCATTCACAATTGGTGCCTCTTTTTTTATGCCCGTCGCCGTCGGTGGTGTCTTCTATGAAATAGCGCGGGCGCGACTTCACTTCGAGGTAAATCTTGCCTATGTATTCGCCAATGATTCCCAAAGCCACAAGTATCAACGACCCAAGGAACCACAGCGACAGCATCAACGATGCCCATCCTGGATAAGACCTGCCGAGCAATATCGCCACAAGCACATATATGCCCACCGAAATCGTCAGCAACAGCGACACCACGCCCACCAGGAAGATCGAACGTATGGGGCGAATGGAGAACGATGTTATCCCCTCGACAGCAAAATTCAGCATCTTTGCCAACGGGTATTTTGATTTGCCATACTGGCGCGCCGCCCTGTCGTAATACACCTTTGCAGTCTTGAAGCCCATCGAGGGTATTATCCCCCTCAGAAACACGTTGCGCTCGCCATATTGCAACAAGCATTCCACCACTCGGTTGCTCATCAACCTGTATTCGGCATGATTCGGCACCACCGGGGTGTGGGTGTTTTTCATCAATCCGTAAAACATCTTGGCTGTGTGCCGCTTCAGGAAAGAGTCGCTATTGCGGTTGCGCCTCACTCCGAGCACTATGTCGCACCCCTCGCCATATCTTGCAAGCATCTCTTCCATCACAGACACGTCGTCTTGCAAGTCGGCATCCATCGTTACCACTGCGTCATATTTGCCAACTACACGTTCAAGCCCTGCAAGGATGGCATTCTGGTGCCCCACGTTGCGCGACAATTTTATGCCCGACAAACGCCCATGATATTGCTCCGACAAGCGGCAAACCTCTGCCCACGTGCCATCTTCGCTGCCATCATCTACGCACATCATGCCATACTGCCGCGACACCACCCCCCTATCGGCAAGCCCATCGAGGATGGCAACAAGTGTTTCCACCGAATAGCCAAGCGTGGCTTCTTCATTGAAGCACGGCAACACCAAGCACAATCCGACAGGCTCCATCATAGCTCTTCACTCTCCCAGTATTCTACTCGGCTGAATGCACAATGTCGAGCAACGCAAAGCGGTCGAGCACCTTTATTTCCGACAGCGTGTAATCTATCACGCCCTGCTCCTTCAATTTGTCCATCGCATTGATAAACGACGACCTCTGTATGCCCAACAGCGTACACAGGTCTTTTTGCTTGTATATTATGCGTATGTCCTTGGCATTGTGTTGCGTGAGCGAAACTACAAAAAAGGCGAAACGCTCCGAAATCGACCCGGCACTCAATGACAACAACTCGTCGGCATTCTTTTGCGAGTTACGCGACAGCATATTCAATATGTTGAACAAGAATATATTGTCGCTATGCAGTATATTCACAAAGTCGGGCTTTGAAATCTGCAATATGCCACACTCGCCATGGCAATGCACGTCGAAAGGATACACCGTCTTGCGCCCAAACAAGTATTCCGAACCAAGCACATTGGGGGCTGCAAGCGTCTCCGCCACTTTCACCTTCAAATAATGGCAAGGTATCTCCACTGTCGCTTCACCCGAAATCAGGAATTTTATATGCGTACAAGCACTATTTGCCGCAACTATTTCTTCCCCATCTCTATACTTCAAGAAATGGAAAGGTGTTTTTTCTATCAATTCCGACAATTTGTCGCGGCTCACGCCTTGGAACAGCGGCAAATCCATCAATATCTCATACATACTACTCATAAGATTCTCGTATTTTATAGACGCCGCCCCGATTTTCTGTTCGATGATAAAAAATGAATTTTCGAGACTCTACAAGCACGACAAAAGCATATTGCCGCAAAATCGAAACAGCTTTATTTTATACCCGTCTTGCAAAAATACACAAAAAAACAATAAAAAACATATCACCAACGCAATATGTGGCACGAAAAATTGCGCACCACCGCGTTCATCACGCAACAAAGTAGTTCTCGCCTGTCCTACGACATAGCCCAAAACAAGGGGCAAAGGCACCTCGGCAACACATATAATACTAAAAAATCAAACCATTTTGTTTTTTTCTTCGCTCACCTTGCACTAACTTTGCGACCATAATCAACCATTCATACATATTCATGGAAGAAACACTGAAAAAGAAACTCGCAAAAGACCCAAACGGGTTGGAAACCTACGAGTATATTGCAAACAACATCGACCAAATCGACCAAATCCTGCCCGAATTGGTGGACAATATCATCTCGGTTGACCGCTCGGGGCAATTCATCATAAGCACGGCTCGATACCTGCACGCCATCAACCAAGAGAAATATGCTTCCACCATCGACACATTGATAAAGGCTGCAATTGTCAAAGACCGCGAACACCGCTACCTTGGCGACCTCATCGCCGGAATTTGGGGCGACGACTACCGCGACCGCGCCACAGAGCTGTGCCAAAGCGACGACAACTTCCGCCGCATATACAAACGCCTGTACCCTACTTCAATCATTTAACCACTGTTTTGCTCTATCCGCCAAAACGAAATGAAAACTTTGTATCTCAACTTAAAGCTGCTCATCCTTTCGCTCGCCGTTGCTTGCATAGGTTGCAGCGCAAACAATTCCAACAACTCAAACAACACCAACTCGACAAACAATATGGAACAGACCGACAGCACTAAAATCGACAATGGCCGCACAAAGGTGACTTTCTCTACCACGATGGGCGACTTCACCGTAGAACTTTACAACGAAACGCCCAAGCACCGCGACAATTTCCTGAAATTAGTGAAAGACAGTTTCTACAACGACGTGCTGTTCCACCGCGTTATACGCAACTTCATGGTGCAGACGGGCGACCCCGACTCGCGCAACGCCGCCCCCAATGCCATGCTCGGTGCCGGAGGACCCGGATATAACATCGAAGCCGAAATCGTGTACCCGCAATTTTTCCACAAGAAAGGCGCACTTGCCGCCGCCAGACAAGCCGACCAAGTTAACCCGAAACGCGAATCTTCGGGGTCACAATTCTATGTGGTCACCGGCCGCCGATACACACAAGACCAATTGATACAGATGCAGGCACAAATCGCCAACATGAAAATGCAGCAAATATTCGACTCGCTTGTAGCTCCTCGCCGCAAGGAAATCATGAAGCTGCGCATGGCTGGCGACTCGGCTGCCCTCGACAAGCTGAGCAACCAACTCGTTGAGCAAGCCAAAGCCGACTATGCCAAGTCGCCGTTCAACTTCACCGACGAACAAATCAAGGCATACTCGGCTGTGGGCGGCACTCCGCATCTCGACGGGCAATACACCGTGTTTGGCGAAGTAATCGACGGAATGGCCACAATCGAAGCCATCGAGAATGTCGCCACGGGAAATGCCGACCGTCCAAAGGAAGACATCAAGATAATCTCGGCAACAATAGTAGAATAATCTCCCTCAACGTTCACACACCTGCTGCATGATAAAGACCAACTCACTGCGCCTCGACAACGGCTTGCAACTGCTGCACCACCACGACCCGACGACACAAATGGTTGCCATCAACCTGCTTTACAACGTCGGCGCACGTGACGAGCGTCCGGGGCGCACAGGTATGGCTCACCTGTTCGAACATCTGATGTTTGGCGGAACTCCAGCCATTCCCAACTTCGACACGCCGTTGCAAAAGGCTGGAGGCGAAAGCAACGCTTGGACTACAAACGACCTCACCAACTTCTATGAAATATTGCCTGCCCAAAACATCGAGACCGCACTATGGCTCGAAAGCGACCGAATGGCAAGCATGGCATTCTCGCAACAGGCACTCGACGTGCAGAAAGGTGTCGTAATCGAAGAGTTCAAACAGCGGTGTATCAACCAGCCTTATGGCGACACCGACCACATACTGCGGTCAACTGCATTCACCACTCACCCATACCGCTGGCCCACCATCGGCGAGAAATTCAGCGACATAGCCGAAGTGTCGCTCGACGAAGTGCGCAACTTCTCGGCATCCCACTACACCCCGGGCAACGCCATCTTGTGTGTGGCTGGCAACATCGATTTCGAAAATACCGTAAAGCTGGTCGAAAAGTGGTTTGGCGGCTTGCATTCACAACATGCAGCCCAGCGCAACCTGCCCGCCGAACCCAAGCAAGATGAGCCACGACGCAATGCGGTACACCGCGACGTGCCACAAAACATGATAATAAAAGCCTACCACATGTGTGGGCGCAACGATGCGGCGTTTCCCGTCTGCGACATCATAAGCGACATTCTTGCCAACGGGAACTCGGCACGATTCTTCAGAAATGTTCTCATGCAGACCGACTTGTTCACCGACCTCGATGCCGCCGTGTGGGGAACCATCGACCCTGGACTTTTTGTCATCAAGGGCAAACTGTCGCACGGGGCAAGCATCGACAAAGCCGAAGAAACGATACAAGCCGAAATCAATAAACTGCTCGACGGCGATACATCGCAATACGAAATCGAGAAATACGTCAACAAACTCGAATCAAAAGAATGCTTCGAGAACATCAGCTATGCCGACAAAGCATCCAAACTATGCTATCAGCAATTAATCACAGGCGATGCCAGTGACATCAATCGCGAAATAGCCAAATACCGTACCATCACAACAAGCCAGGTAACCCAAGAGGCAATAAAACTGTTCGATATCTCCAACGAAACGACAATACTTTACGGCCCCGACTTGTAACAAGCCGCCAATCTCGCAAAAAATAGTTAAAGAGTAGTTACGGTCTTGAAAATTTGCGTATATTTGACCCTAAATGTAACAACCCCTATTAGAATTAGGGGCAATTAAAAAGATAATATATGGAATTGCGTGAAATGTCTGAATCTTGCGAAAACCAAGAAAAAGATGCAATCTTGAACACTGAAACGGTCAATGAGACCGCAACCTCAGGTGTCGATGCAACCGATGCAACAACAGAAAATATCAACGGGGATGATTCTACCCCGACGACAGTCGATAATACAACAGACGAGCCTCATGCCTCGCAAGGCAAGCCGGCAACACCCGACTATTCATCGCTCGACAAGCACAGCCTCGTGGCAGCACTCGAAGAACAATTGCAAAAGCCTGTCGAGACCGTCCGCGACGACGTCAACCTCATAAAGGTGGCTTTCTACACCCTGCGCAACGCCGAGATTGCTGCCGAGCGCGAAGAGTTTATCGCCAAAGGCAACGAAGAGGCTGCTTTCGCTCCTAAGGAAGACAGCGAAGAAACCCGGTTCAAGGAATTGCTGAACGCCATAAAGGAAAAACGGGCTGAATACAACGCCGAGCAAGAAGCTGCAAAAGCCGAAAACCTGAAAAAGAAACTGGCAATAATCGACGAAATAAACAGCATCGTCGGCGACCCCGACAACATCAACAAGCAATACAACCGCATTCAGCAGTTGCAACAAGAGTTCAAGGCAATAGGCGAAGTGCCGGCTGCCAACGTCACCGACACTTGGAAAAGCTACCAAAAGGCTACCGAGAACTTCTACGACCTGCTGAAGATGAACAAGGAATTGCGCGATTACGACTTCAAGAAGAACCTCGAAGCCAAGCAACAACTGTGTATCGAAGCCGAATCGCTCAACGACTTGGACGATGTGGTGATTGCATTCCGCAAGCTGCAAGACCTGCACAACCAGTGGCGTGAGATTGGTCCCGTTGCCAAAGAAGTGCGCGAGGAATTGTGGGCACGCTTCAAAGAGGCTTCGGCTAAAATCAACAAAAAATACCAAGCATTCTTTGAAAACCGCAAAGAAAAAGAAAAAGAGAACGAAGTGGCAAAAATCGCCCTCTGCGAACGTATCGAAGCCATCGATATCGATGCACTGAAGAGTTTTGCTAAATGGGACGAAGCCACAAAGACAATCATTGCCATACAAGAAGAGTGGAAGAAGCTGGGATTTGCATCACGCAAGGTGAATGCCGACCTGTTTGCACGCTTCCGCCAGACGTGCGACAAATTCTTTGCCCGCAAAGCCGAGTTCTTCAAAGCTATGAAAGAAGAGTTTGCCTCCAACCTGGCTAAGAAAATCGCCTTGTGCGAGCAAGCCGAAGCTCTGAAAGACTCGACCGACTGGCGTAAGACAACCGACAAGCTGATTGCCCTGCAAAAAGAATGGAAAACCATCGGGCAAGTATCCAAAAAACACAGCGACGCGATATGGAACCGCTTCATCACAGCCTGCGACTACTTCTTCGAGCAGAAGAACAAGCAAACGTCGTCGGTACACCAAGCCGAACACGCCAACCTTGTTGCCAAGCGCGAAATAATAAGCTCAATCAACGCCTTGCTCGAAAGTGAAAGCGATGACAAGGAAGGAGCGAAGAAAGTGCGTCAGTTGATGAAGAAATGGCAAGAAATAGGCCACGTGCCCTTCAAGGAGAAAGACAAAGTTTATGCCGAATACAAAGCCGCTATCGACAAGGCTTTTGAAAAATTCGACATGAAGGAGACAAGGGCTGACCTGAACAACTTTGAATCGTCGCTCAACTCAACGAGCCAAGACAAGATGTATCGCGAACGCGAACGCCTGGTGCGCTCCTATGAGCAAAAGTGCAACGAACTGAAGACCTATGAAAACAACCTTGGCTTCTTCAATGCACAGTCTAAGGGCGGGAACTCGATGCTCAAGGAAGTTGAACGTCGCATACAGAGAATCAAAGACGACCTCGCACTGCTTGAACAAAAAATCAAGATGGTTGACGAAAAGCTGTAAGCATCACGAAAAAAGGTGACAGCACAACAGTCTTGAAGCTGCCAAGATAGCGTTGTCAACCTGCATAAGACATTTATTTCAACACAACACTGAATATAAAGCCACCTGATAAAAAACGGTGGCTTTATATTCTATTATTGTGCCAATGCGGGATATAGTAAAAAATAAAGTTGTAACTATAATATTTGCTAATTACACTCGTTAATTAATAAAACAAGCTGCTCCCAAATAATGACGAGTCGCAATATA
Organism: uncultured Bacteroidales bacterium; assembly: GCA_949285735.1. Classification (GTDB taxonomy): domain Bacteria; phylum Bacteroidota; class Bacteroidia; order Bacteroidales; family Muribaculaceae; genus Avimuribaculum. The sequence continues at coordinate 14,356 of CASEAQ010000021.1, forward strand.
ACAACACAAACTCATTATAGAGATACCATGGCAAAAAAAGGTAGATACGGGCAATTTATCAGAGGACTTTTTACAATTATAGATTTCCTTATCCTTAACCTTACCTATTGGGTATTATACTTGCTTCATGATGAACCCGACGACTTTTTCACTCGCCAAGTGTGGTTCATGATGAACATAGCTTTTGCTGCCGGATGTTCGATTTATTCCAACATTCACAATCGTCGGGTCGTCTTTGCCGACCGCGTCGTGCTCACGGCAATGAAGTCGGTTGTGCTGTTCGCAATCATATTCTTCGCTTTCTTGTTATTCCTCGACCTCAACAACATTCATGCACTCACATTTGCCGAGTTTTTCCTAATCTTTTTTCCATTGCTGTCGCTTTGGTGGCTGCTATCGAGGCAAATGCTCAAGCTATACCGCAGCCGCGGGTTCAACTTCAAGCGCATCATCATCGTCGGCGATGGCGTTGTAGGCACAAGGCTGCTCAACGAAATGATTGAAGACAACGGCTACGGCTACCGCATAATGGGCTTGTTTGACAACAGTGACCATGCCCACGACATGGAATACTACAAGGGCAGCTTGGCCGACGTTGACAAGTTCATAGCCGAAAATCTAATCGACGAAATGTATTGTACATTGCCCGACGACGAAGAAGGAACGGTGCAAAAAATGATAAAAATCGCCGACAACAACGCTGTTGAGGCAGTGCCATAAAACGGCAATTCGAGTTGCAATCAATCGGCAACGTGCCTATACTCGCAATACGCCCAAACCCGCTTAGCCGAACCATCAACCGCATAATCAAGCGCATATTCGACTTCCTGTTTTCGTCGTGTGCACTCGTTATTCTCGCACCGATTGTATTCCTGCCCATCGCGATAGGCGTAAAGCTCGCATCTCCAGGACCAGTGTTCTTCAAGCAAAAGCGCACAGGCTACCGTGGCAAGGATTTCACGTGCTACAAGTTCCGCACCATGAAAGTCAACAACCAAAGCGACAGCTTGCAGGCATCGAAGAACGACCCACGCAAGACACACTTCGGCGACTTCCTGAGACGGACAAGCCTCGACGAACTGCCTCAATTCTTCAACGTGTGGCGCGGCGACATGTCGATTGTCGGTCCTCGCCCTCACATGCTCAAGCACACCAAGGACTACAGTGCGCTCATCGACAAGTATATGGTGCGCCACACCATCAAGCCGGGCATAACAGGCTGGGCACAGGTGAACGGCTACCGCGGAGAGACGCGCGAACTTTGGCAGATGGAAAAACGTGTGGAATATGACGTGTGGTATGCCGAGAACTGGAACCTTATGCTCGACTTCAAAATCATATTCCTGACTATCCGAAACGCAATAAGAGGCGAAAAAAATGCATTCTGACGCAACTATCCGGCAACAAAACAGCGACTTGACTTCACGCGCCCTCGGAGTGCTGCACCGCTTTTACGGCTATAATTCTTTCTATCCCTTGCAATTCGAGGCTATACAATGTGTTATGCAAGGAAACGATGCCGTGGTGCTTATGCCTACGGGGGGCGGCAAGTCGCTTTGTTTCCAAATTCCCGCTCTGCTCTCCGATGGTTGCACGATAGTCATCTCGCCACTGCTCGCCCTCATGAAAGACCAGGTTGACAACCTGCAAGGCATGGGCATACCGGCGGCATCGGTCAACAGCTCACAATCCGACTCATTCAACCGTGAAGTAATCGAGCAAGTGTATGCCGGACGCATAAAATTGTTGTATATCTCTCCCGAACGCCTGCTTGCCGAAATCGACCAATGGTCGAGCATGATAAAAATAAGCCTCTTCGCTATCGACGAGGCACACTGCATCTCGCAATGGGGGCACGACTTCAGACCCGAATACACCCAACTCGCCACGTTGCGCCAGCGGTTCCCCGGCGTGCCAATAATGGCACTCACTGCCACTGCCGACCGACTCACACGTGACGACATTGCCCGACAGCTCGACATTCCCAATGCCAAGTTGTTCATGACTTCGTTCGACCGCCCCAATATCACGCTCAACGTGGCAGGCAACGTGAGCGGCAACGACAAGATGAAGATGATAACCCGCTTCATCGACTCCCACAGCGGCGAAAGCGGCATAATATACAGCCTGCGGCGCACCGACACCGAGAAAATGGCTACACGGCTGCGCTCACTTGGCTACAACGCCGCCGCATTCCATGCCGGAATGCCCACGAGGGAGAAGGAAGCCGTGCAGGCTGCGTTCCTTAACGACGAGATTCCAATCATCTGCGCCACCATAGCATTTGGCATGGGTATCAACAAGAGCAACGTGCGTTGGGTGATACACAGCAATATGCCAAAAAGCATCGAATGCTACTACCAGGAAATAGGCAGGGCTGGCCGCGACGGAATGCCGGCAACGGCACTGATGTTCTATTCGTTTGCCGATGTCATAGCACTCCGCAGCTTCGCACAAGAATCGGGACAATCGTCGATGAACATGAACAAGCTGAAGCGTATGCAACAATATGCCGAGAGCGACGTGTGCCGCCGGCGCACCCTGCTCAGCTACTTCAACGAGCGGTATGACCACGATTGCGGCAACTGCGACGTGTGCCTCAACCCTCCCGAGCGTTTCGATGCCACAGTCTGGTGCCAGATGGCTCTGAGTGCAATTGTGCGCACCAACGGGAGCGAGGGCATAACTGCCATTATCGACATCTTGCGAGGCTCGGCACGCACCGACATCGTCGCCAAGGGGTATGACAAGTTGCGCACCTACGGCGTTGGGCGCAATGTCAGCTTCGCCGCATGGAATGCCTACCTGCTGCAAATGCTGCATCTCGGCATCATCGACGTGGCATACGACGACTACAACCACCTGCGCGTCACACCCTATGGCTGGGAGATACTGAAAGGCTCGCGGCAAGTAATGATGTCGCGCTTCATGCCTCGCGAGCACGCCGCTGCCACTCCCAAGAACAAAGCTCCGCGGCAAGCCACGCTGCAAGGCACATTGCAAGATATGCCTCCAGCCGACAAGGCACTGTTTGAACTGCTCAAAAAGACCCGCCTCGAAATTGCACGGGCACACAAAGTGGCACCCTACATCGTGTTCAGCGACCGCGTCCTCGACGTTATTGCCAGCCAGTGCCCCACCACCCGCGAAGAGTTTGCATCGCTCTACGGCGTTGGCGAGAAAAAGACCGAAATGTATTGGCGTCCATTCACCAACACCGTAAAAAACTATCTCGCCGAAAAATCCAGCAAATAATCCCCAAAAGGAGTAACAACACACCGTGATACAACCAGGAAGCCGCAAGCTGCTCCAATTAGCAACCTGCGGCTTCCTGTGTAATATCCAGCACCCCGCCAAGCGGTAAGTGCGAAACGCCTTTCTTCAATTATACATATCCACGAATGATACCACGCTTTGAATTGCGCACGAAGAGGATTATCTCGTCGCGCTCCTTCGTTGCTGGCAATTCAGCCTCGATGCGCTCAATGGCATCGGTATTGTTCATTCCTGACAAATAAAGATACCTGAATATCTCCTGAATGTCGCGTATCTGTTCGTTGCTGAAACCGCGACGGCGCAAGCCTATCGAGTTTATACCGGCATATGAAATTGGGTTACGTCCGGCCTTCACATACGGCGGAATATCCTTGTTGACCAGTGCTCCACCCTGAAGCATCACGTGCTGGCCTATGTGTGAGAATTGGTGTATCAACGCTCCGCCTCCTATTACGGCATAATTGTCTATCACCACTTCTCCTGCCACTTGCACAGAGTTCGACATTATCACATTGTCGCCTATCACACAGTCGTGAGCCACATGGCAATAAGCCATGATGAGGCAATTGCTGCCCACCACAGTTTTCCCCTTGGATGCAGTGCCGCGATTCACCGTGGCACATTCCCTGATTGTCGTGTTGTCTCCTATGATGGCAACGGTCTCTTCGCCGCGGAACTTCAAGTCTTGCGGAACTCCCGATATAACCGCACCAGAGCATATCGTGCAATTTTTGCCGATGCGTGCACCTTCAAGTATGGTCACGTTGCTACCAATGCGTGTTCCTTCACCTATCTCCACGTTCTGGTCGATAGTAACAAACGGATCTATCACCACATTATTGGCAATTTTTGCTGCCGGATGAACGTAGGCTAATGGTTGTTTCATATTCTACTTCGTGTTATGTATATAAAGTTGATTATTTGTTCTTTGTGATTTGCGCCATGAACTCGGCTTCGCTCACGATTTTCTCCCCTACGAAAGCATACCCCTTCATCACTGCACAACCTCGACGTATCTCAGTGAGCAACGACAAGTGGAAGATAAGCGTATCGCCCGGTACAACCTTTTGACGGAATTTTACGTTATCTATTTTCAAGAAATAAGTGGAATACTTTTCAGGCTCGTCAACCATGTTCAACACGAGCAAGCCGCCCACCTGAGCCATTGCCTCGACTTGCAAAACGCCCGGCATGATTGGCTCTTGCGGGAAGTGACCTTGAAAGAACGGCTCGTTGCCCGACACATTCTTCACTCCCACTATATAATTGGTGCCAATTTCTATAATCTTGTCAACGAGCAAGAATGGATAACGGTGTGGCAACAACTGGCGAATGCGGTTCACGTCCATCACTGGTGCGACGTTGGGATTGTAAACTGGTGCTTGCAATTCCTGATGCTTGATTTCGCGGCGCACCTTTTTCGAGAAAGTTGTGTTGATTGAATGCCCTGGCTTGGTGGCAATCACATACCCTTTAATTGGACGGCCTATCAAGGCAAGGTCACCAAGGACGTCCATCAGCTTGTGACGCGCAGGCTCATTCTCATACGCCAGCGGAATGTTGCTTATGTAGCCAAGCTCACTCACGTGCTTGTGAGGCACACCCATCAAGTCGGCGAGCTTGTCGAGGTAGTCTTGCTCCATCGGTTGGTCGTAAACCACCAATGCGTTGTCAAGGTCGCCTCCCTTAATCAAGTTGGCTTTCACCAATGGCTCCACCTCCCTGACAAACACAAATGTGCGGCTTGCAGCAATGTCGTCCTTGAAACGCTTCAAGCTGCTGAGCGATGCAAACTGGTTGGGGATTATGGGCGACTTGAACTCTATCATCACGTCGATGCGGAAGCTGTCGAAAGGCAACACCACAATCGATGCACCGGTTTCCTCATCAACCACTTCGAGTTTCTGCTTTACGATATAGAAATCCTTGTCTTCGTTCTGCTCTTCGATGCCTACCTCCTCGATATTCCTGGCATATTCGATTGCGCTGCCGTCGAGTATGGGCAACTCGGGGGCGTTTACCTCGATAAGGCAGTTGTCAACACCTGCCGCATACAAGGCTGCGAGAGCATGCTCTACAGTGCTCACCTTCACATTGCCCTTGCCGATTACAGTGCCGCGAGTGGTCTCCACCACATTCTCTGCCAATGCATCGACAACAGGACTGCCCTCGATATCTACGCGCTGAAACTTGTACCCGTGGTTAACAGGTGCCGGCTTGAAGGTGGCTTGGATTGTCATGCCAGTGTGAAGCCCTTTTCCATTAACTGTAAATTCCTTCTTTAATGTACATTGTTTCATAAAATTATATGTTTCTTGTGTTATAGATTCTTTGTTTATTGTAAACTCTGTTTCTTACTTCTTGTCCTCTGTCAACGACTTTTTGATTGCTGCCACATCTTTAAACAGCTCGGGGAGACGCTTCATGTAAACAGTCTGGCGGGCAAAGTCCATCGCGTTCACCACCGGGCTGCCTATCACCGAACAATTGTCGCCGATGCTGTTTGGCACTCCCGACTGCGCCCCAAACTTATTGTTGTCGCCCACCTTGATATGGCCGGCAAATCCCACTTGGCCGCCAACCATGTTGTGCGCCCCGATTTTTGCCGACCCAGCCACACCCACTTGTGCAGCCATCACCGTGTGCTCTCCTATCTCCACATTGTGGGCAATCTGTATCAGGTTGTCGAGCTTCACACCCTTGTGTATCACGGTGCTGCCCATCGTGGCACGGTCGATTGTGGTGTTCGACCCTATCTCCACATTGTCGCATATCACCACATTGCCTATCTGTGCTATCTTCATATACTCGCCATTCTCGGGGGCGAATCCAAATCCGTCGCCGCCTACCACTGCTCCGGCGTGTATCACGCAGTTGCAGCCTATCACACAACTATGGTAAACCTTTACTCCGGGATATATGATTGTGTTGTCGCCTATCGACACATTGTCGCCTATGTAACACTGCGGATAGATGCTCACGCCCTTGCCTATTTTCACGTTCTTGCCGATGTAGGCAAATGCGCCCACATAGACGTCGTCGGGCAACGATACGCCTTCCGACACGTAACACGGTTGTTCTACACCCCGCTTCCTTTCCTGCTGGCTTGATATGTAGTTGAGCAGCATTGCAAGTGTCGCATAAGGGTCTTCGACACGCACCATAGTGGCGGCAATGGCATGTTCCGGCACAAAATCATTCCTCACCAATACTGCCGAGGCTTCGGTTGTGTATATAAAATGTGTATATAACGGATTGGCCAAGAAAGTCACACACCCCTTTTTTGCTTCCTCTATCTTGGCAAAATTATTAATGACAACATCGGCATCACCTTCAACAGTTCCACCGACCAATTCTGCCAATTTACCTGCGGTTATCTCCATAGAAAGATATTAGTTGTATATGAAAATTTAAATTAATGTGCAAAGTTGCAAAAAATTACCTGTATCGCCAAGCAATTACCCCAAATTATATTTGCAACGCCATATTTCTCACACATTTCATATTCCTGCCATCACCAATTCAAGCCCTTGAACCCGTGTCAATCACAGTTGCCGCCACCCTTGCAAAAAATGCATGCACGCCACACTGCCTATTTTTCCTTATCTCACATTTTTATAGTACCTTTGCGGCATGGAAACACTGAAGCATGAGTGCGGTGTGGCAATGATTAGGTTGCGCAAGCCGCTTGAATATTATAAGGAGAAGTACGGAACTTGTTTCTATGGTTTGAACAAGTTGTACTTGCTCATGGAAAAACAGCACAATCGCGGTCAAGAGGGCGCCGGGCTGGGCTGCATACAGCTCAATTCCCTGCCTGGCAATGAATATATTTTCAGGGAACGAGCATTGGGTGCATCGGCGATACAAGAAATTTTCGACAACGTGAAAAGCAGCATAAAGGTTGCAAAAGAAACCATCAACCGTGAAGAAGAGTTGCCATTTGTCGGAGAAGTGTATATGGGCCACCTGCGGTACAGCACAACTGGAAAGTCGGGCTTGTCCTACGTCCACCCATTCTTGCGCCGCAACAACTGGCGCGCACGCAACTTGCTGCTTTGCGGCAACTTCAACATGACCAACGTCGATGAGATTTTCAACTCTATAGTGAGCGAGGGCCAGCACCCGAAGATTTATGCCGACACCGTGCTTATACTCGAACAACTGGGCAGCCGCCTCGACAACGAGCAGCAACGCCTGTACCACAAATACAGCGCCGAGGGCTTCGGCGGCAGGGAACTGACAAGGCAGATTGAAGCCAACATCTCGATTCCCAACATCATCACCGAGCCGGCACAGCTGTGGGATGGCGGATTCGTGATTTGCGGCGCAATCGGCAGCGGCGACATGTTTGCCCTGCGCGACCCATACGGCATAAGGCCGGCATTCTACTACTACGACGACGAAATCGTGGTAATCGCCTCGGAACGCCCCGTGATACAGACCACCATGCACCTCGACATCGACCAGGTGAAAGAACTGACACCCGGCTCGGCAATCATCGTCAACCAAAGGGGCGACGTGACCGTGCGCGACATACTCGGCGAACGTGGCAACCAGCGTTGCTCGTTTGAGCGCATATACTTCTCGCGCGGAAGCGATGCCGACATCTACACCGAGCGCAAAGCTCTCGGACGCGAAATAGCCCCCGCCATCTTGAAAGCCGTTGACAACGACCTTGAGAACACCGTCTTGTCGTTTATCCCCAACACGGCAGAAGTGGCATATATCGGACTTATGGAAGGGCTCGAACACTACTTTAAAGCACAGGTGGCTGAGAAAATAGTTGAACTCGACCACAACCAGCCCGACTACAAGGAGAAACTTGTGGCTCTGCTCGATGCCAAGCACCTGCGTTGCGAAAAAATCGCCATAAAGGACATAAAGTTGCGCACATTCATCACCGAGGGCAACAGTCGCGACGACCTTGCAGCACACGTCTATGACGTAACATACGGGCAAGTGCAAAAGGGCATCGACAACCTCGTAGTAATCGACGACAGTATCGTGCGCGGCACCACACTGAAGCAATCAATCATCGGCATTCTCGACCGCCTGCATCCACGGCGCATCATCATCGTGTCGTCGTCGCCGCAAGTGCGCTACCCCGACTACTACGGTATCGACATGTCGCGCATGAGCGAGTTTGCAGCGTTCAGGGCTGCCATCAGGCTGCTAAAGAAGCGCGGCTTGCAAAGCATCATCGACGATGTGTATGCCAAGTGCAAGGCACAACAGCATTTACCAAAGGAGCAAGTGGTGAATTACGTCAACGGAATATATGCCCCGTTCACCGATGAAGAAATTTCTGCTGAAATAGCCGAAATGCTCACTCCGGTTGGCACCAAAGCCGAAGTAAAAATCATCTACCAGACCATCGATGGGCTGCACAAGTCAATTCCCAACCACCCCGGCGACTGGTACTTCTCGGGCAATTACCCCACTCCTGGCGGAAACCGCATGGTGAACCTCGCCTTCATCAACTACTACGAGGGCAACCCCGACCGCCGCAACTAAGGATTCTAAGAATACTATATCATAAAAAGGACGCACAGCTGCTGGTTCGTGCGTCCTTTATTGCACTTAACAACTACTAATACACACCCCTTTTAATGGAAAAGACAAAAGCTGTATTCAACTGGAGCGGCGGCAAAGACTCAGCCCACGCCTTGCTTAGGGCGATGGAGTCGGGAGAATTTGATATAGTATCGCTGCTGACAACGATAAATGCCGAAACTCACCAATCGACAATGCACGACATTCCACTCAATATCCTCAAGCAGCAAGCTGCGGCAATCGGGATTCCGCTACACGTTGTCGCGCTGACGCCATCGGGCAACATTGACGACTACTCTGCCGCAATGGCTCGTGCCGTCGCCCATTTCAAGGCAATAGGTGTCACCCACTTCATCTTCGGCGACATATTCCTGCACGATGTGCGCTCCTACCGCGAACAGCACCTCAGCCCACTTGGCATAGAGGTAGTAGAACCCTTGTGGGGCAAAACGTCAGCCGAGGTGATAACCGACTTCCTCGCATCGGGCTTAAAAGCTACCGTTGTCACCACCAACGAGTACCTTGGCTACGCCATAGGCAAAAGCATCGACAAGGATTTCATAGCCTCACTGCCACCCGACGTTGACCCCAACGGCGAGAATGGAGAATACCACACACTATGCTACGACGGCCCCATATTCAAGCACCCAGTCACCTTCAGCCTCGGCAAAGCCCGCTCACGCAGCTACGACGTTGGGCTGAGCGACGGCACAACGCAAACTTTCACCTATTGGTTTGCCCAAATAAACGAATAATAAAAGAACAGCAGCACACCTCCATTGACGGAAGTTGCTGCTGTTCTCTTGATGCTTAAATTAAAAATTATTTTATCAAAGTGGCATAGTCGCGCGAGTAACGCAACATTTGCTCTGCATATCCTTCGCTGTAGTCAACAGTGACATCGGTAACGTTGCCAGCCTCGTCGGTTACAAGGGTATAAACAGGGTTTACAAATCCCTTGTAGGGGGCGATGTTCAACTTGGCGTAGCGGTCGAGCACTTCCTTGTGCAATTCGGGGTCAAACTTGACTGCATACTTTTCTACCATGTCACGACCGGCAGCATAGTCGCCTTCCGACTTGATGCGCTGTATCTCGCCAAGCAGCTTGCCAAACAAGCCACGCAGCTTCTCATAATCGTTAATCTTCAAGAATGTTTTACCGTCGCGCTTAACATATTCTATCACATTGTCGGCTTTGCCTTGCTCGTATGCCCATTGGCAAATCAAGTGGCGGTTGCGCATGTGTGCCTCTTCGATGTCCTTGCCAGGCTCGATGCGTGTGAGCTGCGTCATAAGCCCATTCATCACATACTTGTAATATTCAGCCTTGTAAGTGTCGGGGCTGGTAACGATACCCAATTCTATCAACTTGGGATCGGCAAGGTAATAGAGTGCAAACAGGTCGGCACGAGCCTCTTCGAGTGTCGAGCCATGCTCCTTCAGTGCATCGTCGTGCACTCCTGGCATCAGTTGACCCGAAGCGTGGCCAAGGCATTCATGCAGATCGGTGTGCAAGTTGTCGGCAAGTTCGAGGTAATTGTTCATCAAGTCGATTTCCTCTTGCGAATAAGCAAACTCCTCGTTGAAGCCGTTGCCGGCGGCAGCCTTGTTATAGGCATCGGTGATGTTTTCGAGTGTCACCGACTTCGAACCGTGAGCTGCGCGAATCCAGTTGGCATTCGGCAAGTTGATACCGATAGGTGTCGAAGGATAGCAGTCGCCGGCAAGTATCGCCGTTGTGATAACCTTGGCAGAAACGCCCTTCACTTCGGCTTTCTTATACTTGTCGTCAACGGGCGAGTTGTCTTCAAACCACTGCGCATTTTCGCTAATCACGCTTGTGCGGTGCGAAGCCTCGGGATTGCGGAAGTTTACCATTGCCTCCCACGAAGCCTTCAACCCGAGCGGGTCGCCATACGACTCAATGAAACCGTTAACGAAATCGACACTGCTGCCGGTTTCCTCAACCCACATTATCGAATATTCGTCGAACAACTTCAAGTCGCCCGTCTTGTAATATTCAACGAGCTTGTCGATATAGTTCTTCATGCCCTCGGTTTCGGCAACGCTGGCAGCCTTTTCGAGCCAATACACGATTTTCTCTATTGCCGGAGAATACAAGCCGCCAACCTTATACACGTCTTCATATATTTTGCCGTCTTTCTTCACGAGTTTCGAGTTCAATCCGTAAGAAATAGGGGTCGTATCGCCAGGCACTTTCATCTTGGCATAGAAAGCCTCAACCTCTTTTTGGCTTACGCCATCATAGTAGTTGTTGGCAGAGGTCTCAATCAAGTCAACACCTGCGGCTTGGTTCACGCGCTTTGCCATCACTGTCGGGTCGAAAATCACAGGAGTCAATTCCTCAATCAATCCCTCAACCGTCTGTCCCTCGGCAAGTGGCAACTGCTCGGCAGGAACAGCCTTCACTTGCTCGGCAAAAAACTCCTTGCTGAAGTTGGGTACAAACTTGTCCATCGAGTAGTGGTGGTGAATGCCATTGGCAAACCACACTTGCTTCAAGTATTCCTCAAAGCCCTTGTAGTCGGCTGTCGTCTTGTCTCCGCTGTAATTGGTGTAAATTCCTTCGAGCGTCTTGCGTATGGCAAGGTTGTACTTGCAGTTTTGATCAAACAAGATGTCGCGCCCCACGAGGGCAGCCTCGCTCAGATAATAAATAAGCTCTTTTTGCTTCAGCGACAAGTCCTCGAACCCGGGTACGCGGTAGCGCAGCACCTCGATGTCGGCAAACTTGTCAACACCATACTCAAACGGAGCCTCTTCGGTCGTCGAGCCTTGGTTAGTGCAGCTTGAAATTGCCACAGCCATTGCAACTGTTGAAATTAAAAATTTGTTCATCGAAATTTATACTTATTAATAATTGTCATTCCACATACAATACAAGCCCCTTGAGGTACTCGCCCTCGGGGTGGTATATGTTGATGGGGTGGTCGGCTGGTTGCGACAACTGGTGCAATATCCTCACCTTGCGTCGCGACTGCGCCGCGGCACTGAACACTGCCAGGCGGAACTGCTCCTTCGACACTGCCTGCGAGCAAGAGAAGGTGAACAATATGCCGCCCCGCGCAATTTTCTCGAATGCCTTGCCATTGAGCTTGCGATAGCCTATCAGGGCATTTTTCAATGCACTCTTGTGCTTGGCAAATGCCGGAGGGTCAAGTATGATTAGGTCATACTGCCCCTGTTGCATTTGCTGGAGATATTTGAAGGCATCTTCGGCAAACGCCTTGTGACGCTCGTCGCCGGCAAAGTTCAGAGCCACATTCTCGTTGGTGAGGCTTATTGCCTTTGCCGAACTGTCAACCGAATGCACCAACTCGGCACCTCCGCGCATGGCATAAAACGAAAAGCCTCCAGTGTAGCAAAACATATTCAGCACTCGCCGCCCGGCAGAATAATGCTCAAGCAACGAGCGGTTTTCACGTTGATCCACGAAGAAGCCCGTCTTTTGCCCACGCAACCAGTCAACATGGAATTTCAGTCCGTTTTCAACTGCCACGTCGGTGTCGTAACCGCCCACGATGTAACCGTTTTCGGCATCAAGCTCTGCCTTGTAGGGCAACGTGGTTTCCGACTTGTAATACACGTTCTTTATCTCTACGCCTTGCAAGTGCGTCAATGCATTGGCAATCTTGTACCTGTCGAAGTGCATACCCGGCGAATGCGCCTGCAAGACGGCTGTCGAGCCATACACGTCAACCACAAGACCGGGCAGGAAGTCGCCCTCACCATGCACAAGGCGAAACGAGTTGTTGTCGGCGCGCAGCAACTGCAAGCTCTTGCGAAGCTCCATTGCAGCCTGCAATCGCTCTTGGTAGAACGCCTCGTCGATGGCACCGTCGCCCCACGCAAGCATTCTCACGCAGATGCTGCCCACTTGGAAATGTCCGTTGCCAATGAGCGACCCGTCGGCGGCATACACCGACACCGTATCGCCCTCTTCAACCGTCTCGTCGATTGAGTCGATGGCTCCCGAGAACACCCAAGGGTGGAACCGCTTGAGCGAGTCTTCCTTGCCTTTCTTCAATATCACTTTCTTGTATGTCATAGTCGTGTTGCTTTGCTATTTGAAAAAGAACCTGTATATATCGTTGCCATTGGCATAAATGAGCAGCAGGAACAAGAATGCCATTCCTGCAATCTGCGCATTTTCCATGAATTTCTCGCTCGGCTGACGACGCGTAATTATCTCATAGAGCAGGAACAGCACATGGCCGCCGTCGAGAGCCGGAATTGGCAATATGTTCATGAATGCAAGTATCACCGACAAGAATGCCGTTACCGACCAGAATGATTCCCAATTCCATTTTTCAGGGAATATGCTGCCTATCGCACCGAAGCCGCCAAGCTGCTGCACGCCGTCCGACGTGAACACGTACTTCATTTGCGACACATAGCTCGACAACTTCTCAACCCCCAGCGATATGCCTCGCGGAATCGAAGCCCACAGCGAATATTCCTTGGTTGTCGTGTTATATATCTCGGTTATCGGTGCAAGCAGTATGCCCAATTTTCCCGAATTGTCAATCTCGGCATTCACCGTCAACGGCTTCCCGTCACGTAGCACGGTCACGGGCACCACGGTTCCTGCATGGCGGTCGAGCTGTTTCTTGAAGTCGGTATAGGCTGTTGTGGCAACCGAGTCAACGGCTATCACCTTGTCGAGCTTTTGCAGCCCAGCCTTTTTTGCGCCCATGCCAGGCTGCACATCGGCAACCACTACTGGATAGCGGTACATCATGAAGGGTATCCCCTCCTCAGCCTCGGCATTGGCAGTGAAAATGTAATTCTCGGGAATATTGATTGCAATAGTGTCGCTGCCATTGCGCAACACGGTCACCGTCTTTGCCCCAAGCATCTTCATCAATTCGTCACCACTCAAGTAGGAAAGTTCCTCACCGTCGGCGGCAAGCGGTATGTCGCCATCCTTGAAGCCTATCTCATGTGCCGACTCACAAAATTCCATGCCCTCGGTAGCATCGCGGAATGTGATATACTGTTCGCCCCAGGCATATACCATGCCGGCGTAAATGATTATGGCAAGAATGAAGTTGAACAACACTCCACCCACCATTATCAACAATCGCTGCCAAGCCGGCTTGGCGCGGAACTCCCACGACTTCACGGGCTGCTTCATCTGCTCCTTGTCCATCGACTCGTCGATCATGCCGGCTATCTTGCAATAGCCGCCAAGGGGCAACCACCCTATCCCATACTCCGTGTCGCGCCACGAAGCCTTGTTCTCGTCGGCACCTTCTTTCTTCTTGGGCTTATACTTGAATAGCGTGAACCACGGATTGAAAAACAAGTAGAATTTCTCAACCCTCACGCCGAAAATCCGAGAAAACAAATAATGCCCAAATTCATGCACAAGCACCAATATGGCAAATGCGAGCATCAATTGGGCTGCCTTAATCAAAAATGTCTCCATCTGAAATTATATATGTTCTTTTTTATTTTTGCAACAACGCCGATGCCACACGGCGCGCTTCTTGGTTGGTAACCACAAAATCATCGTATGTAGGTTTCTCGATGAACGCCATCGAGTCGATAGTGTGCTGCACCATCTCGGGAATATCCACAAAGCGTATCTCATCGTGCAAGAATGCAGCTACAGCCACCTCATTGGCGGCATTGAGCACACATGGCACGTTTCCGCCCCGGCGGATTGCATCGAATGCCATGCCGAGCATCGGGAATTTGTCCATGTCGGGCTGCTCAAACGTGAGCTGCGCATAGTCGGCAACGCTGAGCCTGCGGTCGCTCGAGGGCAAACGTCGAGGCACCCCCAAAGCATAACGAATGGGCAGATGCATATCGGGCAAGCCCAGTTGGGCTTTTACCGACCCATCGACAAACTCCACCATCGAATGTACTATCGACTGCGGGTGGACAACCACCTCGATGCGGTCGGCATCAATGCCAAACAACCACTTAGCTTCAATCACTTCAAACCCCTTGTTCATCATCGTTGCCGAGTCGATGGTGATTTTTGCCCCCATGCTCCAGTTTGGATGGTGCAAGGCATCGGCTTTAGTCACATTCTGCAAATCAGCCTTGCTCTTGGTACGGAACGGTCCGCCCGAAGCCGTGAGTAGCAACTTCGACACCGACGAAGGGTCTTCGCCTACGAGGCACTGGTAAATGGCACCGTGTTCCGAGTCGATTGGATAGAGGTGCGTGCCATGTTGTTTCACGAGCGAAGTTATCAATTCGCCTGCCACCACAAGGGTCTCCTTGTTGGCAAGGGCTATTTCTTTCCCTGCCTTAATTGCATTAATCGTGGGGGCAAGTCCGCTATACCCCACCATTGCAGTCACCACGGTATCAATCTCAGCTGCCGTTACAGCATCGGCTATCGCATCGGCACCAGCCAACACTTTTATTTCCAAGCCCGACAGTCGGTTGCACAACTCGCCGTGCAACGTTTCATCGCCAATAATTACGCACTGCGGACGAAACCTGATGGCTTGCTCGGCAAGCAATTCCACACTGCGGTTGGCAACAAGCAGGCAGGGGGCAAACAAGTCGGGATATTCGGCAATCACGTCGAGCGTCTGCCTTCCTATCGAACCGGTGCTACCCAATATAGCTATTTGTTTCTTCTTTTCCACGCTTAAATTTTATAACTGACAAAATTAGCGCATAATTCTCGTATATAGAAACAGATTAAGAAATTTTGTAGAATTACCCCCTCTACCCTGCACAACACCCACCAGACACAACAGGCTTCCACAATTGCACTCATAACTACACCGTGCGCCCCTACAAGATAACATAAAACCACATTCCGACGCACCCTCAACTTCCCCAAAAACAAAATCAACAAAAAAGCGCAGAGGGAGAAATTCCCCTCCACGCCAAAACATTTATCATAATCGTGTGCCTTGCGGCATCCGGTTATTACTTATTCACTTGGAACTTGTTCCAACCATCTTTCAAGAAAGCAACCACTTGCTCGGCTGCCGCAATGCCTGCCTTAATGTTGGCTTCTGACGTTTGTGCGCCCATCTTCTTGGGAGTGAAGAACACACGGTCGCCGAAGCGTTCCTTCATTGCATCGGCAAGGTCGGGCTTTACATCGGCGATATACCGCAAGTCCTGACGTTCGTCAAGCGCAGCCATAAGGCTCTCTTCGTCGATAACCTCCTTGCGGGCAGTGTTGATGAGGATGCCTTTCTTCGGCAACTTCACTACCAACTCCTTCACCACCGACTTCTTGGTCTTGTCGTTGGCAGGAATGTGCAACGACACGATGTCGCTCTTGGCATAAAGCTCTTCAACGCTGGCAACTGGAGTAACCCCCTCGGCTTCCATAGCCTCGTTGCTCACAAACGGGTCGTGAGCCAAGACAGTCATGCCAAAGCCCTTGGCTATGCGAGCTACATTGCGGCCAACCTGTCCATAGGCATGGATACCTATCGTTTTCTCCTTCAACTCGCTGCCCGATGTGCCATTGTAATAATTGCGGTAGAGCATCACCAACAAGCCGAAAACGAGTTCTGCCACTGCGTTGGAGTTCTGCCCCGGGGTGTTCATCACGCAAATCCCCTTGGCTGTGGCTTCGTTCAGATCGATATTGTCATATCCAGCACCTGCGCGTACCACCACTTTCAGTTCCTTGGCGCAATCAAGCACTTCCTTGTCAACCTTGTCACTGCGGACAATCAGCCCGGCGACGTCGGCAACGGCAGCCTTCAGGTCATCTTTCGTACCCTTTTCGAGCAACACCAATTCATGTCCTGCGGCTTCGACCACCTCTCTGATACCTTCCACAGCCACTGGCGCAAAAGGCTTTTCGGTTGCTACTAATATTTTCATAGTATGGGAATTGGTTTTATTAATGGTTGTTTTCAAATTCCTTCATTGCGTCAATCAGCACTTGCACGCTCGACATCGGCATTGCATTGTAAAGCGATGCACGGAAGCCGCCTACGCTGCGGTGCCCCTTGATGCCTACGATGCCCTTGGTCGATGCAAAATCGATGAAGTCTTTTTCAAGCTCCTTATATTCGGGCTTCATTACGAAGCACACATTCATTATAGAGCGGTCTTCGGCAACTGTTGTGCCCACAAACATCTTGCTGCTGTCGATTGCGTCATACAGTGCAGCGGCTTTTGCCTTGTCGAGTTCTTCGAGCTTCTTCACGCCACCCATTTCCTTATACCACTTCAGCGTCTGCAATGCCGAGTAGATAGGCAACACTGGCGGAGTGTTGAACATCGACCCCTTCGAGATGTGGGTGCGGTAGTCGAGCATGGTGGGTATGACACGGTCAACGTGCCCCACAGCCGATTCCTTTACGATAACGAGTGTAACGCCAGCAGGAGCCAAATTCTTTTGTGCGCCGGCATATATCAAATCATACTTCGACACGTCAACAGGGCGCGAGAAAATGTCGCTCGACATATCGGCAACCATTGGAACTGGCGAGTCAAGGTCGGTACGCAATTCAGTGCCATATATCGTGTTGTTGGTAGTGATGTGGAAATAGTCGGCATCGGCTGGAATCACGTAATCCTTCGGGATAAATGTGTAATTGGCTTCTTTCGACGAAGCAACCACGTCAACGTCGCCAAAGAGTTTTGCCTCCTTGATTGCCTTGTTTGCCCATGTACCCGTATCGAGGTATGCTGCTTTGTTCTTCAGCAAGTTATATGGAACCATGCAGAACTGGAGGCTGGCACCGCCACCAAGGAACAATACATGATAACCCTCTGGCACTTCCAACAATTCTTTTACCATTGCAGCGGCTTCTTCAATCACTGCCGAAAACTCCTTGCTCCTGTGCGAAATTTCCAATATCGACAACCCTGTGCCGGCAAAATCCTTTACGGCTTCGATGGTGTTGTTTATTGTATATTCACTCAGGATAGATGGTCCTGCATAAAAATTATGTTTCTTCATAATCAATACTGTTAGTTTATAGATATGCAAATTTAATATTTTGCCCCCGCATTTTCAAGCAATATACAAAATATTTTCCCATGCCAGCGCGGATCTTCCATTAAAGGCACAAACGGCCTCTTCCCCTTCACGGCTCTTTCTTTTAAAGTTCATGTAATATATCTACAACGAGGGCGGCAAAGCCGTCCAACTCTTTTTTTAAATGAATTTGCCCCAAGGCTGCCGCCACACTATGCACTGCTATAAAATACAGCAGCGGCAGAAGCCCGAAGCCTCTGCCGCCGCCTCACATATTGCTTTGCATTAAAAACTCTTCTATTCTACCACATTCGGCTCTTCAAGCCCAAGCCCCTTCTTCTTGTCAACCACCTTCAGCACCAGTCCGAGTACCAAAGCAGCCACGCCCAGGCAAGCAAGCATCACCAGCGGAGCGGTGTAGTCATACGACACGGCTGCCTCCTCGGCAGTAATAACGCCGTTGGCAAGGTCGGTGACAAGTTGCGGATTGGTCTGGTCGAGCACCTTGCCTATGAGCAACGGGAACAGCCACAAACCAATGTTCTGAATCCAGAAAATCAACGCATAGGCACTACCTATAATCTTTGCGTCAACCAACTTAGGCACACTTGGCCACAACGAAGCTGGAACGAGCGAGAAACTTGCACCAAGCACGAGAATGGTGATATATGCCACAATCACGCCGCCCACGGCATTGTCGCTGAACATGGGCAACACGAACGCAAAGGTCAGGTGGCAGAAGATGAGCAGCAGCGACCCGAGCACGAGCATAGTGGCAGCCTTACCCTTGTGATCGACATAGTTGCCAAGTATAGGCGTGATGCCCACTGCAAGCAGCGGGAACACGGCAAACACCGTCTCGGCACTCTGCCTCATGTAGCCCATGTAACAGAACGTCACAAGTGCCACAACGGCTATGCCCAACAAGATATACCGCAAATTGGCTTTCTTGCAGAAGTTGCTGGCAAACGATGCGGCAGCCACCACGAGCATTATGCAATATTGTATGACGGTAACCGTGTTGGTAGCCCAGAACGAATCGGCTGGCACTTCTTCAAACACGAGATTGCACTGGAGCATATTGACTGCATACTTCTGGAACGGGAAAATTGCCGAATAATAAAGCACGCACAACAGTGCCACAAGCCAGAAACCGCCGCTCTTGAGTATCGAGCCGATGTCGCTTATCTTGAATGGGTCGTCCTTCTCCTCTGCCTCGCCCGTCTGCGCGTCGAGTTTCTTGTCCATGAAGAAGTAAACGATAAACATTATCAAGGCAATCATGAGCAGCACCACGCCGAATGCCACCGAGCGCGACACGTCGATGTCGCCGCCGAGCCGTGCAAACATCGGCGAGAATATCATGCAAGTGGCAACACCCAACCGGGCAAGAGCCATTTCCGACCCCATCGCAAGTGCCATTTCGCGCCCCTTGAACCACTTCACGATTCCGCGCGAAACCGTGATGCCAGCCATCTCCACGCCACAACCGAATATCATGAAGCCCACTGCCGACAACTTGGCAGAAGCAGGCATACCCTTGTAGAACGGCGAAATGCCAAGTTCGTCGAAACCGGGAATGTAATTAAGATTGTCGGTAAACCACTGTTCGAGTGCCGTTCCTTGGAACATCTCGGTCACTGCATACCAGTTGATGGTTGCTCCCACCAGCATCACAGCCCCCGACAGCACCGCCGTGAAGCGCACACCCATCTTGTCGAGAATTATCCCGGCAAAAATCAGGAAGAATACAAACACATTGAGGAAGGTCTCCGACCCCTGCATCGTGCCGAATGCAGTCGAGTCCCAGCCGCGGGTCGATTGCATCAAGTCCTTGATGGGCGACAAGATGTCCATGAAAATGTAGGAACAGAACATTGCGCCGGCAAGGAACAGCAGCACCGTCCAGCGCACTGCCGCCGAATCTCTCAGCGTAGCAGGTTGATTGATTGTTGTTGATGTCATTTTGCTTATATGTTTTTTACATTATTCTCACCTTTTTCGCATTCAACTTGCAAAAGTAACCAATTATTCCCCAACCACGATACAATTTGCCCCAAAATTGCAAAAATTCCCACACATACTTCTCAAATCATAATGCAGGCATCACTTCAGCCCCATTATGCTTTGCACCAATAAATACACTCTCGTTCCTACCGTCTGCGGCCATCGGTCGGCAGGACGCGTGTCCAATGCTTTGGCGCGGTCTATCGCAACTGCCACGTTTTTAATGATAGCCATTGCATCGTAATCTGCTTCATGATAATGCCCCGTCAGTTCTTTCATTTTTCTTTTCAACCAAGTTTCGCCATGCCTTGATGTCTTTTTGTTTTCGGCAAGCAATTTCATCTGCTCGGGAGAATAAGATGCCACATCTTCAAAATGCAACAGCAGCCAGAGTTCAAAACATGGATTGCTTAAACAAAAATACAAATTATCGCCTTTTGCACAATATTGAGCAACCGACGACAACATCTTGTCGCCCCATCTGTCTTTGTCAACGACAACCCACAGTTGGTCATCATCCTCGATATTGTATTCCGATACAAATTCCTGAATCTGCGCTTTCACACTTTCCGGGCTTGAACTGTCGGAATCTCGGTGCAAGACCTCGACATGCACATCCGACGCACACAACGACACTTTCATCGCTTCAAAATATATATTCTCGGTGCTTCGTCCTTCTGCCGCTATAACAACGAGCCGAGCCGACCGTGTACCTTCAAGCCGTATGAAATCTTTTCGTTTCCTCATGGCTTCACCATTTTAAATCTTTTATCGGAGCAAAAAAGGGAATTGCGCCATATCGCCCTTGCAAATACCCCTTGCGAATATCTTCACGTGGCTTAAATTCCGCAAGCGAATACAAATGAGACGCTCCATTTCGGTCTTTCTCGACAAACCACACTTCGTCGGCTCGAATCAATTCCAAATTAAGCAAGTTAGACTCATGAGTGGTGAATACCAACTGACAATCACGCCCGTCTGACAAACGACTAAAATAATATTCCAACAACTTTTGCGACAACATAGGGTGCATACTACGGTCTATTTCATCAATCAAATAAACCATTTCGTTGTTCAGCCCCAAATCTATCAACATGGGTATGAAATCAAGCAAGCGAAGGGAGCCGTCCGACTCTTCGTTCATGTCAAATGACACTTCGCCACCATCGTCATTCCTATGTATGGCATTTTGCTTGTATATTGTCGTTATACCGCTATCATTCGTTTCAAAAAAGTAAATTGTGGTTGGCGAAGAAACCAAAAAATTCTTATTAGGCTCAGACCCCGCCAAAAACTCATCGACCAAGTCCTTGGGCAAATCGAGATTTTCTTTTTGTATTTTGGTTCTTCTTATATCAACTATACCTGTGTTGAAATATCCCAACAAAGACTTTGTCGCCATAGCAAATTCCTTGTCGCGCTCTATGCGGATAGATATGCCGCTATATCGAGAGTCGGGAAATATTATTTTCAGGTTCTCTTTCAGCCAATTATGCGCTATGTTGATGCAATCAAGCCCCTTGCCGTTTCGCTTTATATATTCCGACAGTGCCTGTTCTCATCATCGCCATCTATACTGCCGAAAGTAAATTCATTGCCGACCGCTGTTGTCCTACGGGAAAAAATTTCCTTGTCGGCTCTACTATTGATTTCATAAAGCCATTCTTCGGCAATACCTTTTATGTTAAATTCCACCCCGTAGGCAAAATACCGCTTTCCTGCTTTAAATTCTATCTCTACTTTCGACGGCTTGGTATTTGGCTCAACCAGCTTAAAGGGTTCAATATCTTTTCGCGGAACGCTGCCCAAAGCAATTTTCTGTATTATCGCAACCGACTTTATTATGTTGCTTTTCCCCGAGGCGTTGGCACCATAAATTATTCCAGCCTTTAGGACAGAAATGTCATCGCGCTTTTCAGCCCGGCTCACTTGCTCGTTGTGCCTGTCGCTCTTGCCGGCAACAAAACTAATTTCTGTTTCATCTTTGAATGAAAAAAGATTTTCTATCGTAACCCTTAAAATCATCGCTTCGACTTATTATATCAACATTCCACCACAAATATAGAAACTAAATGCGCATTTACACAAAAAATTGTCGAATTTGTGCAACAACTCGACAATTTTTGTATGGAGGGAATAGATATTTGTGCAACACCAGGGGGGTGACGGCTGCGCGCCGTCAGTATTCTCGGGTGCCGAAGATGGTGGTGCCGATGCGCACCATTGTCGAACCTTCGGCAACGGCTATGCGGTAATCGTCGCTCATGCCCATGCTCACGGTGTCGAAACTCGAGCTGGCGGCAAAATGAGATGATTTAAGCTCGTCGAACGTGTGGCGAATGGCACGAAACTCGCGGGCGATTTCAGCTTCGTCGTCGGTGTTGGTTGCCATTCCCATCACTCCGCGCACATTCACGTTTGCAAGGCTGCCGAGTACTCCGCTATCGACAAGTCCGCGGCACTCGTCGATGGTGAACCCATACTTTGTCGCCTCCTGCGCCACGTGCAGCTGCAACAGCACATCGACCGTGCGCCCTGCGCGGCGCGCCTCGTCATCGACGCAGCGCAACAGCCGCTCGCTGTCGATGCTATGCACAAGCGCAACGTAAGGCACAATCTGCCGCACCTTGTTGCTCTGCAAGTGCCCGATAAAGTGCCACTGCACATCGCCCGGCATGGCAGTGTGCTTCGGTCCAATCTCTTGTGCACGGCTCTCGCCGAAAATGCGCTGCCCGGCATCGTATGCCGCCATCAGTGCCTCCACAGGGTGGAACTTAGAAACAGCAACGAGCTTCACCCCAGTGGGAAGCTCGCTGTGCAATTTCTGTATTTCTTCTTTTATATGTTCGATGTCCATCGCTCGTCTTCCCTTTATTCGATAGGTTTCTCGGCTGCCGCCTTCTTGCCGCTCAAGTCGGCAGGGAACACGTCCATCAACGGCGTTTCCACAATCGAGGCAATTTCAAAGTCGGCAAGCGTGCCCTTCATGTTTTCCATGAAGTTGTCGAGAGCCATCTTGAACTCGCTTGCCTGCACGAGCATAAACGACGCTGTCTTCTTCTCCACGGCAGTCTTCTCGTCGATGGTGATAAAGTTGGTCTTCACCTTATACCACTTGTCGCCCGTAGCGTCGTAGAACACGTCGCTTATCTTCTCCCTCTTTACAGCCGACACGGTAAACTCGCCCGAGATGTAGGGCGACATTTCCTCGGTGATGCGAGCCTCGGCTTCGGTAAACGACAACGCGTCAACCAAGTAGTTCTCGGTCACAGTCTTCTGCAACCCGGTTTCCAAAATCTTGCTATATCTAATCTTACATTCAAACCAATTAGCCATAAATCTGCTTTTAATTTATAATTAATCATTGAGTGGCTGCAAAATTACAATAAATATGCGTAATAACCTCGCAAAATTCCCAAATTCATGCCGTGCCACTCAAGCAGCAAAAAACGGCTCACCGCACAAGAGAATGTGCGGTGAGCCACAATATAAACGATATATCAAATATCCTTTTTTTACAATACGCCCTGAGCCATCATAGCCTTAGCCACCTTCATGAAGCCGGCTACATTGGCACCACGCACGTAGTTGACGTAGCCATCTTCCTGCTTGCCATACTTCAAGCACTGCTCGTGGATATTAGCCATGATACCCTTCAACTTGGCATCAACTTCCTCGGCGCTCCATGTGAGCTTCTGCGAGTTTTGTGCCATTTCCAAGCCCGATACCGACACACCACCTGCATTGGCAGCCTTGCCCGGAGCATACAATATCTTGGCGTTGATGAACTCATGAACAGCTTCGGGAGTAGAAGGCATGTTTGCACCTTCCGACACTGCAAAGCAGCCGTTGGCGAGCAACGTGCGGGCATCGTCGCCATCAAGTTCGTTCTGGGTAGCCGACGGCATGGCAATGTCGCATGGTACGCTCCAAGGACGACCACCGTCGAAGTATTCGCAGCCATATTCCTCGGCAAATTCACGTATGCGGCCGCGGTAAACATTCTTCAATTGGAAGATATAGTCGAGTTGCTCGCGAGTTATGCCCTCGGGAACATAGATTGTGCCATTGGAATCACTCAGAGTGATAACCTTTGCGCCAAGTTGCAACAGCTTTTCGGCAGTGTAGGTTGCCACGTTGCCCGAACCCGATATTGCCACACGCTTGCCCTTGATGTCGATGCCGCGCGTTGCGAGCATATTGAGCAAGAAGTAAACGTTGCCATATCCTGTAGCCTCGGGGCGAATGAGCGAACCGCCGAATTCCATGCCCTTGCCAGTGAACGTACCGGTGTTCTCGCGAGCCATCTTCTTGTACATGCCATACATGTAGCCCACTTCACGGCCACCTACGCCTATGTCGCCGGCAGGAACGTCGGTGTCGGGTCCGATGTGACGCCACAACTCAGCCACGAATGCCTGGCAGAAGCGCATCACTTCCATGTCCGACTTGCCCTTGGGGTTGAAGTCCGACCCACCTTTGCCACCGCCCATGGCGAGCGTAGTAAGCGAGTTCTTAAACGTTTGCTCGAATGCGAGGAACTTAAGAATAGACTGGTTTACCGATGCGTGGAACCTTATGCCACCCTTGTAGGGACCGATGGCATTGTTGTGCTGAACGCGGTAACCCATGTTATTCTGAATGCGACCCTTGTCGTCGATCCATGTAACCCTGAATGAGAAAATCCTATCGGGAATGCACAAGCGTTCAATCAGATTGTAACGTTCAAATTCGGGATGCTCGTTATATACATCTTCAATAGTGGTTATAACCTCTTCTACTGCTTGCAGATACTCGGGCTCATTTGGGAAGCGCCGTTTCAAATCATTTAGTACTTCGCTTGCTTTCATTATTTCGCTTTTACTTTAAAATGAAAATTCTGGCTGCAAAGGTACGCAAAAATATCGAAAACACAAGCAATAGGAAAGCAAAAAACAGCAAAACGCAACATTTTAACGCCCGCACGTCGCTTTTTTGGCTCAAAAAGCAAGAATCTCGCACATTTCAAGCATATTTTACCCCTCTTCTTGCCCACAAGAGCAAGAATGCACTCGTACCCACCTCTTTTTAACCAAATGAGGGGGAACAGCCTCTAAAATGTGCCGATGGCCTCAATCTCCCTGTCGGGGGCAGGCGGCTTCGGTTCGCTCTTCTTGCGCTGCCGCTCCACGGTGTCGATTCCTGCCGAGTCGATTGCCGCGCGATACTTGGCAAGCTCCACAGCCCTCCGCTCCACCTCCTCGGGCAACGGCTTGCTGCGCGATAGCGACAGTCTCACTGCCACAACCGCCACTATAAGCACCACGAGCACCATCGCCGCAATGCGTTGCTGGCGCGACATCTTGAACCACTCGCCGAGTGCCATTACAACAGCGTTACGATATATGACACCAATATCATGGCTATCAATATGGGGCACACCCACTTGATGAGAAATGCCACTGCCGGGGCAAGCGACGACCTGAACGAGCCGTAGTTGGTGAGCTCGTCACGAAGAAATTGCTTGCGCATCACCCAGCCCACATATATGCATATACAGAATGCACTGATTGGCAGCAGCACATTGGTAGTCATAGCATCGAGGAAGTCAAACACAGCCATTCCGCCAATCTTGAGCCAAGGCACTGCACCAAGCGACAACGAGCAAACGGCACTGGTGATGAAAATGGGAAGCAGCACCACAAAGCAAGCCTTCACGCGCGACGTGTGGAAACGGTCGCGCACAAAAGCTATCGACACCTCGGCTATAGATATGGTTGACGTGACGGCAGCAAGGAAGAGCAACGTGAAAAACATCACAGCCCAAAAGCGCGGCATATCCATATAATTGAACACCTCGGGCAGCGTCACAAACACCAGCGTCGTGCCCGAAAGGCTGTCGGGATTTATCACCACGTTAAAGCTCATCACCGCCGGGAATATTATAAGCCCCATCATGAAAGCCACCAGGAAGTTTAGCCCCGTAACGGTGAACGAAGTGCTTGCGAGCTTCACATCTTTGGGATAATACGACGAATAAGTCACGAGTATGCCCATGCCAAGGCTCATTGAAAAGAATGCCTGCCCAAGCGCAGCCATCATCACGTCGATGTTGATTTTGCTGAAATCGGGCTTCAGGAAAAACTCCAGCCCCTCTTTGGTGTTGGGCAGCGTCATTGCCACGCCCACAAACACAATCAAAATAACAAACAGCATGGGCATCATTATGTTAGACATCGTTTCAATACCCTTTTGCACCCCTTTCAAGAGTATCAGCAGGTTGATGACTATCACAATGTATGTCCACAGTAGCGGATTCCACCCCGACGAAATCATCTCCGACATTTTTTGCTGGTAAAGCGTCGAGTCGGTAGCCGTGTTGGTCGTTCCTTCAAAAAGCCACCCCGTAGCCGACTGATAGATATATTCGAGCGTCCATCCTGCCACCACCATATAATACGACAGGATTATGTAAGACGCCACAACGCCTATCACCCCCGTTATCCACCATCGGCTTTTGGGCGTGAGCCGCTTGAACACGCCCACCGAGTCGGAACGTCCGGCACGGCCGAGCGACGTCTCGGCAAGCATCACGGGAATACCCATCAACACCATACTCAACAGATAAAGCACAAGAAAAGCCGCTCCGCCGTTCGACTGCGCCAAACTTGGGAACCGCCACACATTACCCAGCCCCACAGCCGACCCCACGGTGGCTGCAATGACACCTATCTTAGACCCGAATGTGGAATGATGATTGCTCTGAGCCATATTTATAATTTGAAAATTATAGCAATAATATTTATTCTTTACGATATATATTACTGCAAATGTAATTAATTTTTACCACATATTTCACTAATTTTGCAGCGTTAATTTATGGCAAATAGTATGATAAAATTATTGCTCAAGATTCCTACCGGCATCTTGTCGGTGTTGCTCACATTGGCTATCCTTTACCTGTGCCTCGCGCCACAACCCATCGGAGGAGGTGGGCTGTTCGACTTTCCCGGTGCCGACAAGATTATGCACTTTGCAATGTTTTTTGCCTTGTCGGCGGCATACCTTTTCGATTGTGCCAAGGCTGCATTGCCACGCCAGTTGCGCCAGTGGCAGGTGGTGGCAATAGCGGTGGCTGTAATCCTGCTGGGTGGCTTAATCGAAATACTGCAACAACTCATGGGGCTCGGGCGCAGCATGGACTTGCTCGACTTCGTTGCCGATGCAATTGGAGTGGTGTGTGCAACAGGTGTGATGAAAGCAAGCCTGCTTGGCCGACTCAGCAATACAAAAGATTGCTAATTATTATTTATAGTGCATAAATCCAATGCCCCGACATTGGCAGAAATATTATTAAATACATATATTTGCATTTATAATAGACATAGATTGGCATACCGAAAAGTATCACAAAAATTTCTACAATCCTGATTTAACTTTTAAGTATTTGCTGCATCTAATGTATATGAGAAATATTGCACCACTCGACACCGATGGGCAATAACACACAATTAATCTACAACAAACAATATATTTAGGTTTATATTTTATAGATGGTACGCAAGACAGTGGCGACGTTGGCAATCGCAATGTTATCTTATTATTCCTCGATAGAAGCCGGCATCATTACAGGAAGGGTTATCGACTCCTCGACCGACAAGCCGATGGAATTTGTGAACGTGACAGTGAGCAACAAGCAAAGTGGCAAGGAGCTGCCAGTTGGCACCATGTCGGGAATCGACGGCTCGTTCCAGCTGAAAAATGTACCCGAGGGAAGCTACCAAGTGAAACTGTCATACGTCGGCTACAAAGCAGCTTCGGTCAATGCCGAATTGCACTCGTCCAACCAGTCGCTCGACCTCAATGTGGTGGAACTGTACGAAAACACCCACATACTCGACGAGGTGGAGGTGATAGGCATGAAGTCGCAAATGCGCTTCGAGCTCGACCGAAAAGTGTTCAACGTTGACCAAAACGTGGCAGCCGCAGGTGCGTCGGCAAGCGAAATACTCGAAACAATACCGTCGGTCGAAGTTGACGACGACGGCGAAATATCTCTCCGCGGCAACTCGTCGGTGACAATTTGGATTAACGGCCGCCCGTCGGGGCTCACCGCCGACAACCAAGGGCAGATACTCGAACAGTTGCCTGCCGAAACCATCGAAAAGGTGGAAGTGATAACCAACCCCTCGGCAAAATATAGCCCCGAAGGAACTTCGGGCATCATAAACATCGTGCTGAAGAAAAACCGCCAGGCTGGCTACTTTGGCGGAGCGCAGGTGGGAGCCAACACCCAAGGCGGATACAATGCCGGCGGCAACATCAATGTGAACGTGGGAAAGTGGGATGCATACGCCAACATCGGCTTGCGCAGCAGCCACAGGGAAGGGTATAACAATTCATACCGAACATACAACGACGGCACCTTCCTCAACTCGCTTGCCGATACCGAGCGGCGCAACACGTCGCTCTTCTTCCGCGCCGGAACAACCTACCACCTGACCGATGCCGATGCACTGTCGCTCGGCGGATTCGGAATGGTGGGCGGAGGCTGGAACCGCTCGCGCACCAACTACGAAAGCTCCGTGCCCGGCAGCTTCTCGTCGGGGTTCAGCAATAGCGACAGCGACCGTGACGGACGCGGCGGCAACGTCTCTCTCGACTATTCCCACGAATTTGGCGAGGGACACGACTTGATGGCTTCGGTGTCGTTCAACGCATGGCGTATGCCCAACAACACCACATATCAACGGCAATATGAATATACCGACTCGCTCGACACCTACTGGCAATACCAAGAGAGCAACGTGAAAGTAAACAACTGGGAATTCCAACTCGACTACACCAACCAGATAAACGACAAATTCCGCATCGAGGCTGGATATAAAGGCACTCTGAGCCATGAAGACAGCCCAATGACCACTTGGACGGGCCCCACCGAAACCGATATGCCGCTCGACGAGGACTTATACAACCGCTTCATCTACGACCAAAATATACAAGCCTTGTATGCGACATTCGGAGGCAGAATCAGCGATTTCAGCTTCTCGGCAGGATTGCGTGGCGAATATTGGCACAACGAAGCCAAATCGCTGGCGTATGGCGACCTGGAGAACGAGATAAAGCCGTTCACTACCGACAAGTTTGCATTGTTCCCCAGCCTATTCCTGTCGTACTCGCTACCCAAGGACAACGAGTTGCAAATCAACTACACCCGGCGCATACGCCGCCCGTGGGGTGGACAATTGAATTCTTTTGTCAACATCAGCGACCCGACAAATATCTCCTACGGCAACCCCGAGTTGCAACCGCAGTATTCCAATGCGTTTGAGCTCAATTATATAAAGAATTGGACCAACCACGTGATTTCGGTATCGGGATACTACCGTTCTACCGACGACGTGATGCAACGCATCAGCTTCATGCGCGACGGCGTGATGAACACCACCAACGAAAACGTGTCGCAATCGCTTGAGACAGGTGCCGAATTTGTTATTAAAAACAACTTGTTCAAGCGTCTCGACCTCACCACCACCGTCAACTTGTATTACAACAAGCTCGACGGCTTCAGCTTCCTGCCCGAGGGGCTCACGACGCCCGTCATCGGCGAAGAAGAGAGCGACTTCTCGTGGAACTTCAACATAATGGCATCGATAAGGCTGCCTTGGGACTTGAACCTGCAAATGACAGGGCGTTACCACTCCCGCCAGATATTGGCACAAGGGTCGCGCGAACCGCGCTACCGCATTGATGGCGGCATCAAGAAGTCGCTCGGCGACTGGTCGTTCTCGGTAAACGTGCGCGACCTGCTCGATTCCCGCAAATGGAACCAAATGACCTACGGCTCAGACTTCGTGCAAGAAGCCGAACGTCGCGGCGGAGGCAGACGCGTACAATTCTCGGTATCCTATAGCTTTGGCAACGCCAAAGCCCGCAAGCCCGACAAACGCCCCAGTGGCAACGGTGAAGGCGGAAGCATGGACGGCGGCTACGACATGGACTACTAATTCCCCACTACTACTAAATTATAAGGACACTCGGCTCGTGTGTCCTTTTTTTATTCCACCGCGAGAGCCACAAAAAAGGACTGTGCCAATGTTTGACACAGTCCCCGTTAATTGATAATCGTTACTAACGATTATTTAACAATGAAGCGCATTGCTTGAGTGCCGTCGGCAGTCTGTACCTTGGCAACGTAGATGCCGTCGGCAAGGCCAGTAACGTTATAGCGCAGTTCGCTGCTGCCCACGGTTGCCGAGCCTACCATCGCGCCCGATGCCGAGTAGATTGCCACGCTCTCAATCTCGCTGCCTGTGGAGCTTATGACGAGTGTTTCGCTCACTGGATTGGGATAGAGGCTGAGTGACTTGTCGATAGCTATGGTGCCCACACCCGAAGCAGGCTTTGACACTATGATATCATCAACCATGAAGATGAATGCGTCTTCCGACACGCAGTGTATTGCGACATAGACGTTTTGCCCTGCATATTCGCTGAGGTCAACATCGACTTGCGTCCATTCGCCGGCTGGTGCGCTTCCCGATGCTACGACAGTGAAACTTGCCGGGTCGTTGTCGGTGGTAGATACGCACACTTCATACTGTTCAAGTCCATAATCGCCAGTGTATGACTGTACTTGCATTTCGAGTGCCGCACCATCTTCGGGCATGAGCAGCAGCGGCGAGATGAGCCAGTCGTCATTGAGCAAGCTCGTGGCTGCAAACACGGCACCGAAGCGTTGTCCGCTATAAGGTGCAGTTCCTGCCGATTCATAAAGCGACGGTGTGGTGTTGTAGGGGTTGAATGCCATGAAACCTAATGTGTAGTCTTCTGGCATCGGGAATGTGATACCATTGAACCCATAAACTTCCGACTGGTCGCCATCGACCGAAATCCATGCCGGGTTGAAGTTGTCGATGGCAAAGTCTGCGCAACCTTCAAAGTCCATAGTGTATGGGTCGAGCGGTTCGGCACTTGTTACGGTCTTTTCCACGCTGTTGTTGTCGGGGTTCTCGTCACCTTCGAGCGTGGCTGTTGCCACGATGGTATAGTCGCCCGGAGTAGCCATGTCGGCTGTGAACGTGTAGCTTGCCGAGGCATACCCTTCGAGCGTTACAGCCTGTGCCTCAAGTGCCGTGCCATTGACTGTCACTTCAATAGTACCGTTGGCAGTTTCGCTACCATTGTTGGTCACTTGCACTACGATTGGCTGGTTGCTTGCAAATATGCCTTCACCGTCGGGCGACAGAATGCCGTCCACCATCAGGTCGTGTGCGATAGGCTCACCCTCGCCGAATATGGCGCGGATTGCCGGGGTGCCAAGGTTGGCAGACGACTGGTCGATGACATAGTCGCCATTGATGAGGTAGAGCGAGCCAGGTGTCACCATATCGGTAACGAGGCAGTATCCCGAGCAGCCGACGCACAGCAAGTAATCGCCTGGTTCTATTACACGTGGACTTATAGCATAGTCGATTTGCCCGTTTTCGGTACCTTGGTTTACTTGCACAGCAAGAACCTGTTCACCAAGCATATAAACACCTTCCTCAACTACTGCGGTCGGATCGAACTTGTAGAGCGACAACTCTATGTCCTGCCCATCGGCAGCCCCCCAACCGATAGAGATTCCAGTGAGGACGTCCTCGGTTGCCAAGTGGATTTGTGTGCCGCCCACATAGGCACCGCCGCCAACGCCGATACAGTAATCCTCGATATACATGCCGTCTGTGGTGTGGTCATAGGCGAGCACCTCCTCGGTGGCTGTAATTGTCGCTGTTACAGTGTTATTGCCAGCATTGCCGTCTTCACCGCCAGTGACTTCAACCTCAAATTCCACATCGGCTGCAGTTCCTGCACTTGCACTCGAGAGAGCAAATTCGATAGGCACTGTTGTCGTTGAGCCTGATGCGATTGATGGAACCGTGGCTGTGGCAATAGTGCTGCCGTCAACGATTACCGACAATGTGCCGCCATAGCTGCCGGCTCCGCGGTTGGCTACTACCACTGTAGCCTGTGCCGACTGGGAAGTTGGAAGCATCGTCGGACAACCGCTTATGCTTGTGATTGCAAGGTCACAGCCAGTTATCTCGCTGATGCTGATACTTGAAATGAAGAATGAGCCTGCGGGTTCATCTTGAGCGAATGCAAATTGGTAAACACCCGATTGCTCGCAATTGAATGTGGCTTCGCGGTCAACGAATGCGTCGCCTGTGTAGTCGTCGATGGCTTC
Source organism: uncultured Bacteroidales bacterium (assembly GCA_949285735.1). GTDB lineage: Bacteria > Bacteroidota > Bacteroidia > Bacteroidales > Muribaculaceae > Avimuribaculum. Next base: position 46,350 of record CASEAQ010000021.1, read on the forward strand.
GTCGATGACGCTCATTTCCTCACCTGCGATACCGCACGACAGGGTGAAACTTTCGGTATATGTGAAAAATCCCAAGAAGTCGTAACCTGCCATATAGTTGTATTCTATGCGGTAGCTCTTGCCTGCCTCAAGGTTGACACCTTGTGAGTAGAGCGGTGTATTCCCGATGCAAGCTATCGCCTGGTAGTCGGATACATATTCCCAGCTGCCATTGCTGCTCCAGGCTTCAGGTTGTTCACCCGCAGAGAAGTCGGTAACAAATGGCACATCGGTAGTGCCGAAGTGGGTGGTCGAAGCCGATAGCGAATTATTGTCAAAAGCTTCTTCCTCGCGGCCGTCTCCAGCAGGAACAACATCGCTCACGGTGACTGTGACGGTATATACACCTGCTGCCGACATATCGGCTGGCATATCGAGTTCGACTATTGCAATATTGCCTTGTGTCAACGTTGCATCAACGGTTTGCAATGGGCTTGTCTGCTGCGACCCGTTGCATTCCACGCTCATGGACAGCGAGTAGGACGACACGTCGCAAGTACCATAGTTGCCTATTGTCACGCTCACCGTTTCGCTGGAAGTCAACGACGGGCTTGGTGCTGGCAATGTTACTTGCATCACGCCGAGGTCTGCCTGCCCGATAAATTTTCCACTGTTAATCTCGATTTTATCGATAAATGCGTAGTATTGGTCGGGTTCCGAGCATCCGTGTATAGCAAAATAGTAGTCGCCGCCCTCTGGAATGGTGAGAGCTATTTGTTCGCTATATATGTAGCCACCTTGGTAGTCGATATATGATTCAATGGTAGTCATGCTGTTGACATCGGGCGAGGTGCCATACAAGATTTCGATGCTTTCGTAGTATGAAGTCGATGCGCCGCCGAAGTCGATAGCCACATAAGCATCACCGCTTGCAAGGGTAATCGGATTGGCTGTGACGAGGTAGTCATCCGACTGCAAGGTCGAGTTATACATCAGAATAGCAAAACCATTGTCGCCGTCATATGTCCATGTAGTACCATCGCTGTTGGCATCGACAGTTGTCCAGTTGTTGATGAACGACTCTTCGGTATCGAAATCGCACACAAACGGTGCAGCCACTGGCGATGGGTCAGCGAGTGGTTGCGTTGCAGCCGTTTTCACTCTCGTGGTGGTTTCTGCTTTTTTACGCACTTGCACGGCCTGACGCATCCTTGGGTCGGCAACCTGCATCGTCTTGCGTTCGCTCAACTTCTGCGCCGAGGCATTATCCTCACATAATTGAAGGTTGACCTGTTGGCTGACTTTCCTTTGCAGCATCTGCGTTGTAGGCACTTCTGCAGTTGGTATCGCTTGCCTGGCAACTCGCTGGAAAGCATAGCTTCCTGCCACCACCAATGTAGCACACGACAAATAAGTAATTAGTCTTTTCATAATAGATAATTTTTTTAAATTAATAATCAGACTTCGATTGCAAATATATACATAAAAACGGATTATGAAATCATTTTGCCGTAATTTTTTTGAAAATATTGAAATTTTGCACAATTTACATAAAATCACAATTACACACCGCACATATTCCGCCACGCTGTCACTTGAATTTTACACAAATAACACTCATTATAGCGCAATATTGAAAGCACATTTCCCAACAAAGTTGAACACCTCCGCAATCTTTCATTATATGTTTATTGAAAATACTACGAGCAAAGCCACAATGGACTGCCAATGCCGCATACCGCAAGTCGCAGGCATTGCTAAACCGCTTGACTCCAAACTAAGTGACCAATATTGGATTAAAAGGCTTATACAATCATAGCACAAGGGAACGGACGCAATGCCGTTCCCTTGTGCTATATGGTCGGCTACTATGTGCAGCCGTTGTTCCCTGAATATAGGTCAATAATTGCGGGCGAAAATCACGCGCTGTGCCGACGGGCGGCCAGTCACCATGCACTTGCCTGGAGTCGTCTTGTCGCCATCGAACGGAATGCAGCGTATCGTGGCTTTGGTTTCTTCCTTAACCTTCTCTTCGGTCTCGGGAGTGCCATCCCAGTGGGCAAGGATAAATCCGCCTTGCTCGATTTTCTCCTTAAACTCGTCGTAAGTGTCAACTGTAATCGTTTTCGATTCACGCAACGCCAATGCCTTTTGGTATATGTTCGCCTGTATCTCCTCAAGCAACTTTTGCACGCGTTCCTCGATACCCTCGATAGGCTCGGTGTGCTTTTCGAGCGTGTCGCGGCGCATCACCTCGACAGTGCCGTTTTCGAGGTCGCGGGCGCCGAGTGCCAGACGCACAGGCACACCCTTCAACTCATAGTCGGCAAACTTGAAGCCCGGACGCTTGTTGTCGGCATTGTCATACTTCACGCTTATGCCCATGTTGCGCAGCTTCTCCACTATCGGAGCCACCTTGCGGCTTATTTCATCAAGCTGCTCGGCACTCTTGTAGATAGGCACTATCACCACTTGTATCGGGGCGAGGTGCGGCGGAAGCACGAGGCCGTTGTCATCGGAGTGGGTCATAATCAACGCACCCATCAAGCGGGTTGACACGCCCCACGATGTTGCCCAAACATATTCGAGTTCGTTGTTCTTGTTGATGAACTTAACATCAAATGCCTTTGCAAAGTTCTGCCCCAGAAAGTGTGACGTGCCCGACTGCAATGCCTTGCCATCTTGCATCATTGCCTCGATGGTGTAGGTTTCGAGCGCGCCAGCAAAACGTTCGTTTGCCGACTTCACACCCTTTATCACCGGAACAGCCATATAGCGTTCGGCAAAATCGGCATACACGTTAAGCATTCTCACTGCCTCTTCCATCGCTTCCTCCTTGGTGGCGTGGGCTGTGTGCCCCTCCTGCCACAAGAATTCAGCAGTACGCAAAAACATGCGTGTACGCATTTCCCAGCGCAGCACGTTTGCCCATTGATTGCACAAGATGGGCAGGTCGCGATACGACTTAATCCAGTTGCGGTAGGTATTCCATATAATAGTTTCAGATGTCGGGCGTATTATCAACTCCTCTTCAAGGCGGGCATCGGGGTCAACCACCACGCCACGCCCCTCGGGGTCGTTCTTCAAGCGGTAGTGTGTAACCACTGCACACTCCTTTGCAAAACCTTCCACGTGGTCGGCTTCCTTGCAAAGAAACGACTTGGGAATGAGCAACGGGAAATAGGCATTCACGTGCCCGGTTTCCTTGAACATACGGTCGAGCTCGCGCTGCATCTTTTCCCATATCGCATACCCGTAGGGCTTTATCACCATGCACCCCCTCACAGCCGATTGCTCGGCGAGGTCGGCTTTTACAACCAATTCATTATACCATTGCGAATAATTCTCCGATCGCTTGGTTAAATCTTTCAGCTCCTTTGCCATTACTGTTTTTATATTATTTTTTGGCAAAGTTAGCAATAATTCCCGATTAGACGTTGTTTTCTTTTTTTGTTCGACGATTTGAGGCTTATTTTCGAGGTGTTTCGATTATTATCTGCGTCATTTGGCGAGCCAACTGCCGAAAACGGCAGCTCGGAAGCGTCCCGGACAGACTAAATCACAGCTATTACATAGCCTGCTCTATAAGCCCCTCTCCAGGCACGAGCAATATCTCGATGCGGCGGTTAACGGCACGGTTGGCTACCGTGTTGTTGGGCAGCAGCGGACTGGCATTGCCCATGCCAAACTCGACAATCTCATGCTTGTCGGCGGTTTCCTTGCGCAACCAGTCAGCCACGGCTGTCGCCTGCTCGGTGCTGCGTCGCTGGCAATATGCCTCGTTACCCGTGTTGTCGGTATATCCTGCCACCACTATGCGGTAAAACCCGGGCGACACGAAGTATGACACCACCGTGCGCAACCTGCGCTCACCCTTCGCCGTAATCTTGGCACTGCCGGGGGCAAAAAGCTGGTGTGCAGGCACAATGACCACAATCACCTCGCGGTGCCTCATCATCTCCACCTCAAAGCCTGCCTTCACGAGCGATTTCGCCTTTGTCATCTGGTAATCGCGCACATAGCTTTTCCCGCCCTCCTCGACTTCGGGAACGGTTATACTCTCATTATATGCCTCGGCGTTGCCGCCGTTAGACGCAATAACCTGCATGGCTGCTGTCACAACCATGCAGGCTACCAACATTGTTATGCGTCTGCTAATTCTATTCTTCGTCTTCCAATGTATTTTCATATTCCAATTCGCCCTCGACCAAGTATTTTATGTCTTCGACATCAATCTGGTTGTCGGGATCCTTTCGTAAACTCTTTTTGACATAGTTGACGATTTCGTTGATGTTGTTCTCGTCAACCACATCGTCGTCATACAAAACTTCGTCCTCGTCGCCTTTCTCAAAATAGTCAAACATAGTATCAATCAAAAGCAGTATATCGTCGTCGCTATACTTGTTTCTGATTTCTTTCGGCACATAGCTCCTGATGAACGATATTGCATCGTTTTCATCAAACTCCTTAGTTTCCATTGTGTTGTTTTCTAAGATAAAAAAATAAGAAATTATAATGTGATTTTTTAGAAGATAATTTTTTTATGATGTCTATACGTTAAACAACCCCTCGGGCAAGGACATAGCTATTACCTTGCCCTCAAGGTCGATATTGGTTACAAGTTCATCGGCTGCCGGCACAAGTACCGTCGTGCCGTCGCCACGTTCCACCACGAAAAGCACATTTTCGGTGGCATCGTCAATGTCAACTATCTCGCCCACCACGTCATCGCCGTCGGTCAGCGTGTAGCCTATGAAATAGTCGGTGGGCACTTCATCACCATCCTCCACATCTTGCAGTGCTTCATACTCGCGCTTGGGCACATACACCGTCTTGTTGACAAGCCGGCGCACCGCCTCGGCACTGTCCATGCCACTGAATTTCAACAGCAACGTCATAGCCCCTTTGCTACGCACCGAGTCGGCGAAAAAAGGCACGAATATGCCATCGATGTCACACACGAAGCAACTGAACTCCCTTGCAGTTTCTCCGTCGCAGTCGAATGTGGCACTTATCTCTCCGTCCACGCCATGAGGCTTGTTGAACATTCCTATCTCAATCAATTCGTCGCGAGTAATCATCTCTTTGCTTTATAATAATTGGTGTCAAGATGTTCTGATTATATTAGCCCCGATGGCATTCAACCGCTTGTCGATGTCCTGGTATCCACGATCGATTTGGTCGATGTTATGGATATAGCTCGTACCGCGCGCCGACATTGCAGCTATCAACAATGCTATGCCGGCACGTATGTCGGGCGATACCATGTTGGAAGCCCGCAACGAGTTGCGCCGTCCAAGCCCGATGACTGCTGCGCGGTGCGGGTCGCACAATATGATTTGCGCACCCATGTCTATCAGCTTGTCAACGAAGAACAAGCGGCTCTCAAACATCTTCTGGTGTATAAGCACGCACCCCTTGGCTTGGGTAGCCACCACGAGCATCACGCTGAGCAAGTCGGGCGACAAACCGGGCCACGGAGCGTCGGCAATGTTCATTATCGACCCATCGATAAAGGTTTCGATCTCATACACGTCTTGCGACGGTATGTGTATGTCGTCGCCCACCACATCGAGCTTCACCCCAAGCCGCTTGAAGCTGTCGGGAATGATGCCGAGGTCTTTGATGGAAACATTCTTCAATGTTATGTCCGAGCCAGTCATTGCCGCCATGCCGATGAAGCTGCCCACTTCAATCATGTCGGGCAGAATCGTGTGTTGGCAGCCATGCAAGCTGGCTACGCCATCCACCGTCAGCAAGTTGGAACCTATGCCCGAGATTTTTGCTCCCATCGCGACCAGCATTCTCGACAACTGTTGCAGATAGGGCTCGCAGGCGGCATTGTATATCGTAGTCGTTCCTTCGGCAAGCACGGCAGCCATCAAAATATTGGCAGTGCCTGTCACCGAAGCCTCGTCGAGCAACATATACTCGCCATGCAACCGCTCCGCCCTGATTTCATATAGGTGGCGGTCGGACTTGTAGTCGAATGTTGCTCCAAGTTTCATTATCCCAAGGAAATGGGTATCGAGCCGGCGGCGGCCTATCTTGTCACCGCCAGGTTTCGGCAATATGGCATACCCGTACCGGGCAAGAAGCGGCCCTATAATCATCACCGATCCCCGCAACGACGACATTTTTTTACAAAATTCTGGCGTTTCGAGATATGCGACGTTTATAGCTTTGGCTTGGAACGTATATGACGACTCCCCTGCCCTCGTCACCGACACCCCCATATCTTTCAACAACGATATGAGGTTGTTCACGTCGAGTATGTCGGGCAAGTTGTGGATAGTCACTTCCTCATCGGTAAGCAACGTGGCACACAATATCTGCAACGCTTCGTTTTTGGCACCCTGTGGAATTATTTCGCCACACAATTGGTGTCCGCCTTCTACGACAAATGTACTCATGGCTTTTGCATGTTATTAGGTGAATATGATTTTAGTCACCACCGCACGCCGACAGTCATTTCTTCTTTTTCTTCTTGCCTGCCGCTGGTGCTGGTGCTGGAGCTTCCTTAAATTCGCGCAACTTGTATGTTGTCGCATCGAGATTTATTTTCCCCTTGGAGTAGTGGTACAAGTCTTTGAGAATCTTCTCATCGTCCACGCCCTCCTTGTTGATTGAGAATATCAATTTCTTCATGTGGTTGGCAATCAGCGACACCAAGGCATCTTTTTCTTCCCCCTCGGGGTATTTGCATGCTTCGGCTATCATCTGCTCGATGAGCTTGCCATAGTGGCGGTATTTGATATGTTCGAGCTTGTATTCAACCTTTTCGGGCTTGCTCACAAGGCTCTCCTTTTTCACCACATCACACGGGAAATCGATGTCGAGCTTGAAATCCGACATAATGGCAAGATGATCCCACAACTTGTGCTTGTAGTCGTCCACGTCCTTAATCTGTGGAAACAGGTTCCCCATGATTTGGATTATCGTGTTGGCACACCGTGTACGTTCCTCGCGGTCGGGAATCGTCACACAGTAGTCAACCATCTGTTGCACATTACGCCCATACTCGGGCAATACCAATTTCTCCTTTTGTGTATTGTATTCTAAACTCATTTACAATATGTAGTTCGTGAAATCAAGTACAAATATAAACCAAAGTATTATTTGCTGCAAACTCGCAACAACTATTTATCGTCAAAACAACTTCTTGGGCGTAGTGGCTTGGAACTCCTTCAAGTACATGGGTGTCGAATAAGCCACATCTATAAACCGTCCTTCACGGAAGTGCTTCTCGGCAAGTGCCAGCATATCCATTGCCACAGGCTTCACTCCAGGGATATAGCGCAAATCGTCGCCTGGTGTTATTATATCCTTCGCCTTGTCCGACCCGTTGCCCATCATCACCAGCACGTGCTCCTTGCGGAACTGCGCATACGAGTCGGCATCGAGTATCATGGGCTGCGGTTCGAGCATGGCTTCGAGTGCTGGAGTATAGACCGCCGTATAGACCTCCTTGCGGCGGGCATCGAGCATGGGAACATATAGCAGGTTGTCCTCGTCGAAGAAGTTGGCAAACATCGTTGACACCACAAGCAATTGCAGCGTGTTGACTCCTATCAAAGGCACCGACAGCCCGAAGCAAAGCCCCTTTGCCTCGGACAACCCTATGCGCAAGCCCGTGTATGACCCGGGACCGATGCTCACGGCAACGGCATCGAGCTTCAAGTCGCGTGTACGCGCATAAGTGACACAACTTTCCACAAAGCGGCTCAACACCACGGCATGGTTATGGCCCTCATAATCTTCGTGATGCTCAAGCACCTGCCCGTCTTGCGTCAACGCCACCGAACACACGTCGGTCGAAGTTTCTATATTTAATATCGTCGGCATTTCTGTCTATTGAAAATCTATGCAAAATTAATTGTTTTTTTCCTCATTTATGCCACACCTTTCTTTATTTTCCATTAATTTTGCAAAAAAAGCACGACAATGATATTATCGATGACTGGATTTGGGAAGACTGTGGTAATTTTCAACAACAAGAAAATAACCGCCGAAATCAAATCCTTAAACAGCAAACAATTAGACATTGCAATACGCCTGCCGCAGGCATACAGGGAAATTGAACTTGAATTGCGAAACATGGTGGCAAAGTCGCTCGAACGGGGAAAGGTTGACTTGTTCATATACACCGAAGCCAACGACGACTCGCCCACTGCCACACTCAACATTCCGCTAATCAAGTCCTACAAGCAACAATTGCAAGAACTTGCCCTCTCGCTCAACGTGCCAGAGCCGCAAGACTGGTTTGCTACGCTGCTGCGGCTTCCCGAGGCGATTAAGACCGACTCAAACAGCAACGAGATTGAAGATGGCGAAATTGAAAGCATAAAGCAGGCTGTGGCACAAGCCACCGAAGCACTCATCGAATTCCGCACGCAGGAGGGCAACCGCCTTGAAACTTTCTTCAGGCAGAAAATCGACAATATCAGGAACCTGCTTGCCGAAGTCGCCCCACACGAGGCCGACCGCATCACCAAAATCAAAGCCCGCATACTCGACTCGCTCGCCAAGCTCGAAGGCGTGGAGTATGACCACAACCGCTTTGAGCAGGAAATGATTTTCTATATCGAGAAATTAGACATCAACGAAGAAAAATTGCGGTTGCAAAACCACCTCGACTACTTCATCGAGACGCTCGACAACGGCCACGGACAAGGCAAGAAACTTGGATTCATCAGCCAGGAAATGGGCAGGGAAATCAACACGCTCGGCTCAAAATCGAACCATGCCGAAATGCAAATCATCGTGGTGAAGATGAAAGACGAGCTCGAACAAATAAAGGAACAGGTTCTCAACGTAATGTAATCCATCGATGAAAAAAGGAAAACTCATCATAATTTCGGCTCCTTCGGGCTGCGGAAAATCGACAATAATCAACGAGATTATAAAAAATCCTGAATTGAAACTCGAATTTTCAATTTCGGCAACCACCCGCGAGCCGCGGCGCGGCGAGAGCAACGGCGTGAACTACTACTTCATGTCGGTCGATGACTTCAAAAATGCCATCGCCAACGACCAACTCATAGAATATGAGGAGGTGTATCCGGGCCGCTTCTATGGAACTCCGCGCAGCGAAATCGACCGTATTCGCGACAAGGGGCGCAACGTGATACTCGACATCGACGTGATGGGCGGCATCAACGTGAAGCAGAAGTTCGGCGACGATGCCCTGTCGATTTTCATTCAGCCGCCAAGCATCGACACCCTGCGGCAACGCCTCAACGACCGTGGCACCGACTCGCCCGAGGCTATTGCGCAACGTGTGGAAAAAGCCGGCTTTGAAATCGCGCAATCGTGCCATTTCGACAAAATCGTTGTCAACGACCGCCTCGAAGTGGCAGTGAGGGAGACCGAAGAGCTGATAAAGGCGTTTATCAACGAATAAGCCCACACACGCTTGCAAGGAGGCTCATTCTCATGAAGATAGGCATTTTCGGCGGGTCGTTCAACCCCATCCACACAGGGCACGCAATCCTCACCAACTACCTCATCAACGACACCGACCTCGATGCCGTGTGGCTGATGGTGGCTCCACAAAACCCCTTGAAAGAGGGCTACGACCGCTCGCTCGACCTGCACCGCCTGCGCATGACCGAGATGGTGGCAAGCCGTTTCGAGGGTGTCATCACGTCGGGGCTCGAATTTTCACTGCCCCAGCCCTCCTACACCATCAACACACTGCACGCGCTTGCTGAGAAGTTCCCCGACGACGAATTTGTCCTTGTCATCGGTGCCGACAACTGGGCGATATTCAACCGTTGGAAAAATCACGACGAGATAATAGCAAACCACCACATATATGTATATCCTCGACGGGGTTACGAAATTTCAATCCCGGCAGAACTGAGCAACAAAGTCAAAGCCCTCGACTCGCCGTTGATAGAAATTTCATCCACCATGATACGCGAGAAGTTGTCACACTCCCACGACGTGTCATACTACCTGCCCGACGATGTTTACCAATACATAAAACGACACAATCTATACACAGCAAAATAATGCCCCAAGAAAACAATTTAAGCCCCAACAGCCTTGCGTTCATTGCACTTGCCAATGAATATTGCCATGCCGTAGAAAACGTGTTTGAATATGGCGAACGCTCGGCTTTCATCGCCGAAATGCTGAAGTTGCTGCCGCGGCTCTACATTTCGGCTTCGGACATAAAAATTGACGACGAAAACGAGACTGGCGGATATATCGACAGCTTCCTCGACGAAAACGACTATGACGCGGCGCGAGCCAACATGAGCCGCATCATTGGCGAGGACGACACCTACCTCGAAGTCTTCATCGACGACATGAAATATTCCGACACGCCCATCAGCACCAACATAAGCGAAAACCTCGCCGACATCTACCAGCCGCTCTACAACTTCGTGGCTACGGTGAAAGATGCCACCAACGAGACCATCTTGGAAGCCATCGCGGCGATAAAAGCCGACTTCGACACCTATTGGGGGCAGACGCTATGCAACGTGCTGCGGGCACTGCACTCGATTTATTACAAGGCATAATCCTACCTACAAAAAACCAAATAACGACTTTTTTATGAGCAAGCACATAAGTTCACTACTCGAGTTCCTCGACAACAGCCCTTGCAATTTCCTTGCTGTTGACTCATGCAAGAAGATGCTCGTCGAAAACGGGTTCACCGAAATCGACCTGGGCGACAAGTGGCAACTTTCGCCCGGTGGCAAGTATTTCACCACCAAAAACGACTCTGCAATATTTGCCTTCACAATAGGCAGCACACCAGTTGCCGATGCCGGGGTGAGGATAATCGCCGCCCACAGCGACTCGCCATGCTTTCGCATCAAGCCTCATGCGGCAATGCTTGCCGAAGGGGGGATAGTGAAGCTCAACACCGAGGTCTATGGCGGACCCATACTCTACACATGGTTCGACCGCCCGTTGTCGGTTGCCGGGCGCGTGATTTTGCGCAGCGGCGATGCATTGCGCCCCGTCACAAGGCTAATCAAGATTGAGCGTCCGTTGCTCGTCATTCCACACCTGCCCATCCACTTCAACCGCGGTGTCAACGAGGGCAACCCGCTGTCGAAGCAAAAGGATATGCTCCCCGTGCTGTGCCGCATCACCGAGGCTGCCGAGAAAGACAACCTGCTGCTCGACATCATTGCAAAAGAACTCAACGTGGCAACTGGCGACATTCTCGACTTCGACCTCATGCTCTACGACACCCACCGTGCCACACTCACGGGGCTTAACAACGAATTTGTGTGCTCGGGGCGCATCGACGACCTAAGCATGGTTCACGCAGCCATCACGGCTATCATCGAGGGCAGCGGAACAGGCACGACGCGCATCGCCGCCATCTTCGACAACGAAGAGACCGGCAGCGGCACCAAGCAGGGTGCGGCATCGCCCGTGCTTGCCAACATCATTCAGCGCATCTGCCTTGCGCAAGGCGGCTCGCACGAAGACTTCATGCGCGGCATAGCTCGGTCGTTCATGATTTCGGCTGACAATGCCCACGCCTTCCATCCCAATTATCCCGAGAAGTTCGACCCCACCAACCATCCTGCCATAGGCGGCGGTCCGGTGATAAAAATCAACGCCAACTGCAAATACATGACCGATGCCCATTCGGCAGCCATCTTCCGCAGCCTGTGCGAAGAAGCAGGGTCGCCCTACCAGTATTTCGTCAACCATTCCGACGTTGCCGGAGGTTCGACGCTGGGCAACATACTCACATCACAAATCGACATCGAAGGTGTCGATGTAGGCAACCCGTTGTGGGCAATGCACTCGGTGTGCGAAACCGGTTCTACCAGCGACCACGAGAATATGATAAAGGTGTTCACACACTTTTTCAACTGACGGCAGCCCGACGGCAATTGCCCAAATTGACAAAGATAGATTTGGCTAACTATCATATTTTTCTTATTTTTGCTCAGAGATTTAACCTGGAAATTATTAACAATAAAATACCATTCAATTATGGAAGACAATCAATTACTGCAACAAGTAATCGCCAAAGCCAAGACGTGGCTCACCGACGGTTACGACAAGGAAACCCAAGCCGAGGTGCAACGTATGCTCGATGCCGAGGATAAGACCGAGCTTATCGACTCGTTCTATAAAGACCTTGAATTCGGCACTGGCGGATTGCGCGGCATAATGGGTGTAGGTTCCAACCGCATGAACATATACACCGTCGGCATGGCTACCCAAGGACTTTCCAACTACCTAAAGGACGCTTTCGCCGACCTCGACCAAATAAAGGTGGTTGTTGGCTGCGACGTGCGCAACAACAGCACCAAATTCTCAAAAATTGTTGCCGACATCTTCTCGGCAAACGGTATAAAGGTTTACCTCTTTGACGCTCCGCGCCCCACACCCGAAACTTCATTCGCCATTCGCCTGCTCGGTTGCCAGAGTGGTGTAATCATCACCGCCTCACACAACCCCAAGGAATATAACGGCTACAAAGCCTACTGGAACGACGGCGCACAGATGATTTCTCCGCACGATGTGAAGACCATCGAGTATGTCAACAAGGTGACAAGCGTTGATCAAATCAAGTTCAAGGGCGACGACAGCCTCATCGAGGTAATCGGCGAAAACATCGATGCCCAATTCATCGACCAAATCAAGACCCTCTCGCTTAGCCCCGACGTGATTGCCCGCAACCACGACTTGAAGATTGTTTACACTCCAATCCACGGCACTGGCAAGTTCCTCATTCCGCGCTCGCTCGCCAACTGGGGCTTCACCAATGTTATACACGTTCCCGAACAGGACGTGCAAAGCGGCGACTTCCCGACAGTTGACTCGCCCAACCCCGAAAACGCCTCGGCTATGGCCATGGCTATCGAAAAAGCCAAGGAAGTGGATGCCGACATCGTTATGGCGTCAGACCCCGATGCCGACCGCGTGGGTGTGGTAATCAAGAACACCAAGGGCGAATATGCCTTGCTCAACGGCAACCAGATAGTGATGATATTCCTCTACTACCTCATCGCCCGCAACAAGGAACTCGGCCGCCTCACCGGCAACGAATATATCGTAAAGACAATCGTCACCACCGACACCATCAAGTCTATCGCCAGCAAGCAAGGCATGGAACTCTATGACTGCTACACCGGCTTCAAGTGGATTGCAGCTATCATGAAAGAAAACGAGGGCAAGAAACGCTACCTCGGCGGTGGCGAAGAAAGCTACGGCTTCCTTGCCGAAGAGTTCGTGCGCGACAAAGACTCGGTTTCGGCAATCTCCCTGATGGCTGAAATCGCAGCATGGGCAAAAGACAAGGGCATGGACATGAACGAGATGCTCATCGACATATACATGACCTATGGCTACTCGAAGGAGAAAGGCGTGTCGCTCGTGCGCCCGGGCAAGACTGGTGCCGACGAGATTGTGGCAATCATGAAGGGCTTCCGCACCAATCCTCCAAAGGAATTGGCTGGCTCGCCCATCGTCACCATCAAGGACTTCAGCACGCTCGAAGAGAAAGATGTAAAGACTGGCAACGTAACCAAGCTCGAAATGCCTGTAACCTCAAACGTGCTTCAATTCTACACCGAAGACGGAACAAAGGTTTCGGTACGCCCGTCTGGAACAGAGCCTAAGATTAAGTTCTACATCGAAGTTCACGACACTCTCGCATCGGCAGCCGAATATGACGCTACCAACGAACGTGCCGACAAGAAAATCGAACAAGTTGCAAAAGACCTTGGTATCTAACCAATCGGGCACTCCGAAAAGTTACAGACCGCAACTATAACACACAAGGGTCGTGTCAAGCTCCACACAGAGCAATGGCACGACCCTTTTTATTGTTAACAAAGTAGTGTATCATAATTGCAAACACATTTATTTATCGTAGAGCCGTGGCGTGCCGCGGCTCATCCGCACAAATTGTATATTTAGCGAACACTAAAACAACCTATTAGAAGCAACAAAGCAGGGCGGCGAAGCCGTCCAACCTCGCGCTAACCGGGGGTGACGCAGCCCTTTAGGGCAAGGAACCCTCGGGCAACCATCACCACTCACAGCAGGGCCTCGAAGAGGTCCAACGTGCCACTTTGGTAGTGCTTAAACAGCATTACAAACCGCCCTGTACGTTTTTGCAATGGAGCTTCGTTGGACCTCTTCGAGGCCCTATACTGTGGAGTAGCAGTATCCGCCGGTTCCTTGCCAACTTCGTGTGGCTGCGTCACCGGCGGTTATGGCATAGTTGGACGGCTTCGCCGCCCCCCGTGATACAGCATTCCGTGACATACCTTCATCACAGGAATACACAAATACGCCAGCATTCACACAATGACGAAGGGCGCACCCCCCCGATGTTGGGAGGTTGCGCCCTTCGCGTGTTATCATGTGATTGCTTTTTTATCTGCCAGTCGCCTGCAAATATTCCACAATCTTTATCCTGTATTGCGAATAGGCATCGACATACTTGTCACGGCTCTGCCTGAAGAGGCTTTGAGCATCGAGCAAGTCGCTCATCGTGGTCGTTCCGGCACGGTAATACTGCTCGTTGAGCCGCAAGTTCTCGGTCGATTGCTCTATCGAGTTGTGGGCAATCAACATCTGCTTGTAGGCATCCTGCAAGTCGTTCCACGACTTCTGCATACCTATCACCAGCAACTCGGAGTTGTCGGCAAGCAGGTTTTCGGCATTTGCCACCTCCAACTTCTGTTTCTTAATGTCGTGCGAACCGCTCCACCAGCCCGACAGCGGTATCGACACCGACACAAACGCCATTGCCACAGGCTTGTCGCGGTCGGTGAGGTTGTCGTGCATGAAGCTGCCGCCCACAGCCACCGTGGGCATATTCTTTCCCACTGTCATCTTTTGTTGCAACTTGCTTGCCTTCACGTTGCTCTCAAGCAAGCGGTAGCCGGTAGTCTGCGACAATGCGCCCACATGGTCGCAATATATGTCTTGCGGAAACATCGGCACCTCGTCGGTAGGCACATCACACACCACCTCGATGCTGTCGGTTTCGGCACCGATATACTGTGCAAGCATCATGCGGCTCAGAGCCAACCCGTTTTCCAAGTTGACGCGGCTGCTCTTCACGTCGTTCTGCTTCAATTGCACCTGCAGCAAGTCGTTGCGGGTGGTCAACCCGGCATTCACCGACACCTGCACGTCGTGGCACAGCGTGTCGAGCTGCTGCTCAATGGCACACAGCGTGTTGAGCTTCTCCTGCAGCGTCACCACCTGCCAGTAGTATTGTTCCACCGTCAGGCTCACCTCGTTCTCGGCTTGCTCGCGCTGCACCTCGCTCACCTCCACTCCGATGTTGGCAAGGCGGTTGCCATTCACAATCTGTCCGCCGGCAAACAGCGGCTGGGTCAAAGTGATGCCCCCGGCAATACCTTTCTTGAGCAACGACATGCTCATGCCAGGCGACATATCCATCTTCATCAGCCCGTGGTTTCCCACAAACCCCATTCCCGACGCGCTAAGCGAGGGGAAGTAGGTCGTGAACGTGCTTTTCTGTGCCTGCTGTGCCGACTCGAGCGAATTGTTGGCGTTGCGCATCTTCACGTTGTTATCGATAGCCATGCTGCGGCACTCATCGAGCGTGTATGTCACCTTTTGTGCCTGGCTGGGCATCACGCCGATGCCAAGTGCCACAAAAGCCATTATCCATTTATATCTGTTTTTCATAATTGTTACTTTTAATAATGCGTGTGTCATTTATACATATATTATTCACGTTCAAGCAGTTCGCGCTTGCGGCGTATCTCCGTGCTACGGTTGAGCAATTTCCAGTATGCGATAGGTATCACCGTGAGGATAAAGAACATCGTAATCAACGTGCCGTAGAAGATTACTATGCCCATAGGCATCCACAATCCGCTGCCGCCCAATATCATCGGAATCACACCCATCGAGGCTGCTGCCGAGGTGAGGAATATGGGTCGCATACGACGCTGTGCCGAGTAGTAGATTGCATCCCTCACGCTCATGCACTCTTCTCTACGCAGTTCCTCGGCATAGTCTATCATGATAATACCGTTACGCACAAGAATACCCATCAGGCTCACAAATCCCAATATGCAGGTCACGCCCAATTCGACACCATGCAGCATGATACCTATTGCCGTTCCAAACACACACAGCGTGAGAGCCACAAGCAGCATCACGGCAGTGCCGATTCGCTTGAAGTGCCATATCAAGATGAAGAATATGATAGCTATGGCTATATACAATGCCATCATTATCGACGGCATCTGGTCTTCGCTCTCTTCCAATTCGCCACCGTATGTCACCGTCACCCCGTCGGCAAACGGTGCGGCAGCCAACAATTCCTTCACCTTGTCGGTGGCTTGCATGGCGTTGACGCCACGCTCCATCTCAGCCATCACGGTTATGGTGCGCACACCGTTGCGGCGTACAATCTGTCCGTTCTCCCACGACGGCTCCACCGTTGCCACTTGGCGCAATGGCACATTGCCCAGTCCGCCTGCCACGGGGATAAGTTCGTCTTTCAGGTTGCCGAAGTCGGCGCTGTCGGAGCGGTTGCTCTTCAACACCACATTTATGTCGTAGTCGCCTTCCCACATCGTTCCCACGGGCACTCCGCCGCCATAGCGCATGGCAAGCGTCGTTTCGAGCTGGGCGTTGGTGATGCCCAGGCGGGTCGAAGCCTCCTCGTCGAGCGTGATGCGAGTTGCTGCCATCGGCTCGTTGAAGTTTGTCCTCACGAGGTTCAGCTCGGGCATAGTACGCAACAATGCAGTAACGCGCTCAGCTTCCTTTTCAAGCACCTCAAGGTCGTCGCCACTCAATCTCACCTCTATCGGCGACACGGCTTCGCTATACTCAAGTTGCTTGAACTTAACCACAGCCTCGGGGAAAGCGTCGCGGTACTTCGGTGCATACTCGTCGAGCAATTCCTCGGTGGCTTCATTGCTGACAGTGTTGACAATGAACTGTGCGAAATTCGAGCCGCCCATCTGCGGGGCATACGAGTTCTGGAACCGTGGCGAGGCACACCCTTTGAACGATGCCACCGACACCACACGCCCGTCCTGGCGCAACAGGTGTTCGAGGCTGTCGGCAACTATTGCCGTCTTCTCAACGGCAGTTCCGGTGGGCATGTATATCTCCACTGCAAACTGGTTGCGCTCAGCCTTTGGCAGCAACTTCTGCGGCAGTCCTCCAAGCATTACTGCGCCCACCACTACCGACACACCGCCCATCACCAACACGGCAGTCGGGTGCTTGAAGCACTTGTCGAGCAAGTGGTTGTAACCATTTTGCAACAGATCGAGGAACGAGAATTTGCGCTTGCCGTCCTTTGGCAATTCGCTTTGTATGGGCTTGCGGATAAAGTAAAATTGCATGAACGGTACAATCAACTCAGCCACAAGCAGCGAAATCATCAATATTATCGTTACTGCCCACGGGAAACTTGCTACGAAGTCGGCTGTCATACCCGTCAACGTGAACAGGAACGGGAAGAATGTGATACTGATGGCAAGCGTTGCCGAGAATATCGACTTGAAGAAGTGGGTGGCACTCTTTATCGACGCATGCCAGCGCGACATTCCAGAGGAAATAAGTTCAAGGTAATTGTCGATGATTACTATCGAGTTGTCAACAATCATTCCAAGCGTCACAATCAAGGCTGCAAGCGTCACTGTGTTAAGCTCGATGCCAAAGGCATAGAACAGCCCGAGCGAAATGAAGATGGTGATAGGAATGGTCGAAGCAGCCACAAGAGCCACACGCAACGGCATGAGCAACATCACCACTACAATCACGGCGCAGATGGCTATCACCAACTCTTTAAGGAATGTGGCAACACTGTCGTCAACCACCTTGCTTTGGTCGGTAATCTTGAATATTGTCACATCATCGGGCAACGTCTGCTCAAAGGCTTCAAGCTCGGCTTTCACCATTTCGCCCATCTCGACGATGTTTTTCCCTTTCTTCATCTCAACGCTGAGTAACAGGCACTTCTCGCCATTGTTGGTGATATAGCTTTCAGGCGTGGGATATTCCTTCACCACACGAGCCACATTTTTAAGCCGCACGTTCTGCCCGTCGGGAGTTGAGAATATTATCATCTCCTGCACATCATGCAACGTGTTCATCGAGCGGCTCACATAGATGGGCGACACATAGTCGGTGTCTTTCACCCTGCCAGCCGTCGTGGCAAATCCCTTGCTGAACAGCGTCATGGCAAGCGACTGGTCGCTGATGCCATAATGCGACAGGCGGTCGTTGTCCAGGTAAACCGAGATTTGCTCCTGCTGCATACCATAGACATTCATGCGACCCACGCTCTCGATGCGGCGCAAGCGGTCTTTCAGGTCGTCCATGTAGTCGTTGAGTTCGCGGTAGGTCTTGTCCTCGCTCTCCATGGTGATGAGCAATGCCGACGTGTCGCCGAAGTCGTCCATCACCTGCACAGCCAACACGCCCTTGGGCAACTGGCTCTTGAAGTCGTTGATGCCATGCTTGAACTTGCTCCAAAACTCGTCATTGTTGTTGAGTTCGTCGTTCAACTGCACTTGTATCACCACCATACCGTCCTTGCTGGTCGAGTGGGTCTTGGATTTTTTCACCTCTTTGTAGCTGAATATGTAGTCTTCGAGCGGCTTTGTCACCTGCTCCTCCACCTCGGCGGCAGTGTAGCCCGGGCACACGGCAGCCACTATTCCCTGACGAATAGTGAAATCGGGGAACTCATTCTTCTTCATATCCGACAGTCCGAAGATGCCGAACACCATCAGGCAGCACGTCAGCAAGATAATAATCTGCCTGTAGTGCATCGCCCATTCCACCAGGTTGCGTTTTTTCTCCTTTTTCATAACCTGTTATACCCTTTATTTATTCTTCAACCATTATACTCATTTGTTCGCTCACTTTCTGCTGCCCTTCGACAAGCACTTCATCACCCACGGCGAGGCCTCCTGTCACCACGATACCATCTTTCGACAACATACCGGTCTCAACAACTCTCTTGGCAGCCCTGCCACCGTCGTTAACCCACACAAACGACTGGTTGTCGCTGTCGAGCTGAATCACGTTGCACGGCAGCTCTATCACCTCCCGGCTCTCGTCGGTACCAATGAACAGGTCGCATATCATGCCCGGCAGCAACTCGCCCGAAGGATTCTCAACGAGTGCTTTCACCTCATACGAGCGCGACAGACGGTTGGCTGACACATTCTTTTCAACCACTTTTCCCTCAAACGTTTTCCCGTCGAGAGCCGACACCACGATGTTGACACTCTGCCCCGTCGCAACGTGCGAAATCTCATTCTCTGGCACCGAGATGCTCACCTTCACGCGGTCAACAGCCACGAGCTTCACCACTGGCGAGCCGGGCATCACGTTCTGCCCCACTTCGACATTCTTCTCGGAGATGACACCCGAGAACGGGGCATATAGCTTGCTATCCTCAAGATTCTTTTTTGCAATCTGCTCTGCCGAGCGTGCTTGCCTAAGGCTGCTTTGCGCTTCCACCCATTGTATCTCGGGCAAGCTATTGTTGTCGTGCAACTGCTTCATGCGCCAATAGGCATCTTCGGCTTGCTCCAGCACCGATGCAGCTGCATCGTAGGCATTCAGCAAAGTGGTCTCGTCAACGGTGGCAATCAATTGCCCGCTGCCCACTCGCTGCCCGGTGGAAACATTCAATTGCTGTATAGTTCCCGAAACGGGGAAGCTCAACGTCGAGCCTTTCACCTCTTCCACTGTTCCCGAATAATGTTGTCCTATATTAGCTTCGACCGATTCAATCTTCATCGTCTTTACCTTGACGGGAGCCGCATTCACGGCTTCTGCCGATTCTTGTTGCTTACAGCCAACAGCCGCAAACATCAACGATAGCACGACTGCTACATTACAATACATCTTTTTCATACTCACTCTCATTTTAATGTGTGAAATTGTTCTTTTTTCTATTTGTTGTTCATTTTCTTTTTTCAGCTGCAAAGTTGCAGATAAATAAACCACAATCAGTGTCCTAAAAGTCTGATAAAAATAGATATTATTCAATATAGTACACCCAATCAGAATATAATCACACTATATCTGCATTTTTGAACACTTTAGTTAAAGTAATAAAGGATAATTTTGCACCAGAAACAAAACAAATATAACACTCGTATGGAAAAAGAAGACATTCTTCAAGTCGGTTTTGACCAAATCAAAAATTTACACGAAATCGACTATATGGATGGCAACATTGCTTTCCATAAAGACATAAGAGAACTCCCAACCGAAAACGGAACTATAAGAATGAACATGTATGCAATGGTACCCTGCTCGAAAGGAAGGTTACAAGTGGAATTGGAC
This sequence comes from uncultured Bacteroidales bacterium, assembly GCA_949285735.1. GTDB lineage: Bacteria > Bacteroidota > Bacteroidia > Bacteroidales > Muribaculaceae > Avimuribaculum. Next base: position 66,639 of record CASEAQ010000021.1, read on the forward strand.
ACCGAGACATTCACCATCGGGTCGAACGACTTGCTGATATGCTCTCCCAACACGCTCATCACCAATTGCATGCTGACTCCCGACTTCGACGGTGCAATAATGTGTATTTCGCAACGGGTGATTTCCGAGAGCTTTTCTCAAAGCAACATGTGGGAAAGGGCGTTCCGATTCTCAAAAAATCCCATCTTGCATTTCGGCAATGAGGACAACTTAAAGTTAATTAAATTGTATGGAGAACTACTTATCGAAAAAGCCAAATCGAAACAAACACAATATAAAAAAGAAATAATAAACTCACTGGTCAAGGCTGTAATATACGAAGTGTTGGCAAACGCCGAAACATCAGCACCAACCAACATCAACATAACGTCGAAGCAACGCGACGTGCTATTCAAGCGTTTCATCAACCTCATCACCGATATGGCAGTAAAACCTCGGTCGGTGGCTTGGTATGCCGACCGCCTCTGTGTCACGCCCAAGCACCTGTCGGCAGTATGCAAGCAAGTGAGCGGGCGCACGGCATTAGATTGGATTTCGGAATACGCCCTTATCGACATTCGATATTACCTGAAAAATTCCGAAAAATCAATAAAGGAGATTGCCGACCTGCTCGACTTCCCCAACATTTCATTTTTCGGCAAATACTGCCGCCAGCACTTCGGAATGTCGCCCAAGGAATACCGCCGGCAGTTGCGCGAGGAGCCGGTCAGCAATTAGCCTGCTGACTTCATACTTTTGTGAGCCAGCACACAACTTGTTGCAGTAAGCAATACGAAAATTATGGACGAAGTGATGAAAATATTCCCGAGCCCGACCAACGGCGATGCCAGTCCGCCTGCCACATAGCCCATTGCTCCGAAGAATGCCGATGCTATGCCGGCATTGGTGCGCTCCGACTCCATCGCAAGGGCAGTTGACGTGGTGCACACTGCCCCTACGAACAAATAAAGCGTGAACAACGCAGCCTCGTAGGCGAAAAAACCAAGGTGCAACATCAATGCCAAGGCAAGCAGCAACGAAGCCCCCACCATGCCCATGCTTGCCACCCTGATGACCGAGCGCATATCCTTAAACTGCGAAGCAACACCCGACGAAATTGCCAAAGCAACCGAATTTGCCCCAAAGACGAGGCTTATCTGCTCGGCCGACAAGCCGTAGCTGTCCATTATGAAGGGCCCTGAGGCAAGATTGACAAATATCAACGCCATCACAACGCCATATTGCACAATAGCACCCACATACAGGCGATTGGCAACCACTTTGCGTATTCCAGTGAACAGTGCCGAAGGATTGAGGCGGACACGGTTGCAAGACGGCAACGATTCTCTGAGGCACACCGTACCAAACATCATCACCACGCCTATCGCCGCCAATCCCCAGAAAACTGCCCTCCAGCCATACGCGCCTATGATGAAGCCACCGAACATGGGAGCAAGGACGGTCGAAACACCGTTTATCATGCCTATTATGCCAAACATCGACGACAGCGCGCTACCCGAGTAACAGTCGGCAACAATCGACCTCGAGATGACAACCGCACCGGCAGCCGCCAGCCCTTGGAAAAAGCGCATCGCTATGAACATCGCTATCGACGGCGATGCAAGGCAACCTAATGTGGCAAGCAAGAATAGCACTATCGACATCATCAACGGCGTGCGTCTGCCATAGCAGTCGCTCACCGTGCCAAAAAAGAGCTGCCCCAAGGCAAGTCCTACGGTACAAGCCGTCAACGACAGTTGCACCACCGACGGTGTGCTGTTATAAAACTCTGTTATCTGTGGAAATGCCGAAATATACATATCCATAACAAATGGACCAAAGGCACTCAACAGCCCTAAAAAACCTTCTAAGAACGTTCGTGAATTAACCCTTTTTACTCCAGATACAGTTTGCATACATATTCATTTTTCCGGCTGCAAAGGTAGTGTTTTTAGCATTATCTGACGTTCCATAGTTTCTCCAAAACATTTCATTTTTGGAACAAATGCATCATGGCAAATTTGCAAAAACGTCACAGACGCAGTCCAAATTCGCCCCGACACGACTTTTTCCACCGTCATTTCCCTGCTATATACTGCCCTTTCTCGTTAAACAGACTGCTGTGCCGCAACCACATCAGGGCGTTCCTTCTGTTGCTTTATTGCACCTCACTGATTTTTATTTTGTAAATTTGTGGCAAGCATTATGGAGAATCTCGACAACAAATCCATCATCGCGCCCCTTGCACCACGCCAAATAGTATATTCCGAGACCGACCTTGCCGACTTGGAATACACCCCTCTGCGCATCAACCACGGGATATACATCGCCGTCGTCTCGGGAACCGCGACACTGAACACCGGTGCCGAAACCTATCACCTCGTTCCGCAAATGGAACTGTCGTTCACATCAGGCTGCTTGATGCAATGTACCAATCGCTCCAGCGATTTCAGAGTAAGGACATTCACCTACACCACCGAACTATTTGCCAAGACCACCCTGTCGATCGACCACATTTATATCGATTACAACGAAACACACCCCTCCTACGTCCACACTCCCGACGAACGCAGCCAACGCACTTGGCAAGAGCTGTTACTGTGGCTGAATATGGCAAAAATGCTATTCGGCAACACAGCGACACCCAAATTCAGGGAACTGCAAGAAGAAAACTTCCTGCAAAGTTTCTGGCTATGGGTATTCGGAACAATACAGGAACGTTTCGATACCAAAAAGCAGTTTTCCAACACCCAACTCATCGCCCACCGCTTCATCAGCATGGTGAAGTCGGAAGCCACGCTGCATCACCGTGCCGATTACTACGCCGCCAAACTCAACATCACACAACGCTATCTGAACAAGGTGGTGTGGCGACATACTCGTGGACGCACCCCCAAACAACTAATCGACGCACAACTAATTGCCGAAATCAAGGAACTGCTGATGGACTCAACCAAGTCGGTCACACAAATTGCCGAACGCCTCAACTTCCCCGACCAGTCCTATCTGAGCCGCTTCTTCCGCCGCCACACAGGCCTGTCACCAGCCCAATACCGCAACCAGCGTTCAATACACTGGAAATTCTAACCTTCCCAATACAACCACTACAAATTAAGAAAACTCCTCACTACCAACTGCTAACTACTAACCACTAACTACTAACTAAAAAAGAGCCTCCTTCTTTTTGCGAAAGCGGCTCTTTTTGTCATTTTCACTTTAGTTTGCAACAAAACTGCCCAAGTTGCAACCCAATCTTCTGTCATAAGAATAAGCACGGGCAAACTGCTTTAAAAAGTTGATTGTTGATGCCTTCACTTGCACATCCTTGTCAACATGGTTCTTATGGATTGATTTTAATAGAGTAGAGCTTTTACCCATAGGCACACATTTAATTGTTCACATTAATTAAACGCATTCATGCACATATTTATTACATATACCGCACTATATTTTTATGGAAAATTGAATCACCAGCCCACCAAAGGATACCTTCGACCAAAACATTCCCAAAAATCCTTAAGCCCCACTATGCAAAACGCATTTTCACAAGCATAATTGCGGCACATTTGATTAAAATAAGTATATTTGTACGTTTAAATAAGCCTTTAAACAAAACGCAGCTTTGCTGAGAACTATACTAAAACGTTATTATATAATTTTGACAAATTATGGCAGAAAACAAAGAAAAATTGTTCGACAAATTTCCTCCGATTTCCACAGAGGAATGGAGAGCCAAAGTCGAAACCGACTTGAAAGGTGCCGACTTCCAGAAGAAACTGGTTTGGCGAACAAACGAAGGTTTTAACGTACAACCAATGTACCGTGCCGAGGACATCAAGGACCTGAAAACCACCGACTCGTTGCCAGGAGAATATCCTTACATCCGTGGCACCCGCACCACCAACGACTGGGCTATACGCCAAGAAATAGTCGTTACCGACTGCAAAGAAGCCAATGAAAAGGCCAAAGACATTTTGAATAAAGGCATCAACTCATTGTGCTTCACCTTGAAGAAAGACGCAATTGCCGACGGCTTCATCAACCAACTGCTCGACGGCATATACCTCGACGCTGTGGAAGTGAACTTCAACTGCTGCCCGTCGTGCGCGCTCGAAGTCGCCAACGCCCTTGTCGCCTACCTCAAAGCCAACAACGCCACCGAGGCATTCCGCGGCTCGATAGGCTTCAACCCCTTCAAGCGCCTGCTCAAGCACGGTCTTGACTTCCCGCAAGACATCAAGCAACTGGCTGCCGAAATCGTTAAAGCCGTTGCCGACGTGAAAGGCTTGCGCGTACTTGCCGTTGACTCGTTCATGCTCAACAATGCCGGTGCCTACATCTATCAGGAACTCGGCTACGCATTGGCTTGGGGTAACGAATGGATGAGCCTGCTCACCGATGCCGGCATCGCCCCCGAAGAGGCTGCCTGCCGCATCAAGTTCAACATGGGCATTTCGTCCAATTACTTCATGGAAATTGCCAAGTTCCGTGCCGCACGTATGCTTTGGGCACAAATCGTAAAGCAATATGAGCCCAAGTGCGACTGCGCTTGCAAGATGAACGTCCATGCCATCACATCGGAGTTCAACCAAACCATCTACGACGCATACGTCAACCTGCTCCGCTCGCAGACCGAGTCGATGTCGGCTGCCATAGCAGGTGTTGACTCAATCACAGTCACTCCGTTCGACAAGCAATACAAGACCCCCGACGAGTTCTCGGAACGCCTTGCACGCAACCAGCAACTGTTGCTCAAGGAAGAAAGCCACCTCGACCGCATCGTTGACCCGGCTGGCGGTTCCTACTATGTCGAGACGCTCACCGTTTCAATCGCCAACGAGGCTTGGAAACTCTTCCTCGACGTTGAAGAGAATGGCGGCTTCTACAGCCAGTTGAAGGCAGGTGCCATACAAAAAGCCGTCAACGAATCGTGCGACAAGCGTCACAGCGACGTTGCCCGCCGCAAGGAATCGTTGCTCGGCACCAACCAATTCCCCAACTTCAACGAAATGGCAGCCGACAAAATCGAAACCACAGGTTGCTGCTCGGGCAAGGGGTGCGGTTGCAGCCACGACAACAACGGCACTGCCGCAGTCGAGGCCCTGCGTGGCACTCGCGCTGCAAGCGACTTTGAAGAATTGCGCCTCGAAACCGAGCGTTCGGGCAAGCGTCCGAAGGTGTTCATGCTCACCATCGGCAACCTTGCAATGAGGCTCGCCCGCTCGCAATTCTCTGCCAACTTCTTTGCTTGCGCCGGATATGAAATAATCGACAACCTTGGCTTCGACACCGTGCAACAAGGCATCGACGCCGCAATCGAGAAAAACGCCGACATCGTGGTGCTCTGCTCAAGCGACGACGAATATGCCACATTTGCCCCCGAGGCATTCAAGGCACTCGACGGACGTGCCGAGTTTGTCGTAGCCGGCAACCCAGCCTGCACCGACGACCTCATTGCCGCCGGCATCACCCAGTTTATCCATGTCCGCAGCAACGTACTTGAGACTTTAAAGGCTTTTAACGCTAAACTATTAAAGTAACTACACACAGGAGAGAGTATGAGACCTAATTTTAAAAACATAGATATAGCAAATGAAGCCTTCAACGTCAAGCACGAACCTATTGCCGAAGGCGAAAAATGGATTACTCCCGAGCTTATCCCAGTAAAGCCCATATACACCAAGCACGACCTCGAAGGGCTGGAACACCTCAACTACGTTTCTGGTATTCCTCCATACTTGCGTGGCCCGTACAGCTGTATGTATGCCCTGCGCCCCTGGACTATCCGCCAGTATGCAGGCTTCTCGACAGCCGCCGAGTCGAATGCGTTTTACCGCCGCAACCTTGCTTCGGGGCAAAAGGGTTTGTCGGTTGCATTCGACCTTCCGACACACCGTGGCTACAATGCCGACAACCCACGCGTAGTGGGCGACGTGGGCAAGGCTGGCGTGTCGATTTGCTCGCTCGACGACATGAAGGTGCTCTTCGATGGCATTCCATTGAACAAAATGTCGGTTTCGATGACAATGAATGGTGCCGTGTTGCCAATCCTTGCATTCTACATCAATGCCGGGCTCGAACAAGGTGCTAAACTCGAAGAGATGGCAGGAACTATCCAAAACGATATCCTCAAGGAATTTATGGTGCGCAACACATATATCTACCCACCTAAATTCTCGATGAAGATTATCGCCGACATCTTTGAATACACCTCGCAGAACATGCCCAAGTTCAACTCTATCTCAATCTCGGGCTACCACATGCAGGAAGCCGGCGCAACTGCCGACATCGAACTTGCCTACACGCTCGCCGACGGTCTCGAATATATCCGCGCCGGCATCAACGCAGGCATGTCGATCGACGCTTTCGCTCCGCGCTTGTCGTTCTTCTGGGCAATAGGCATGAACTTCTTCATGGAAATCGCCAAGATGAGGGCTGCACGTATGTTGTGGGCAAAGATTGTCAACGAGTTCGGTCCCAAGAACCCTAAGTCGCTCGCACTGCGCACCCACAGCCAGACATCGGGATGGTCGCTCACCGAGCAAGACCCGTTCAACAACGTGGGCCGTACATGTATCGAGGCTATGGGCGCAGCATTGGGTCACACCCAGTCGCTCCACACCAACGCTCTCGACGAGGCTATCGCGTTGCCTACCGACTTCTCGGCACGTATCGCCCGCAACACGCAGATTTACATTCAGGAGGAAACCTACATCACCAAGGAAATCGACCCGTGGGCAGGTTCTTACTATGTTGAAGCCCTTACCAACGAGATTGCACACAAGGCTTGGGAACACATCCAGGAAATCGAGAAACTGGGCGGCATGGCAAAAGCCATCGAAACCGGCATTCCAAAGATGCGCATCGAGGAAGCCGCAGCCCGCACTCAGGCTCGCATCGACTCGGGCAACCAGACCATCGTTGGCGTGAACAAGTACAGGCTCGAAAAAGAAGCTCCAATCGACATCCTCGAAATCGACAACACCGAGGTGCGCAAGGAGCAAATCGAGCGTCTTGAACAACTCAAGGCCAACCGCGACGAAAAGGCAGTTGAAAAAGCCCTCGACGACATCACCAAGTGTGTCGAAACGGGCGAAGGCAACTTGCTCGACCTTGCAGTGAAGGCTGCCGCCGTGCGCGCTTCGCTGGGTGAAATCTCCGATGCCTGCGAAAAGGTCGTAGGCCGTTATAAAGCTGTAATTAAAACAATATCTGGCGTGTACTCTGCTGAAACAAAGAACGACCCATACTTCGAGAAGGCAAAACAGATGACTGCCGAATTTGCAAAGAAAGAGGGTCGCCAACCACGTATAATGATTGCAAAGATGGGGCAAGACGGTCACGACCGTGGCGCAAAGGTTGTTGCAACCGGTTATGCCGACTGCGGTTTCGACGTTGACATGGGCCCGTTGTTCCAAACCCCTGCCGAAGCTGCCCGCCAAGCAGTGGAGAACGACGTTCACGTCCTGGGCGTGTCGTCGCTTGCTGCCGGACACAAGACTTTGATTCCGCAAGTTATCGAGGAATTGAAGAAGCTCGGCCGCGAGGACATCATCATCATTGCCGGCGGCGTTATCCCCGTGCAAGACTACGACTTCTTGTACAAGGCTGGCGTGGCTGCAATCTTCGGACCAGGCAGCTCAATCACCAAGGCCGCTTGCAGCATAATGGAAATTCTCAACAACGAATAATTTAGAAGTTTTCAATGTGAGCAGGGCGCGACCGTGAGGTTACCGCCCTGTTTTTTTGTATCGATGCCCGTCTTTGCCCACCGGCAAAAAAGCTGCTATAAAATTTGTTTTGTCCTCTACTCAACTTTTACTATCTTTGCCACATTAATAAAAATAGTTTACTGTTTTATAATTTTATTTTTGGCAAATGGCAGAAATATTGGACACCAACAATACAGAAACTCGCAAAGGGTTGAATTTCGTAGAGCAAATCATTGCCGACGATTTGAGCGCGGGCAAGAATGGAGGTCGATTGAACACCCGTTTCCCGCCCGAGCCTAATGGTTACTTACACATCGGCCATGCCAAAGCCATCTGCATGGACTTTGGTGCAGCCGAAAAATTTGGTGGAACGTGCAACTTGCGCTTCGACGACACCAATCCCACAAAAGAAGATGTGGAATATGTCGAATCTATCAAGGAAGATATTCATTGGCTGGGCTTCGACTGGGGCGACCGCGAATATTACGCTTCCGACTATTTCCCGAAATTGTTCGACCTTGCCATTCGCCTAATCAAGGAGGGCAAAGCCTATGTTGACGACCAAACTTCGGAAGAGATTGCCGCACAAAAGGGCACGCCCACCACTCCCGGCACCAACAGTCCATACCGCGACCGCTCGGTAGAGGAAAACCTCGACCTGTTCATGCGCATGAATGCCGGCGAGTTTGAAGAGGGTTCGCGCGTGTTGCGTGCAAAAATCGACATGGCATCGTCCAACATGCACTTCCGCGACCCCATCATGTACCGCATCATCAAGTACCCGCACCACCGCACAGGTACTACATGGAAAGTTTACCCGATGTATGACTTTGCACACGGGCAAAGCGACTTCTTCGAGGGGGTTACGCACTCAATCTGCACACTGGAGTTTGTACCCCACCGTCCTCTATACGACTACTTTATCGACCAAATCGCCGACGAGAGCTACCGTCCGCGACAAATCGAGTTTAACCGCCTCAACCTCACATACACCGTTATGAGCAAGCGCAAATTGCTGCAACTGGTGAAGGAAGGATTGGTTTCGGGTTGGGACGACCCTCGTATGCCGACCATCTGCGGACTTCGCCGCCGCGGTTACACTCCCGAGTCGATAAAGGCATTCATCGATGCAATCGGCTACACCAAATATGAAGCGCTGAACGACATCTCGCTGCTCGAACACAGCATTCGCGAAGACCTCAACAAGCGCGCCAACCGCGTGAGCGCAGTAATCGACCCGGTGAAGGTGATAATCACCAACTACCCCGAAGGGCAAACCGAAATGCTCACCATCGAGAACAACCCCGAAGACCCCAACGCCGGAACACACGAAATGCCATTCTCGCGTGAAATATACATCGAGCGCGCCGACTTCATGGAGAATCCTCCAAAGAAATACTTCCGCCTCGCTCCCGAGCGCGAAGTGCGCCTCAAGGCTGGCTACATCATCAAGTGCACAGGCTTCAAAAACGACGAGAACGGAAACGTCGTGGAGATATATTGCGAATACGACCCCGAGTCGAAGAGCGGAATGCCTGGCTCGATGCGCAAGGTGAAAGGCACGTTGCACTGGGTGTCGGCAGCACACTGCAAAGATGCCGAAGTTAGGCTCTACGACCGCCTTTTCAGCTGCGAGAATCCTGCCGAGGAAAAAGAGCGCGACTTCCGCGAACTGCTCAACCCCGACTCGCTGAAGGTTGTGGAAAACGTGAAAATCGAGCCATACCTTGCCGAAACGGCACACGTTGGCGACCATTACCAGTTCCAACGCAT
>CASEAQ010000022.1 GCA_949285735.1 uncultured Bacteroidales bacterium
ATTAGCATTTCAAAAACCCGACAAAGTATTAATGTTGGAGGCCGACAATTTCTTCGGCAAGTTCGAGTTCAGGCCATTGGAGCCGGGATATGGTGTGACTATAGGCAATGCCTTGCGCCGTATCTTGCTTTCATCGCTCGAAGGGTTTGCAATCTCGTCGATACGCGTCGATGGCGTGAAGCACGAGTTTGCCACTATACCGGGTGTTAAGGAAGATGTTACCAACATCATCCTTAACTTGAAGAAAGTGCGCTTGAAACGTATCGTCGAAGACACCGAGGCTGAGAAAGTTACTGTCAAGGTTTCGGGTCAAGATGTGTTCAAGGCCGGTGACATTAACAAGGCATTGACGGGTTTTGAAGTTCTTAACCCGGATTTGGTTATCTGTCACTTGGATCCAGCCACTGGTTTCCAGATTGACCTCACCATCAACAAGGGTAGAGGTTACGTTCCGGCTGAGGAAAACCAGAATCCGAACGATGCCATTGACGTTATCGCTATAGATTCTATTTACACTCCTATTGTTAATGTCAAGTACGCCATCGAAAGCTACCGCGTAGAGCAAAAGACCGACTACGAGAAGCTCGTGCTTGAGATTACTACCGACGGGTCGATTCTCCCGAAGGATGCCCTTAAGGAGGCTGCGAAGATACTCATCCACCACTTCATGCTCTTCAGCGACGAGAAGATAGCTCTCGAAACGCCCGAGAACGAAGACAACGAGGAATTTGACGAGGAAGTGCTGCATATGCGCCAGTTGCTCAAGACCAAACTTGTCGATATGGATCTTTCGGTGCGTGCGCTCAACTGCTTGAAGTCGGCTGAGGTGGAAACGCTCGGCGAATTGGTAGTGTTTAACAAAACCGACCTGTTGAAGTTCCGCAACTTCGGTAAAAAGTCGCTTACGGAACTTGATGAGTTGCTTGCCAATCTGAACCTCTCGTTCGGAATGGACATCTCTAAGTATAAATTAGATAAAGAGTAATAACGATGAGACATAATAAAAAATTCAACCACCTTGGCAGGAAGAAGGGCCACCGTGACGCAATGTTGGCCAACATGACTATCTCGCTTATCGAGCATAAGAGGATATTCACCACAGTGCCCAAGGCTAAGGCTCTGAGGGTTTATGCCGAGCCGCTTATCAACCGTGCTAAGGACGACAGCACTGCTAATCGTCGTCTCGTGTTCAGCTACTTGCAGAACAAGGAAGCTATCAAGGAACTCTTTGGTGAGATTTCTCAAAAGATTGCCAACCGTGAAGGTGGCTACCTGCGCATTCTCAAGACTGGTTTCCGCAAGGGTGATGGTGCAGCAACTTGCTTCATCGAACTTGTTGACTACAACGAGAACATGCTGTCGGCTGGCAAGGAAAAGAAGTCGTCGCGCACTCGCCGCTCACGCCGCAAGCCGGCTGGCGAAAAGGCCGAGGCTGCTGCTCCTGTAGCTGCTGAGGAAGTGAAAGCCGAAGAGGTGAAAGCCGAAGAGGCTTCTGCTGCTGAAGCAAAGGCTGAGTAACTTATTCATAGTGAAAAATAGCGAAAGTGCGTGCTGCGCGTTGCGTAGTGCGCACTTTTTTGTTTTGGTATCGTGGGCGTTGTGGGGTGGTGCCAAAAGGGGGGTGTAATTATCCTACCTCCCTACGGCGTAGCTAAGGAGTGCATTTCGGGCTTCCAGTTGTTGGGCACGTCATGAAGGCTGTTTGGCTCCGTTGGACCTCTTCGCCGCCCCCCTTGCCATTGCGTTCCGAAACAGACCGTCGTCACACCTTAAATGAAATAGCCGTGATGTATAGAAAATTAATATGATATGCCTTTGTCTCCATATTGGAGGTAAAATGAGATATGGTGTAATGTTGTTGGGGCGCACGGCTCGTTCACCTGTGGATTGATATATTGTCGATACACGTTGCACATAGGACGCACGAGGCACGCCTTCCTGTGACGTAGCTTTAGAGATATTTTTGCACTCTTACAACATTATGCAAACCACATTTTGATGCTGTTTTTGTGTAGCATTTTGTGCTATGATGGGCGTTAACATTAATTATTGATTGGATTGAAGGTTGATTTTCAGTAGGGTAGGTGCTTTGGTGGGCTTGTGGCGGATTTTTGTCGGGAAAAAAGTCTGGGAAAGTTTTGGAGATATGGATAATTGTTGTAATTTTGTAATGATTTCAAATTTATAATGGTTTTCAATGGATTTTGTAGTTGAGCATCTTAAAAAGCATGGTATAAAACCGTCGGTGCAACGGGTGGCGATAATGAGTTACCTGATGGAATATTGCACTCACCCGACGGTTGACGTGATATACCGTGACTTGCATTCCAAGATGCCGACGCTGTCGAGGACGACGGTTTACAACACCTTGTCGCTGCTCGAAGAAAAGGACGCGCTCTCGGTGTTGACAATCGACAGCCGCAATATCCATTATGATGGCGACACCAGCCCCCATGCCCACTTCATGTGCCGTAGTTGCAGGCGTATATTTGATGTGCCTTTGCCAAGTGACAACATCGATGGTTCGGTGGCGATGCCGGCAGGTTTCAAGGTCGAGCATACGCACCTCTATTACGACGGGCTGTGTGACAAGTGCCGGCAGGGTGAAAGTTGAAATTGGCTAATATGAAATGAAAAGATATTGTTAACAACTATTAAAGATTAAACACTATGGTAAAGAAATTTATTTGCACAGTTTGCGGTTATGTGTATGAAGGAACTGAAGCTCCTGAGAAGTGCCCACAATGCGGCGTTCCTGCAAGCAAGTTCAAGGAAGTTGACGAAAGCGAAGAAGTGACTTTCGTGCAAGAACACGTAATCGGCGTTGCCAAGGGTTGCGACGAGGAAATGATTAAGGACCTCAATGCACACTTCAACGGTGAATGCACCGAAGTTGGTATGTACCTCGCAATGTCGCGTCAAGCCGACCGCGAAGGCTATCCCGAAATCGCCGAGGCTTTCAAGCGTTATGCTTGGGAAGAGGCAGAGCATGCTGCTAAGTTTGCCGAATTGCTTGGCGATGTTGTATGGGATACCAAGACTAACGTTTACAAGCGTATGCTTGCCGAGGCTGGTGCCAATGCCGACAAGTTCCGCATTGCAAAGCGCGCCAAAGAGCTTAACCTCGATGCAATCCACGACACTGTTCACGAAATGGCAAAGGACGAGGCTCGTCACGGCAAGGGCTTTGAAGGTCTTTACAACCGCTATTTCAAGAAGTAATATGGCTTTGCGCCCGTGGGGCGTGGCTTAAAGTAAGAGAGCCTTCTGTGCATCTGTTTGGGGTGCACGGAAGGCTTTTTTTAGTTAGAAGTTAGGAGTGGGGAGTTAGGAATTGGTTTTTAGTTAGAAGTTAGGAGTGAGGAATTAGAAGTTTTTTCAATTGGGGATTGGTTTTTGGTTGGGCGTGGATTTACAAATGCAAATGGGAAGGTCGCGGGTTTGTTAAAATTTGAGGGTGATGTGAGGTGTATTTGTGTTGCATAGCAGGGATTTTTGCCTGTTGATAACTTTTGTGTTAAAGGCGAGAAAAATGTGAATTTAAGTTTGTAAATCACGGGGATTATTTGCTAACTTTACAAACGGAAAGGTACTGATTCACTCACAGCATTAGTGCTGAAGATTGCAGCAAGGGTGTCTATTCCACAAGGTATTGTGCATTAAATATTTGAAGCAGCGATGAATGACCAGCCGATAGCTTATCACATTCCGGCTTTGCTCAAAGAAAGCATTGTCGGACTTAATATTGTTCCCGATGGAACGTATGTTGACGTGACGTTTGGTGGCGGTGGGCATTCACGTGCTATAATGGCGTGCCTTGGTCCCGATGGGAGGCTTTATAGTTTTGATCAGGACATGGACGCTTATGCCAATCGCATCGATGACAGCCGTTTTACGTTTGTGCATGGCAATTTTGCCTATTTGTCGAATTTCTTGCGCTACTATGGCGTGGGGGCTGTCGATGGTATTATTGCCGACCTCGGAGTGTCGTTCCACCACTTCGACGATGCCGAGCGCGGTTTCTCGTTCCGTGTCGATGCTCCGCTCGATATGCGCATGAACCGCGATGCTGGCACCACGGCGAGTAGGTTGCTTGAAGGAATAGGCGAAGAGGAACTTGCCGACATCTTGTATAACTATGGCGAACTGAAGCAGGCGCGGCGAATGGCATCGGCAATCGTCAAAGCTCGCGAAACAGGGAAGCCAGTGGCTACTGTGGGCAGCCTGATAGAGGTGGTGAAGCCGTTTATAAAGCCGGCGCAGGAGAAGAAAGAGCTTGCGCAGGTGTTCCAGGCATTACGGATAGCCGTCAACGATGAACTCGGGGCGTTGCGCTCGATGCTCGAACAGTCGTTGCAGGTATTGCGCCCAGGTGGTCGCCTTGTTGTGATTACATACCATTCGCTCGAAGACCGCATCGTGAAGAATTTCATCAAAAGTGGCAATGTAGAGGGAAGGATGGAAAAAGATTTCTTCGGTCGCGTGGCGTTGACGCTCAAGTCGGTCAACAATAAGGTGATACAGCCGAGCGACGAAGAGGTGGCGCGTAACCCGCGCTCTCGCAGCGCCAAGTTGCGCATAGCCGAGAAAGTGTGAATAGAATACATATATTGTTGTATCGTCTAAATAAAGGTAGGGTTATGACAAAGAAGACTATCATGTCGAGCTTCCGAGCTGTTTGGGGCGCGTTCTGGAATGTAGTGAGCGGCAGAATCATAACGGTCGGCTTCTTGAAACGTCATTTTGCCAAGATTGCAATTGTGTTGTTTGTGATATTCGGCTTTATCGCCAACCGTTTTTCGGGAATGCTTGAGATGAGGCGTATAGATAACCTCGAAAGTGAGTTGAAGTCGTCGCAGTCGGCATACGTTTTGTCGAGTGCAGGATATTTCTCGAAGATACGCGAAAAGACGATGCAGGAACTTGTCGATACAATGAAGTTGAACTTGAACGCACCACAACAACCACCATATATCCTGACAAGCAATGAAGACTGATAGAAACCGTCGCAAGAAGAACAAGACGCACATCATGTGGCGTTATTTCCTCATAACCGTGGGCATCACGTTGGTGTCGGCGGTTGCTGTTTTTCGCCTCTTCCAGACGACCGTTATCAAAGCCGACAAGTGGAACGCAAAGGCGATGGAATCGTTTGGCGACGTGATACCGTCGATACCCGAGCGAGGCAAGATTCTTGCCGACGACGGGTCGATACTTGCGGCAAACGTGGTGTTTTATGATGCCAAAATCGACTGGAAGAGCGAGGCGATAAAACGCGACACATTCTACGCCTATTTGCCGGCACTGTGCGACAGCCTTGTCAATTTCTTCCCTGGGAAGATGACAGCCAAGGAGTGGAGCAAAGAGCTATCGAGAAAATATGAGCAACGTGACAACCCGAAGGTGAAAGGGTTGCGCAACTATGCGCTTGCCAACAACCTGTCGAGGGAACAGCGCGACAGGCTGCGCAGTTTCCCGTTTTTCAACAAGGGGCGAAGCAAGTCGGGGTTGGTGTTCACCGAACAATTGCGTCGGTGTAAGCCTTATGGCTCGATAGCGTCGCGAAGTATCGGTTCGGTACACGCCGACAAATTGGCATTGGGCGACAACAAACATGATGAACAAGTGGTGATGCACGGTGTGTCGGGGCTTGAGATGTCGCTCGACTCGCTGCTCTACGGGCATGATGGCGAGATGCAGTCGATACAGTCAACCGTGCGCACGTTGCGGTGGGAGCATGTGCCTGCCATAGACGGGTATGATATCATGACGACAATAAACATTGGCATACAGGATATCGTAGAGCAGGAACTGTATAACATGTGCCTCGAAGCCGAGCCGTTGTGGGGCGCGGCTATCGTGATGGACGTTGCCACGGGCGAGATAAAGGCTGTGTCGAACTTCGAACGTCGCGACTCGTTTGATGTGTCGAAGGGATATGTGGAAAAGAAGAACCACGCCTTCCTTCGTTATGAGACCGGGTCGGTGATGAAAGTGATTTCGATGCTTGTCGCCTTGGAAGACAGCATAGTGGTTGACGTAAACCAACGCATACCGACGGGCCGCTCGTGGGCTTACAGCGGCGGTCGTCCCATAACCGACGCCCATGTCAATACCGATGTGAGCATCACCGAAGTTATCGCCCAGTCGTCAAACATAGGTATTGCCAAGATTGTCACTTCAAAATATGGGAGCCAGCCTGTGGCTTTCAGCAATAGGTTGAAGCAAATAGGATTTTTCGACCGCTTGAATGTGGGAATCGCAGGTGAAAGTGTTCCATACATGCGGTTCTCCGACCACGACAATTCCAACCGCATATTGCTGTCGCGAATGGCGTATGGCTATGGAATGTCAACGCCGCCGATTTACACGCTTGCTATTTATAACGCTATTGCCAATGGGGGCAAGTTTGTCCGTCCGCGGCTGGTGAAGCAATTGATGCACGATGGAAGTGTCGATTCGATTGTGCCTGTGAGCTATGTGCGAGAGCGCATTTGCAGTGAAGCGAATGCAGTGAAGTTGAGAGAGATGATGCATGCCGTGGTGCATGACCCTCATGGTACAGGGAAAAGTTTGCGCAACAGCGTGATCGACTTTGGTGGCAAGACTGGAACGGCATACGTGACCGACAAGGGCCGTTACACGAGTATGAAGCGTTATTCGTTTTGCGGCTTCTTCCCTTATGACAACCCCAAGTATTCGTGCATAGTGGTGTTCGAACGCGGCAAGTATGGTGCAGCCCGCAGCAGTGGCAAGGTGTTCAGGCAGGTAGCGATGAAGATGCATGCCCGCGGAATGCTCGACAATAGCCGTATGTATGATTCTGTGCCCGATGCCGGTGCCGCACGGCGAGGTATGATGTATGCAACCCTCGACAACCGAAGTGCGCGCTCATTTATCGGCAGCGGTGTTTCTCACTCGCTCGGGCAGTTGCATAGTCCGCAAAAGGCTGGCAAGGGCGAAGTGCCCGATGTCGTTGGGCTGGGGATACGTGATGCCATCGATGTGCTCGAAGGTGCGGGGCTTAAAGTGAAGTTCAGTGGCGTGGGCTGCGTGTATCAACAGAGTCTGCCACCAGGAAGCAAGCTGGTGAAGGGCGCAGAGATACAACTGGTTTTGCGCAATTGATTGAGAAATATATTAGCAACGATATAAAAAGCTGAGAGATAATTATGTTATTGACCGAATTGTTGAAGCCGTTGAAAGTGGTAAAGACCGCAGGTCGCCCGACCGACGGCATTGAGATAAGCGACCTTGTGTGTGATTCACGACGCATGGTGGCAGGGGCGATGTTTGTCGCCGTCAGGGGTGTCGCTGTCGATGCGCACAAATTTGTGCCACAAGTCGTGGCAGACGGTGCTGCGGCAGTGGTGTGCGAGCAGCTGCCCGATGAGATTTCCGACCGTGTGAGCTACATCGTGGTTGATGATAGCGCCATGGCACTTGCATTGCTTGCGTCGGCGTGGAACGGTTACCCGTCGGAAAAACTCAACTTGGTGGGCGTGACCGGTACCAATGGCAAGACCACGACAGCCACGCTCATGTATGAGATGGCACAATTGCTGGGCTACAAGGCTGGATTGATTTCGACCGTGCGCAACATAGTTGACAAGACTGTGATTCATGCCGAACAGACTACCCCCGACCCGTTGACGCTCAACAGCCTGTTGCGCCAAATGGTGGAGACTGGTTGCCAATATGCCTTCATGGAAGTCAGTTCTCACGCTTGTGTGCAGCATCGCATCGACGGGTTGCGATTCCGTGGTGGGATTTTCACCAACCTCACGCGCGACCATCTCGACTACCACAAGACGGTTGAAAACTACATAAATGCAAAAAAATACTTTTTCGACCATCTGCCAGCCGATGCTTTCGCACTTGTCAATATCGATGACAAGGTGGGGCAGGTAATGGTTCAGAACAGCCGTGCCGAGAAGCACACATACTCGTTGCGCTCGATGGCAGATTTCAAGGGCAAAATAATAGAGAGCCGGCTGAATGGAACATTGCTCGGCATCAACGGCCGCGAGATCGAAGTGCTGTTCACTGGCAGGTTTAATGCCTATAACCTGACGGCTGTGTATGGCGCATCGTTGCTGCTTGGCTTCCCCGAGGAGGAAGTGGCTGTGAAGATGAGCCTGCTTGTGCCTGTGGCAGGACGTTTCCAAACGTTGCTGTCGCCGCGAGGCTACACCGCTATTGTCGATTATGCCCACACACCCGACGCGCTTGTCAACGTGCTTTCGGCTATCCGCGAGGTTACGGGTACCAACGGTAAAATCATAACTGTGGTGGGCGCAGGTGGCAACCGCGACAAGGGCAAACGCCCCATCATGGCTCGCGAGGCTGCCAGCCGCAGCGACCGCTTGATACTCACAAGTGATAATCCTCGTTTTGAAGATCCCGAGGAGATATTGCGCGACATGGAGGCAGGGCTTGATGCCGATGCCCGTCGCCACACGATCAAGATTACCGACCGTCGCGAGGCGATAAAGGCTGCCACGTGCTTTGCCGAGCCGGGCGATGTGGTACTCGTGGCAGGCAAGGGGCATGAAGACTACCAGGAGGTAAAAGGCGTGAAGCACCATTTCGACGACAAAGAGGTGATAGAGGCTCTTTTTGAGGAGGAGAGGAAAGGGTAATAAGTAGTAGAAGATACATACAGATATGCTATATTACTTGTTTCAATATTTGGAGCAAATCGACTTCCCTGGCGCGGGATTGATGAATTACCTCACATTCCGCTCGGGTGTGGCACTGTTGTTGTCGCTGTTTATCGCCACGGTGATAGGCCGCCGCATCATCGACCGTTTGCAGCTGATGCAGGTGGGCGAGATTGTGCGCGACCTTGGGCTTGAAGGGCAAATGAGCAAAAAAGGCACTCCCACGATGGGTGGTATCATTATAATCATTTCGATACTCATCCCATGCTTGCTTGTGGCACGTCTCGACAACATATATATGATTTTGATGCTCGTTTCTACCGTATGGCTTGGAACACTTGGCTTTGCCGACGACTACATCAAGGTGGCACACCACGACAAAGATGGGTTGAAAGGAAAGTTCAAGATTGTCGGGCAAGTGGGTCTTGGGCTGATAGTGGGCTTGACGATGTACTTGAGCCCCGACATTGTGATGCGCGAGAATGTGGAGACGCGGGTTGCCGACCATGAGATTGTGGTGAGCCACAAGCAGGAGGACATTAAGGCTGCGCAGACCACCATACCGTTTGTGAAGAACAACAACTTCGACTACGCGAGCCTCACCCAGTGGCTTGGCGACAATGCCGAAACGGGAGGCTGGGTAGTGTTTATCCTTGTCACCATCTTTGTGGTGGCTGCAGTGAGCAACGGGGCAAACCTCACCGACGGGCTCGACGGGCTTGCCACTGGCACGTCGGCGATAATCGGTGTTGCGCTTGCCATAATGTGCTACCTTGGCGGCAACGTGATATATTCGTCCTACTTGAATATCATGTACATACCCGAGAGTTCCGAGCTTGTGGTGTTTGCCGCAGCGTTCATCGGAGCCACAATCGGGTTCATGTGGTATAATTCCTATCCGGCACAAGTGTTCATGGGCGACACTGGCAGTCTGACGCTTGGCGGACTGATTGCTGTGTTTGCCATTCTCATTCGTAAGGAATTGCTCATTCCCATCATGTGTGCCATTTTCCTTGTCGAAGACTTGTCGGTGATGATACAGGTGGCTTATTTCAAGTACACCAAGAAAAAAACTGGCGTGGGCAGGCGCATTTTCAAGATGACGCCGTTGCACCACCATTTCCAAGTACAGGGCAATTCGGGTATCGATGCCGTCATCCAGCGGCCTATACGTGCCGTACCCGAGCCTAAGATTGTGATGCGCTTTTGCATCGTTGCCATATTCCTGGCAGCATTGACGTTTGTAACATTAAAAATAAGATGATGAGGCAGAACAATATAAAGAAACGAATTGTGGTGTTGGGAGGCGGCGAGAGCGGCGTGGGTGCTGCTGTGCTTGCCTTGAAGAAGGGATATGACACATTCTTGTCCGACTCGGGCAAGGTTGCGCCAAAGTATGCCGATATGCTCAATGAGTATGGCGTAGAGTGGGAAGAGGGGCACCACTCGGAGGAACGCATCTTGTGTGCCGACGAGGTGGTGAAAAGCCCCGGCATACCCAACGATGCGCCCATTATTACCAAGTTACGGAGCAAGAATGTGCCCGTAATCTCCGAAATTGAGTTCGCAGGGCGTTTCACCGATGCCAAGATGGTGTGCATCACTGGTAGCAATGGCAAGACCACTACCACACTGCTCACCTACCACATATTGCAGAAGGCAGGGCTCGACGTGGGGCTTGCCGGCAACGTGGGGCGTAGCCTTGCCTTGCAGGTGGCAACCGAGAAGCACGATGTGTATGTGATAGAGCTGAGCAGCTTCCAGCTCGACAATATGTATGAGTTCAAGGCAAATATTGCGGTCTTGCTCAATATAACTCCCGACCATCTCGACCGTTACGACCATAAGATGGAAAACTATGTGGCTGCCAAGTTCCGTATCTTGCAGAACCAGACTGGCGACGACTCGTTCATTTTTTGGGAAAATGACCCCATCATTGCAGCGCAACTGAAACGGTTGAAGGTGGAGGCGAAGATGTATCCATTTTCGGAGCATGACGACCCCGAGGCGGCTGCATTTATCGACTCGAAAGGGGAGGTTGTGCTGCGCCACGATGGCGACAGCCTTGTGATAGACAAGAACGACCTTGCGCTGAAGGGGTTGCACAACGTGTTCAACTCGATGGCGGCAGGGTTGTCGGCTTCAATACTCGATATAAAGAAGGACGTGATACGCCGTGCACTCGCCGACTTCGAGGCTGTGGAACACAGGCTTGAGTATGTGCGAACGGTTGACGGGGTGCGTTATGTCAACGACTCGAAAGCCACCAATGTCAATTCGTGCTGGTATGCGCTTGAGAGCATGACCACGCCCGTGGTGCTGATACTTGGCGGCAAGGACAAAGGGAACGATTACAGCGAGATAGAGCTGTTTGTGCGCGCCAAGGTGAAAGCCATCGTGTGCCTTGGCGTTGACAACAGCAAGCTGCATGGCTTCTTCGACGGGAAAGTGCCTGTTGTGGAAGATGCCCGTAGCATGGAAGATGCAGTAGCCAAGTGCCGCAGCCTTGCCTCCGATGGCGACACGGTGTTGCTGTCGCCTTGTTGCGCAAGTTTCGATCTATTCAAGAGCTATGAAGACCGCGGCCGCCAGTTCAAGGCTTGCGTAGCCGCCCTTAAGTGAGCGACATACATAAGAGATTGTTCAAAGAGAAAAATATAGAGTTATGGAAGCTGAGATTGCTATTGAAGATAAACCCAAAAAACGCTATGGTGACCCGTGGATATGGGGCATTTATTGCTCGTTGTGCCTGATTTCGGTTGTCGAGGCTTTCAGCTCGTCGATTCAGCAGGTTGGCACCGATGGTGTGTATGGTCCCATCGGCAGGCACGTTGCGACTTTGCTCGCTGGCGGGCTGTTCCTGTTCGTTACACAGTTGGTATCGTTCAGGAAGACGGTGTTCAGGTGGGGTATCATATTGCTTGGTTTTGCCACGATGGTGTCGTTGGTTTATGTGATGAACCACGGGCAGATGATTAACGGTGCGATGCGCTCAATGGTGGTATTCGGCGTCTCGGTGCAACCAGCCGAGTTTGCCAAGCTCGCTACTGTGCTTCTTGTGGCGTTGATAATGTCGCGTTACCAAGAACCTGGCGGAGTGCGCACCATTGGCGTGGTGTTGAGTGCTGTGGGTGTAATCACGTTTGGTGCGCTCACCTACAAGCAAGGGTTTACCAACACAGCCATTCTCATGAGCATCAGTTTGTCGATGATGCTGATAGGCGGGGTGCAACTCAAGAAGTTTATTATCGTGCTGCTTGTGTATGGCATTGTTGCTGCTGCATACCTGAAGATTAACGAGTCCGACAGTGTGGCCACAGTGAAAGAGCCAGTAGTTGCCGAGAAAGTCGATAGCAAGGAAACCGATCGCAGTTCAACTCGCGAAAACCGCATAAATCGTTTCGACTGGGATGAGGACGAGTGCCTCACACACCCGTTGACGGATATGTATAAGCAGGAGCAGTATGCCTACATGGCACGTGCGCATGGCGGCTTGTTGGGTGTTTTCCCGGGCAATTCGCGCGAAAGCAGCCGACTGCCGTTGGCGTTTTCCGACTATATATATTCTATCATCATCGAGGAAATGGGGCTTGTTGGCGGCATCATAGTGCTTGTGCTTTACCTTGCCTTGCTTGCCCGTGCCGGGCGCATAGCCCAGCGTTGCACCCGCGCCTTCCCGGCATTGCTTGTGTTGGGTATGGCGGTGATGATTACGGTGCAGGCATTGTCGCACATTGCCATTAATTGCGGCATGGTGCCAGTGTCGGGGCAGCCGTTGCCACTCATTTCTGCCGGAGGTTCGGCAATTATAGTCATCAACATAGCATTTGGCGTGATGATAGGTGTGAGCAAGTATGCCGACCAGCGTGACGACAGGGGGCGCATTGCCCAGACTGAAAGTGTGGTTGACAGCTCAAAGGTGTTGCAAGCCGAGAATCCTACACAGGTGAAATAACAATAAAGAGGGGTATGGGCGTTATGAAGAAAGATATTAGAATATTGATAAGCGGTGGCGGTACGGGAGGGCACATCTTTCCAGCCATTGCCATTGCCAATGAGATAAAGCGTCGTTTTCCCAGTGCGCAGCTGCTTTTCGTGGGGGCTGAAGACCGCATGGAGATGGAGCGCGTTCCTGCCGCAGGCTATGAGATTGTGGGGCTGCCCGTGTGTGGCTTCGACCGCAAGAACCTGTTGCGGAATTTTGCTGTGCTGCTGAAGTTGTTCAAGAGTATGCGCCGCGCCAGAGCCATCTTGCGCGACTTCAAGCCCGACGTGGCGATAGGTGTGGGCGGATATGCCAGCGGTCCCATGCTCAAGGAGGCGCAGAAGCGCGGAGTGCCGACGCTGATACAGGAACAGAACTCGTATGCCGGCGTGACCAACAAGTTGCTTGCCGCCCGTGCCACTGTCATTTGTGTGGCATACGACGGGATGGAAAAGTTTTTCCCTGCCGAAAAGATTGTGATGACGGGCAACCCCGTCCGCCGCACTCTTGTGGATTGCAGCCTGTCGCGCGACGAGGCTGTGGCAAGGCTCGGACTTGATGCTCGTCGCAAGACCATTCTCGTGATAGGAGGCAGCTTGGGTGCGCGCACCATCAACGAGAGCATAAAGGCTGGTCTCGAAGTGATTAAGTCGCACGAGGCTGACGTGCAGGTGATATGGCAGACTGGCAAGTATTACGATGCCGACACGCGCGAAGCCCTTGAACGCTCGGGGGCGCGGAATGTGTTGCGTATGCCCTTTATCGCCGACATGGACGTGGCTTACCGTGCTGCCGACCTTGTGGTGAGCCGTGCCGGGGCAAGTTCGATTTCCGAGCTACAATTGCTTGGCAAGGCATCGATACTCGTGCCGTCGCCTAACGTAGCCGAAGACCACCAGACCAAGAACGCACAGGCACTTGTAGCGAAAGATGCAGCCATTATGGTGCGTGATGCCGATGCGGTGGTTTCGCTCGCCAGGTTGATGATTGAGACGGTTGCCGACGAGGCGCGCTTGAGGTCGCTTGCTGCCAATGTGAGCAAGATGGCATTGCGCGATGCCGACAGCCACATAGTGGATGAAGTTGAAAAAATATTGCAAAAACGTAGATAGGGGTATGGGAAATGACTTTGAATATGATTCGTTATATTTTGTAGGTGCCGGTGGCATAGGCATGGCGGCTCTTGAACGCTACTTCCTTGCCAAGGGGTTGCGTGTGGCAGGGTATGACCGCACACGCACTGCGCTCACCGATGCGCTCGCCGGCGAAGGCGTGGAAATCGCCTATGACGAGTCGGCGGCATTGATTCCTCAATATTGCCGCGACCCACGCCGCACTCTTGTGGTTTTCACCCCAGCCGTTCCTGCCAGCCACTCGGGCTTGCAATGGTTTCGAGCCAACGGCTTCGAGGTGTTGAAGCGCGCCCAGTTGCTGGGCATAATCACGCGCAGCTCGCGCGGGCTGTGCTTCTCTGGCACACATGGCAAGACCACCACGTCGAGCATGGCTGCCCACATTCTGCACAGTTCGCCGATAGGGTGCAACGCCTTCCTTGGTGGCATATTGCGCAACTATGGCAGCAATTTCCTGCTGAATGCCGAAAGTCCATACACGGTGATTGAGGCTGACGAGTTCGACCGCTCGTTCCATCATCTGAGCCCGTATATTGCCGTAGTCACGGCTACCGACCCCGACCATCTCGACATATATGGCACCGAAGAGGCTTATCTTGAAAGTTTTGCCCATTTTACCGAACTTGTAGTTCCAGGTGGGGCATTGATAGTCCACACGGGGCTGAAGTTGAAACCGCGCCCAGCCGACGGAGTGAAGGTTTATACCTATTCGCGCGACGCTGGCGACTTCCATGCCGAAAATGTGAGGAAAGGGAATGGTGAGATAACATTTGATTTTGTAGCTGCCGACGGCACGGTTGTCAAGGACGTGAGCCTTGGTGTGCCTGTCGATATAAACATAGAGAATGCCGTGGCTGCGATGGCGGTGTGCCACCTGGTGGGAGCCGACGGCGGAGTCATGCGCCAAGCCATGGCAACCTTTGGTGGAGCCAAGCGGCGCTTTGAGTTCTGGCTCAAGGAAGCTGGGGAGCATGGCAGGGTGGTGATTGACGACTATGCCCACCACCCCGACGAACTGAAGGCGAGCATACGCTCGGTGAGGGATTTGTATGCCGGCAGGAAGCTGACGGTGATATTCCAGCCACACCTGTACAGCCGCACCCGCGACTTCGCGCCGCAATTTGCCGAGGCGTTGTCGCTTGCCGACGAGGTGATATTGCTCGACATATACCCGGCACGCGAGCAGCCATTGCCCGGCGTCACGTCTGAAATCATATTCAATGCCATCGATTGTGCAAATAAGGTGATGTGCAGCAAGCAAGAGCTGCTTGGCATCGTCGCCGAGCGCGATTTCGACGTGTTGCTTACTGCCGGAGCAGGTGATATATGCGATTATTTGCCTGAGATTTGTAAAATTATAGGACAAAAGCGATGAAACGGACGGTACAATGCTTAATTTTGTTGGTGATTGTGGTATTGCTCGCAAGTGCCGCAGTGTGGGCCGACTATTGTTCGCAGCTTGAGGTGTGCCGGCAAGTCGATGTGGTGATACTCAACAACGACTCGGTGGCTTTTGTTTCTCGTAACGGTATCATTAAGGAACTTGAGGCAAACAACATATATCCCGAGGGGAAGCTCGTTTCCAGCATAGATACCGACAGTATTGAGGACATACTCGACCGTTGCGAATACTTGGAGAGTGTGGAGTGTTTCGTGTCGAACACCAACCGCCTTGTCATAGCCGCACGGCAGTTTATGCCGGTGATGAGGGTCTATGACCGTGGCGCGGGCAGCGTGTATTACGTGAACCGCAACGGAAAACACATGGCTGTGGACGGACGTTACCACATCGACGTGCCTGTCGTTGAGGGCGATTTCACCGGCAACTTCAAGCCGTTGAGGTTGATGCCGCTGTTGAACTACGTCGAGAGCGACACGTCGCTGGTGGGGCTGGTGTCGATGTACACCGTGCGCGACTCCAACAATGTGTGCTTCGTGCCAACGATATGCGGCCACATCGTCAACGTGGGCGACATGAGCAACTTGGAGTCGAAATTCAAGAAACTGAAGTTGTTCTACAACAAAGTGATACCGAGCAAGGGGTGGGATGCATATACCGAGATTTCGCTCAAATGGGATTACCAGGTGGTGGGAACGTTGCGCAGCAAGCGTACTCCATATTTTGCCCCCTACAATCCAGACGAGGACGAGCAGGCTCCGCCACTCGAGTCGGTTGGCATCGACGGCACAGCTTCTGACGACAAGAAAGATGCCGACAAACCTAAAAGCAATGCCGCGGCGGTGGTGAAAAAGGCATTTAATGCAAATTAAAAGAAAAAACAAGTAATATGGAAAGCAAGCAGTATGTAGTAGCATTGGAGATAAGCAGCTCGAAGATAGTGGGCGTGCTGGGCGAGCCGAATGCCAATGGAGGGGTCGAGATTCTCGATATCGAAGCCGAGCGTTCCCTCAATTGCGTGCGATGGGGTTGCATACAAAACGTCGAAGAGACCAAGATGCGCGTCAACCGCGTGATTTCACGTCTTGAAGAGCGCATCAGCCCCAAGAAAATAACAGGCGTCTATGTGGGCATCGGCGGCAGGTCGGTGCACAACCATGAGATGAATGTTTCTACCATATATGACGAAGAGCGCATGATTACCGAGAGTGTTATCGAGGCGTTGAGGGATCGCTATTACAGCGAAGCCGAGGTGCAGGGCGACATACTCGAAGTGGTACCATGCCAGTATTTTGTTGATAATAATGAGATTGCCAATCCCATTGGGGCTTATGGCACGAGCATAAAGGTGCGCTTCAACGGCGTGGTTGCAAAGAGCACGTTGAAGCTGAACATCAACCGTGCCCTCGATTCGCAATATGCCATCAAGGGCTACATTGTCACGCCGCTTGCCATGGCAGAGCATGTGCTTTCCAATGAGGAACGCCAATTGGGGTGCATGCTCGTTGACTTCGGCGCAGAGACAGTGACGGTATCGATTTTCCGCAAGGGCGTGTTGCAATATCTTGCAACGTTGCCTATGGGAAGCCAGCTTATTACGCGCGACCTCACCAACCTTAATGTGCTGGAAGATGCAGCCGAAGAGATAAAAAAGACCTCGGGCAACGCCATTGCATCGGACTCGGGGCGCGGCATACTTGTTGACGGGGTGAAATCGACCGATGTGCAAAACTATGTGGTGGCTCGCTCGGAGGAGATTGTTGCCAACATCAACGAGCAAATATCCTATTCGGGCTTGTCGCGCGATCAGATTGGCGGCGGCATAGTGCTTGTGGGCGGCGGTTCGCAACTCAATGGTTTTAACCGCCTTGTCGAGGACAAGACTAAGCTGAAGGTGCGTTTTGGCAGCATTCCGGCAAACGTGATGCTCCACGACCGCGCCGCAAGGGGGATAGAATACCTCGAGGTAATTTCGATTTTGGCACAAGCAACGTCGATGATGAAGATTGGCGACAGTTGTGTGCAGGAGCCTGTGAAAGTGGAAGAACCTATAGTGGAGGAAAAGGTAGTTGAGGAAAAGAATGAAACAGAGGAATATGCCGAAACCGATGTGGAGAAGCCTTTGACGATGCCACAACGCAAGCCGAAGAAACAGGACGACGAGGACGACGAAGTGCGCCGACCGCGCCGCAAGGGCGGAGACAATACCGCCGCCGAGGACGATTATGAGGAAAATGACTCGAAAAAGAGGGTGAGTTCATTCAGCAGCATGTTCCAAAACCTCAAAATAAAGTTGACCAAGGTGTTTGAGGAGTCGGACGATGCCTACGACAACTATGATGAAGAAAACAAGCGCCCCAAGAATACATAATCCCACTCGAAGCCGGCGCATGACGGTGCGCAGGGCTATTGTTAAGACAAGACAAAATAATCTTTAAACAAGACACAGAATTATGTTTGACGATACCAACATATTAGAAAGCGAACCCAATTTCTCGGTCGATGACAACGACACTCCGGCGAGAATAAAAATTATCGGGGTCGGTGGCGGCGGAAACAATGCCGTCAACAACATGTTCAGGCAAAAAATCGAAGGTGTGTCGTATGTCGTGCTCAATACCGACAACCAGGCACTGAAGAAGTCGCCCGTGCCGAAGAAATTGCTCATAGGGCCCGAGACAACCCACGGCCTTGGTGCCGGCAACAAGCCCGAAGTGGCGCGTGCGGCAGCCGAGGAGAGCAGCAACGAGATTGCCGGGCTGTTTGACCCGCAGACCGAGATGGTGTTCATCACTGCCGGCATGGGCGGCGGCACGGGAACAGGTGCCGCACCGGTGGTGGCTCGCATTGCCAAGGAGAAGGACAAGTTGACCGTGGGCATTGTCACCATTCCGTTCCTTTTCGAGGGTGAAAAGAAAATAATAAAGGCATTGCGTGGTGCCGAGGAGATGAAGCAATATGTCGATGCGCTCATGATTATCAACAACGAGCGGTTGACCGAGATATACGAGGACTTGAGCTTCATGAACGCCATGTGCAAAGCCGACGACACGCTGACCACTGCCGCACGAAGCATTTCGGAAATGATTACCACCACCGAGGGGTATATCAATATCGACATGAACGATGTGAAAACCACGTTGCACGACAGCGGCGTGGCGATAATAAGCACTGGATATGGCGAGGGCGACCACCGCGTGACCAAGGCTATTGCCGACGCATTGCGCTCGCCGTTGCTGAAAAACCGCGACGTGTATCGTGCCACACGCATATTGCTCAACATCTATTTCTCGCGCGAGGAGAGCGACAGCTCGTTGGGTATCAGCGAAATGAACGAGGTGCGCGAGTTCATGGCAAACTTCGACAAGTCGGTGGTTGACGTGATATGGGGTGCTGCCTACGACGACACGCTCGGCGCAAAAGTGAAAGTGACCATTCTTGCCGCTGGCTTTGAGACTATTTCGGAAGAAGACATTGAACCAGCCCCGGGTAAACGCAAGAATCCCGAACCTATCGACGATGAAGCCATTAGGGTGGCGATAGAGGATACCTACGGGCCCGACAAACTTGCCCAGGATGGTCAGATTGCCACTAAGAACAAGTATATGGTGCTTAAGCCCGAGGAGATGGACGACGACGACGTGATAGCAGCCTTTGCCAAACCCACGTATAAGCGCGACTCCAGCGTGTTGCGTACTTCGGTTGTCAGCGAACAACCCAAGTCGTCGGGCAGCGGAGATACCGGCAATGGCGGCGGCACAAAGAAGATAACGTTCTCCACTACATAATTTTTGCACATATTGCAGCATAAATAGCTGGAATTATAGTAATTTTGCGGTGCGCTGGTGGAGAGGTGCCACAGGCGCGCCGCATTTATTGTAAACTATTATCAAATGGAGGTTTATTATGAGCTTATTTGACACTATAAACAACGACATCAAGAAAGCCATGCTCGCTCGCGACCACACTCGCCTTGAGGCTTTGCGCGGGATAAAGAAGGAATTCCTCGAAGCCAAGACTGCAAAGGGCGCCGATGGAGAACTCACCGACGAGATGGCAAACAAGATACTTGCCAAGATGCTGAAGCAACGCCGCGAGAGCGCCGAGATTTACAAGAGCCAGAACCGCGACGACTTGGCACAAAGCGAACTTGGCGAGGCAAGCGTGATCGAAGAATACTTGCCGAAGCCGCTCACCGAGGAAGAGCTTGTTGCCGCCTTGAAGGAGATTATCGCCCGCGTGGGCGCAACCACCGCCAAGGAGATGGGCAAGGTAATGGGGGTTGCATCGAAGGAACTTGCCGGTCGAGCCGACGGCAAAGCCATATCGGCAAAGGTGCGCGAGCTGCTTGCCTGATCCCCACGCATAATGACACTGGAACAAGAAACGTAATTACGAGAATATAATGTTGACATTAGCTTTAATCAAGGAAAATCCCGAGGAGGTAATCGCTCGTCTTGCCGTGAAGCATTTCGATGGGCGCGAACCTATAATGAGGGTGATAGAACTTGACAAGGAACGCCGTGAAGCGCAGACCAAGCGCGACAATCAGGCAGCACAGCTCAACAAGCTGGCAGCCGAGATAGGCGCACTGATGAAACAAGGGAAAAAAGACGAGGCAGAGGCGGTAAAAGCCACCGTTGCCGAGTTGAAGGAGAACAACAAGGCAATTGACGAACGTGTGAAGAACGCCGAGAACGAAATCAACGAGATATTGCTGTCGGTGCCCAACGTGCCGTCGCCAATGGTGCCTGAAGGGAACGGAGCTGCCGACAACGTTGTTGAGAAGGTAGGCGGCGTGATGCCCGACCTCCCTGCCGATGCACTCCCGCACTGGGATCTTGCCAAGAAGTACAACATAATCGACTTCGACCTTGGCGTGAAAATCACCGGTGCAGGTTTTCCCGTGTATATAGGCAAGGGTGCGCGCCTGCAACGTGCGTTGATTCAATTTTTCCTCGACGAGGCAGGCAAGGCTGGCTACCTCGAAATAGAGCCGCCATACGTGGTGAACGAGGCTTCGGGCTATGGTACAGGTCAATTGCCCGACAAGGAGGGGCAAATGTATCATTGCAACCTCGACAACTTGTATCTCATACCAACAGCCGAGGTTCCCGTCACTAACATCTACCGCGACGTGATTCTCGACCAAAAGGAGTTGCCGAAGATGAATTGTGCCTATTCGGCTTGCTTCCGCCGCGAAGCTGGCTCGTATGGCAAGGACGTGCGCGGGCTTAACCGCCTGCACCAGTTCGACAAGGTGGAAATTGTGCGCATCGAGAAGCCCGAAAACTCATACGCGGCACTTGAGAAGATGAAAGACCACGTGCAGGGCTTGCTCGAAAAGCTCGAATTGCCGTGGCACATATTGCGCTTGTGCGGCGGCGACATGAGCTTCACGTCGGCGATAACATTCGACTTCGAGGTGTATTCGGCTGCGCAAAAGCGTTGGCTCGAAGTCAGCTCGGTGTCCAACTTTGAGAGCTACCAAGCCAACCGCCTGAAGTGCCGCTACCGTGGCGACGACAAGAAGACCCACTTGTGCCACACGCTCAACGGGTCGGCTCTTGCCTTGCCGCGCATCATGGCAGCTTTGCTCGAAAACAACCAGACTCCCGATGGGATACGCATTCCGCAATGCCTGCACCGCTACACGGGATTCGACATCATCGACTAAGCGAAAGAGCAAAAGTAAATATATAATCTGGACAATCGAGTTCTTGCCTTGCGCAGGAGCTCGATTGCTTTTTATGGGGAGAAGTTGTGCTGCAGGGTGACATGTGTAGGACGGCAAAATTTTTTGTTGTCATGTCGTTGAAATATAGTGACTTTTTTCGTATGTTTGTATAATATTTGATAATATGAGTGTAACATTCACCACTACAATCGGAAACTAAAAGAAAGCGCTATGATGGAGACTACCAAGATTACCCCCGAAGAGGAAGAACGCATGATAAATGCTGCGTTTAAAGAGCTGCTCGATGGCTATATGGCAAGCAATCACCGCAAGAAGGTGGAGATAATTGAACGTGCATTTAAGTTTGCCAAGGATGCGCATAGCGGAATACGCCGCCGTTCGGGTGAACCTTACATCATGCACCCTATTGCCGTGGCGCGCATAGTGAGCCAGGAGATAGGGTTGGGGTCGGTGTCGATTTGTGCTGCCTTGCTCCATGATGTAGTGGAAGATACCGATTACACGGTTGATGATATTGAGTCGCAGTTTGGGAAGAAGATTGCGCAAATCGTTGAGGGCTTGACCAAGATTTCGGGCGGTATCTTCGGTGACAAGGCTTCGGCGCAAGCCGAGAACTTCCGCAAGTTGTTGTTGACGATGAACAACGACATTCGCGTAATCTTAATCAAGATGGCCGACCGCCTGCATAATATGCGCACGCTCGGTTCGATGATTCCGAGCAAGCAATACAAGATTGCCGGTGAAACACTCTACATTTATGCCCCGTTGGCACACCGCTTGGGATTGTTTGCCATAAAGACCGAACTTGAGGACTTGAGTTTCAAATACGAGCATCCCGAGGCATACAGGACTATCAAGGAACAGATTGCCGCTACCGAGGCGAAGCGCAACGAGATATACAAGACTTTTTCCGATCCTATCAAGGAACGACTCGACGCCATGGGGCTTACCTATACGATAAAGGCTCGTGTGAAATCGGTGTACTCGATATGGAAGAAGATGGAAGCCAAGCACATACCCTTTGAGGAGGTGTATGACTTGTATGCCGTGCGCATCGTCTTCGACTGCGAGAAGGAGACCGACGAGAAAAAAATGTGCTGGAGCATCTATTCGGAAATCACCGACCTGTATCGCCTGCACCCCGAGCGCACTCGCGACTGGCTGAGCACGCCCAAGGCGAACGGATACCGTGCATTGCACCTGACGGTGATGGGACCCGACGGCAACTGGATAGAAGTGCAGATACGCAGCAAGCGCATGGACGATATGGCAGAGCGCGGATTTGCCGCCCACTGGAAATACAAGATAGGGGAGGGTGAGGAAGAATCGGAACTTGCCACTTGGCTCAAGACCATCCAAGACATATTGGAAAACCCCGAGCCCAATGCGCTCGACTTCCTCGACACGATAAAACTCAACCTGTTTGCCTCAGAGATATTGGTGTTTACGCCCAAAGGCGAACTTATCACGCTGCCAAAGGACTCGACCGTGCTCGATGTGGCGTTCAACTTGCACTCCGAGCTTGGAATGCATTGCATTGCCGGGAAGGTCAACCACAGGCTGGTGCCACTGTCGCACAAATTGCAGAGCGGCGACCAGGTGGAGGTGCTCACTTCGCAGTCGCAGCGGCCAAAGGCAGATTGGGTCAACTTCCTTGCATCGGCAAAGGGGCGCGCACGGCTCACTGCTGCGTTGCGCAAGGAGCGCAGGGTGACAATCGATGCCGGCGAAGCCAAGTTTGCCAAATTTATGGAAGAGAACGGGTTGGCAAAGAACAATGAGAATATCACCAAGATTTGCGCCGCACAGCATCTGTCCAACCGCGATGAACTTTACTTCATGATAGGCAACGATGACATTGCGTTGTCGGAGCAACTGTTACAACCATTGCGCCCACAGACGAAGAATATATTCAACCGTCTGTTGCGCAATCCGTTGAAGCGAAACCGCAATAAGGAGGGTGAGCCAGAAGTAGAGAAGATTGCCGATCCTATCGACATGAAGAAAACCTACCTGCTCAAGACCGAGAACGGCGTGAGCAACTATCGCATAGCCCCATGTTGCCACCCCATACCGGGCGACGACGTGTTTGGCTTTGTCGATGAGCAGAACAATGTGGTGGTGCACAAGCTGACGTGCGAGAATGCCATGAGGCTGAAGAGCAGCTTCGGTGGCCGCATCGTCACCACCAAATGGGAGACCAAGAATGTGAAATTCCCCGTGTCGGTACACGTTGAGGGTATCGACCGAATGGGAATACTGCAGGAAATCATATCTATAATATCCACCAATCTTGCCATATACATACGCCGTCTGAACATAGCTGCCGACCTTGGCGTGTTCCGCTGCGACCTCGATGTCGATGTCGAAGACGTTGACGTGGTTAACAAGCTGTGCAAGCAAATCAAGACTGTCGATGGCGTGAAGTCGGCTGTGAGGATGGATTAAACACAGTATAGCTTTGTTATTATGTTTAAATTCAGTAGGAAAAATCTTGTAAGGCTGTTGCTTTTTGTCGGAGCTATAATCTTAATCTCTTATTTCATACCGCGCAAGAGCGACCAGGACTTCAGTTATGCCATAGGACGACCATGGACATACGCCTTGTTGACTGCCCCATACGACATACCTGTCAACCTCGATTCGGCAAGTGCCGCCATGCGCCGCGACAGCATCGACCGCACATTTGTGCCTGTTTACAAGCGCGACAACGCCGTTGCGGTGAAGAACCTGAACGAACTGGGGCAGGCGTTGCTGAAGCATGAACAAGTCACGCCGTCGCTGCAGGGGCAAATTGTGAATGCTGTCCGCGGTCTGTATGCCGACGGCATCGTTGACAATGTCACATATACCCGCATAAACAATGGCAGGATGCCCAACATGAGGTTTATCGTGGGCAATGTGGCGCAACTCTCGCCGACGAGCAAGATGAAGTCGGTGCGCAAGGCTTATGCGACAATCGACTCGATTTTCCCCATGCCTTACGCCCGAATAATCATTGATGATGTGAAGTTGGTGAATTATTTGTCGCCCAATGTGCTGTGCGACAGTGTGGAGTCGGAACGGCTGCTCGAGCAGGCCTACTTGAAAGCCCTTGCGCCGATAGGGGTGAAGCAAAAGGGGGAGCGGATAGTTGACCGTGGCGAAATCGTAACGCCACAGATTTATGAGATATTGAGGGAGTATGAGCGGTTGCAGCAAACCCGCGAGACTGCCGAGAACGGCAACGACTACCGTTTTGCCGGGCAAATAGCCGTGGCAACGATGCTGCTGTTGTGTTTCTACACGTTCCTCTACTACTTCAGGCAGCGCACGTTCAACGATATGCGCCGCCTGCTGTTCCTCGTGGCGTTTGTAGCAGTGTTTACGCTCGTAACATACCTTGTGATGATGACGATGCCCACGATAGGCGTTTATGTGATGCCTTTCACGGTGTTGCCTATCATAATCACCACTTTCTATGACTCTCGCACGGCAATGTTTGCCCACATCATCGAGACGCTGCTATGTTCGATTGTGGTTGCTTATCCCATGGAGTTTATCTTCTTGCAGTTTATCGCTGGCTTGACTGCGATAATGACCCTGCAGGAGCTTTCCCGCCGCTCGCAATTGGTGAAGTGTGCAGTGTTTGTGCTGATAGCCTATATAGTCACTTATAGCGCGCTCGAAATAGTCAATGAGGGAAATATACAGAACATCAATTGGCACATATTCCTGTATTTCGGACTTAATGTGGTGTTCTTGTCGTTTGCATATATATTCATTTTCCTTATAGAAAAGATGTTCGGGTTCATATCCACCGTTACGCTTGTCGAGCTTACCGATGTCAACACGCCGTTGCTCAGAGAGCTGTCGGAGAAGTGTCCTGGCACGTTCCAGCACTCGTTGCAGGTTTCAAACCTCGCTGCCGAGGCTGCCCATGTGATTGGAGCCAACGTGCAGCTTGTCAGGGCAGGTGCGCTGTACCACGACATAGGCAAGATTGACAATCCGGCATTCTTCACCGAGAACCAGCGTGGCGAGAATCCTCACAAGATGTTGCCGCCCGAGGTGAGCGCGAAAATAATAATAGAGCACGTGACCAATGGCGTGAAGCGAGCCGATAAAGCCAAGTTGCCGCAAGTGATAAAAGACTTCATCGTGCAGCATCATGGCGCAGGAAAGGCAAAGTATTTCTACACTATGGCTTGCAATGCGCGGCCCGACGAGGAGGTTGATCCTGCTCCATACACCTATCCTGGACCTAATCCCAATACGAAGGAGACAAGCATATTGATGATGGCAGACTCGACCGAGGCGGCATCGCGCAGCCTCACCGACCATAGCGACACGTCGATATCGCAACTCGTGAACCGCATAATCGATTCGCAGATTGCCGACGGGTTGCTGAAGGATTCGCCCATCAGTTTCCGCGACGTGGAGAAGATAAAGCAATGCTTCATTTCGCGACTGTGCACCATGTATCACTCGCGAATTAAGTATCCCGATGCGGTCAAAAAGAATTAAACAATGTTAAAGTCGTGATGCGGCCATCTTCAGAAATTTGGTCGTAATTTCGTCATCGTTTAGCAGTATTGTATGGAAGTGAATTTGGCAATGGCAATAGTTGGGAGCGCGGTCGTGCTATGCGGTATGGCTATGGAGGCTATTGGTTTCAGGTTGTCAACAATTGTGGCATATGCAGGATTGTTGCTGTTGCACTATTTTGGATGTATAAACTTGGTTGGCAGTTCTTTGCTGTTTTGGGGCGCAGCGAGCTTGTTGGCTTGCGGTATCGCCGTGTTGTCGCCACGGGAGGAGCCAGGTGGCTCGCGCCGCGGCAACCTGTATTTGCTGCTCGGCGCAGTGGCAGGACTGCTCGTGGGCATGTCGATCGATGCATCGGTGATGATACTTTCTGCCGTAATCGGAACAATTCTTGGACAACTTTTTTATGCCCAAACGCCCAAAGGAAAGTGGATAAAATTTTCATTCTCCATTTTTATTCACTACTTTTGCAGTGTCGGATTGAAAACGATTGTTTCAACCGCGATTGCAGGAATAGCTGTTGAGGGTTTTTTGAGAAATCAAGTGATGCTTGAAATGGCTTGACTGCGAAAAAGAGAGTAACCGATGAGGAAGTTCCTACTAACTATAACAACGGCACTGGTTTTTACGGCAATGTTGGCGGCACAACCGCAGCATTTCGAGGTGAAACAGGTGGATTTCGATTCAATCAAGGCTGGAGTGTCTGATGTGAGGTCGAAACATTACTATCCGTTGTTAATGGAAAAATATCTGAGCAACGACACATTGCTTGGTTATGACGACTACCGCTACTTGTATTACGGTTACACATTCCAAGATGACTTTGATCCGTTCAGGGTTTCGGAGTATGCCGATGTCATCGACGAATTGTATTACAAGAAGGAATTCACGCGTGCAGAGTGTGACACAATCATAAAATATGCAGAATTAACACTTCGTGACAATATTTTTGATTTAAGTCAAATGAAATTTTATATCTTTGCACTCAAGAAAAAACAAAAGAATACTCTTGCAGCGATTCGCCAGTACAAACTCAACCACATTGTAGCGGCAATCCTCTCTTCGGGGAGTGGAACTAAAGAGAAACCGTGGGTGGTGATTTCACCAGCGCATGAGTATAACTTGATAAATATCCTCGGTTATGTGGCTACGGGTCATCAAGAGCTTGATAACAACATAGATTACATAACGGTGGAGAAGAAGGATAAAAATTCGCCCGAAGGCTTCTATTTCGATGCTACACGCATCAAGCAGGTCGTTGAGGAGAAATATCCTGAAAATTGAAGAAGGCAATAAATAACAACAATCAATATAATAGCACTCGAAAATAATAGCACTATTAATGAAGCCCTTGCCGCTGTGAAGCTCCAAGGGTTTTTTATTTTATGGAGGGGTGCTTGTTTTGCTGGAGCAATCTGTTATAGCAACGCTGGATGTTTATCAACAATGAGTTGATAAGTTATTAACATGCTGTTGGTAATTGTTGATAAATATAGTGCCCTGCTGGACATCGTGTGTTTGTCGATTTATTGCTTATCCAAGAGTTTTGGTGGAGTATGGGCACCATAGGTGCTGGAGGCTTGTTAACAATGCGGCTGTAAGTTTTCAACAGGGTGTCGGCAGTTGTTAATAAAGTTTGTATATGTCTGAGTATAATATAATTGCTTTTGTGATATATGTTGGCAGGGTGTGGAATAAGTGGCTCTGCGTACAATTCCAGTTGTAGGAAATGGCATGAAATGGCAACTCAATAACTGCGGCACGCTTATTTAGAAAAGGGTTGTGATTAGGGATTTTTTCGATGTATGTCTTGTTAACAAAGCGACGATAGCTTTATTAACAGGTTGTTGGTGCTTGTTGATAAAGTTTGTATCTTCTTGAAATATAATCAATTGTTTTTTGAGAAATGTGTTGGTTGAGTGTGGAATATCTGCCATGACATATACTTTCGGTTTTGTCACAGGGAGTATGTGTAATGTGGTACATGGCTCGTGCGTTCCTACAATGTATCTATGGGTGCATTTATACGCACCCTTGTTGCGAATAGCAGATTACTTGTATTTTATATTTCTCATTGATTGGAAATTATTAACTTTGGCGGCTGATATGGAAAATGTTTTTGGGAAAAATATCGACCCTGTGGAGTATTATACTGGGGTTGAACGAGATGCAGCTCGAGAAATAGCCATCGGACAAAGGCGTGTGGCGGCGGTGTCGTGGGCGAGGCTCGTGGTGGTCTTGACGGCGATAGCTGGCACATGGTGGCTGTGGGGCAACGTGCAGGCAGTTACTGTGCTGTTGCTTGTGTGCGTGGTGCTGTTTCTTGCGCTTGTGAAGTTGCACAACCGGCTGTTTGGCGCATTGTCGATGCAGCAAGCTATTAAGCAGGTTGCCACTGATGGCATGAAACGCATTTCGCGTCAACTCGACGGACTTGACGGCGGCGACGAGTATATCGATTCGCGTCATTGTTATAGCTACGATCTCGATGTTTTTGGCAGGCGGTCGCTTTTTGCGTTGATAAACTCTACTGCCACTCCCAGTGGACGGGAGCGGCTTGCCCGCAACCTGCGCAATACAGGCGATGTGGCTGGCGACATTGAGTTGCGACAAGAGGCGGTGAAGGAACTTGCCACGATGCCCGATTTCTTGGTGCGCTTGCAGGCGTTGGGCATTATTGCCCGCGACAACGACGGCAAGGCAGATGCCGACGGGCAGGAAACTGTGGCATCGGTGAAGTTGCAATGGTGGCAACGTGTGGCAGTCTATTTCTTTCCTGCCGTGATTCTGCTGTTGGTAATATTGGCTTTGGCTGGGCTTGATGTGGCTGTCTATATAGAGACAGTTGCAGTTGTGTCGTTGCTGGCAGCTGCCATTGGCAGCAAGGCGGTAGGTAGGCTTCATGACGGGGTCGAGAAGATTGTGAACAGCATTTCGATTTATCACGACTTGCTGAGCGAGATAGAGCAGCGGCAGTTTTCGGCATCGCTTCTGCGGCAGTTGCAGCAGCGGCTTGGCAGCGGTGGCGAAAAGTCGTCGGTGATAGCGAAGAAGTTGGCGAGGCTGCTTGCCAACCTCGACCAGCGATACAACTGGCTCAGCTATGTGCTTCTCAATATATTGTTGCAGTGGGATTACCGTCAGGCTGGGAATGTGCTGCGCTGGATGGCGCGCTATTCGTCGAAGCTCGACGAGTGGCGGGAGGTACTCGGGTGCATCGACGAACTGTGTGCCCTTGCGACATTCTCGTTTGGTAACCCTCGTTATGTGTTCCCTGCAATCGACCGCAAGGGGCAGGTTATTGTCGAAGCTCGTGGACTGGGGCATCCGCTGATTGCCGTCGGCAAATGTGTGTGCAACGATGTTGACGCAATGGGCAGCGGCAACTTCATGGTTGTGACTGGTGCCAACATGGCAGGAAAAAGTACCTACCTGCGCACGGTGGGCGTAAATTATCTGTTGGCTCTTGTGGGGGCGCCTGTGTATGCGTCGGCAATGACGGTGGGTGTGGCAACGTTGTTCACGGGGCTGCGCACGACCGACTCGCTTAGCGACGGGGAGTCGTATTTCTTTGCCGAGTTGCGACGGTTGCAGTCGATAGTGACTCGGGCGGCTTCGGGCGAGCGAATGTTGGTAATTCTCGACGAGATATTGAGGGGTACAAATTCAGCCGACAAGCAGAAGGGGTCGCTTGCTTTGGTGGGGAAGTTGGTGGGTATGAATATTGCCGGGATTATCGCCACTCACGACTTGGTGCTTGGTTCGCTTGCCGACCGTTTCCCGGGGAAGGTGTTCAACCGTTGCTTTGAGGCGACGATATGCGACGGAACTTTGAATTTTGACTATACCCTGCATTCTGGTATTGCCAAGAATCTAAATGCCTATTTCTTGATGCAGCACATGGGAATAGTTTAGGCAATTAGGAATCGAAATTTGGAGAGTTGTTTTCTAATTTGGTGAGGATGACGAACGTCGGGTGGCGTGCCCGACGTTCTATGATGTCTTTTTTTCAGATTTCTTGGAAGCGGTGGCGCAGGTCGCGGCCGTAGGTGCGCCCGATGGGGAGTTCATCGTCGTCGAATGGAGAGAACAGGCGGCACGTTGTGGTTCCTATCAGCAACAGGTAGTGCATATTGACGATATATGACTGGTGGGTCTGCACGAATTGTGGGCTGTATTGTAGTATGTCGTTTGCCGATGTGCCTCGTTTCAGTTGCACGAAACTGTGGTCAACGAGAGCCACTTCCCACACTTTGCGGCGCATGCTGTAACGGAAATAGCCGATGTCGCACAGCCGCATCACTCGCAACTCGTTGGTGTAGGTTGTCGCCGAGAACACTTCGCCGTTTTTGGTAGTGGCAGGCTGTATGTTGTTCACTTTCATCTGCCCGCTGTTGGCAAGCAGGCGGTGCCGGCGATACCGTTTTATCACCTTGTTCAGCTCAAGTTCGTCGATTGGTTTGAGCATATAGTCGTCTTCTTCCTTTTGAAATGTACTGCTGTCATACTTCTGAAAGAAGCCAGTGAACATTACAATATATGCGTCGGGGTGTATTTGTTTCACTTGTTTTATGTAATCGAGTCCATTGCCGTCGGGTAGCTCGATGTCGAGGAAAAGGAGGTCGGGTTTTATCTCGGAAACCAAATCCTTGCCCGATTTGCACGTTTTGGCACTCCCTGTAACCTCAAGGTCGGGATAGTCAGATAAGATTTCGCTCAACTTCTCTATCGATTTCTCATCGTCATCAATAATCACAACTTTTGTCTTACTGCTCATCTCAAAAATAATTTGCGATTCAAATATAGTTAAATTCCGACAATTTTGCAAACTGCCCCCAAGCTACGGGGTAGAGATGCTAATCGCTATTGTTGGGTTCGGATGTGGCGGCTTGTGTTGGCGGAGTTGAGATGCCGAAGCAAGCCTTCACCGCCTTGCGTATCTCTTGTGCATCGCGCCCGTCCTCTTTCAGGATGGTCAATATAGCTTTGACGTAATGGTCTTTGTTGCGCAATCCACACAGTGGGGCAACGTTGCTGTTATTG
The DNA here is from genome assembly GCA_949285735.1 of uncultured Bacteroidales bacterium. Taxonomy (GTDB): domain Bacteria; phylum Bacteroidota; class Bacteroidia; order Bacteroidales; family Muribaculaceae; genus Avimuribaculum. Next base: position 30,449 of record CASEAQ010000022.1, read on the forward strand.
ATTATCGTTTTCTCGTTGAACACTTTCAACACGGCTGCATAGTTGTCTTGTTGCTCGTATTCGTGGAACTGACGGCAGAAGTTGTCGTACAATCCGCGTGGATTTATCTCATGCACGAGGTCAGACATGTGGTCTTCGAGCGCGTTTATGTTCTGGAACTTGCGGTCGATGCGCATCTCGATGCTACTTTTCACATTGTGACGCACATGCATCAGTGCCTGTTGCTTCAGCATCGAGCGGAACATATTGAGCACGGCTTGCTTCACTTTTGAGAACACGCGGTTTTCGTCGCGGTTGTAGTGTCGGGCCACGGTGCGTACCACGCCTTCGAGCATCAATATGTTTTCGATTTCGGCAACGTCGGGCACGAAAATTTTCTTGTTTCGCAAGTAGGTCACCTCATGGTCGTTGCGGCGGTCGCGATCGACGATGCCGTGGCTGTCGAGGTGGTGGAACGACTGCATGTCGTTGAAGGCACGCGTCACTTCTATCACCTTGTCGCAGCTGCCCACGGGCTTCACGGTGTATTCGGTGAAGATGAGCGGGTAGAGCTTGGAATCGATGCTGTGCATTTCATCCCCCTCGACAAACAGTACAGGCTTGCGCGTGCCAAGGATGTCGAAATATATCTCGTCGGGGAATGTGGAACTGGTGACTATGCGGTAATCCCAAGCCTCGCGTGTGTTGTCATAGCTGCGTACCCACACACACACGTTGTCGATGCGCGACGATGCAAACTCGATGTCGTGGGTGTTGTATATGAAAGTACAGTCGGGGCGCATACCTTCGATGACGTTCCACAGCGTCTGCATGATGGAGTGGTGGAGGAATATCTCTGGCGAATCGACAAAAATCACGGCATTGGGCATGGCATACAGCACAGCGCCGATGTAGTAGAGGACGGCTTTCTCGCCGTTTGACAGCAATTGCGAGCTATAAGGCTCGTCGTCGCATTCGTTGGAGAAGAACAGTTTGCCGTCGAGCCTCGATACGCGGTTTTGCGGGAACACCTTTATCCACCGTTGCAGCACGTCATCGAGTTTTGTACGTGGTAATTCTATATTATCTTCGGTGTTGAGCCGGGTCTTGTAGGTGAGCATATCGATGAACTCTTCTTGCAGCAGCAGGAAGATGAGCCGCTCAAACTCGCTTTCGGCAGCCCCCTTGAAGATGTGTGTCAATGAGGCTTTTTCGGCATATATCATGTCGATAGAACCTTCAAGTTTGTTGATTGATGTAGTGGGAAATATCGCCCTGAGTGCCGACAACTTGTATGCCTTGTGGGGAAACGACTCGATGAGTCGAGCCGAGAAGCGGGTCTTGCCAGCGCCGTTGGCACCGATTACGGTCACGCGGCGGGCATTGTTGATGACGTCGGGCTTGCCGCCATTGGCTTTCGGTGGTAGTATAATGTTCATAGCAAAGTGGTTTTTTCGGGTTTTCCCAAAATTAGCAAATAAAGATTGCACTTGCAAGCGGCAACCAAAATATTGGAGTTTTAGAACATCGCTACTTTGTCGGCGCAGAGTTGGGCAGCTTAACCACTTTGCTAAATACGGGGGGCTGGTGTTTAAGTTGTATGTGTTGGTATATTATTGATGGTTGGAAAAGTTTTATCGGGCTCTAATGGATAGTTATTGGGTTTTGAGTTAATTTTGTGCCTTGATATGGAAATATATTTGAGATGATAGGGGAGGTGGTTTTTCGCAGGGCATTGGAAGAAGATGCCGACAGCATAATGGAGATTATCGATTTTGCACGGCAAAAGATGTTGGCTGAGGGGAAGCAGCAGTGGGATGAGGGTTATCCCTTGCGTAACGACATCGATGCCGACATATCGGGCGGCGACGCCTATGTGTTGTGCATTGGCGGCAGGGTGGTTGCCTATGGTGTGATTATATTTGGCGAGGAACCTGCTTACAGGCATATAGTCAACGGCAAGTGGCTGAGCGAGGAGCCCTATGTGGTGGTGCATCGGCTGGCGGTGTCGGGCAGGGAGCGGCGTCGAGGGCTTGGCAGGCTATTCATGCAGCGGGTGGAACAGATGATGGCAGAGCGCGGGGTGCATAGCTTCAAGGTTGACACAAACTTCGACAACGAGGCGATGTTGCACATGCTCGACAAGCTAAGTTTCAGCTATTGCGGAGAAATAAATTACGAGCGCGGCACTCGCATGGCGTTTGAGAAAGTGCTGTAACTGCAAGATAATAAAATAACGAGAAAGGAGTGGGAACATTCGGCATGAGAGTTCCCACTCCTTTCGGTGTGTGTTGATGGCTATTCCATGTCAACTGCGTGGATAGCCTTGTTGTTTCTTTAGGCGGCGGTTATTTACTTTTTCCAAGTCCTGTGAGGAACTTCACCGTCTGTGGGTCGTAGTGAGAGAAGAAGAGGCTTTCGGCATGGTCGAGCTTGGCGATAGCTTCCATGTCGTCGGGCGATAGGGCAAAGTCGAACACGTCGAGGTTTTGCTTCATGCGCTCTACGTGTGTCGATTTGGGTATGACGACAACGCCGCGTTGAATCAAGAAGCGCAATGCCGTCTGTGCCACCGATTTTCCATATTTGTCGCCAATGGCTTGCAGAGTGGGGTTGGTGAAAAAGTTGTTGCGCCCCTCGGCAAATGGACCCCACGACATGATTTGTGTGCCATATTCCTTCATGATGGCTTGAGCCTGGCGTTGCTGGTTGAAGACGTGGGTCTCTACTTGGTTGACCATAGGCTTTATATCACAAAATTCGGCAATGTCGATGAGGCGGTCGGGGTAGAAGTTTGACACACCTATTGCCCTGAGCTTGCCGGCGCGGTAGGCTTCTTCCATTGCGCGGTAGGTGCCGTAGTAGTCGTTGAAAGGCTGGTGAATGAGCAGCAGGTCGATGTAGTCGCTCTGCAACTTGCGCAGCGATTCGTCGATTGAGGCTTTTGCCTTTTCATATCCGGCATTTGAAATCCACACTTTTGTCACGATAAACAACTCGTTGCGAGGTACGCCACACTTTTTTATTGCGTTGCCCACGCCCTCTTCGTTGAAGTAGGCTTGAGCTGTGTCGATCATGCGGTAGCCCACGCCGATGGCATCGCTCACGCAGCGTTCGCATTCGCTTGGAGAAACTTGATACACACCATAGCCCAAAATAGGCATTTCAACACCGTTGCTAAGTTTTACTGTTTCCATAATCGTTATTTAAGTTTTTAGTTTGGTACAAATATACGGTCGTTTTACCGAACTGATGTTTCACAAAATACTGCAATTTTTTCACAAAATGCAGTCTGAACTTTTGTATATTTGCGTCATGGCAGAAAACCAGGCATTGGAAATGGTGTATTCGACCGACTTCCATCTCATTGGGGCGGAGCGATTCAGGGGGTGGTGCGTTCATCTCGTCTGCTTGTCGGGCGAGGGGCGTTTCACCTACAATGCCCGCGACTTCGTGATGGGCAAGAACGATGCTGCCATAATAACCCATCCCGAGAAAGTGGAAGCGACCAGTGGCAGCGATGATTTGCAGGTTGAGATGATTGTCGCGTCGATGGAGTTTCTGTGGAGCCAGATACCAGCCAACAGCTATGGAATAGGAGGCGGAATAAGTCTGTTTGTCAATCCTATAATACACTTGTCGGAACAAGATGCTGGTATTTTGGTTCGTGATATTCACAACATACGTGACCGTATGCCTGCCACCGATCACTTCTTCTACCATGAATTGCTGGGGAGCCTTGTCCTGCCCATGATTTACGACCTTTATCATTTCCATGCGCGCGACCATGTGCCAACGCTGGCAACCGACCGCACCATGTATATCGTGCGCAACCTGATAGCCTTGCTGGAAGGTGGGCGCTGCAAGAAGCACCGCGAGGTGGCATATTATGCAGGACAGCTCAATGTCACGCCAAAATACCTGTCGGAGACCGTCAAGCGCAGGACGGGCAAGAGTGTCACCTATTATATCGACCGATACACCGTTACGATGGTGAAAGAATATCTTGACAAAACCAACATGTCGATTTCGGAAATAGCCGATGAAATGAATTTTGCATCGTTGTCCTACTTCAGCCGTTATGTCGCCAAGCATATAGGAATGTCGCCCAAGGACTACCGCAAGTCGCTGATGCCGAAGTGAGCCTCCATTGCATGGGTGCTGGCAATCTGTAAAACGGGTGAGGTTAACAGTAATCTGTGTATTGATGCCCCCCTTTTGTCAACTGTAATTTTGTGCTTGGAAATTGTTTCTGTTTTTCAGGAAATGGATTTCTATCATGGCTGATGTGTAGTGCATTGGCTGGCTGTGAGTTGGGCTTCTGGACTTTTCGTTAATGAATATGAATGATATGAGTAGGAGAACGATAGTGAAATTGTGTTTGCTTATGACGTTATTTTCTTTCAGTAATTGCAGCAAGGGTAATGACGTGATGCCCGATGCTTCACCAAGCGAGCCTACGGCAGCAGCCGGGCATCTCACCACATCGAGCACCGTGGGCGACGTGCTCGACCACCCTGCATTCAAGGGATTCTCGCAATATATACTCCCATTGGAGTGGGGATATGACGAGGCTATGCCGTTGGCAAGCGTGTCGCGGCTGTTGCCATATCACAATTATGTCGATGCCGAGCGTTGCGTGGGCTACATCAACCAAATGATTGATTCGGTGGCAGCAGGGCGCAAGATTTTCTACGACTTGGGGTTGACCGATGCCGGGCTGTTCTTCTTCCGAGGTCGTCCGGGAGCTCCGTTTGCCATCATCTGCCCCGGTGGCGGCTTTTCGTATGTCGGTTCGATACACGAGGGTTTCCCTCATGCATTGGCATTGAGCGCGATGGGCTACAATGCTTTTGTCATTCAGTATGAAGTGGGGAGTGCCCAAGTGGCGTGTGAGGACTTGGCTGCCGGGATAGAATATATCTTCAGCCACAGCGACGAGTTGCAGGTTGACACCACGGGCTATTCGGTGTGGGGCAGTTCGGCTGGTGCACGCATGGCTGCCTATATCGGCTCTTATGGCACGGCGGCATTCGGTGCTGCCAACTTGCCGCGTCCGTCGGCTGTGGTGATGGCATATACGGGGCATAATGAGTACACGCGCCACGACCCGCCCACATATTCTGTCGTGGGAAGCAACGACGGCATTGCCAATCCCAATGTGATGCGCCGCCGCACCGAGGCATTGCAGGCGATAGGCATTCCTGCCGAGTTTCTCCTCTATCCCAATTTGAGACATGGTTTCGGACTTGGTATAGGCACGAGTGCCGAGGGATGGATAGATGGAGCAGTGCGCTTCTGGGAAGAAAACCGATAGCGGCAGTGGGGATTGCCATACTGTAAAATGGGTGTGCTATTCTGTATTCCTTGTATGGATAGGCTTTAGTATGCCAAGTAATTTTGTAACATAAGAAAAAAGGATTATGAAAACATTGACCAATTTATTGGCTGCTGCGCTTATTATGCTGTGTGGCAGCGTGTGCCAAGTGGGCGCACAGGAGAAAACTACTGTCGCAGGTGTGCCTGTGGTGACATTAAATAATGGTGTTGAGATGCCGCGCTTCGGCATAGGCACATTCATGCAACCGTCGGACGAGGTGTGTGAGCAATCGTGCCTGACGGCGTTGAAGGCTGGCTACCGCCACATCGACACTGCCCATGCCTATTTCGACGAGGCTGGCGTGGGGCGCGCCGTGAAGGAGAGCGGCATTCCGCGCGAAGAGATTTGGGTTACGAGCAAATTGTGGCCCACCGAGTATGGCGAGGGGAAGACGTTGAAAGCCATCGATGATATGCTCGAACGTATGCAACTCGACTATATCGACCTGCTTTATGTGCATCAGCCCGTCGGCGACTTTGTGGGTGCATGGAAAGACATGGAAAAGGCTGTCAAGCAGGGCAAGGTGCGCGCCCTTGGCATCAGCAACTTCGATGCCAACGACGAGGTCTTCAAGACCATCATGGACAGCGCGACCATCAAGCCGGCTGTGTTGCAGATAGAGTGCCACCCCTATGCTCAACGCTTGGCGATGAGGGAGAAAATCAAGCCTTATGGCATACAGCTCGAATGTTGGTTCCCGCTTGGTGGTGCAATGTCGAATGGTGCGTTGTTCAAAGACCCTATAATCAAGAAGATTGCCGCCGCACATGGCAAGACTCCTGCACAGGTCATCTTGCGCTGGCACATACAGGAGGGCTTTTCGGTGATTCCCGGTGCATCTGATCCCAATTACATAAAGGAAAATATCGACATATTTGATTTCCAACTCACCGACGACGAGATGGCGCAGATGCGTTCGCTCAACAAGGAGCAACGTTTCTTCAACGCCACGTTGGAAGATGTCGAAAAGATGGTGTGGGGCACTAAATTCTGATGCAGAAAACGATGAAGCACAGGAATTTAGGCAGACTGCAGGTGTCGGCTGTCGGGCTCGGCTGCATGGGCATGAGCCACACTTATGGAGCGACAGCCGACAAGCGCGAGATGACCGAACTGCTGGCGCAGTCGGTTGACATGGGGTATGACTTTTTCGACACCGCCGAGAGTTATGGCACTCAAGCCGACCCTCACGACAACGAGAATCTCGTGGGGCAGGCACTGAAGCCCTTCCGCAATCGTGTGGTGATAGCCACCAAGTTTGACCCTGCGACCGACTTCCGTTCGACCATGCCGCAATTTGCGTCGGGCAGTTTTGAAAAGAACCGTCCGCTATTTGCGCTCATCAACAAGTTTGCCGCCGAGCATCAAGCTACTCCGGCACAGGTGGCTCTTGCATGGATGTTGAGCAAGAAGCCGTGGATTGTTCCCATTCCCGGAACGCGCAGCCTCTCGCGCCTGAAAGAGAATGCTGGGGCAGCCGATGTGGAGTTCAGTGCCGATGAGGTGCGCGCAATCGACGATGCTCTCGATGGCATGGAGATGAGCGATGTGTTCAGCGGGCTGAAGTAAATGAAATTTATTGATTAATTATGAAATACAGGAACTTAGGAAACAGCGGGCTGCGAGTGTCGGCAGTTGGGCTTGGCTGCATGGGCATGAGCCATGCTTATGGCGCGGCAGCCGACAAGCGCGAAATGACCGAGCTGCTGGCGCAGGCTGTTGACATGGGATATAACTTCTTCGACACTGCCGAGGTGTATGGCACGCCCGAGTCGCCACACGACAATGAGGAACTGCTTGGCGAGGCATTGAAGCCATTCCGCGACAAGGTGCTGATTGCCACTAAATTTGGATTGCGGTTCGACATGGAGAGCGGTACAGTGCCCTATCCGTTGATAACCGATTCGCGCCCTGCCGCCATACGCAACAGCGTGGAGGGGTCGCTGCGTCGTTTGCAGACCGACCATGTCGATCTCTACTGGCAACATCGCGTTGATGCCAATGTGCCCGTCGAGGAGGTTGCAGGCGTGATGCAAGACTTGATGCGTGAGGGGAAAATATTGCATGAGGCATTTCGGAAGTTACCGAGGCGGTTATACGCAAGGCTCGTGCCGTTTGCCCGATAGCAGCCGTGCAGAACCGCTATTCGATGATGGCACGGCATTACGAGACGTTGTTCCCCGTGCTCGAAGAGTTGGGGATAGGGTTTGTGGCATTTTCGCCGCTTGCCAACGGGTTGCTTTCCGACCGTTACACGGCAGCGTCGCAATTTGACGCAGCGACCGACTATCGTGCCTCGATGCCGCAATTCAAGCCCGAAAGTTATGACGAAAACCGTGAACTGCTGTCGCTCATTCGCCAGCTTGCCGAGCGGCACAACGCCACGCCGGCACAGATAGCACTTGCATGGATGCTCTGCAAGCGGCAGTGGATAGTGCCTATACCGGGCACTCGCAAGCTGTCGCGACTGCGTGAAAATGCCGGGGCAGCCGATGTGTCGCTTGCAGCCGACGAGGTGGCAGGCATCGACAGCCTGCTCGACGTGATGCCCATGTCGGCAGTGTTCGGCGGCACCCGCATAAGGTGACATAGCGAGAAGCGATTAGCCTCAATATTGAAAGACACTCATTTTTGAGTGCCTTTTGTCTTGCTTGTTCAGCAATAATCTTCGTTGAATACGGTTTTATTTATGAAGAAGCCAACAAACTTAGGTCAACATCGGGAATGGTAACGTCGGCAAGCTTGTCTTCGATAAGGAATCCCATGTAAAGCGGAATGGTGAGTATGTTTCCCTCTCGTCCTACATTATATTGCCCCAACTTGATTGCATTGTTGACGTGATACACATTTTTGTTTTTGAGAACCGTAGTCATACTTTTTGCCTTGCCAGTCTTTGCTTTGACTTCAAGTATAAAGCATTCACCTTTAAATCTAACCAAAAAGTCAAGTTCAAGCCCGCTGTCCTTATGAAAGTAGTATAATTTTTGCCCCGACTTGCATAAGAAATCAGCCATCAGGTTTTCAAAGATAGCTCCTTTATATCCAAGAAGATTGCCCTTCAATATATCTGCTTGTGTACCATAATCAAGCATAGCCATGAGAATGCCTATATCGGTGGTGTAAACCTTGAAGGACTCTTTGATGGAATTGCCCTCTAACGGCAGTTCGGTAATTTGTGTGTTGTAGCATCTGCGGACTATCCCGGCATCTTCCAACCATTGAATGCTACCAATGTATTGAGAAGCTCTTCCTCCCTTTTTGACTATGGAATATTGGAATTTCTTATTTTCTTTGGCTAATTGTTTTGGAATCGATTCAAAACATTCTCGGATATGCGGTTTGTCGGCATCATCGGCATATTTAACCATATCCTCTTCATATTCAGCTATAAGATTGCGCTGAGTTTGATATATCAGTTCAATATTTTTCGTTTCAAGGAAGCAGTTCACCACTTCGGGCAGACCTCCGACAATAACATATCTGTAAAGCAACTCCATCATTGCCTTGTGAATCCCGTCGGGAACAGCCTTTTCGTTCTCGAAGCATGATTTAATGGTGTCGATAACTGCGTCATTGATTCCGTTTGCCCATAAAAATTCTTCAAAATCCAATGGGTACATATCAATCACAGTTTCATATCCAACGGGAATAGAATCTTGCCCTTCGTCGTCTTTCTTTTTCTTGCTTTGTCCGTAGCCTTTTACACCTAAAAGCGAACCAGTGGCAATGACATCGAAACGACCGTCTATGTGGAATGATTTCAAAGCTGTTCTTGCCTCCTTGCACTCTTGAATCTCGTCCAAGATAATGCAGGTTTTCCCGTTGATGAAACGAGTGTTAGGAATTAAAGCCGAGAGGTTGAGAATAATGGTATCAACATCTATATTTCCAGTAAAGGCAGATTTCTTATCGGGTTCGAGTATGAAGTTCATGTAAACCACACTCTCGTAATTCTCTCTTGCGAATTTCTGTACGATGTATGTCTTTCCACATTGGCGGATACCTTTTATCACAAGTGGCTTTTTGCCCTCCGACTTTTTCCACTTGGCTAAAAACGTTTCTATTTTTCTTCTGAGCATAGTACGATTCCATTCATTTATAAGGCAAAACTACACTTTTTCGGGCGAATAACCTATAGCTTGATACACTTTTTCCAACGAATATTGCTCGTGGGCTACACTTTTTCGAGCGAATATTGGCTGAGCGCTACATTTTTTCCAACGAATTTGAATGCCGTTTAATTAAAAATGCGCCACATGTTATGGAGATTTCAGGAAAGCCATTGTTGACTTATTGACAATTATCAACAGCCTGTTAATAACTTATCAACCGATTGTTGATAAACAGTCGGGGGGGGGTAGTTGGGGACAGGCTCTGTAAAATAGGTGTTTCATTCTGTAATCTGTGTAAGGGTGTGGCGATATTGCCGTATTACCTTTGTATCAAACTAATAAGTCGATTTATGAAAACAAAAATTATCCTTCTAACACTGTTTTTTATGACAATTTTCGGCAATATTCAGGCGCAGCAAGGGGTTGACACGCTCAACGTGCGCCAGCAGGA
>CASEAQ010000023.1 GCA_949285735.1 uncultured Bacteroidales bacterium
GATGGACTTCGGGTTGGTAGATGCAGGTACGGCAAGGTCTACCACACTGTCATCTGCATCATCATATTTGTTTTTCTGTATCTTACGTGAAGCCTTGGAGTCCGAACAGATACAGACTGCCTTTATGGATTTTCCAACATCAGCTGACCATGCGTTAAGTGACTGACCCAACAGGGCGATGGACGGAACCATGAACAACACCAGCCCCTTGCCGTTCAACAACTGTTCGGCGATAAGTAACGATGTATAGGTTTTTCCTGTACCGCAGGCCATAATAAGCTTACCACGGTCGTTTCCCTCTGTAATATAATGCGTGTATGCCTTGGATATGGCATCCAACTGGTGCTTGCGCGGTTTCTTTCCTTCAGTGAGCGCGGAGTTTCCTGTAAGTCCGTTCATCAGTTTTTGCCAATCCACAGGTGACGAAGCGAGATCGGGAATGCCGATACGCGTCACTGGAGGCTCTTGGTTTCGGATTGCCTCTTCGGCATTGCTGCCCCAATGGTTGGTGGTGGAAATCCACACACGGTTGGAGAAACGGGCAGTCTGGAAAGTGACTTCGTTGGTGAATGTGCGGCTGGAGGTGGCGAGGAACGAATCCACGGCGGGCTTGTCGATTACGGCATCCTCCGCATAGCACTTGCACTGGATAGCCCAATAGTCGCCCATCTCGGTCTTTGCCACGAGGTCGATTCCCGTGTCCGTGCCTCCGAAGTCCTTGCGCCCCGGAAAATCCTCCCACAGCCACACCTTTTCAAGCTCGTTGTAGCGAGGGTCTGTCAACAGCCATGAGCGCATCAGTCGCTCGAACTTTGTACCCTTTTCCCTTTCGGTGAATGATTCGGTACGGAATTTATGCAGTATATCTTTGTAATCCATCTCTTATTAGGAGATGGTTTGTGTTTGGTTTGTAGTTGTAAATCAGAGTGTTGCTGACGGTAAATAAGCAGATTTTGCTAAATATATTCGCAAGAAAAGGTGCTAAATACGCTTTTCAAGATCACAGCAAAAGAAGCGAAACTGCTGATATTCCAATATATATGTGTATATTTGCAATATTAACTGTATCTCCTAATAAGAGAGTTTCATTTTTGCTAAACAAAAAATTTAGGGCATCTTGTTTGGTGGAAGAGTGTTGCGTGGAATGGCAGGGGAGATACGTTGGACATCTCCGAGGGTTCTTGGGCTGGGATAGGCGGTGGTGTTCTGGCGGTTCCTTGCCCTAAAGGGCTGCGTTATCGCAGGTTATGACAATATTGAACTGCTTCGCTGCCCAGTCACTACAAATAGTTGAGAGTTTTGATTTAAGTGCTGCCTATTATTCCTAACGCCTATCATAATTGTAATGTGGCAGTCAGACGCGATGAATCGCGTCTCTACGGCATAGCTGCTCATGAACTACTAACGTAGTAATTATCAATTGTTAATTGTAAACTACTAACTACTGCTAACTGCTCGCTGCTGTTAACTGTCTTATTGTTGTATGAAATTGTTGCGTTTCTGTTGCTGGGTTTCGGATATTGTGATTTTTGATTAACTTTGACATAGGCAATAGGTTGTTTTGAGAGAATAAAAAATGAGATTACTGTTGATTTTTACTATATGCTTGGTTGGTGCCGTGTTGCCATCTGTCGCACAGACGCAGCAGTATGGCGGCATCGATTCGACGCTCCTTTATGAAAATCCGGCATTGCAACAGTTGTTGCAACTGCAGTCCGACGTGAGCAATTTTGTTTTCAAGCAGGAGCATAGTTTGCTGTACCGCAAACCGTCGTTCAGGTTGTTGCCGACGGTGAAGCGCACGCCGGGCTATGGCTTCTCGTTCGGGCTGGGGGGTGCGGTGTCGTTTTATACCGACAAGACCAATTTGCAGCTGTATCGCAGCGAGATACCGTTGTATTTCTCGGTTGCTTTCACTAAGCCGTTTTCGTATAGTGTAGGTTGCGACCCGGTGTTTTATATCGCAAGCAATGCCATAAGGCTGAAGGCGGAGTTGTCATACCGTAATTGGCTCGAATATTATTTTGGCGTTGGGTATGCCTTGAACCATTCGCCAGCGTATGAGAAGGAAAAATATACCTACGAAAGCCGCATGGTGCGCTTCAAGCCCAACATACAGTTCAGGCTCGGCAACAGGCATCTGTATGGAGGCATTGTCGCCGAGGTGTGGCACGAGAACGTGAAGGACCCGGAACTCTTTGTCAGCCAAGACCCTCATTTCCTTGAATTGACCGAAAACGACGATTCGCATTCAGCCACAGCCACGGGAGTGGGCATAAACCTGACCTACGACTCGCGCGACGTGCCCAATGATGCCTACCGGGGCGTGTATCTGTCGGCAGAGTCGATGCTGTTTACTACTGCGCTTGGCGGCAACACCAAGTATGGCACGTTGGCAATCGACTACCGCCAATATGTGCAGCTTGGCGGGCGCAAGCAGGTGTTGGCATGGAACATAACCAGCAACAACGTCTTTGGCAACCATGTGCCGTTTATGCGCTATGCCACCATTGGCGGCGTGAACAACTTCCGCGGTTACTATAATTACCAGTATCGCGACAAGTCGATACTCACGGCGCAAGTGGAGTATCGGTATTGGTTGCAAATAAAATCAGACTGGGGCGTATTGCTGAATCGCTTTGGATTTGCCGTGTGGGGTGGTACTGGGGCAATTGGCACTAACCCCGTGCGCTATGACCATCTGTTGCCGCAGGCTGGCGCGGGGGTGAGGTTTGCCTTGCGCGACCGCTTGAACTTCCGCTTTGACGTTGCCCACAATATTATCGACGACGACACGATGTGGTATATCAGTTTCTCGGAATCGTTTTGATGGCTGGGAATGTGTGCGCTTCAGCATGTTACGCTTATGTTCCACTTGAGTTAAGGCATAGCTGGGCGGTGCCGCCGCCCTAATATTATTTTAGATGAAAGGGCAGTGACATTTTTGCTTGATATTTGTCTTGAATGTTTGCATATTGCGAAATGTTGTTTAAATTTGTAATTGATAATAAGGCGGCAATGCTGTCGCTGAGTCGTGGAAACGAAAAGCGAAGTATTGGGATAGCCAATGTGTAATATTTAAAATCGAAGGAAAATGAAATCAATCAAAAGCGTAATTTCTATAGCTTTGGTGGCTATAGCCGTGTTATTCACGTCGGCAACTGCCGATGCGCAAATCAAGTTTGGCTTGAAGGCTGGTGCAGCAATCAACGACTTGAAATTCGACAGCGACATCTTCAGCAAGGAAAACCGTGCAGGATTCACGGGTGGCTTGATGCTCGAATTTACTGTACCCGTAATCGGCGTGGGCTTTGATGTGTCGGCGATGTATGTTCACCGCACAGTGAATTTTGAGAATACCGAAGGTTATAACGAACTGACCGAAGAGGAACGTGATGCCCTTGGTCGCGACTATATCGACATACCAGTCAACTTGAAGTATAAATTGTCGTTGCCTGGTATCGGCAGCGTGGTTAAGCCGTTTGTGACCACAGGTCCCAGCTTTGCCTTCCTTGTGAGCAAAAAAGAGGTGAACGATTTTATCAAAAACAAATCATGTGACATTGCATGGAACTTTGGCTTCGGTGTCGAGCTGTTCTCGCACGTGCAAGTTGCAGCAAGCTATGGCTTGGGTATGACCAACACGCTCGAATTTATCGGCGCGAGGGACAACGGCGCGTCAATCGAGGGGAAGAACCGCTATTGGACTGTGACTGCGGCATATCTCTTCTGAGAAAGGACGTGCGCTTATACACGCAAAATTGGGTTAAACTGTAGCAAATACACGGCATTTTCGGTAATTGCATATCCTGCAATGCACGGGAATGCCGATTTTTCTTGCTGTTTGCAATAAAATGTGGTAGCTTTGCAACAGTTTTGAAAAATATATAGCAATAGATGAAGAAGGGAATTGTTTTTGTGTTTGCACTTTGCTGCATGATTATGGCTGGCACTGTCAAGACGATGGCAGAGACGCGATGGGGTGTTGTGGCAGTAGGTAATTACTCCACGTCGAAGTTCAACCAAGACCTCATAGATGTCGATTACGGCCTGGGTGGCGGCTTTGGCCTGACAGGCGAGATTATCATTCCAGGTATAGGGTTTGCCGTTGACGGCTCGGTAATATATTCGTTGTACACATCGAAGGTGCACTTTGGCGACCGTTATGTGTGGGGCGGCGACGGGTTTGGCAACGAGCAGCTGAAGCACCATACGATAGACATCCCGCTAAATGTGAAATTCAAATATACCAATTTGAACGGAATCGAGAACACGATTGCTCCTCTGGTGTATGTGGGTCCGTCGTTTACCGTACATCTCAAGGACAGCAGCAAAGGGGCTGCCGCGGTGAATTACAAGCCTATCGCCGTGGGAATACACGTGGGCGTTGGTTGTGAACTTTTCCGCAAGGTGCAGATTTCTGCAAGCTATACATGGGGTGTAAACAAAACGTTCTATACAGAAAAACTTGATGACTTTGAAGCCAAAAACAATTATTGGCGTTTGCAAGTAGCCTATATGTTCTGATAGGTGTATGGCATAACAAGGGGGGAGAATCGGGCAGTGGCACGGTTCTCCCCCCTTGCTTTTGTATGAGTGCACGTTTCAGAATGAAATGAGTGCTTTCCGATGTTGTCTCGCCTGTACAGGATTGCGTAACCATCCGATTGGCGCATTGCCGGACAGATTTGTCGCCATGCTTGAGAAAATTTGTTGCAATATGAGCAGGAGGGCGCACTGTATTGTGAGTGCGTCCTCCTGTGGGAAAACAAATGTTTGTTGTCGCATTATATGCGGTCGAGGACTTTTTGTATCAGGTCGCTCATCGCAGTTTTGTAATTGGCTGTGGCATCGTGCGAGAGACGGTTGGCGATGATGGTGCAAATGGTCATTGCGCGGTGTCCGAGCAGCTTGCACAACCCTTGCAGGGCGGCACTTTCCATCTCGTAGTTGGTGATGCGGTGGTCTTTGTAGCGGAATGCCTCAATCTTGCGGTTGAGTTCGGGGTCGGCAAGCTCCAGTCTCAATTGCCGTCCTTGAGGTCCGTAGAATCCGTTTGCCGATATGGTGCAGCCGAGTTTCATTTCGCCTTGGCTGATGCGCTCCACGAGTTCGGGGTCGGCATCGGCAACGTATGGTTTTGCCCATAGCTTGTTCCAGCCCACAGTGTCGCAGAAGTGACGTTCAAAGTCGAGGTCGCACACGTCGTTGCGCCCGGCATAGAAATTAAGCACGCCGTCGAAGCCGATGCCTTTCTGGGCGATGACGTAACTGCCGACGGGGAGGTCGGGTTGCAAGCCTCCCGAAGTGCCTATGCGGACGATGTTGAGTTGCCTGAAGCTATCTTTCACTTGGCGAGTGCCGAGGTCGATGTTGGCGAGTGCGTCGAGTTCGTTTACCACGATGTCGATGTTGTCGCCGCCGATTCCGTGTGACAGGCACATTATGGGTTTCCCTTTGTAGGTGCCGGTGATGGTGTGGAATTCGCGAGCCGAGGTTTCAGACTCCACGGAATCAAAGAACGAGGCGACGAGGTTCACCCTGTTGGGGTCGCCGACGATGATGATATTGTCTTTGATGTGTTCGGGGCGCAGGTGCAAGTGGAATATGCTGCCGTCGCCGTTTACAATCATCTCGGAATTGCTTATAGGTTGGTTGGTTTTCATATATACAAAAGTTTTTTGGTGGTATTTGTTGTGTTTACTGACGCAAGTGGTCGAGTACGTTTTTGATTTTTTCGTAGGTAGTGATGCGAGTGGGAACGAGAGGTAGCCTCAATTCGTTTTCGATGAAGCCCATGGCATTCAACAAGCATTTCACGCCAGCCGGGTTGCCATCGACGAAAAGCAGGCTGAACAGTTCGGTGAAGCGGTGGTGTATTTCGCGCGCCTTGGTGTAGTCGCCGTCGAGTGCAAGCCTCACCATACGGCTAAATTCGCGTGGGAACGCGTTGCCGATAACCGATATTACGCCCACGGCACCCAATGTTATCAAAGGGAATGTGATGCCGTCGTCGCCCGAAATCACCATGAAGTCGGCAGGCTTGTTTTTTATGATTTCGTCCATCTGCGAGATGTTGCCCGAGGCCTCTTTCACGCCGATAATGTTTTCAAACTCATTGGCAAGTCGCAGGCAGGTTTCGGGAGCCATGTTCACACCTGTGCGGCCGGGTACGTTGTAGAGGATTACGGGCAGCGGGCTTGCCGTGGCGATAGCCTTGTAGTGCTGATATATGCCTTCTTGCGAGGGCTTGTTGTAATATGGCACAACCGACAGTATGGCATTAAAAGCCGACAAGTCGAGTGTTTTTGCTGCCTCGACGATTGCCATAGTGTTGTTTCCGCCAAGCCCGAGGACGAGTGGCACACGGCCGTGTACGCGTTCGGCAACGAAGCTGCGCACTTGCGCTTGTTCGTCGGGAGTCAGAGTTGCAGTTTCGGCAGTGGTGCCGAGTACGACAAGGTAGTCGATGCCGCTATGTATCTGGTATTCAAGTAAGCGGGCAAGCGACTCGAAGTCGATGGATTTATCTTTATGGAAGGGGGTTATCAGTGCTACACCCATTCCTTTTAAATTAATGCGCGCCATATCGGTATGACATCTGTTTGTTATATGTTGTAACACTTGCCCTAAATTGGGCACAATGTTTGAATTGTATTAAATAAACACTTTAAAAGAGAACAAGACAATGAACAATTTTGAAACACTTATTTCGGGCAATAAGCCCGTGCTAGTAGATTTCTATGCCGATTGGTGTCGCCCGTGCAAGATGATGGCACCTGTGCTCGAAGATGTGAAGTCGCAAGTGGGCGACCAAGCTACGGTTATAAAAATCAATGTTGACGAAAGCCCCGCCTTGGCGGCGCAGTATGGCGTTCAGTCGATCCCGGCTCTGTTTATATTCAAGCAGGGGCAAGTGGTGTGGCGCGAAGTGGGCGTACACCGCAGTTCCCAACTTGTGGCTGCCTTGCGGCAATTTGTGTGAGCCAGTGTCAGTGCCTCGCAATGTGTGGTGTGAGTGAAATTGTGTTGCCAAGCTCTGCATGTGTGCGGGGCGCTTGGCAACACAATCTTGTCCTTATTCCCTTGAGAAATGCGACTGAGGCAATTGGCGGCAGTTGTAACGCATTGCCATTACCTCGCCGTATGCACCAGCCGAGCGGAATGCCAACAGGTCGCCGCGATGTGTCTCGGGCAGTGTTTCGTCGGAAGCAAACTTGTCGCTCGACTCGCAAATGGGACCCACGATGTCGTATTGAGCAGTCTCGTTTGCCGTCGAAGTGATGTTCTCGGCAACGTGGTGTGCCTGGTAGAGTGCTGGACGTATGAGGTCGGTCATTCCGGCATCGACAATCACGAAATTGCGGGTAGTGCCTTTTTTCACATACAGCACGCGAGTGATGAGCGAACCGCATTGCCCCACGATGGCACGTCCAAGCTCGAAGTGCAATTCCTGCCCCGGGCGCAACTTCAGGTTTTGCTTGAATGTGTCGAAGTAGCCTTTAAAGTCGGGTATCGGGTTCTGGGCAGGGTTGACGTAGTCGATTCCAAGTCCGCCGCCCACGTTGATAGCCTTGAATGTGATGCCGCGGCTCTCGAAGTGGTCTTGCAACTCGTTGATGCGCTCACACAGCATCTTGTAGGGAGTGAAATCAAGCAGTTGCGAGCCGATGTGGAAGTGCAACCCGATGAGGTTCACGTCGGGGAGCGACAAGGCTTTGTCAACGGCTGCGTCGAGCAGTTCGAGGTTGATGCCAAACTTGTTTTCGCTCAATCCCGTGGTGATATACTTGTGGGTGTGGGCGTCGATGTTGGGATTGACGCGCAGTGCCACGTTGGCAACTTTGCCTTTGGTGGCAGCAATCTCGTTGATTACTTCAAGTTCGGGCAACGATTCGACGTTGAAGCAGAAGATGTCGTGGTTGATGCCGAGCGAAATCTCGTTGTCGGTTTTGCCCACTCCGGCAAAAGCTATGGTGTCGCCCTTGAATCCTGCAGCGAGCGCGGCAACAATTTCGCCGCCGCTCACGCAGTCGATCGACAAGCCGGCTTCCTTTATCTCGTGCAAGATGCGTGGATTGGCGTTGGCTTTGACAGCATAGTGGACTTTGTATGGCATTCCCTTGATGCACGATTGCATTTCGTGCAGGGTGGCTTTGAGCAATTCGAGGTCATAGTAGTAGAACGGTGTCTCGTAATGCTTCATCAAGTCGATGGGAAATATCGTATTTGTCATATCAGGAATTTGATCTTATTTGTTCTTGAACAGGTGGTCGCTAAGCAAGTTGAGTGCTTTAACCTTGTCTTTCTTGCTCACAAGGAACGAGATGTTGTAGTTGCTGCCTCCATAAGAAATCATTCTCACGGGTATGTCCTTCAGCGCGTCGAGGGCTGCGGCTTCGATGCCCTTGTTTTGCCATTCGAGGTCACCGACTACGCAGATTATAACCATGTCGCGGTCGATGGTCACGGTGCCGAATTTCTTGAGGTCGTCGAGAATGTGGTCGAGGTTTTTCTCGTTGTCGATGGTAACCGACACGCCAACTTCGGATGTCGTTATCATGTCGATCGAGGTCTTGTATGTCTCGAAAATCTCAAACACCTTGCGCATGAACCCGTAGGCGAGCAGCATACGACCCGATTTTATCTTGATAGCCGTGATGTTGTCCTTGGCGGCTACGGCCTTCACCCCGTGGGGGGTAGTAGTGTTGTAGATGAGCGTGCCTTTTGCCGTCGGGCACATGGTATTGAGCAGGCGCACCGGTATGTTGTTCAGCTTGGCTGGCAACACGCAGGTGGGGTGCAGGATTTTTGCACCGAAGTAGGCGAGTTCGGCAGCTTCCTCAAAGTGCAGCTCATCGACAGGGTCGGTGCCTTCGACAAAGCGAGGATCGTTGTTGTGCATGCCGTCGATGTCGGTCCATATTTCAATCTCCTCGGCATTGATGGCTGCGCCAATCAGCGATGCGCTGTAGTCGCTGCCGCCGCGTTGCAGGTTGTCAACTTCGCCGTATGCGTTGCGGCATATGAATCCTTGCGTGATATACACGTCGGCATCGTTGAACTTGGCGAGCAGCGCAGGCAGTTTCTGCTTGATATACTGGCTGTCGGGTTCGCCGTTTTTGTCGGTGCGCATGTAGTCGAGTGCCGGAAGCATTGCCGACTTGATGCCAATCGACTGCAAGTATATGTTCATCATTGCCGTTGACATCAGTTCGCCTTGAGCAAGAATCTCCTTCTCGTCGAAGACGGTGAACAGGTCTTTGGTGAACGAACGCATATAGTTGAAGCACGCCTTGATTTCGGTGGTTGCCGCATCGAGGGCTGCCTCATTGCCGGCAAACAGCTCGCTGAGCGTTGCGTTGTATTTTTTTTCAAGGGCATTGATGGTCTCTTTTGCTCCATCAATGTTATGCTTGTAAAGGTAGTCTGAAATCTCGACAAGTGTGTTGGTTGTTCCCGACATAGCCGATAACACGACTATGTTTTTGCCCCTTTCTATTATCAACTGGGCAACATTTTTAATCCTTTCGGCTGAGCCGACCGAAGTACCTCCGAATTTAAGAACTTTCATTGATTACAAGTATATTTCCGTAAATAATTATCAGAGTGCAAAGTTACTCATAAATTCCCGTAGTGTTTAAACAAACGGCAAAAAAACTAAGAAACTGTTTTAATTTTTATGAAAAAGTTTTATTATAAACCGCTGTGCATCGTGGAATGTGTGCTATTCCTTTCATACAAGAATGGCAATAGGGCTCCGTTGGACCTCTTCGAGGTCCCTGAACAGGGGAGGTGGAAGCTGTTCCGACGGTTCCTTGCCCACTACGTTGGGCAGCGTCACCGCCGGTTACGACAAAGTTGGACGGCTTCGCCGCCCCCCAGTGCCGCAGTATTCTGTTTGGGGTATATGCTACAGGCACAGGGCTGTGATGGTTGCCTTGTGCCTGTGGTGATTGTTGTGGTTGCGGTGTTGTGTTGTGCGTTACTTGGTCTTGAAGCCGCCTTTGATGCCAGAGCCGAGGTTGAAGATGTTGTGGTCGTAGGAAACCGTCTTCATGCCTTGTTCACGCTTGCGCTTTATGGCGAGTTCCACCAGCTTGTCCATGAGTTGCTCGAAGCTGATGCCAGTGGCTTCCCACAGGTAGAACGATAACGACCCCGGAATGGTGTTTATTTCGTTGACGTAGATGTCGCGAGTCTTGCGGTCGATAATCATGTCGATGCGGCTCACCCCGTGGCACGACAGCACGCGGAACGTTTCGCTGGCAAGGAACTGGATGCGCTTTGTCTCGTTATCGGGCAGTTCGGCTGGAATGCGCTTTTGTGCAGCCTGCATACCCTTGGCACCCTTTGTGCCGCCCACATATTTGTCTTCGTAGGAAAGAATGTCGCCGCTTTTGATAGGTTCTTCAAGTACCGATGCCTGGTTTTCGTCGCAGTCGCCGAGCACCGAGCAGTTGATTTCCTGCAAGTCTTCGACCAGGTCTTCGACGATGATGCGAGTGGTGTAAATCTCGGCATTGTCAATTTTCTCGATAAGCTCCTCGCGATTGTTGGCGCGCCCGATGCCCACGCTCGACCCGAGGTTGGCGGGCTTGACGATTACAGGGTAGCCTATTTCGCTCTCGATGCGGGCTATCAGGCTGTCGCGTTGCGAGAACCATTGCTTGTCGGTGAACCACACGAAGTCAACCACAGGAATGCCACACGACTTGAGTATCATCTTCATCGTGATTTTGTCCATGCCATTGGCGCTCGACAACGTGTTGCAGCCAGCGTATGGAATGCCGATGGTTTCGAGCACACCCTCAAAGATGCCGTCCTCGCCGTTCGACCCGTGCAGCACGGGGATTACTACGTCCAAGCGTTTCACCACGTTCGAGCCAAACAAGCCGCGTTTTTTCTTATACAGGTTGTAGTCGCCAAAACTTGGTTCCATATACACCTCTTCCACCTTGTTGAGCAGTTCGGTGGTGTTGCGGTAGTTTTGTATGTCGAGCAGGGCGTCGCCTGTGTACCATTTGCCTTGTTTTGAGATATAGATTGGCACCACGTCATATTTCTCGGCATTGATGGCGTGCATAGCCTGTGATGCCGAAATTACCGAGATTTCGTGTTCGGTCGAGCGTCCGCCGAAGAACACGCCGATAGTCGTTTTCATTACACTTTAATGTGTGAGTTGTTTTATAATAGATATATGTTTTTGTTTCTTGTCAGATTTCCTTTATTTGAACGTGTCGGGCAGGTCGTTCTCGTATAGAACCGTGTCGCCAGCCTTGGCTATGCCGAGCATCAGGTTTTGAGCCTCGGCAAATGTGGCAACCGTGTGCACCGCAAGGTTGGGTTGCTTCTTGCGGTTGATGCCCGTGGTAATGGCTTCGCGGTTGTATTCGCCCACAATGATTGCCACGTCGCACGACTGTGCTATGCGTTCACCGAAGAGCGTGTTGTAATGCTCCTGCTTGGCTCCGAGCTCTATCATGCCCGGGGTGATGATGATGCGCTTCCCTCCCGTCATGCCGGCAAGCACGTCGAGAGCCATGCGTGAGCCGTCGGGATTGGAGTTGAAGGCATCGTCGATGATGGTGATGCCGGCAGGGGTGCGCTTCACGTTCAGGCGGTGTTCCACTTGCTCGATTTTGCTCACGGCATATTGTATCTTATTGTCGGGAACACCGAGGCGCATTGCCATCACTACGGCGGCAATCAAGTTGGAGATGTTACATTCGCCCACGAGGCGTGTGGTGAGTTCGAGCGATTTGCTTTCGCCCACCACCTTGAATGTCGTTCCGCGCGCCGAGTATGAAATATCCTCGGCATGGTAGTCGCTGTCGGGCGACGGGCTGACGGTGTAGCGTTTCACCTCCACGTTGTCAACCTTGCGGTTGGCGATGTATGGGAAATCGTTGTTTATGACACCGAAACCGTCGTGCGGCAGAGCGTCGATTAGTTCAAACTTGGTGCGTTGCACATTCTCGATGCTCTTGAACGACTCCAAGTGCTGTTCGCCCACGGCGGTTACAATGCCGTAGGTTGGGTGTACTATGTCGCAAATCTCTTTGATATCGCCAATGTTTTTTGCCCCCATTTCCACTATGAAGAGGTTGTTGTATGGCTGCAGCATCTCGCGCACCGTGCGCACTACGCCCATAGGGGTGTTGAAGCTGCCGGGCGTCATCAGCACTGAGTATTTTTCGCTCAAGATGCGGTTGAGGTAGTGCTTGGTGCTGGTTTTGCCGTAGCTGCCGGTGATGCCCACGACAATCATGCCCGGCATTTGGGCGAGTATGCGGCGTGCGTCGTTGATGTAGTGGTTGTTGATGTTTTGCTCCACAGGCTTCAATGCCCAGTTGACGGCAAGCGTGATAGCCGACGACAGAGCCGTTGCAAGCAGCATCACCAAGCCGAAGGTGCGGGCAGGGAAGCCGGGGGTGACGTGCAGCGCGGCAGCCAGCGCGGCGACGGTCAACGTCAACACGTTGGCAGTGAGGAACAGCCTCCACACGCGCTTGGTGAACACGAGCGGTTTTTTAGATTTTTTTGTCAATAGCACGATGCCTTCTATCACCATCGCTATTATTGCTATCCCCGAGACGAATATCGACTGCGACAGCGATGAAATCATCAATATGAACAGTGCGACGTTGAACAGGCGGCGCACCGATGTCGAGTCGCCGCTTGTCGTTATCCAACGGGAGTATCGCTCGTTGCGGTAGGAGTTCTGTTGCAGCATCTGCAGGTCTTTGGTGATAACTGTGGCAAATAACAGTGCCGACACTATTGCAAATGCTATATATGCGATATACATCAGAGTGAGTTCCATTTCTATTTCTTATTTTTCATTTCTTCGCTTAAGAAGCTGCGTATCACGGCGGCAAATTGATAGGGGTTGTCGAGGAAGCTGTAATGCCCTGCGCCCTTGAACACCACAAGCCCGGCATCGGGAATGAGGCGTTCCATCTTCTTGGCGTCAGCCACGGGTGTTGCCGTGTCGTTCTCTCCCCACACAAGCAAGGTGGGGCACTTTATCGACGGCATGAAGTGGCACAAGTCTTCGTTGACCACGTTGCTCATTATGCGGCGCATCATTGGCGAGGCATTATTGTAGTCGCTCGAACCCACGCGCTTGCGGTAGTTGTCAATAATCTTGTCGGCACGTTGCTTGCCGACAGCCAGCGGCAGCAGTTTCTTGTAGAGCTTGTAACTATATACCTTGAAATAATATTTGAGGCTACGCCGAGGTTTCACCCCGGCAGCATCGATAAGCACAAGTTTGGCAACGTCGTTGCGCGAGGCGAAGATTATGCCCACGCGTCCGCCAAACGAATGCCCCATCAATATGGGGCGGCTGATGCCTTCGGTTTGCACCAATTGCTCCATAATAGATGTGTATTGCTCCATTCCCCACACTGTGGGTGGTTCGGTGCTGTCGCCAAAGCCCGGGAAATCGACATTATAGACGGTGAAATTGTCGGTGAGCAACCGCTCGATGCTTGCAAGGGTGGTGTGGTTGCATCCCCACCCGTGCATGAGTATAACGGCTTGGCTGCCCGAGCCTTCAACCGTATAGTTAAATTTCACGTCTTGCGCTTTGATAACCTTTTTCATAACCCTGTCAAAAACAAGACACAAAATTAAAAACAGTTTTGCTCTTACGCAAAATTTTCTGATTCAAGAGCCTGTTTAATTTTGACGGATAGGTGTACAATGCAAAAAAAAGACGCAACCGTTGAGGTCGCGTCTTTTGTGATGTAGTGAATCCGGGAATCGAACCCGGGTCTCCACCGTGAGAGGGTGGCGTGCTAGGCCACTACACTAAATCACCATTTCTGCTGAATTGCGATGCAAAATTAGGCACTTTTTTTATATTTGCAAAATATTTGGGCAAAATTTTTTTAGAAAAAATATGGCTGAGCATAATGATATTGGTCGAAAGGGTGAGGAATTGGCGATGGAATACCTTATAAAACAGGGTTATACCATCAGGGAAACCAATTGGCGATGGCTGAAGTATGAACTCGACATCGTGTGTGAGTATCAGGGGCGTATCGTGATAGTGGAAGTGAAAACACGCACCACCGACTATGTTGACCCAGTCGAAGCCATCACGCGGAAGAAGATTTCGTCGCTCGTGCGGGCTGCCAACGTATATCTGCAATTGCTCGATTTGCCCCACGAGGTGCAATTTGACGTGATTACGGTCACCAAGCAAGGCGATGGCTATGAAGTCCACCATATTCCCGACGCATTTTATCCGCCACTTAAATCTTATTAAGCGTGAAAATCGAGATTGTATGGCAAAATAAAATCGAGGGAATTGCGTTTATACTTTTGACGTGATATTGACACATTGAAGGCAATTGTTCGCTACATACCGGTGGCTATGGTGGTCGCCCTGATGCTTTTTGGCACTGCTTGCAGTACCAAGAAGAATACCTCCATGTCGCGTTTCTGGCAGGCGTTCACCACCCGATACAACGTCTATTTCAATGGTTCAGAGCATTATAAGACGGAGTTGAAGGATATGGAAACCGAGTATGAGGACGACTACACCAAGCAGTTGTATATCCACCCAGCCGAGGCATACCAGCACCCTTCGAGCCCGCAGCCCTCTGCCGACTTCAACCGCACGGTCGAGAAGATGCAGAAGGCGATAAGGCTTCACTCTATAAAGAAGAAGCCAAAGAAGAAAAGCGGCAAGGGTCGTGACAAGAAATACAAGGAGTGGATGAAGCGCGAGGAGTATAACCCGTTTCTCCACAATGCATGGCTGATGATGGGGCGGGCGCAGTATATGAATGGCGACTTCATGACTGCCGCCGCAACGTTTCACTACACGTCGCAGCACTTCAAGTGGCTGCCCGAGGTCGTCACCGAGGCACGGTTGTGGGAGGCGCAGTGCTACAATGCGCTTGAGTGGACTGCCGATGCCGAGAATATAATATCGAGAATCAAGGAAAAGGATTTGACCAACGGGAAGTTGAGGACGCTCTACAACTTGTCGATGGCGAATTACCAAATAAAGGTTGACAGTGCCGAACTTGCTATTCCCTACCTTGTGAAGGTAATCGACAAGACTGGTGGCGCGCAGAAGGTGAGGTTGCGTTTCCTTTACGGGCAGTTGTGTGCCAAGACTGGGCGCGGAGCCGATGCCTATCTTGCTTTTAAAAAGGTGAGCGGCTCAAACAGTGCCACTTATCGCACCAAGTTCAATGCCCGTATAAAGCAAAGTGAGGTCTATACCGGCAGCGACATCGAGAAAGAGGTGAAGTCGCTGCGGTCGATGGTAAAATATGATCGTAACAAGGATTATCTCGACCAGATTTATTATGCCATAGGCAATCTGTACCTGTCGCGGCAGGACACAGTACGTGCCATAGAGAATTATGTGCTTGCTGCCGAGAACAGCACCCGTAACGGAATTGAGAAGGCGATAAGCCAGCTCACGCTTGGCGCGATATATTTCAAGCAAGGGCGTTACGACTTGGCGCAACCGTGCTATGCCGAGGCTGTGCCGTTGATAGGGGAGGACTATGCTGGCTACGACAGCCTTAAAAAACGGTCGGACGTGCTCGACGAACTGGCTGTGTATGCACAGAATGTGGAGTTGCAAGACTCGTTGCTGCGCCTGTCGGCAATGACTGTCGAGGAGCAGACGGCTGTTGCCGAAAAGATAATCGCCGAACTCAAGAAGCGCGAGGAGGAGGAAGCCGAGGCTGCCCGCCGCGAGGAATACTTGGCACAGCAGGCTGCGCAAGGCTCGATGCTTGGCAACAACGAAAATGCACCCACATCGTTTACACTCAACACCGACGATTCGTGGTATTTCTATAACACCACCACCAAGAATGCCGGACGGACGGCGTTCCAAAAGGCGTGGGGCAGCCGAAAGCTCGAAGATGACTGGCGGCGGCGCAACAAGGCTACATTCTCGATGTCGGAATTCGAGGAAGTGGACTACGACAGCATGGACGAGGAGGGCAATATGCCCGGCGACAGCATAGCCAGCGGCGAAGAAACCGTCAATGCCGATTCGCTCAAGCGGCTTGAAGACCCCCACTATGTGGAATACTACCTGAGGCAGATACCTAAGACCGACGAAGAGCGGCAGACGTGTAACGATATCATACAAGAGGGCTTGTTCAACATGGGCGTGATATTGAAAGACCGCCTTGAGGACTTCCAAGGGTCGATAACGCAGTTTAACACCCTGCTCACCCGCTATCCCGACAACATTTACAGGCTCGACACGTATTACAACTTATACTTGATGTATGTGCGCATGGGCAATATGGCTCAAGCCGAGTTTTACAGGCAGTTGATTATAACCAACTTTGCCGACTCGGGCTATGGGCAAGCGATGAAAGACCCCAACTATATCGAAAACTTGCGCAACATGGAGCGAGACCAAGAGGCGATGTATGCCGCAGCGTATGATGCCTACTTGGGCAACCGCAACGGCGAGGTGCATGAGGCATACGCCGAGATGATGCGCCGCTACCCGTTGTCGAAAATCATGCCTAAGTTCATGTTTATCGATGCCTTGTCATACCTCACCGAGAAGAATTACGACAAGTTCAAGTCAACGTTGCGTGAAATGCTTGAACGTTATCCCGAGACAGATATTACCCCCACGGCATCGTCGATAATGAGGCAGATTGCCCAAGGGCGCAAACTCGAAGGGGGCGGCAGCAACTTGCGGGGAATGTTCTGGGCGACACGTCTCACCAACGACACTATCGACCCCAACGACACCACGCGTAAGGTGACACCGTTCAAGTGGGAGCCGCAGTCGCCGCACTATTATGTGCTTGCATTCTCGCTCGACTCGGTTTCGGAAAACCAATTGTTGTTTGACGTGGCGCGCCACAACTTTTCGACGTTCGAGATAAAAGATTTCGACCTTGAGCAAATGTCTTTCGGTCGCATGGGCTTGCTTATAATAAAAGGTTTTAATAACTTTGATGAGCTTGTTCAGTATAAGACGCTGCTCGAAAATAGCGAACAGGTGAATCTGCCGCCAAGTGTCAGGCACGTGATGATAAGCGTTGACAACTTCAATTTACTCATCAACGAGGGTCGTTCGCTCGAAGAGTATTTCATGTACATAGAACAACTTAACCAAGAGCGCGGCGACGCAATGATGGGTGAAGGAGACGGTGAAGAAGTGGTTGGCGGAGATGAACACGGCTCTGCCAACGGTGAAGTGACCGACAGCGAAACTGGTGCCAATGAGGCTACTGACGACGGCAGCGGCAATGGACAAGAAGCAGGAAGTGACAACCAGATTGGTGCGGAAGAGGTGAACGACTCGATTCCGCAACAATAGAGAAAATAGGAGCAATGAGTAATGGATTGATATTGTGGGCTGACGACGAGATTGACCTCTTGAAGCCCCATATACTGTTTTTGAAGCAAAAGGGTTATGACGTGGTGACGGTGTCGAATGGCAGGGATGCGCTCGATGCTGCCGACAGACACAATTTCGACTTGATAATTCTCGACGAGAATATGCCAGGGCTTAGCGGACTCGAAACTTTGTCGCAAATAAAGTTGTCATTGCCCGAGGTCCCGGTAATCATGATAACCAAGAGCGAAGAGGAAAATATAATGAATCAGGCGATTGGTAACAAGATTGCCGACTACCTTATAAAACCTGTCAATCCCAACCAGATATTGCTTTCGATAAAGAAAAACCTGCATTCGAGCAAGTTGGTGGCACAAAAAACAGCTCTCGATTACCAGCAGGAGTTTCGCAAGATAAGTATGGCAATCAACGATGCTGCCACATTCGACGACTGGTGTGAGGTGTATAAGACGCTTGTGCACTGGGAATTGACGCTTGCCAGTGCCGACACCAATATGGATGAGCTGTTGCTGCTGCAAAAGGTGGAGGCAAACTCGGCTTTCTCGAAGTTTGTCAAGAAGAACTATGAAAAGTGGGTGACCACCGACAATCACCCCTTGATGAGCCACGAGATAATGAAGAACAAGGTGTTCCCGCTGCTCGATGCCGGCGAAAAGGTGTTCTTGATAGTCATCGACAACTTCCGCCTCGACCAATGGCGCATGGTGAAGCCGTTGGTGGGCGAGTATTTCACAATCGACGAGGATGGGCTGTATTGCAGCATTTTGCCCACGGCAACGCAGTATGCCCGCAATGCCATTTTCTCGGGGTTGATGCCGATACATATTTCCAAGATGTTTCCCGACTTGTGGGTTGACGAAGATGCCGAAGAGGGGAAAAACATCAACGAGTCGCC
Organism: uncultured Bacteroidales bacterium; assembly: GCA_949285735.1. Lineage (GTDB taxonomy): Bacteria > Bacteroidota > Bacteroidia > Bacteroidales > Muribaculaceae > Avimuribaculum. The sequence goes on from CASEAQ010000023.1 coordinate 18,267, forward strand.
GCTGGTGCAGACGCTGCTTGAGCGTTACCGCAAGCGTTACACGTTTTCCTACAACAAGATAAACGATTCGGCAGCAGGGGAAAAGGTGTTGCAGAACTTCGCAAATCTCAGCAACTTCGACCTTAATGTGCTGGTGGTTAATTTTGTGGATATGCTTTCACACGCCCGAACCGAGTCGAAGATGATACGCGAACTTGCATATTCCGATGCAGCCTACCGCTCGCTCACCGAGTCGTGGTTCAAGCATTCCACCATCAGCGATCTGTTGAAGCAGATTGCCGAGAGTGGTTGCCGCGTGGTGCTTACCACCGACCATGGCACCGTGCGCGTCAACAATCCAATAAAGGTGATTGGCGATCGTGCAACGAATACCAATTTGCGGTATAAACTTGGGAAGAACCTGAGCTACAATCCCAAGCAGGTGTATGAAATGAAGAATCCCACAGCATTCGGTTTGCCGTCGCCCAATGTCTCGACGACCTATATTTTTGCTGCCAACCGCGATTTCTTTGCCTATCCCAACAATTACAACTATTATGTGTCGTACTACAACGACACATTCCAGCATGGCGGCATTTCGCTCGAAGAGATGATAGTGCCAGTTGTCACCATGTCAAGAAAATAGATGGCGAGGCTGCCGCCGTAGCGTGCCGGGCAATGCTAATTTGCTGCGGTGGCGAGTTTTTTCGCACGAATTGCTTTGTCCTGCCATCGACTTGCATTAACTTTGCAAATCATAGTTACATATATAATCATAGTATATGCAGGAGAAAATTATCATTCTTGACTTCGGGTCGCAGACTACGCAACTCATAGGTCGCCGTGTGCGCGAGCTTAATATGTATTGCGAGATTGTGCCCTACAACAAGTTTCCCCATGGCGATGAGTCGGTTATCGGCGTGATACTTTCGGGAAGCCCGTTCTCGGTTTACGACGAGAAGGCATTCAAAGTTGACTTGTCGCAGATAAGGGGTCGTTATCCGATTCTTGGCATCTGTTATGGTGCGCAGTTTATGGCTTATGTCAATGGAGGCAAGGTTGAGCCAGCAGCTACACGCGAATACGGCAGAGCCAATCTTGCCAAAATTGATAGCAACAATCCGTTGCTGAAGGGCGTGGGGGAAAATTCGCAGGTGTGGATGAGTCACGGTGACACCATCACGGCATTGCCCGAGAACTTCAAGATAATAGCTTCGACCGACAAGGTGGCAGTGGCTGCCTATCAGGCGGAAGGGGAAAAATTATGGGGTGTGCAATTCCATCCCGAAGTTTTCCACTCGGTTGACGGAACTAAAATCTTGGAAAACTTTGTCGTAGGCATTTGTGGCGGCAAGCAAGACTGGAGCGCGTCGTCGTTCATCGAAACGACTGTTGCGCAACTTCGCGAGCAACTTGGCGACGACAAGGTGGTGCTTGGCTTGAGTGGCGGCGTTGACTCGTCGGTGGCTGCCGTGTTGCTCAACAAGGCAATCGGCAGGAACCTCACTTGCATATTTGTCGATCATGGAATGTTGCGCAAGAATGAGTTCAAGAATGTGTTGCACGACTATGAGTGCTTAGGCTTGAATGTGATAGGCGTGGACGCGAGCGAGAAGTTCTTTGGCGAACTTGCCGGCGTGACTGAGCCTGAACGCAAGCGTAAGATTATAGGCAAGGGCTTTATTGACGTGTTTGATGAAGAGGCACACAAGATAAAAGACGTGAAGTGGCTTGCACAGGGCACTATCTATCCCGACTGCATCGAGTCGCTGTCGATTACCGGCACCGTTATCAAGAGTCACCACAACGTGGGTGGTCTGCCTGAGAAAATGAATTTGAAGTTGTGTGAACCGTTGCGTTTGCTCTTCAAGGACGAAGTGAGACGGGTGGGGCGCGAACTTGGTATGCCCGAGCACTTGATAAAACGTCACCCGTTCCCGGGACCTGGGTTGGCTGTGCGCATCCTTGGCGACATCACGCGTGAGAAAGTGAGCATTTTGCAAGATGCCGACGACATATTCATTCAAGGCTTGCGCGACTGGGGGCTTTATGACAAGGTGTGGCAGGCAGGTGTGATACTGCTGCCAGTGCAGAGTGTTGGCGTGATGGGCGATGAACGCACCTATGAGCGTGCCGTGGCTCTGCGTGCTGTCACCAGCACCGATGCCATGACAGCCGACTGGGCACACTTGCCTTATGAATTCCTTGCCAAGGTGAGCAACGACATCATCAACAAGGTGAAAGGCGTGAACAGGGTATGTTATGACATAAGCTCAAAACCACCGGCAACTATCGAGTGGGAATAATCCGCTAACCGCAGTTGAGCGGGAAAGGTATATTGGGGAGGAATTGTGTCGATTGGCGCAGTTCTTCTTTTTTTTGCTTGATTGTGATTGAATTGTATGAAAAAACAAGGCTTGCCACTTCCTCATTTAAGTGTAGGTGGCAAGCCGTTATTGTTGTTGTAATAAAGCGCGTTATGTGTGTGTTGTGTTATTTTACGCGACCAACGTATGAACCGTCGCGAGTGTCAACTTCGATGAGTTCGCCTTCGTTGATGAACAAGGGAACTTTCACAGTTGCGCCAGTTTCTACGGTTGCAGGCTTGAGGGTGTTGGTAGCAGTGTCACCTTTCAATCCCGGTTCGGTATAAGTAACCTTCAAAGTGGTCTTTACAGGCATTTCGGCGTAAAGCACAGTTTCGGTCGAAGCGTCAGAAACTACTTCTACAGTGTCGCCTTCTTTCATATATGCGCTGCCAGTAACAAGGTCTTTGGCGATGGGTATTTGTTCGAAAGTTTCATTGTTCATGAAAATGTCGTCACCACCTTCTTGGTAAAGGTATTGGTATGGGCGGCGTTCCACGCGCACGTCTTCGAGCTTTTCGCCGATGTTGAAGCGGCGTTCGATTACACGGCCGTCAACCACGTCTTTAAGTTTTGTACGCATGAAAGTGTTGCCTTTTCCGGGCTTAACGTGAAGGAATTCTACGCAGAAGTAAAGTCTGCCGTCCATACGGATGCAAGTTCCGTTCTTGATGTCTTGAGCGTTAATCATATAATTATAATGAATAGTGTATAGACTGAATTGCTATATTTGCTGCAAAATTACTGTAATTCGGAAAAAACACAAAAGAAAGGGGCAAAAAACTGAATACACTTTGGTTATTTCAAAAAAAGTAGCTACTTTTGCACACCGAAATTGAAAATTAAAGAAACAATAAAAATATAAAACGATGAAAAGAACATACCAACCGTCGAACAGGAAGAGAGTTAACAAGCATGGCTTCCGCCAAAGGATGAAAACAGCTGACGGCCGCAAGGTGCTTGCCCGCCGTCGCGCAAAGGGTCGCTACAGCCTCACAGTTTCTGATTCTATAGGAAGCAAGTAAAATGTGGGTGGTGCGTCTTTCCACGCAACGCAATATCTTCTAAATTATGGTGGTTGGTGGAGGAACGTGAATCGATTAAGCCGTTGTTGCCATTGTGTGGCAGCAACGGCGTTTTTTTTCTCGAATGGTCGTGACAAGGCTGGAATGGCTGGAAAAATGGCATAATTAGCATATTTTATATGTAAAAGTGTCATAGCTTTCTGTTGATATGGCTATTTTTGCATCGAACTGAACAGAGCTTTGCCGCATTGCCCCCGTATGGTTGCAGCAATGGCAAAAAACTTATAAACCGAGACTTTACAAATCGAAATGAAAATGAGGCGGCAAGTGGTTTCTTGCCGGGATGGTAAAAATTGACTGAGATGAGATTCTTTTCAACAAAACGAGATTTTACGTTTACGAGGAAGCAAATAATCGTGGCGGCTGTCGTGGTTATCTTGATTGGTGTCGTTTGCTTTGTCTTGACACGAAAGCCTGAACCCGAACCGGAATACCCGGTTGTGTGTGTCGAATCGGCAGGAAAGCAAAATGTGGAGATATATGGCGACTATGTAGGTCGCATTAGGGCGCAACAGTTTGTGGAGGTGCGAGCTCGTGTTGAGGGCTTCCTTGAACAAATGAAGTTTGAGGAGGGTACATACGTCAACCGTGGTCAAGTATTGTTTGTCATAAACCAAGACCAATATAAGGCAAAAGCAGACAAGGCGCGCGCCCAATTGAAGAAGGACGAGGCCACTGCCCGCAAGGCAGAGCGTGACCTCGAACGCATACGCCCACTTTATGAACAGAATGCTGCCAGCCAGCTCGACTTGGACAACGCTATTGCCGCATACGAAACTGCAGTGGCAAGTGTAGGCATGAGCCAAGCCGATCTTGACCAGGCTGAGCAGGAGTTGGGCTACACGATAGTGACTTCACCCATCTCGGGGCATATCAGCGAGAGGCACGTTGACCTCGGCACACTCGTCGGAACAGGGGCACAGTCGTTGCTTGCGACCATTGTGAAGAGCGACACGGTGCTTGTTGACTTCAGCATGACTGCTCTCGACTACTTGCGCAGCAAGGAGCGAAACGTCAACATCGGCCAGCAAGATACCACACGCTCGTGGCAGCCGACTGTGACTATCACTCTTGCCGACAATAGCGTATATCCCTACAAGGGGTTGGTTGACTTTGCCGAGCCACAGGTTAACCCGGAGACTGGTACATTCTCGGTGCGTGCCGAAATGGCCAACCCCAACCATGTGTTGCTCCCCGGGCAGTTTACCAAGGTGAGACTGTTGCTCGATGTGATGGAAGATGCTACTGTGGTGCCCAAGAAGGCGTTGATACAGGAAAAGGGTGCATCCTATATATACGTTATGCGCCGCGACTCGGTTGTCGAAAGGCGTTATATCGAAGTGAGCGCAGAGTTTGGCAACAATATGGTGGTTGAGCGCGGACTCGTGCCTGGCGAGATGGTTGTGACAGAGGGTATCAATAAGTTGACTCCTGGAGTGAAAGTAACAGTTGCAAAGCCCGAGGATTTCATAGAAGCAAAGCCTGAGGAAGGCGAGGAATAAGTTGAGTTCCTACCATTAATCACAGACAAACCCGTATGAAAGTAAATTTTTTCATCGACAGACCAGTGTTTTCGGCTGTCATATCGATATTGATAGTGATTATAGGCATCATAGGGCTTATAATGCTACCAATCGACCAGTATCCGCAGATAACGCCACCGGTGGTGAGAATCTCGGCTTCTTATCCAGGAGCAAGTGCGCTCACGGTGTCGCAAGCTGTGGCAACCCCGATTGAGCAGGAATTGAACGGTACGCCGGGAATGCTTTATATGGAGTCTAACAGTTCCAACTCGGGAGGCTTTACAGCCAATGTAACGTTTGACATCAGTGCCGATGCCGACCTTGCCGCAGTGGAGATACAGAACCGTGTGAAACTTGCCGAGTCGCGGTTGCCAGCCGAGGTGGTGCAGAATGGCATTGAGATTGAAAAGCAATCGTCTAATCAGTTGATGACCATCTGTATAACTTCCGATGACCCTAAGTTTGACGAAATATACTTGAGTAACTTCACGACACTCAATATTCTTGACTTGCTGCGGCGCATACCGGGCGTGGGACGCGTGTCGAACATCGGTAGCCGCTATTATGCGATGCAGATTTGGGTTGACCCTGCCAAGTTGGCAAACTTCGGGCTTACTGTGCAGGACGTTCAAAATGCTCTCAAGGACCAGAACCGCGAGTCGGCGGCAGGTGTGCTCGGGCAGCAACCCGTTGAGGGGGTTGACATTACCATACCTATCACGGCACAGGGGCGTTTGTCGAGTGCGTCGCAATTTGAAGAGATTGTGTTGCGTGCCAATGCCGACGGGTCGCTGATAAGAATGCGCGACGTGGCACGCGTGTCGCTCGAAGCGCAGTCTTACAACACCGAGAGTGGTATCAATGGAGGCAATGCGGCTGTGCTCGGCATTTATATGCTCCCTGGTGCAAATGCCGTTGAAGTTGCCGAACTGGTGAAGCAGGAAATGCTCGACATAAGCAAGAGTTTCCCCGAGGGATTGTCGTATGAGATAACATTCGATATGACCGAATATATAGCCGAATCGATACACGAGGTGTATAAGACCCTTTTCGAGGCATTGTTGCTCGTTACGATTGTGGTGTTCCTGTCGCTGCAAAGCTGGCGTGCAACTGTGATACCTATCGTGGCTGTACCTATATCGTTGATTGGTACTTTCGGCTTCATGCTCATAATGGGCTTCTCGTTGAACATACTGACGTTGCTCGGACTGGTGCTTGCAATCGGTATCGTGGTGGACGATGCCATTGTGGTGGTCGAGAATGTGGAACGCATAATGGAGGAGGAACATCTGAGCCCGTATGAGGCGACCAAGAAAGCGATGGAGGGATTGACGGGAGCGTTGATTGCCACGTCGCTTGTGCTTGCGGCAGTATTCGTTCCCGTCAGCTTCTTGTCGGGCATCACGGGGCAGCTGTATCGCCAGTTCAGTATCACTATTGCCGTGTCGGTGTTGTTGTCGGCTGTTGTGGCATTGACGTTGACACCAGTTATGTGTTCGCTCATTTTGAAACCCGTTGACCATGGCAAGAAGAAAAATAAGTTCTTCAGGCTCATCAACCACTGGATTGACGTGGGCAACCATAAGTATGTGGGCATAATAAAAGTAGCCTTGAAGAATCCGCGTCGGATTATGGCTGGATTTGGAATGGTGTTAGTGTTGATATTTGTGCTTTACAAGTTGATACCTACGAGTTTCTTGCCGTCGGAAGACCAAGGTTACTTCACTGTCGAACTCGAATTACCCGAGGGGGCGACACTTGAGCGCACACGCATAGTCACCGACCGGGCAATAGATTACTTGATGACGCTCGATGCCGTGGAGTATGTGCAGAATGTGACGGGTACAAGCCCACGTGTGGGTACCAATCAAGCTCGCAGCCAGCTCACTGTGATTCTGAAAAACTGGGCTGAGCGCGAGGATACCCCCATCTCCAAGGTTATGGAAGATGTGAGAAACGAGTTTGAGAAATATCCCGAGTGTAAGGTTTATTTGTCAACTCCGCCTGTTATTCCCGGACTTGGCACATCGGGCGGTTTTGAAATGCAGCTCGAAGCGCGAGGCGATGCCACATACGACAACCTTGTAGCGGCTGCCGATACATTGATGCACTATGCACAACAAAACAGTGCCTTGACGGGATTGTCGTCTTCGCTGCAAGGTGAGATACCGCAGTTGTACTTCGATGTTGACCGCGACCGTGTGAAAATGGCAGGTGTGCCTATGGCAGATGTGTTTGCCACGATGAAGGCATACACGGGTGCCGTCTATGTCAACGACTTCAATATGTATAACCGCATCTATCGTGTGTACCTTCAAGCTGAATCGCAATACCGCGAGCATCGCGACAACATCAACCTGTTTTTCGTGAAAGGCAAGAACGGCGATATGATACCGTTGACGGCACTCGGAACCACCGAATACACCACAGGTCCGGGTAGCATAAAGCGATTCAACATGTTCAATACGGCAGTAATCAGGGGCGAAGCCGCAAGCGGATACAGCTCGGGGCAGGCGATGGAAACAATAGAACGCCTTGCCGAGGAACACTTGCCCGATAACATCGGGGTGGAATGGAGCGGGCTTTCGTATCAGGAGCAAAAAGCCGGAGGACAGACGGGGCTTGTGCTTGCGCTTGTGTTCCTGTTTGTATTTCTATTCCTTGCTGCGTTGTATGAAAGTTGGACTATCCCTATCTCGGTATTGCTTTCGTTGCCTGTGGCTGCGCTCGGCGCATATTTGGGCATATCGGCTCTCGGACTTGAAAACAACACATATTTCCAAATCGGACTTGTGATGCTTATGGGTATGGCAGCCAAGAATGCAATCCTCATCGTGGAGTTTGCCAAAGATGAGGCGATGGCTGGCAAGGGAGTGCAGGAGGCGGCATTGCATGCATCGCACTTGCGTTTCAGGCCTATTCTCATGACATCGTTGGCATTTATCCTTGGTATGTTGCCGTTGGTTATAGCTTCGGGGCCTGGTGCGGGAAGCCGCCAGGCAATCGGTACGGGAGTGTTCTTCGGAATGATATTCGCTGTCACCTTGGGCATCGTGCTTGTGCCGTTCTTCTTTGTGATGATTTACAAGACTACGGGGAAGATAAAACAGACAACTAACAAGATACACATCGGTAAAAAACATAAGTCAGAAAACAACAATGAAGGTGAATAGATTATTTATCATACTGGTAGTGGTGGCGACGCTTGCAACGAGTTGCAAGTTAGGCAAGCACTACACTCGGCCCGATGTGCAATTGCCGTCGCAGCTCGACAATACTGCCGCAGCCGACAGTTTTTCTATTGCCGACTTGCCGTGGAATCAGGTGTATGCCGACACGTTGCTGCAATCGCTCATAAGGAAAACACTTGACAACAACAAGGATTTGCTTATCGCAGCCGCACGTGTCAAGGAGCTTGCAGCGATGAAGCGCATAGATGTTGCAAACTTGTTTCCCGATGCGGCATTGCGTCTGTATGCCGAGAAGGAGCAGGACAACTATGGCGGCAACAATTCCGACGACGATAACCAGTTTGACATAAAGGCGCGCATCACTTGGGAACTCGACTTGTGGGGCAAGTTGCGGTGGTCGAAAGACAGGAGCATGGCACAGTTTGTGGCTTCGGTCGAGAACCAGCGGGCATTGCAGATGAGCCTTGTGGCAAGCGTGGCAGAGGCTTATTTTGAGCTTGTGGCGCTCGACAACGAGTTGAAGATTGTGAGGCAGACGGTTGATGCCCGTCGCGAAGGACTGGAACTCGCCCGCATCAGGTATGAAGGCGGCTTGACGTCGGAAATGACGTATAGCCAAGCCCAAGTGGAGCTTGCAAGTGCCGAGGCTCTCATTCCCGACCTTGAGCAGGAAATAACGCTCAAGGAAAACGAGATTGCGTTCTTGGCAGGGGAGTACCCGTTTGACATTAAGCGCGTCGAGTTGCCCGAAGATGTGATGATTCCCGTGAGCTTGCCCGTGGGGCTGCCATCGGCGTTGCTCGAACGTCGCCCCGACGTGCGCGAAGCCGAACAGGAATTGATTGCAGCCAACGCCAACGTGGGAATTGCCTACACGAGCATGTTCCCGCAAATAAGCCTTACTGCCGACCTTGGTGCCGAGAGCGATGAGTTGAGCAACTTGTTGCGCTCGCCTTATCACCTGATTGGTGGTACGCTGCTGCAGCCGGTCGTAGGGTTGTGGAAAAACAAGTCGAGGCACAAAGCGGCGCAGGCGGCATACGAACAGGCTGTGTATGCCTACGAGAAAACCGTCTTGAACGCATTCATGGACGCTTATAATGCCATCGTGAGGTTCAACAAGACGAAAGAGATATATGAGTCGCAATACCGCCTCGAACGCTCGTCGCGCAGCACGCTCGACCTTGCCCAACTTCAATACATGAATGGGGTGATAGGTTATCTCGACTTGCTCGACGCACAGCGTACCTACCTGACGGCGCAAATCAGCCTTAGTAACGCCGTCCGCGACAAGCAACTTGCCGTGGTCAATCTGTACAAAGCTCTTGGCGGTGGCTGGAAGCCCGCCGAGTAAAGCAATAAAATATCATCATTCTGTCCGTTAAAAGATTTTTGAGACCGAAAAATTTTTAGCGGACAGTAATGTTTTTTTATATCGTGCCTGGCGGTGAATGAATAATCCTTTATTACTGATAGAGTCTCCTATGCACAGGTGTTTTTGTTGACTTTTCTCTTTGAACTCAATAGGTTAATATATCTACTTCAATTTTGGACCATTGTCAAAGCCACAGTAAAAGTACTATAATTTTGTTTGACGCTCAAATGAGCTTTAGGTCTTTTGCTATCCGGCAGGCTTCGATGGATTCATCTGGTTATGGTAGGGATAATGGGAGCTTGCCCGGACGGTGACGGGTTCAATGCTAAGTTTGAAAATTTCTCCATAAAACATCTTCCAGATTTGCGCAGGGTTGAATGGTTAAAGAAAAACAGTACGAAAAACAATAAATAAAAAAAATAACAGTATGAGGATAGAGCATATAGCAATTTGGGCAGACGATATCGAACTGCTTCGTGATTTTTACATTAAGTATTTCAATTTGACATGTGGGGATAAATACACAAATCCGGCAAAGAAATTCACTTCCTATTTTTTGTCTTTCGGAGATGGTGAAACTCGCATTGAACTCATGAATATTCCCGATATGAGAAATCCTATAAGCAGAGGAAATCTGAAAGGTCTGGCTCATTTTGCCATTAGCGTAGGAAACCGTGAAACGGTGAATGAACTTACGGAATGGTTAAAGGCTGACGGTTATACAATATTGAGTGAGCCGAGGGTAACAGGCGACGGCTTTTATGAAAGTGTCATTGCCGATCCCGAAGGCAATTATGTAGAAATAACGGTATAAATAACAGAAATTTTGCCAATGCGGTTTTACTGCCAATTATCGGCAGTGAAGATTTTCGTTTAGGTTGGTATTGATGGCTTGGCGAGTTTGATTCGGCTGCAATAAATTTTTTATCGAACAGCTATAATTTGCTATCTTTATTGCGAAATTTATTTGTGATGGAAATAGCGGGGGAGAGGTTTTTGGAATTTTTTGGAGATGTGGCAACGTTGAGATGCGTGCCACGGAAGACGGTTTTGCTTGAAGAGGGGAGCGTGGCTGACACGCTTTATTTTGTCAAGAGCGGCTGCCTGCGCATGTTTTTCTATGACGAGGGGAAGGATGTAACGTTTCAGTTTTTTTTTGAGGGGGATGTGGTGGCATCGTTTTATAGCATGCACACGTTGCAGCCGAGCGAATATTCGCTGGAAAGCATCGAACCGACAGAGCTGTATGCCATCGGGAGGGATGATTTCTACCGGCTTGTGAATCGCGATGTGGAGGCGATGCGTATTCATGTGGAGCAACTCATTTCGCGTTTCCATGCCTATCAGCAGCTATTCCTTTCGCGCATAAAGAACTCGCCGCAACAACGTTATGAGGAGTTGTTGCGCGAGCACCCCGACATACTGAAGCGCGTTCCGCAACACTACATTGCGTCATACCTTGGAATAACGGCAGTGTCGTTGTCGCGCATCAGGGGGCGGCATTGAAAAATCGCGTGGAGGCTAATTTGTTTACAATTGTTATCGTCGTGAGTGGTTCGGTTGTGCGACTTTTGCAAACCGAAATAAACGACAAATGATGAAAAAGATTTTTATAATTGACTTTGCGCTGGTTCCGCTGTTCCTGCTGACGGCATCGACTGGCATCGGGCTGCATTTGGCTGGGCATGGCAGCAATCATGAGTTGTGGCACAATTGGGCTGTGGCTCATGTGGTGGTGAGTGTGTTGTTCATGATTGGCGTGGTGTATCACGTCGGCACGCATAAAATGTGGTATAAGGGAATTGTCAAAAACGGTGTGGGCAAGAAAAACCGTGTGACTGCGGTGGTGTCGGTCTTGTTTGCCGTTGTCACGCTCACGGGGCTTGCCTTGCTTGGCATCGACGGGGCGAATAGCGGCGTCGGGCTGTGGCATTACAGGTTTGGACTGCTGGCAACGGTGTTTTTTGCCGGGCATATAGCGAAGCGCACTTCGACGCTGCGCAAGGTGTTCAACCTGTTTAGGGAAACGGGCATTAAATGATGCCGTAGTGTTTTAGTGCATTGAAAATTCCGTTTTCGTCAACCGTTGTAGTGACATAGTCGGCAACAGCCTTTAGTGAATTGTTTGCGTTGCCCATGGCAATGCCTGCGCCCGCAATCTTGATGATTGGGATGTCGTTCCCCCCGTCGCCGAAAGCCATAGTTTCGTCGGTCGCTATGTCCAAATTGCCGATGATTGAAAGCAGGCCCTGCCCTTTGTCGGCATTGTAGGCTGTGATGTCGGCAAAGTCGGGGCACCAGCGGCTGGAAATGCAGCCATGCAGTTGCTGCATTATTTGTTGCTCCTCGACTTCGGTTATTATAGGTGTCAGTTGCAATATGCGTTGTTGCAATATTGGTTCAATCGGTGTGTCATCTTTCAAGCCATGTACGTTAAGTAGCTTCATGATTTCTTCCGACCGTTTGTTTTTGTGATACATGGTTAAGTCTTTTTCGCCGACGACCATGCAAGCAAAATTCATTTCATCGCTCAGTCTGATAACAGTGGCGACATCTTCACGAGGAATGGGGTTGCACGAGATTATATGGTTGCCAATGAAGCAAAAAGCTCCGTTGGTTGTGATGTAGCCGTCAACCAAGTGCCTGATTTCGGCAATGTTGTTGATGAGCGAATATGGTCGTCCTGTGGAAATGAAAATTTTCGTTCCACGTGATTTTGCCATAGAGATAGCTTCAATCGTAGATTGTGGAATCTTGTGGGTCTTGAAGCTCACCAAAGTTCCATCGATGTCGAAAAATAGTGCTTTTATCATTTCTGGTTGATTGAGGGTTGGGGCTTTGTCAGGCGGAATATGTGGTTGGCGGTTATCACTTTGGGTATTTCGTGTTCGTAGTGGGTAACGTAAACGAGCGAAACGCCAGCGTTTGCCGTTATCTGCTCGATGGCTTGTGCCACGAGCTGCTTGCGTGCCATGTCGAGTCCGTGTAGCGGTTCGTCGAGAATGAGCAACGAGGCGCGACGGGCAAGGGTGCGGGCTATGAGCGCAAGCCGCTGTTCGCCCGACGAAAGGGTGTTGAAATAGCGGTCGGCGAGATGGTCGAGCCCGAATGCCTGCAGCCACTCGGTGGCTATTGCACGCTGCTCGTCGCTGATGCGCCTGAAACAACCCACATTGTCGTGCAGCCCCGATGCAACCACTGTGAGCAATGTTTCGCCATTGTTGAAATAGAGGTGCATCTCGGGAGAGATATAGCCTATGCGCCGCTTTATCTCCCAAATGCTTTCGCCCGTGCCGCGGCGGCGGTCGAATATGGTTATGGCGTTGCGGTAGCCTTGTGGATTGTCGGCATAGACGAGGCTCAGCAGCGTTGACTTGCCCGAGCCGTTTTTGCCGAGCAATGCCCATTTCTCGCCGGCATCGACGTGCCACGACACATCGTGCAAAATGATGTTGTTGCCATATACCACATTGCAATGGTCGAGGGCGAATGCCGTGTGGTAGTCGATGGGGGTTGACGGGGTTGTACATGGCAAGCCGATTTGCCTGCTGCAATCGAACAGCTTGGCGAGTTCCTCTCTTGCTTGTGGCAGGTTGTCGGCGGTTGTGGCAATCATTTTGCCTATCGATAGCCGCTTCACAGGGAGAATATAGTCGGTGAAGTCGGGAATGTCGATGGTGTTGCACAGCAGCAGCAACACAGCAGTGCCCCGGCGAGTGAGGCCACAAATGAGGTTGTTGAACAGTTCGCGCGAGGCAGCATCAAGACCTATGTATGGATTGTCGATGATGAGCAAGTCGGGTTGCTCGGTGAGCATGTTTATGATTAGGAACTTACGCAGCTCGCCGCTCGACAAGTAGTTGATGCGCTTGTGCCGTACATCGTCGATTGAAAGCGACTGGCACAATTCGAGCCAAAGCTGTTCGCTGATTTTGCCTTTTAGCAACTCTTCGACCGTGGGAATGCTGTCGTTGGCAGTCGATTCAAACCGCTGCTGGTAGTAGGTGTCGTTGCAACCAGTGAGCGAGTGTATGTCGGTAAACTCGATGCTCTTTATGCACAGCGACTTCTTGTCGCCAATGATGCGGTTCATGCCGATGTTCCAGCCTTTTTCGATAATTTTCCCGAGAGTGGTTTTTCCCGAGCCGTTTTCGCCTATTGCCACATAGGTCTTTGCAGTGCAAATTTCAAAGGGGTAGGGGCAGTCGAGTTTCACCCCTGTGTATTGCAGCGTATTGCTTTCTACTTTTAGCAGTATTTTGTCGTTGGTCATGTTGCTAAGTTGCATTGTTCTTAAATAGTGGGTAAAAGTACGTGAATTTTCTTGTGTAGCCAATAGAAATGTGAATAATTTCATCTTTCTGTGCCAATAATGCTGATAATAAGTGAGAAAAGCGATGTCTAAGTGCTATTTTGGGGTGTTGTTGAAATTTTTTTACTCAAATTGCAAGCAAATTGAAAGAAAATATATAATTTTGCGAGCAAAAGTTGTGAAATATTAGGTTTATGCAATAAAAATGACGAGATGAAAGAGATGCGTGACAACGTAGGCATTGCCCACAGAATTAATGAAACTCAACATCAGGCAGGGTTGTATAACCCGGCATACGAGCATGACGCTTGTGGCGTCGGAATGATTGTTGACATTCATGGCAACAAATCGCATGAATTGGTTGACTCGGCACTGAAAGTGCTTGAAAACATGAAACACCGCGGTGCCGAAGGAGCCGACAACAAGACTGGCGACGGGGCAGGCATAATGCTCCAAATCCCACATGAATTTATATTGTTGCAAGGCATACCAGTACCCGAGAAGGGGAAGTATGGCACAGGGCTTGTGTTTTTGCCAAAGGACAAGGAGAGGCAGTCGGCAATATTGAGCATAATGATTGAAGAGATAGAGCGCGAGGGATTGACCTTGATGCATCTGCGTGCGGTTCCCGTCAATTCCGACGTGCTTGGCGAGAGCGCGCGGCAGACCGAACCCGACATAAAGCAATTGTTCATAACTGGCGTGACCGATGTTGCCAATATAGACAGGACGCTCTACAAAATAAGGAAGAAGATTGAAAAACGCATTTCCGACAAAGACTTCTATATCGTGTCGTTGTCGAGCAAGAATATTGTATATAAGGGCATGTTGTCGTCGGTGCAAGTGCGCAAGTATTTTACCGACCTCACACAGCCCTATTTCACCAGCGGCATGGCTATTGTCCACTCTCGTTTCAGCACCAACACTTTCCCCACGTGGAGCTTGGCGCAGCCGTTCCGCCTGCTTGCCCATAATGGCGAAATCAACACCATTCGAGGCAACCGCGGTTGGATGGAAGCCCGCGAAAGCGTGCTTTCGACGCCCGTGCTCGGCGATGTGAAGGATATTCGCCCCATCATCGAACCCGACATGAGCGACAGCGCGTCGCTCGACAATGTGCTTGAGTTTTTTGTCATGTCGGGGCTTAGCTTGCCTCACGCGATGGCGATGCTTGTGCCTGAGTCGTTCAACGACAAGAATCCTATAAGCGAAGACCTGAAGGCGTTTTATGAATACCACTCGATATTGATGGAGCCGTGGGATGGACCGGCTGCGTTGCTGTTCAGCGACGGGCGGTATGCAGGCGGTATGCTCGACCGCAACGGCTTGCGCCCGGCGCGCTACTTGATCACCAAAGACGACATAATGGTGGTTGCCAGCGAGTCGGGAGTGATAAGTTTCGAGCCAGAAAACATCAAGGAAAAGGGCCGCTTGCAGCCGGGCAAGATATTGCTGGTTGACACGCAAGAAGGCAAAATATATTATGACGGTGAAATAAAGGAAGAACTTGCGTCGGCAAAGCCCTATCGCAAGTGGCTTTCTGCCAATCGTATCGAACTCGACGCACTGCGCAGCGGCCGCAAGGTGAGCAACAGCGTCGATGACTTTGGTTGTCGGTTGCGTGCATTTGGCTACACTCGCGAAGACGTGGAGCGCGTTATAATACCCATGTGCGACAAGGGAGCCGAACCTACTGCATCGATGGGCAATGACACTCCGCTTGCCGTCTTGTCGGAAAAGCCGCAGTTGCTGTTTAACTTTTTCCGCCAGCAATTCGCCCAAGTCACCAATCCTGCCATCGACCCGATACGCGAGGAACTTGTAATGTCGCTCATCGAGTATATCGGTGCAGTGGGTACCAATATATTGATGCCAAGCGAGAGCCATTGCAAGATGGTGAGGCTGCCGCACCCGATATTGACCAATACGCAACTCGACATACTGTGTAATATACGTTACAAGGGATTCAACACGGTGAAGTTGCCTATGGTGTTTGAAGTGAGCAAGGGCGTATCAGGGTTGCGTGAAGCTATCGCACGATTGTGTGCCGATGCCGAGGAGGCTGTGGGCAACGGTGTAAACTACATCATATTGTCCGACCGCAGCATCGATGCCACCCATGCTGCCATACCGTCGTTGCTTGCCGTGAGCGCCGTCCACCATCATCTGATAAGTGTGCAGAAGCGTGTGCAGACGGCATTGATAGTGGAGAGCGGTGAGATAAGGGAAGTGATGCATGCGGCGTTGTTATTGGGATATGGCGCAAGCGCAATCAATCCCTATATGGCGTTTGCCATTCTCGACAATCTGTCGAAGACTGGGGAAATATCGATGCACTATGAGACGGCTGAGAAGAATTACATAAAAGCCATCTGCAAGGGGTTATACAAGATAATGAGCAAAATGGGCATCAGTACCATACGCTCATACCGTGGGGCAAAAATATTTGAAGCCGTCGGACTTGGCGAAGAGCTGCTGAAGGCATACTTTGGCACGGCTGTGTCGTCGATAGGGGGTGCAGGACTTCGTGAGATTGCTGCCGACTATATCAAGCTGCACGATGCAGGGTTTGCTGAACGGCATGGCGATGAAGAATTGTTGCCGCACATAGGACTATATTCCTATCGGAAAGACGGCGAGCAACATGCTTGGAATCCCGAGACCATAAGTTCGTTGCAACTTGCCACACGGCTTGGCAGCTATAAAAAGTTCAAGGAGTTTACCCAAAAGGTAGATGAAAAGAGCTCGCCGATATTCTTGCGCGACTTTTTCACGTTCAAGAAAAATCCTATTCCAATCGAGCAGGTAGAGCCGGTTGACTCAATCGTGAAGCACTTTGTGACGGGTGCCATATCGTTTGGCGCCATCAGCAAAGAGGCACACGAAGCTCTTGCGCTGGCAATGAACGAACTGGGCGCGCGCAGCAACACTGGCGAGGGAGGCGAGGACGCTGTGAGATTCCATGAGAGCGTGGACGGAATTTCGCTTAACAGCAAAACCAAGCAAGTGGCGTCGGGGCGTTTCGGTGTGACAGCCGAATATCTTGTAAACGCCGAAGAGATACAGATCAAGGTGGCACAAGGGGCAAAACCCGGCGAAGGCGGACAGTTGCCTGGCTTCAAGGTCGATGAGGTGATAGCACGCACCCGACATTCTATCCCGGGTATTTCGTTGATTTCGCCTCCGCCGCATCACGATATATATTCTATCGAAGACCTTGCCCAATTGATATTCGACTTGAAGAATGTCAACCCCAAGGCGAAGATAAGCGTGAAACTCGTCGCAGAGAGCGGAGTGGGCACTATCGCCGCCGGAGTGGTGAAAGCCAAAGCCGACTTGGTGGTGATCTCGGGAGCTGAAGGCGGTACGGGGGCTTCGCCGGCATCGTCGGTGAGATATGCCGGCATATCGCCCGAGATTGGGCTTAGCGAGACGCAGCAGACGCTTGTAATGAATGGGCTGCGTGGGCAAGTGCGCTTGCAGACCGACGGGCAAATCAAGACAGGACACGACGTGGTGAGCATGGCATTGCTCGGTGCCGAGGAATTTGCTTTCGGCACGACGGCTCTGATTGTGCTTGGCTGCGTGATGATGCGCAAGTGCCATGCCAACACCTGCCCGGTGGGTGTGGCGACGCAAGACCCAAAGCTGCGCGAGCACTTCAAGGGGCATTATAAGTATGTGGTAAATTATTTCAGATTCTTGGCACAAGAGGTGCGTGAGTATCTTGCCGAAATGGGATTCAAGCGGCTCGACGACATTGTGGGTCGTACCGATCTTATCGAAATAAAGCCGGCAGCTCCTGGCAGCAAGCAATCGTTGCTCGACTTTGACCGCATATTGCACAGGGTGAAGAGCGACGCTGCGATACACAATGTGGCAGTGCAGCTGCACGATATAGCCAACGTGAAAGATGTGCAGATGATTGCGGCTGCGCGCGAAGCCATCGAGAACCGCAAGGAGGTGTCGCTTGAGTATGCCATAGCCAACACCGACCGTGCCGTGGGGGCAATGCTGTCGGGCGCCGTAGCTGCAAAATATGGCAATGACGGGTTGCCCGACAGGACAATCAACGTACAGTTCAAGGGCTCGGCAGGGCAGAGTTTTGGTGCATTCCTTGCACATGGTATCAACTTCAGGCTTGAAGGAGAAGCCAACGACTACCTCGGCAAGGGGCTTAGCGGCGGGCATATATCGGTGCAACCGCCAGTGAGGAGCAATTTCGAGGCAGAGAAGAACACGATTGCCGGCAACACGTTGCTGTATGGCGCAACGAGTGGCGAGGTGTATATAAACGGTCGTGTGGGCGAGCGTTTCGCCGTGCGCAACTCGGGCGCGATTGCCATCGTCGAGGGTGTCGGCGACCACTGTTGCGAGTACATGACTGGCGGCAGGGTGGTGGTGCTTGGCGAGACCGGGCGCAACTTTGCAGCTGGCATGAGTGGCGGTGTGGCATATGTGTGGGACAAGAACCACAACTTCGACTACTTCTGCAATATGGAGATGGTGGAACTGTCGCTCATCGAGGACAACACTGCACGGAAGGAGTTGCACGAACTTGTGCGGCAGCACTACTTCTACACTGGTTCGCACTTGGCTCGCACGATGCTCGACAACTGGAGCAGCTATATCGATGACTTCATACAAGTGACGCCTATCGAATACAAGAAAGTGCTCGCCGAAGAGCAGATGCGCCGCTTGCAGCAAAAGATTGCCGAGGTGCAAAGGGATTATTAATGAAATTTGTCGAACACGAATAAAGAAGAAAAATATATATAGAGATGGGAAATCCTAAAGCATTCATGACTGTTCCCCGGCAAGATGCCGACTACCGCCCTGTGCATGACCGCATTGCCGACTATGGGGAGGTGGAGCAAACGCTCAACCGCAGCGACCGTATGCTGCAAGCATCGCGCTGCATGGATTGCGGTGTGCCATTCTGCAACTGGGCTTGTCCGCTTGGCAACCGTCCGCCAGAGTTCCAAGATGCATTATACAAGGGTGAATGGAAGAAGGCTTACGAGATATTGAGCCTGACCAACGATTTTCCTGAGTTTACGGGCAGGATATGCCCGGCATTGTGTGAGAAAAGTTGCGTGTTGCAATTGTGCATCGATTCGCCTGTCACTATTCGCGAAGACGAGTGCGCAATCATTGAGGTGGCTTTCAGGGAAGGATATGTGAAGCCAGGGAAATATGAACGCAACGGCAAGCGTGTGGCAGTGATTGGCTCTGGCCCGTCGGGGCTTGCCGCTGCCAACCGATTGAACCGAATGGGATATGCCGTGACGGTGTTTGAACGGCTTGAATACATTGGAGGCTTGTTGCGCTTTGGCATACCAAACTTCAAGCTCAACAAGTCGATTGTCGATCGCCGCATAGAGATAATGGAGGCAGAGGGGATTGAGTTCAAGACTGGTGTCGAAGTAGATATCACAAAGTTGCCCGAGGGCTATGATGCCTATTGCGTATGCACGGGGACTCCTCAAGCCCGCGACTTGCAGATACCGGGACGCGACCTGAAAGGCATATACTTTGCAATGGAGATGCTTGCGCAGCAAAACAGGGTGCTTGCCGGACAGACGTTCCAACCCAGCGACCGTGTTACAGCCAAGGGGAAGCACGTGCTGGTGATAGGCGGCGGTGACACAGGGAGCGACTGCATCGGCACAGCCAACCGCCAAGGGGCATTGAGCGTGACGCAAATAGAAATCATGCCCAAGCCGCCTGTGGGGCATAATCCTGCCACGCCGTGGCCGCAGTGGCCCGTGGTGCTGAAGACGAGCAGCAGCCACGAGGAGGGTTGCGAACGGCGGTGGAGCTTGTCGTCAAACAAGTTTGTCGGCAAGAATGGACGCGTGTGTGGCGTTGAGGTCGAGGAGGTGGAGTGGATACCCAATCCCGATGGTGGTCGCCCCATGATGAAGCCGACTGGCAAGACCGAGGTGTTGAAAGCCGACATGGTGTTGCTTGCGATGGGCTTCTTGAAGCCCGAATTGCCGCCAATGTCCGCCAATGTGTTTGTTGCTGGTGATGCGTCAACGGGGGCAAGCCTCGTGGTGAAGTGCATCGACAGCGGCAGGAGAGCAGCAAAAGCGATTGATGAATATTTAAGGAAACAGTAACGCGTTATGTGTGGAATTGTAGCAATTTTCAATGTCAGGGAACAAACTCGCGAGTTGCGTGACAAGGCTTTGTCGATGTCGAAGAAGATTAGGCACCGCGGACCCGACTGGAGCGGCATCTATTGTGGCGGCAGTGCCATATTGGCACACGAACGGCTTTCGATAGTTGACCCGCAGAGTGGCAAGCAACCTTTGTTTTCACCTGATGGCAAGGTGGTGCTTGCCGTGAACGGGGAGATATACAATCATCGCGAGTTGCGTCGCAAGTATGAAGGGCGCTACGATTTCCAGACGGGGAGCGACTGCGAGGTTATCCTTGCCCTTTATCGCGACAAAGGGGTGGACTTCCTTGAGGAGCTGAACGGAATCTTTGCATTTGCACTGTATGACTTGGAACGCGATGAGTTCTTGATTGCTCGCGACCCGATTGGTGTCATTCCGCTTTACATCGGGTATGACAATGACGGCAAGGTGTATTGTGCAAGCGAGTTGAAAGCCCTTGAGGGAAATTGCGAGCGGTATGAACCATTCTTGCCCGGACATTACTACCACAGCAAGGAAGGGGTGTTGAAAAGATGGTACAAGCGCGACTGGATGGAGTATGACGCAGTGAAAGACAACGGAGCTTCGGTGGAGCAGTTGCGTGATTCGCTCGAACAGGCTGTCAAGCGGCAATTGATGTGCGATGTTCCATACGGGGTGCTGTTGTCGGGCGGACTTGACAGTTCGGTGGTGTCGGCTGTTGCAAAGAAGTATGCTTCGCGGCGTGTAGAGAGCGACGGGCGCAGTGAGGCTTGGTGGCCGCAGTTGCACTCGTTTGCCGTGGGCTTGAAGGGCGCGCCCGACCTTGTCAAGGCTCGTGCTGTTGCAAGCTACATTGGCACAGTGCATCACGAAATCAACTACACCATTCAAGAGGGTCTTGATGCCGTGCGCGATGTGATTTATTTCATCGAGACCTATGATGTTACCACTGTGAGGGCATCGACACCGATGTACTTGCTTGCCCGCGTGATAAAGAGCATGGGCATAAAGATGGTGCTTAGCGGCGAAGGGGCAGATGAGATATTCGGCGGCTACCTGTATTTCCACAAAGCTCCCGATGCCAAGGCGTTCCACGAAGAAACCGTGCGCAAATTGTCGAAGTTGTATCTGTATGATTGCCTGCGCGCCAACAAGGCTCTTGCCGCTTGGGGCGTTGAGGGGCGTGTGCCGTTTCTCGACAAGGAATTTCTCGATGTGGCGATGCGCCTCAATCCTGAGGCGAAAATGTGCCCTGGCAAGACAATCGAAAAGAAGATTTTGCGCGAGGCGTTTGCCGACATGTTGCCCGACGAAGTGGCATGGCGGCAAAAGGAGCAGTTTAGCGACGGAGTGGGATATAGCTGGATTGACACGCTGAAGCAAGTGACAGCAGCTGCAGTTACCGACGAACAGATGGCAAATGCTGCAGAGCGTTTTCCCATCAATACGCCAATGAACAAGGAGGAATATTACTATCGCTCGATATTCGAGGAATATTTCCCGAGCGAGAGCGCGGCACGTAGTGTACCGAGTGTTCCGAGCGTGGCTTGTTCCACCGCCGAGGCATTGGCATGGGATGCCGCGTTCAAGGGAATGAACGACCCCAGCGGTCGTGCCGTGCAAGGCGTCCATGCCGATGCCTACAAATAATAGTTGTCACGTTTTACTATAAAAAGGTGCTGTTTCGGCTATGGGTTACATAGCTGGGCAGCACCTTCGATTTTTTTATTCTGTCGGGCGATGTATAAGATTATATTTTGAAATTGTGTTAAGGCGAGGATGTAAATTGGTGGCGTTGTCGGGGTGGTGGGGCGATATGTTTAATCCATCTCTTGGCAGGAGATGGATCGGTGTTGTAATCTGTTTGTTTATAGAATAGTAGAATGCTTGAGTGCATGATTTGTGCTATTTTTAATGAATATAACTCACTACTGTCCACTAAAAATGGACAAGGTTAAAAATTAAATAAATTCAGTTCACTAGAATCATATCGGTCTTTGACATTTTTGAAATTCGATTTGTCG
>CASEAQ010000024.1 GCA_949285735.1 uncultured Bacteroidales bacterium
GTCGGAGTTGTAATATTTCCAGTTGTGGTATGTAAGGCCCACCAACGGATATATGTTGGTTTTACTTGAAGTCTTAATCAGGAAGTGTGCGTTGCCATTGAATATGAACGCACTTCGGTTGTTGTTTTTTATGGCTATCTGGCAGTCGGGGGCAAGACGCAGCAACGAACTGCATCGGTATTGGAAAAACAAACCGGCAACCACCGAACGGCTTTCGGTGGTGTAGCCAGCAAGCAAGCCCACCGTCTTTTCTCCACTTTGTGCCAATAGGCTTGATGTGGCTACTACTATGGTTATGATTAGGAATATAAGCCTTTTAGTCATGTCGTTATGTATTTTTTTAATTTTAGATTCAGTAGCTCGTTTAAATCTTTGGAGAGAGAAAAGTTGTCTTGAAAAAACTATTGTTTTTGTTCCGAATAATGGAACGATTATCAAAACATATGTCAAATTTATAACAAAAAAAATAACAAAGATGGTCAAATTAGAGGCTAAATGTGCATATAATGGAAATATGTGCCAAACAAGCATCGTTACTAATGGAAAAATGGCTAAATTTGCGTAAAACAATTATTGTCGGGATATGGACTACGGATTTATAAGGGTGGCTGCGGTTGTTCCACGTGTCAATGTTGCAGATTGTAGGTTTAATTCCAAGGAAATTATCGGACAGATGCTGCTCGCAGCAGGCAAGGGAGCAAAAATCATTGTTTTCCCCGAGATGTCGGTGACAGCATATACCTGTGCCGACTTGTTTTTCCAAAAAGAATTGCTTGCAACAGCCGTGGAGGCACTCGACGAGATAAAAAGGGCTTCGGCATCGGTAAATGCGATAGTGTTTGTCGGTATGCCTGTGTGTGGTGTAAATGCAATTTACAATTGCGCCGTTGCCATTTGCCGGGGACGCATATTGGGTGTCGTACCCAAAACTTATTTGCCAAATTACAATGAGTTCTACGAGAAACGTTGGTTTGCTTCGGCAGCAGGTGCGCCGTTCAGCGAGATTGAACTTTGTGGCGAAGCAGTGCCCTTTGGCAGCGATTTGCTGTTCAAAATGGGAAATGCTACTATAGCTGCAGAACTGTGTGAAGATGTGTGGACACCTATCCCGCCAAGCAGCTATGCTGCGCTTGCAGGGGCAAATGTGATTGTCAACCTTTCGGCATCGAACGAGGTGATAGGCAAGCATGATTATTTGTGCAACCTCGTGTCGCAACAGTCGGCACGTTGCTTGGCAGCATATATATATTCGTCGGCTGGCTATGGCGAGTCGTCAACCGACCTTGTTTTTGCCGGCAACGCAATTGTTGCCGAGAACGGAGAGTTTCTTGCCCAGGGCGACAGGTTCTCGGCTGAGCCTGTAATGGCGGTTGCCGACATTGATATAGAAAAGATTGAGAACGACCGACGGTCGATAACCAGCTATGCCGATTGCATGGCACAGAATGGCAAGCCATTCAGGGTTGTGAGCTTCAACCTCGATGCAATTCCAGTTTATGGCAAGTTGCTTCGACGCATCAACCGTTATCCGTTTGTTCCAGCCAACGGCACAATTCTCACAGGGCGTTGCGAGGAAATAATAAACATACAGGTGGCTGGGCTTGCCCGCCGTTTGTCGGCAATCGGGTGCCGAAACGTGGTGATAGGAGTGTCGGGCGGACTTGACAGCACGCTCGCGCTGCTTGTTGCGGCAAAGGCATTCGACCGCCTTAATTTGCCGCGTACAGGCATAACGGGTATCACCATGCCAGGGTTTGGTACAACAGGACGCACCCATTCCAATGCTATGGCGATGATGGAGGCGTTGGGCATATCGATAAAAGAGATTTCGATAAAGGCTGCGGTGGAACAACACTTCGGCGACATTGGACATGATGCTTCGGTGCAAGATGTCGTGTATGAAAATTCACAGGCACGTGAACGCACTCAGATACTCATGGACTACTCCAACAAGGTGGGTGGCATCGTGGTGGGGACCGGCGACTTGTCGGAACTGGCACTCGGGTGGGCTACATACAATGGCGATCACATATCGATGTATGGCATAAATGCCGGAATACCCAAGACACTTGTGAAATACCTCGTGAAGTGGTTTGCCGATTGTTATTTTAATGGCAACGATGCGATAGTGCCAGCGCTGCACGATATAATCGACACTCCCATAAGTCCGGAGTTGATACCTGCCGACGAGAACGGAGATATAAAACAGAAGACCGAGGACCTTGTGGGACCATACGAGTTGCACGACTTTTTCCTGTATAACATGCTGCGTCATGGCTTTTCGCCTCGCAAAATATATTTGCTTGCCCGACAGGCATTTGATGGCGATTACAACGACGAAACGATTAAAAAGTGGCTTAAAACATTCGTGCGGCGATTCTTCAGCCAGCAATTCAAGCGTTCGTGTATGCCCGATGGTCCAAAGGTTGGCAGCGTGAGCCTTTCGCCCCGTGGCGATTGGCGTATGCCGAGCGATGCCGCGGCAGCGATGTGGATAAAGGAGTGTGACGAGCTGTAAGAGAATGAAAAATATAGCGTATAGGATATACAACATAGTGCGAAGTGTGTTGGTGACTGCAATTCTTGTGGTCGTCACGGTGTATGTGTTCCTGTATTTTTTTATGTCCATACCATCGGTGCAAGGCAAAATCAGGCAAGCTGGAAGCCAAGAATTGAGCAAACTGCTTGGCACGGAAGTAACGATAGGCGATATTAGTATCTCGCCTTTCAGTCAATTGGTGCTTTATGATGTGTTTTTGCCTGATGAGAAAGGCGACACAATCCTGTATGCCGACAAGGTGGGAGTGGGATTTAGCATGTTTAATCTCGTTGTCAATCGCCGCATAGTGTTTACATATGCCGAATTGATAGGCGTTGACGTGCGATTGAATCGACCTGCGCCCAATGAGGCTCTAAACATACAATTCATTATAGATGCCTTGTCGCCCAAGCAGAAAACTAAGCCGCCTACGCAATATGACTTGAACATTCAGAATATCGTTATACGTCGCAGCCAGTTTTGCTATGATGTGCTGTCAGCCGACACAATGCCCGAAGGACGATTTGATGCAAATCATGTGAGAATAAAGGATATACGTGCCGACATTTCACTACCTAAGATTAAAAACAATGATTATGTCGTGGGGCTTAAACGCTTATCATTTGAAGAAGCAAATGGCTTTGTAGTGAAAAACATGTCGATGGACGCGGTGGTTAACGACAGTTGCATAGCGTTGAGCAAGGTTAAGGTAGAGTTGCCTAACACGCTTTTTGCACCTAATGACATGGAATTGCGTATAAACGGAATAGGGCAGATAGCCCAAGGCATAGCCAACATTCCTATAGACTTAAGTGTTGCAAACAATTATGTGACACTTTCCGACTTCAAGGCATTTTCCCCAGCATTGGGCATGTTTAAGAATCCTATCAATTTCACATTTGCCATAGACGGCACGTTGAAGATGTTGAATGTGCCTGTGCTTGAACTTAGTTCAGCTAAAGAACGGTTGAAGGTGGAGTTGCGTGGCAGGTTTGAGAATGTACTGTCAGCCGACTCGATGTATGCCGAAGTGAGCCATCTGCGTGTTTCGGCTGATGCCGGCGCGGTGGCATCGATTATTGAAGGTGCTGCCGACTTGAGCCAAGATGCGCGGCGGATAATCACTAATTGTGGAAACATAGGTATAAACGGCACTCTGAAAGGGTCGCCGTCGCTTGCCAATTTTGCCGGGTTGGTTTCGACATCGGTGGGCAATGTCACGCTTAATGGAATGTTTATCAATCGTAGAGAACGCTCGTATAGCAGCTATGTTGGCAGCGTTGAGACCGAAAACTTGTCGATAGGCAAACTTTTGTCGAAAGAGAATGTGTTGGGAACATTGGCTTGCGACATCGACATTGATGTGCGTAACCGCAATTCGTCGCTTGGTGGGCGAGTATCGGGCAGGTTTGGGCATATCGACGTAAAAGGCTACCGGTATAACGACATAACGGCAGAGGTTGAAATTAGCAAGACGCGGATAAATGGCAAAGTTGGGATGAACGATGAGAATGGGTCGCTGGCAGTGGAAGGTGCTGCCGTGCTTGACGGAGCTAATACGGTGGTCGATGTCTTGGCTTGGGTTGACGACGTTGACCTCGAAAAACTGAATTTGTCGAATCGTTTCCCGGGGAAAAAATTATCGTTAGACTTGGACGCATCGTTTGAAGGGAACAATGCAAACAATATCACGGGAATAGTGTCGTGCAAAAACTTGGCATTCTGCGATTCGGTAGGCGCTGGGATACATCTGTCGCAATTTGTTGTTGAGGCAGATAATAATTCCATGCCTAAAACCGTGAGAGTGACTTCTGATGTGATGAATGGCAGCATATCGGGGCAGTATGATGTATATACATTGGCTCGGTCGGTCAGGGATATGTTTGCAAGGCCATTTCCTATTCTATTTGGAGAAAGCGTTTCAGGGGCAGGTCCGGGAAAGGAGCATGATAAAGACAATAAAGATAAAAAAGGGGAAGAACGTCAAGCTGTTCCCAACAACCTGTATTTCAATTTCGTCATAGACAACACCGAGGAAATTGCCGAGTTGTTTAATTTCCCTGTGCATCCGTTAAGCCCTATTACACTCGACGGCTTTATTTCTGACAGCAACCACTCGCTTCACTTGTTGCTTGATGCTCCCTATTTGAGACAAAAAAACAAGTTGATAGAGGGCACAAGGTTACAGGTGTCGTTGGACAATATGGACGACCATTTGCAAGTGGATGCTTATTCGATTATCCCCATGAAAAAAGGAAAATTGGCGTTGACGGTGGCAGCCAACGGAGTCAACGACCGAATCGACAGCAACGTATCGTGGATGGTTGACAATAGCAAGTCTTATAGCGGCGAGATTAGCTTGTCGTCGAGCATAAGGCGTGATTCCACGTCGAGCGTTCCGTCGGTGAGTATAACAGTTAATCCCACGGAACTGTTATTTAACGATACGGCATGGCACGTACACCCCGCCCACATCGACATAGCCCAGAAACGTATAGCTGCCGAAGATTTTAAAGTGACTTGTGAGAAGCAGTTTGTGAAAATCGATGGTGTAGCAAGCAATAACCCCGATGACGGTATCACAGTTGAACTTAATGATATAAACCTCGATTACGTGTTTGAGACACTTGCGATCAATAATGTGACTTTCGGCGGTCGCGCGACGGGTGTCTTTTATGCGTCGGATTTGCTTTCGGGAGTTCCGAGGCTATATACCGAGGGACTGTTTGTAAAGTCGCTTTCATACAACCATGCAGTGTTTGGTGATGCCAAGATACTCAGTTCGTGGATAAACGAGGAAAAATGCGTGACTATACAAGCCGATGTGGCTCAAAAGAACGGGCTGCACACCAATATTGACGGGCAGATTTTTATTGCACGGGATTCGTTGTATTTCGACTTTGACCCACACAGGGTGAATATAGCTTTCCTGAAACCTTTCATGAGTGCTTTTTCTTCGGACATTCAAGGCGAGGCATCGGGGCATGTGGTGCTGTATGGCACGTTTAAAAACATAAACTTGATGGGCGACGTGTTTGCCGATTCGTTGAGAATGAAACTCGACTACACCAATGTTTATTACACGGCATCTGATTCGATTAAGATGCGGCCGGGAATAATCGACATCGAGGATATAGAATTGAGAGACCCAATGGGGAATACAGCCCGGTTGTCGGGAACGGTGACGCACGATTATTTCCACAACGCTGCGTTTAATTTCAGCCTGACCAACGCACGGGATTTCCTTAGTTTTGATGTCACCCAAAAGATGAGCCCGGAATGGTATGGGCGGATATTCTGTAACGGCTCGGCGTTCATAGAAGGGCGGCCCGGGCTGGTGAATATCGACGTGAATATGGCGACAGCCGAAAACAGCAGCTTTACTTTTGTGTTGTCGGACACTAAAGTTGCCACCGAATATGATTTCATTACATTTGTGGATCGTGGACATAAAAACAAGGATGATGACGATATAAACGACACACGCCCCGAGAAAGTGAAGGAGTTTCTTGAACAGCAAAAGACGGAGGAGAGCAGCAGTTCGTCGCTGTTCAACCTAAACTTGATGATAGAAGCCACGCCGCAAGCGCAGATGAACCTTGTGATGGATCCTGCCGGCGGCGACAGGATAAGGGCAACAGGAAGCGGCAACTTGCGCATCGGTTACAACAGTGCCGACGATGAGATGACCATGTTTGGAACATACACTCTTGCACATGGAAATTACAATTTCACGTTGCAGGATATAATCATAAAGGATTTTACAATCAGGGAGGGGAGCAGCCTGACGTTCAATGGCAATCCGCTGTCGGCAGTGATGGACATCGAAGCGTTGTATTCGCTTCATGCCAATCTTGCCGACCTCGACGAGTCGTTTGCGACCGACGGGGAGCTTAACCGCACGAATGTGCCGGTAAATGCCCTGCTACGTCTGCAAGGCGACATAAGCGCGCCCGAGATTTCGTTCGACCTTGAGTTCCCGACCTTGACTTCCGACGTTTACCGTAAGGTCAAGAGCATTGTCAGCACCGAGGATATGATGAACAGGCAGATTATATATTTGTTGGCATTGAACAGTTTCTACACCCCCGACTATATGGCCGACAGCAATCGAAGCAACGAATTGGCATCGGTTGCATCGTCAACCATTTCATCGCAGTTGTCAAATCTGCTTGGGCAGATGAGCGACAACTGGAGCATATCGCCAAACTTCAGGAGCGACAATGGCGACTTCTCTGACATAGAGGTGGAGCTTGCGCTGTCGAGCCAATTGCTCAACAACCGTTTGCTGTTCAACGGGAATTTCGGGTATCGCGACAATGCGCTCAACACCCGCAACTCAAATTTCATAGGGGATTTTGATATTGAATATTTGTTGACGAAGAGCGGAAACATAAGATTGAAAGCATATAATCACTATAACGACCAAAACTACTACGTGCGCAGTGCATTGACTACGCAGGGAGTTGGCGTGGTGTTCAAGCATGATTTCGACAATATTCATGATTTCTTGTGGCGCAGAAAGTCGAAAGATAGGAAAAACAAGCAGGACGACAATTCGTCGCCCGACTCGGTTGCCGGCAAAGATGTAATGGAGCGGGAGCGAGTGGAGGTCTCTGATTAGTAGTTTGAAATTAAGCAATGGTTAACAAGGAGAATATAAGAAATATATTGATAATTGCAGTATTGCTACTTTGTGGCAATGCTGCATTGTGGGGGCAACAAGTGCGCGACGCATTGAGCGTGCCCCTTGTCAGCAAAGATTCTTTGGACGCTTCCGATACGACTGTCATGAGGAATATGGGCTATGATGTCGTGAATAAGATGCTGAAGAACGACAAAAGCTATTGGTATCGTGCAATGATGCGCGGAAGGCTCAGCATGAAGGACGAAGATGTGAATTATCCGAAGTTTGTGAAATTCTGCGTCGATGTCTATAATTGGGCTGACAAGACGTTCAACTCTTATGATTCGGCATACGTCGTTGGCACAGGGAAACGCTGGAAATTGTATTTCAAAAGCGACAATTGGCTCGACAGTTATGCAATGAAGATACATCGAGAAACTCCGATATGGATGTTGTCGGACATATGTTGCAACATCGGAGGATATATCTCGTATATGGCTGTGAGCTTGGGCTATTCGTTCGACGTGGGTAACCTGTTTTTTGGACAGCCGTTGACGCACAACAAATTTGATTTCCAATTTACTTGTGCGTTGCTGTCGGCAAGCGTTTATTACAACAAGAACACTGGCGGAACAAATATATTGCGTTTTGGTGACTATGACGAGGGGAGCAGAATCAGGTATGAGTTTCCCGATTTGCGCCTTGAGTCTTATGGCATTGACGTGTATTATTTCTTCAACAACAAGCGTTATTCGCATGGCGCGGCATACAGCTTCTCGAAGATACAGAAGCGCAGTGCCGGGTCGTTGATAGCCGGTATCACAATATCGTCGCAAGATGTTGACATGGATTTCGCCAGTTTACCCGACGACATGAAGGCGTTCCTGCCCGATGCCAGCAGGACTGCCTACCGTTTCCGCTACTACGACTATTGCCTGTTGGCAGGATATGGCTATAACTGGGTGATTTCGAAGCATTGGTTGTTTAATATATCGGCACTTCCGTCGTTTGGGTTCAAGCATTGCCTTGGCAGTTCGGTCGAGGGCACTACCGACTTGTTCTCGCTCAACATAAAAGGAATGTTTGGTGTCGTATATAGCAACAGGGATTTGTTTGTCGGGTTGCATGGGAAGATGGACGGACATTGGTATGCAAGCCGGCAATATCACTTCTTTAATTCTATCGAGAATTTGTCGTTGACGGCAGGTGTAAGATTTTAATGATTATGACAATGGAATATAAGACAAGGGTGGGGAAGCCATCGTTTACCCCCGATAATATAACGGCGTTGGAAGCCGACGAAGTGTTTGTGTTTGGCAGCAATCTTGGCGGTTTTCATGGTGGCGGTGCTGCACGTGTGGCATTCCGCAATTTTGGAGCGGAATGGGGCAAGGGCATAGGACTGTATGGTCAAAGCTATGCCATACCAACCATGCAGGGAGGCGTTGACACAATCAAGCCGTATGTTGACCAGTTTATTGAATTTGCCAAGGCGAATGCCGATAAATTCTTCTTCGTTACTCGTATAGGGTGTGGCATTGCTGGCTTCGACGATGCCGATATTGCGCCGTTGTTTGCCAGGGCGATGGAGATTGAGAACGTGTGTTTGCCCAGAACGTTTGTAAATGAAATATCCCGATTGCGTGCGTTATGATAAAGGAATTGCAATTGCGCGTGCTGCCCGATGTGGCATTTGTTGAAGACCAACTCAAGAGTTTTGCAGCCAAGGAGGTCGGTGTGTCGATTGACAGGATTGGCGGCGTGGTAGTTGCAAAGCGGTCGATTGACGCGCGGCAACGCACCGTATATGTAAATTTGAAGCTCGTGGTTTATGTTGACGAGCAGCCTTCGTCGTCGCCGATCGTGCGTCCGATTGACTATAAGCCACTGCCGCCTACCGCTCAACAGGCTGTGGTCGTGGGTATGGGGCCTGGTGGACTGTTTGCTGCATTGCGGCTCATCGAGCTTGGTGTGCGCCCCATTATCGTGGAGCGAGGAAAACCGGTGAGAGAGCGCAGCATAGACATAGCCAGGATTTCGCGCGAGGGAGTGGTTGAGCCTGATTCCAATTATTGCTTCGGCGAGGGGGGAGCCGGTGCGTTTTCCGATGGCAAGTTATACACGCGAAGCAAGAAACGTGGGTCGGTTGACAGGATATTGAACATATTCCACCAGCATGGGGCATCTCACGACATACTGGTTGATGCTCACCCCCACATAGGGAGCGACAAGTTGCCGAGGGTCATAGAGGCGATGCGCAACACCATATTACGATGTGGTGGAGAGGTGCATTTTGGTACCCGTGTCACAGGTCTCGTGGTTGAAAACGGCTCGGTAGTTGGTGTTGAATGCAGCACTGGAGAGCGGTACGACGGCGCAGTGATACTTGCCACGGGGCATTCGGCACGTGATATATATGAGATGCTTTTGCGCCAGCGAGTTGCAATAGAGGCTAAAGGCATTGCTGTGGGCGTGCGTCTTGAGCACCCACAAAGGCTTATCGACCAAATACAGTATCATAGCAGGAACGGGCGAGGAGCATATTTGCCAGCGGCAGAATATTCGTTTGTTACGCAAGTTGATGGCAGGGGAGTTTATTCGTTCTGCATGTGTCCTGGTGGGGTAGTGGTTCCTGCCGCAAGCGGACCAGAGCAACTTGTGGTGAATGGAATGTCGGCATCGGGGCGTAATTCACGATGGGCAAATTCGGGAATGGTGGTGGAAGTGCGACCTGAAGATGTGCCGGGATATTCGCCCGACGATGCCTTGTGTGTGATGCGCTTCCAGCAGCAACTCGAACGCCGTTGCTATGAAGCGGCTGGACGGACGCAAAGGGCTGGGGCGCAGCGCATGGTTGACTTTGTGGAAGGGCGTAACAGTGTGGATTTGCCACCATCGTCCTATCCGGCAGGGTTGCAACCATCGCGGCTCGACATGTGGTTGCCTGCATTCATTGGCAAGAGGCTGCGCAAGGGATTTAAGGTGTTTGGCAACTCGGCGCGTGGTTTCCTCACCAACGATGCCATTGTGATAGGGGTTGAGACTCGCACATCGTCGCCTGTGCGCATTCCGCGCGATGTGGAAAGTATGCACCATATCGCCATCGGCGGTCTGTATCCTTGTGGCGAGGGGGCAGGATATGCCGGGGGAATTGTGTCGGCGGCAATAGATGGCGAACGATGCGCCGAGGCACTTGTTGCCGAATTGACAAGATAAAATATTAGTTATTCAAGAGCCTGTGTGTTGACGTGCGCCATTGCACAACACGATTCCGCTGACTTGCATAGTTGGACGGTTTTGTTGTCATACTTTGTTATCGCAATAGTCTGTTTGTATTGTGCTTTTTTCATAACAATATGATTTCTGTATAATTAGTTGTCAGATTTACTTTCCCAATGATTCATCAAAGTTTCTTTCCTGATGTTGATATGAGGTGAGTTACTGCTCTTGTATTATTTTGTAATGTAAAGTTGTGGTATGGTTTTTCTGGAAATTCTGTAATTTTGTGTGTAGAACTAAACATGAATATAATATGCTTGCATACACTTATGTAAAGGACGGTGAGTTTGAGTTGCTCGAAAAGCCAAAGCCACGGATATTGAACCCGCGTGATGCGATAGTGAGAGTTACGCTCGGAAGCATTTGCACCAGCGACTTACATATAAAGCATGGCAGCGTTCCTCGCGCTGTGCCAGGGATAACTGTCGGGCATGAAATGGTTGGCATTGTTGAGGAAGTTGGCGAGGCAGTTACGTCTGTCAGCCGTGGCGACAGGGTTGCGGTCAATGTCGAAACGTTTTGTGGCGAATGCTTCTTCTGCAAGCGTGGTTATGTGAACAATTGCACCGACCCCGATGGCGGTTGGGCATTAGGGTGCCGCATAGATGGCGGACAGGCAGAGTATGTGAGAGTGCCGTATGCCGACCAAGGGCTTAGTCGCATACCCGATTCGGTGACCGACGAGCAGGCGTTGTTTGTGGGCGATATTCTCGCCACAGGTTTTTGGGCAACCCGTATATCGGATATTACCGAAGATGACACCGTGTTGATAATCGGTGCCGGTCCGACGGGGATTTGCACGCTGCTGTGTGTTATGCTCAAGCACCCAAAGAAGATAATAGTTTGTGAAAAGTCGGCAGCGCGAAGGCGGTTTGTGCAGGAACATTATCCCGAAGTCGTTGTAATTGCCCCTTGGGAGTGTAACGAATATGTGATAGACAATAGCGACCGCGGAGGTGCTGATGTGGTGATTGAGGTGGCTGGATCGGAAGATAGCTTCCGCATGGCATGGTATTGCGCACGGCCCAATGCGACAGTTACGATTGTTGCATTGTATGACCGACCGCAAGAGTTGCCGTTGCCCGAGATGTATGGCAAGAATCTTACGTTTAAGACTGGTGGCGTTGACGGTTGCGACTGTGCCGAGATATTGCGATTAATCGAAGCTGGCAAGATTGACACAACACCGCTTATCACCCACCGCTATCCACTGTGCGATATTGCCGAGGCTTACAGAATATTTGAGAATCGCTTGGATGGTGTAATAAAGGTGGCGATAACCAATGAATAGCAAGAAAGAAGATGGCGTAAGTCATCTTCTTTCTTTGCTGGTAGTGATGCGAAATAGTTGCAAGTCATCGGGTAGTAGTGTCAAGCCAACGATTCCAAGTTGGCAGTGTTGCTGTCGATTTCGGTGTCAGGCACGTGGTAGTTGTTCAAGTCTCCAGCAAGGTAGCTGTCGTAAGCCGACATGTCGATAAGCCCGTGCCCCGAGAGGTTGAAGAGGATTGTCTTCTTTTTTCCCTCTTCCCGTGCTTGGAGTGCGCAGCGTATTGCCGAAGCAATGGCGTGGGATGACTCTGGCGCAGGAATGATACCCTCGGTGCGGGCAAAGAGGGTGGCTGCCTTGAACGTTTCGAGTTGTGGAATATCGACAGCCTCGATTAGCCCGTCGTGCTTCAGTTGGCTTATCACTGAGCCAGCCCCGTGGTAGCGCAGTCCGCCGGCATGGATATTGGCTGGGGCAAAGTTGTGCCCCAACGAGTACATTGGTATGAGGGGAGTGTAGCCGGCTTCGTCGCCAAAGTCGTAGCAGAATTTTCCGCGCGTCAGTTTGGGGCATGATTCGGGTTCGGCGGCGATGAATCGCGTGTTGGCTGTTCCTGCAATGTTGTGGCGCAGGAAAGGGAATGAAATGCCCGAGAAATTGCTGCCACCGCCAAAGCAGCCAATCACAATGTCGGGATATTCGCCAGCCATTTCCATCTGTTTTTCGGCTTCGAGCCCGATGACGGTTTGGTGTAGAGCCACGTGGTTGAGTACTGAGCCAAGCACATACTTGCAGTTGGGCGTAGTCATAGCAAGTTCTACTGCCTCGGATATTGCCGTGCCGAGCGAACCTTGGTAATTGGGATTTTCGGTGATTATTTTCTTCCCTGCGCGAGTTGACATGCTGGGCGATGCAATCACTTCAGCCCCGTAGGTTTCCATTATCGAGCGGCGGTAGGGCTTCTGGTTGTATGACACCTTTACCATGTAAACTGCCAGTTCAAGCCCGAAGTGTTTTGCCGCCAGCGACAACGCTGCGCCCCATTGTCCGGCACCAGTTTCGGTGGTGATGTTGGTTATGCCCTCTTGTTTGCAGAAGTAGGCTTGCGCTATTGCCGAGTTTAGCTTGTGTGAGCCGACGGGGCTTACGCTTTCGTTCTTGAAATATATGTGTGCCGGGGTGTCGAGAGCTTTTTCAAGTCCGATGGCACGGACGAGCGGGGTTGGCCTCCATATTTTGTACATATCGCGTACCTCCTCTGGTATCTCAATCCAGGTGTCGGTGGTGTTCATTTCCTGATGTGCCGCTGCGCGTGAAAACAGCGGGTAAAGATCTTCCTCCTTCAGCGGTTGTTTCGTTTGTGGATTCTCCATTGGGCGCGGCTTGTTTTTCATCTCAGCAAGAATGTTGTACCATGCCGTAGGAATTTCTTTTTCCGTCAAAATAAATTTCTTTGTGTCCATAATATATGTATTTTTATACATCATTGTTTGATAATGATGCAAAATAAAGGTATAAAAATAAGGTCTGCAAGTAATTTAATGAATATTTTATGTATATTATGCTAAATAATGTATTTTTATCGACAAAACGGCAGGTAGGGATATAATGGGCGACATATTGGAGTTATAAACAAAAACAGGTACAGAAGCGAGTCTGTACCTGTTTTTGTTGTATGTAGGAAATGTTGGGATTAGTAGCCGAAAATTTGTTCGGTTGTCAATTCCACTACGGGACCTATTTTCTTCAATGCTTTCATGTCGAGTTGCTTTTTGTCGCCGAGTATTCCATAGTGGTAGGTGCGGTTTTTCACCCATTGTTGCTGGAAGGCGATGACATCTTGCATGGTTGCATTCTGCAAATAGTCGTAGAGCGCGATACGATAGTCGGCGTTCATGCCAAGGTCTTGAGCATTGATGTATGCCCATATCACGTCCGACTTGATGATGCGGTCGGTGCGGAGTCTTGTAATATATCCGTCTCGGGCAAGGTTGAATGCCTGTTCCGACTGCGGCATATTGTTGATTATTTCGTTAAATGCCGAGGTTGCATCAATCATTTTGTCGTTTTGTGTAGCGATGAAAGTCTGGTAGTAATAATTGAAGTCCTTGTAGCTGGGCGACCTCAATCCTGCCGAAGCCAAATAGGCAAGGCTGCGGCTTTCGCGCATTTCCTGGAACACGATTGAGTTCATGCTGCCGTTGAAGTATTCGTTATAGAGAAGTCTGCCGTTCTCGACAGCCGGGTCAAACATTCTGCCATCGTTGGAGTATTGCAACATATATATCTGCTTGGCATCGTATGGAGCGATGAATACCTTTGTCTCGGGAGTTTGTTGCAATGAGCGGTTGATTGCTTCGGGTAACTCGGCAAGGGTTTCGGCAGTCTTGTGCTCCTTGTCAATCAAAGCAAGGAACTCGTCTTGGCTGCTGGGACCATAGTATGCCACACGGTGCTTGTAACTGGAAAGTTGTCGCAAGCAGTCGATTAGCTTTTGCGGGTCGAGGGCTTTCAGTTCCTTTTCGCTCAGAATGTTGGTGTAAGGATTTTTCTCTCCCCACATTAAGTACATTGCCAAACGGTTGAAGTTGACGTTTTGGTTGTGCTTGTCGTCGGCACGCTGCTTCAAAATGTTTTCAACGAGCTTGTCGTAAGCCTCTTTGTTCGCTTGGGCATCGCTAAGCAACTTTTCGAGCAGTGCTACGGCTTGTGGCATATTCTCGTTCAGACCAGAGATAGTGATATAGGAACGGTTGTCGCCCGAACTTACGCTAAACCCACAGGCAAGGCGGTAAAATTCGCTACGCACCTCCTCGGGTGTCATGTCGCTTGTGCCAAGGTAATCGAGGTATTTGCCAGCCAAGCTCAACAGCTTGTTGTTGCGAGAGCCGAGGTCGTAGATATACATTAACTGGAACACGTCGTTTGATGTGTTTTGCTTGTATAGTGTTTGCATTCCAGCCTTCGGTTCGCCCACGGCGAGGTCTTTTGTGAAGTCGATGAATACGGGTTCGATTGGCTGCACATTGGTGGCGGCAACTTGTATCTCCTTGAGGAATGCACTTGTCGTGTCGCGATTCATGGCGATGGGCGTTATTGTCGGCTTTTCGATTTTAAGTTCGTTGGGGTCTTTGCCCTGATGCTTGTAAACCACCACGTAGCTTGAGTCGGAAAGATACTTGTTGGCGTATGCCATAATATCTTCCTTGGTCAACTTCGACAGGCGGTCGAGGCGTGTGATTTCATCTGCCCATGAGGTGCCGTTGACGAATGAATT
Organism: uncultured Bacteroidales bacterium; assembly: GCA_949285735.1. Lineage (GTDB taxonomy): Bacteria > Bacteroidota > Bacteroidia > Bacteroidales > Muribaculaceae > Avimuribaculum. The sequence goes on from CASEAQ010000024.1 coordinate 14,993, forward strand.
GACATACATGTTGGCTCTGCCCTCGTTGCTGTCCATAGTGTGCATTTCGGCAAGTTTGAAATTGTTGATGTTGGCTTCGAGCAACTTTTCGTCGAAGTCGCCACGACGCAATTTGTCAACCTCGGCAAGCAAGATATCTTTCACTTCGTCGAGGGATTGTCCTGCTTTTGGTTCGCCCATCATGAAGAATGCCCCGTGGTCGGCGAGTTGGTATGGCATACAATATGCGTTCAGCACCTTTTGCTGCTGGGCAATATCGAGGTCGATGAGACCGGCTTGTCCGTTGTAGAGTGAGAGTGACACCACTTGTGCAATGTCGGCTTCGGGCGACGAAGCGGCAGGCAGACGCCAAGCCAGAGATACCATTTCGGCTTCAAGCCCGGTCACGTCGCGTTTCACTGGTTGCGTGATAGCCTCTTCATGTTTTACTTCGAGCTTTGGCAAGTTGTGATAGGGCTTCATGTCGCCAAAATATTTTTCAATCGTGGCAATAGTCTGTTCTGGGTCGAGGTCGCCCGAGAGGCATATTGCCATATTGTTGGGCACATACCACTGCTTGTAGTAATTTTTGATGTTGGTGATTGACGGGTTCTTCAGGTGTTCCTGTGTGCCTATTACCGATTGGGTGCCGTATGGGTGGTTGTGGAACAGTGCCTCGAAAGTGCTTTCCACCACTTTGCGTATATCGTTGGTGAGCGACATATTGTATTCTTCATACACGGTTTCGAGTTCGGTGTGGAAGCCGCGTATTACGCAATTCTTGAATCGGTCGGCTTGGATTTTAGCCCAATTGTCAACCTCGTTGCTCGGAATGTTTTCGGTGTAGCAGGTTACATCGTAGCTGGTATAGGCGTTTGTGCCAGTTGCTCCGATTGCCGACATCAGTTTGTCGTATTCATTGGGGATGGCATATTTTGAAGCCTCTTGCGACAGACTGTCGATGGTAGCATATATTGCTTTGCGTTGCAGGCTGTCGGTTGTCGTGCGATATACTTCAAATTGCTGTTCTATCTGGTCGAGCAATGGCTCCTCTGCCTCATAGTTTTGAGTGCCGAAATTTGACGTGCCTTTGAACATGAGGTGTTCAAAATAGTGGGCAAGACCTGTTGTCTCGGCAGGGTCGTTCTTGCCGCCTACGCGCACGGCGATGTACGTCTGGATACGAGGCTCGTCTTTATTGACGGTCATGTACACTTTCAGCCCATTGTCGAGGGTGTAGATGCGGGTGTTCAGCGGGTCGTTGGGAACGGTTTCGTAGTTTTGCCCCGAACAACTTTGCAGGATAACTGCCACGCTTAAGGCTGTGGCTAATCCCATTTTCTTTAGGAGATTAATCATAAATTTATAATTTAGGTTGATTAAGTCGTTTAGGTTTGGTAATTCAGACTTTGTTACTGCTTTGTAATTTGGTTGAACGTCATGCATTGTCGCAAAGATAGCGCAAATCGAGAGCAGAACAAAACAAACTCTTTTGTTTTTGTGCCGAGCACAGTCTATCTTAAAAAAGGATTATGGCTTCATAACGAGGCATGATGCAGATAAAGTGGTAATAAACTTAGAGTTTTTTTACATGTCATTGACACTTGGTAAAATGTTATCAAAACATTCCTCCCAGCGAATGCCGAATGCTAAATTGAATGTTCAGCATATTCAGTAAATATGTTTGTTTTGTCAGTAAATGCGTTATATCCTTTTTCACTCGATCACTTTACTTTTGCAATCAAGAAATAATAACTTAAGGATTGTAATTAATATGAAAACGAGAACATTGGGAAAACAAGGGCTGGAAGTTTCGGAAGTAGGGCTCGGCTGCATGGGATTCACACAAAGCTATCCGCCTTATCCCGACAGGAAAGAAGCCATCGCCACGTTGCGCGAGGCGGTCGAACTGGGCGTGACGTTCTTTGATACGGCAGAGGTGTACAGTGTGTTCAAGAACGAGGAACTGGTAGGCGAGGCTTTGGAGCCTGTACGTGACAAAGTGGTCATCGCCACGAAATTTGGCTATAACCTGGTGGATATGCCCGACCTTAATACGTCGGCGCGTCCCGTAAGCCTGTCGAGCAAGCCCGACACCATCCGCAAGGCGGTAGAAGGTTCGCTACGCCGCCTGCGTACCGACCATATCGACCTGTATTACCAGCATCGGGTGGACCCGGATACACCGATAGAAGAAGTGGCGGATACGGTTGCTTCGCTTATCAAAGAGGGTAAGGTGTTGTATTGGGGCTTGTCCGAAGCCGCCCCAGCCACGGTGCGCCGCGCCCATGCTGTCTGTCCGCTTACGGCAGTGCAGAGCGAATACTCCCTGTGGTACCGTCAGGTGGAAAAGGAACTGCTTACCACGCTGGAGGAACTGGGTATCGGCTTCGTGCCTTTCAGCCCGTTGGGAAAAACCATGCTGACCGGACGTTTCAACCGCAACACCACGTTTGACAAGACGGATTTCCGTTCCTCCATTCCCCGTTTCCAGCCTGAGAACCTGCAACACAATGTAGCCTTGGTAGAATATGTAGAGGAGCTGGCCCGCCAGAAAGAAACGACTCCTGCCCGTATTGCCATTGGCTGGCTCCTGGCACAGAAACCGTGGATTGTCCCCATTCCCGGCACGAAACGCATCCCACGGTGGAAGTCATCCGTGCCTTGCTTACCATCACTTCGCCAGAACATATCCTTTATGGGTCTGACTACCCGTATCTCCCAGAGAATGTATTGCAAAACAACTTGAACAGGCTTAAAGAAACGCTTGCCGCTGACAGGGAACTTTCCCGATATGCGGAAGTGTTCCTGTGGGGCAATGCTTCCCGGCTGTTCAATATCAAACAGGAAAATAACTTTCAAACGAAAAAGAATATGAAAAAGAACATCGGCCAAACATTGGCATTGTATCCCACCCCCGCAGTAGTAGTGGGTACGGAGATAAACGGAAAGGTAAACTGGCTGCTCGTTGCGCACATCGGCATCATCGGGCACGATCGTATCATGCTGAGTATGCACAAGGCTCACCACAGCAATCAGGGAGTTAAAGCTACAGGCAAAGTGTCCGTCAATATGGTTGACGAAGCCATGCTGCAACGTGCCGATTATGTGGGTTGCGTCAGCGGAGCGAAGATGGACAAATCGGAAGTCTTTGCCTGGCATCCGGGTGAAGCCGGAACTCCTGTCATTGATGAAAGTCCGTTGGTGATGGAGTGTGAGGTGGTTGACAATTATGAAACGGATACGTTCGATAACTTCATCTGCAAAATCACGAATACCTATGCTGAAGAAAGTATTCTCAATGACAAAGGAAAACCGGACTATAATAAACTGAAGCCCGTCCTCTTTGAAATGCCCAACTATACCTACTTGCGGACGGGAAGCGAAATTGCCAAATGTAAGACGTTGGGAAAAGAATACAGAACAGAATAGGAGCAATATGGAAAAAACGTACAGGAAAAAGGCATGAGACGTACCGTTTCGATTGCGCTCTTAAACAGTTGAATGTCTAACAAGCCCAATCGGTTCGGAAAAAGTATATAACAGATCTTATAAGAAAATATGAAACAATATATCATTGCATTTGCCTTGTTGCTGGCAGGAATCGCGCCGATAAGGGCACAGGAAGATAGAATAGAAACTTGCAAGGAAAATTACCGTACCCTTTTCGGCGGTGAAGCCCTGACCGGACAGGGCACAGACCCGGAGATGATGGACATCCTTCAGAAATTTATCTTCGGCGAAGTGTTTACTACGGGCAACCTGAGCCTGAAACAACGCGAAATGATTACCTGCGTCACCCTTGCCACGATGCAGACGCTTCCGCAATTGAAATCCCATGCGGGAGCCGCCCTGAACGTTGGTGTGACACCTGTGGAACTGCGGGAAGCGATGTACCTCACCGCCCCGTTCATCGGTTTCCCGAAAATGCTGAATGCCGTTGGAACGGTGAGCGAAGTATTCAAGGAGCGCGGCATCACCCTTCCTTTGGAGAATCAGGCAACCGTCACCGAGGAGAACCGACATGAGCAGGGCACAGCCATTCAGGACAAACTCTACCACGGAGGAATTTCTGCCGTGATGGAAGGCGTGCCTGGCGGAATGGGTGAAAATGTGGCGCGTTTCCTGACCGACTATTTCTTTGGCGAAATATACACCCGTAATGGACTTGACTTGAAAACCAAAGAACTGCTCGGTTACTGCATACTGACGACACTGGAAGCGGAAAGCCAGTTGCAGTCGCACTTCCACGGAAACATTCAGGCAGGCAGTACGCCCGAAGAAGTGGCGGCTGCGGTCATCCAATGCCTTCCCTACATAGGTTTCCCGGCAGCCATCAAGGCATTGCGTATCATTAAGCAGGAAACTGCCCAACCAACTGTATCTGCAACGGATAATCTGGTACGTCTTTCGAAGATAACTGTCGATGTTAACCGTCTGGACGAATACAACGCCTATCTGAAAGAGGAAATAGAAGCCTCCATGCGGTTGGAACCGGGCGTGCTCACTCTTTATGCCACAGCCGAAAAGGATGCACCATACAAGATTACCATCCTCGAAATCTATGCCGACCGTGCCGCCTACGAAAGCCATCTGAAGACTCCCCATTTCCAGAAGTACAAACAAGGTACGCTTGAAATGGTGAAAGATTTGGAACTGGTGGATACGACACCATTGATTCCGGGATTGAAAATAAAATAAAATCCAAAATATTGGTAACATGATTGTATTACTATTTTTTTGAAAGTTAGTAAATCCCACAATCGGTGAAAAGATATGACATGGGAGTACTGCTTTTCCCGAAGGAAGTATAATTGGCGTAATATGGATTTTAATTGACTGTGATTCATGTTTTATGGAAAACAGCATATTCGATAAATCGGTGTGAATGTGCGGTTTGGAAGGTTTTTTTGAGAAGGGGTATAAGTGATAAAAATTAAGTAAGTAAAGAAAAAATCATGCAAGTTCGTTTCTCCGCACACCAGCCTTGCACTATCTTTGCAGACGTAAAATTTATATTATGGCTCGACAAGGAATAGTGTTGGTTATCGATGACAATCGCAATATACTCGTATCTTTAAAGTATTTGCTTGGCGACTATTTTGTCAAGGTGATTACGGTTGACAATCCCGAATTGTTGCCGTCGTTGTTGCGGCAGGAGGCTGTTGACGTGGCATTGCTCGACATGAATTTCTCGCCAGGGTTGAATAATGGTAACGAGGGGCTATACTGGCTTAGGGAAGTAAAACGGTTGAAGCCACAGTTGAAAGTGGTGCTGTTTACCGCCTATGCCGATATTTCGCTTGCAGTGGCTGGCATGAAGGAGGGTGCATTCGACTTTGTGGTAAAGCCGTGGGATAACGCCAAATTGGTGCAGACGTTGCTCGATGCCTATGACGTGGCAAAAGGTGGACGAAAGGCAAGAAAAAACAAGCATGGCGACGAGGCGGCGATGTATTGGGGCTGTTCGGAAGCGATGCTTCAAATGAAGTCGGTTGTAGAGCGAATAAGCAAGACCGATGCCAATGTGTTGATTACAGGCGAAAACGGTACAGGCAAGGACATGCTTGCCCGCGAGATACACCGCCAGTCGGGGCGATGCAGCAAGCCGCTGGTGATTGTTGACATGGGAGCAATACCAGAGTCGCTTTTCGAGAGCGAACTTTTCGGACACGTGAAAGGCTCGTTCACGAGTGCATATACCGACCGCACGGGTAGGTTTGAGGCTGCCGATGGTGGAACTTTGTTTCTTGACGAAATTGCCAACTTGCCTTATCATTTGCAGCCAAAGTTGTTGACTGCCATACAGAAACGGAGCTTTGTAAAGGTTGGTAGCAATGTAGCGCAGCCGACTGATATTCGCCTGATATGTGCCACCAACCGCAACCTTGAAGAGATGGTGTCGAAAGGTGAATTCCGTGAAGACCTTCTCTATCGCATAAATACCATTCACTTGCGTTTGCCTGCATTGCGCGAGCGCCGCGACGACATTGTTGCGTTTGCCAAGATGTTTGTCGAACGCTATGGAGCGCAGTATGGCAGGGGCGAAATTACTTTGTCCGACGGCGTGTGCCAGACGTTGCAAGACTATTCGTGGCCTGGCAACATAAGGGAATTGCAGCATATAATTGAGCGTGCTGTAATATTGTCGGAAAATGGCGGAGTGATAGACAAGATAGAGATGCCTCACGACATCGCAGCAGCAAAGATACCAGCAGAAAACAAGTTGACGTCGCTCGATGAGATGGAGCGCGACTTGGTGAAAAGGGCAATCGAAATGTGCAATGGCAATCTGTCGCAAGCGGCTGCGCAACTTGGCATAACGCGACAAACGCTGTATAACAAGATGAAGCGTCATGGGATATAGTAAAGTGATGTATTCGTTGCCCGTGCGGGCTGTCACCTTGTTGGCTGGTGGCGTGTTGGCAACAGGCGGAGCCTTGGAGTGGGGTACTGTCGCATTAGTTGCCGGCATTGGGCTTGTTGTGGTGGCGATAGTGCTTACGTTGAAGATGCAACAAGCCATGCGAGAGAACAGCTTGTTCATGCTCGAAGCCGTGAAGAACGGCGATTACTCTTTCAAGCTGAATACGAATGGCGTGTCGGCATATGAACGGATTATGCAAGACACTTTGAACAGGTTTGGCGAGTTGATGGGCAAGCAGAAGTTGCAGATGGAGCAGCAGGAGCAATTCTTCTGGCAAATATTGTCGAACGTAACTACTGGGGTGGTGGTACTCGATGAGTCAATGAAGATAATCTTGAGCAATCCCGTCGCATCGACACTGTTGCACGTACCAGCATTGACTACGTTGCAGCAGTTGGAGCGGCATGGCAGTGATATACCCGACGTGTTGCGCAACTTGGGTGGTGGCAGCAGGGTGCAGCTTGATTATTTCACAACGACTGGCGATGTGCATCTGTTAGTCAAAGCCTCGGAAATGTGGCTTGGCGAAAAACGTGTGAAGATTCTTGCCATAAGCGATATAAAAAATGAACTTGATGCAAAGGAACTTGAAACGTGGATTAGGCTGACGAGAGTCTTGACCCATGAGATAATGAACTCGGTGTCGCCTATCGTGTCGTTGAGCGAGACATTCCTGCGCCGCGAAGATGTCAAAAACAGCAGCTTGAGCGAAGGCATACAGGCAATTCATGAAACATCGGCAGGACTTATCTCGTTTGTAAACAATTACCGCATAATATCGACGTTGCAAAAGCCCAAGCCCGAACCGTTCTGCCTAATCGATATTGTGAAACCGATTGAGGGATTGAACTTGATTCCTAAGAATATAAAATTCCAATACCATATAGAACCGCCGGAGTTGATAATCTATGCCGACCCGAACCTGATAAGGCAGGTGCTGATGAATATCGTCAAGAATGCAATACAGGCGATAGACAATAACGCCGAGGGGCGAATATATTTGAAAGCCTTTGCTTCTGCCGATGACCATGTGTTTGTATATATCAGCAATAATGGTCCAGTCATACCCAAGAATGAGGCAGAAGAGATATTTGTTCCGTTCTTTACCACCAAGAGAGATGGTAATGGAGTGGGGTTGTCGTTGTCGCGCCAAATAATGAAGATGAGCGGTGGCAGCATCAGTTTGCTCGATGCTGGATACAATGGGTGGAACACCACATTCCTGCTCGAATTTGAATAAGAGTCCTCCGGTTTCGGTTGAGGGGTGCAGTGTAAAATAGAGTGTATAAATTTTTTACGCAAGTGTCTAATTTTTTTACAGTGTTTGCAATTATTATTTTTGCAATCAGCTGATTGATAGAGCTTTATTATTTTGGCTCGATATTTGGCATATATAATAGTAGAAACATGATATTTTGCCAAATATGTATAAAAGTAATTTTCTGATATTGAAATACGCGCTTGTGTCGAGTGCCATTGCTGTGATGGCATCGGGGAATGCACAGGAGGTGTGGAATGCCGACCGTTGCATGGAATATGCCGTTGAGCACAATCGCACTGTGAGGCAGCGCAGTTATGAAGTTGACAATTATAAAATCGACCGAATGAATGCCATCGGTGCATTTCTGCCGGGTATTAGCGCAGGCTCGAATTTGCAATATAGCTGGGGCCGCTCGGTTGACCCAGAGACAAATACCTATAACAATATTTCGACATTCAACAATTCCTATTCGCTGTCGGCATCGTTAACGGTGTTCAATGGCGGCAATTTGATAAATTCATTACGCAAGGCAAAGGCTGCACAACTATTGGGAAAGGCGGCTTTGGAAGAAGAACGTGACAATACTGCAATCGAGACGTTCCAAGCCTATATCGATGCATTGTATTACTTCGGAACGGTGAAACTCGCGCGAGAAAAAGTGGCAGAGAGCGACTCGTTGCTACGCAAGACGCGCAGGCAGGAGGAACTTGGGTTGAAGGGATTGGCAGACGTGGCGCAAATCGAAGCCCAATATGCTACTGACGACTATACACTCACCAACCAAATTAACCTCTATGAATCGGCGATGTTGACCCTGAAGCAGAAGATGAATTATCCGCTTGACGAAGTGCTTCTGCTCGACACTGCAATGCTCGACATGGCAACGATAGACCTGTCGCTCATGCCAGGTGACACGTCAGATGAGGTGTTTGGCGCAGCTCTCGACAACAACCCTACGCTGCTGCAGGCGCATTACAACAGGGAGGTTTCACGGTTTGACATGAAACAGTCGTGGGCAAACGTGTTGCCTACAATCTCGATTTCGGCTGGACTCAATTCGTCGTACTACAAACAACTTGGGGTAACAGGTTATGCCGACTTCTGGACACAAATGGAGAACAACTTCGGGCAATATGTGGGAATGAGCATCAGCATACCGCTGTTTGACGGCTTTTCGCGAGTGAACAGCGTGCGTAAAGCCAAGAATAATTTCCGCATAGCGACAGAGCAGTATGAGGCACAGAAAGAAGAGTTGCAAAAACTTGTGGCACAGGCTGTACTCGACCGGAATGGATTCTTGAAAGAAAGTATCCAGATGGAGAAGAAGGTGTATTCCGACTCGGTGGCATACCGCGTGACACGGCGCAAGTTTGAGGAAGGGTTAATGACATCGCTCGATGTGCAGACCAGCGCATCGACATTGCTTGAAAGCAAAGTGAAATTGTTGCAGAGCAAGTTGTCTTATATACTTAAGTGCCGACTTGTGGACTATTATAAAGGAGAAGAATTTATAAGAAATATTTGATAGACTATGGATATACAGATTGAAAAGAAACGCGGATTACAAAAGCGGCATATCATTTATATCGTTTCGGGTATTGTGGTCTTGTCGTTGTTGGTGCTGATAGTGTTTAATTCGCGCACTTCGACGCAACATGTTGACATGAAGTCGGTCAATATTGCCGACGTGTCGTTTGGCGAGTTTAGCGATTATGTCCGTCTCAACGGGCAGGTAAAACCGATTTCGGTGGTGCAGGTAAGCCCCGAAGAGGGTGGCATTGTCAGGGAAAAGGTGGTGGAAGAAGGCGCGAATGTGAAAAAGGGAGATGTGATATTGCGCCTGAGCAATTCCAACCTCGACTTGCAAATACTCACAGCCGAGTCGGAGCTTGCCGAAAAGCAGAACTTGTTGCGCAACACGCAGGTTACCATGCAGCAAGACAAGTTGAACAACGAGACCGAGAAGGTGCAGTTGGAAATAGACACCCAGCGCAAGATGCGTACCTACCAGCAATATAAACGCCTGTATGATGAGAAGCTGATAAGCCGTGAGGAGTATTTGCAGGCCCAGGAAGACTATGAGGTGGCTGTGAAGAAGCATTCGCTTGTGAACGAACGGCTTGTTCAGGACTCGATATACAGGGCTATACAAATGGCACAGATGGAGGAGAACTTGGACAACATGCGACAAAACGTGATATTGATACGTGAACGCAAAAACAAGCTCGATGTGCGCGCCAATATCGATGGTGAACTTGGTTTGCTCGATGTGGAACTCGGACAGAACATCACTGCCGGGCAGATGGTAGGGCAGATTAACGACCTGTCGGGCGTGAAGATTGAGGCTTATATCGATGAGCACTACATCGACCGTGTTGCCAACGGGTTGCCTGCAACGCTCGACCGCCAGGGTAACGTGTTTGACTTGAAGGTGCGCAAGGTTTATCCCGAAGTGCGCGACGGGCGATTCCGTACCGACCTCGTATTTGAAGGAGAGAAACCCGACAATGTGAGGATTGGACAGACATACTATATCGACTTGCAGCTTGGTGAATCGACCGAGAGTGTACTGATACCCAAAGGAACATTTTTCCAGACGACTGGCGGAAAATGGATATTTGTGGTGGACCAAGATGGTGGCAAGGCTTACAGGCGCGAAATACGCATAGGTCGCCAGAATCCACAATACTATGAGGTGCTTGAAGGGCTCGAACAGGGTGAGCAGGTTATCGTGTCGGGTTATGAGAGCTTCAAAGACAAGGATGTATTAATCTTGGATTGATATGCCCGTTTAAATAAGAAGTAAATATCTAAAACAAAATAATTGCCGTATGAAAGGGTTTAAGACATATTTCACGTTTTTACAAAGAAACAAGTTGTTCACGATAATAAATGTGGCAGGACTTGCGGTGTCGCTGATGTTCATCTTGCTCATTGCCGATATGGTGACGAGGCAGCTGACCATCGACAGCAACGTGAAAGATGCCGACCGCATTTTCATAATGGCTGACGAGAGGGTAACGTATGGGCATTACCAGTTGGGCATATTGTTCGAAAATCGTTATCCCGAGATTGAGGCTTGGAGTTCGACTGGAGAAAGCCGTTCGTTGCTTTGCCGTTATACCGATGAGTCGTTGCCGCCGATATTACTTTACTCGGCATTTGTTCGCGACAACTTTTTTGATTTTTTCGGATTTTCGGTAATAAAGGGCGATGCTCGTAGTTGCTTGCTTTCCGACCGCAACGTTGTGCTTACACAGTCGGCTGCGATGAAACTGTTCGGAACCGATGATGTGTTAGGCAAGACTTTGAGAATGGAAGAATTGGATAACAATGCCTACACGATAACAGGAATTGTAGAAGATTTCGACAATTCGATATTCCCTGCCGAAATCGAGGCAATATTCCCACAAGTGAATATCAAATATGTCGATGAATATGAGGATATTGACGACCAGTTTATGGTAAATGAATCGGCTGCTACTTTATTTTTTAAGTTTGCGCCTGGGTATGATCCAGCGACGAAAAATGCCGATATGCTCGATCTTATGAAAGGAACGATGTTTAGCTATCGCTCTGGAAGTTCCAAGGAGTTGCAACTCGTGCCGATGCATGATTTCTATTTCTCGGATGTGAGGTCAGTTCATGGCTTGAACCAATATGACTTCAGCAAGGTGATTGTGTTTATGGTGGCAGGCATCATTATAATGTTGATGGCGGTGCTCAATTACGTGAGCATGAGTGTGGCGCAAACCAGTTATCGGGCAAAGGAGATGGCTACGAGACGGTTGCTCGGCTCATCGCCTGCCGATATTTTTTGTCGTATGATTGCCGAGTCGTTTGTTATTACGTCGGTTGCGTTTGCCGTAGGTTTGTTGCTTGCAGCAGTTGCCGAGCCGTATGCCATGGAATTGCTTGATGTGCGCCTCAACATTTTTGGTGATTTCTCCTGGGGCTATGCTTGTTGCTGGCTACTGTTCCTGCTCGTGTTGTCGGCAGTCGGTGGTTTTGTTCCAGCAATGATGTTGTCGCGGTATGCTCCTCTCGACGTTGTGAAAGGAACATTCCGCCGCAAGACCAAGATGGTGTATCTGCGTGTACTCAATGTAGTGCAATGTGGCTTTTTAATAGCCTTGTTGTCGTGTTCGTTATACTTGGGAAAGCAAATCCATGATATTCGTTACACGCCGCTTGACTATGAGTGTGGCAATGTGATAGAATATCCATCTATGACCGATGCAAAACAAGTGCGTTCATTCAAGACAGAAGTTGGAAGATTGCCTTTTGTAAAGGCTGTTGCCCTGTCGCGAGGCTTGCCTGTAAACATGGGTAACAACATGACAATGCCTGTTGAGAGCGGCGACTCGGTAGTGCATTTCTCTTTTCAGGTATTCGAGGGCGATACTTCTTTCCTTGATATGTTCCACATCGAGATAACCGAAGATCGCAAACTTGCCAATAGGGAAAATGCTTTCTACATTAGCGAGAAATCGCTTGCCGATTATGCACGACTTGGGTTGGGAACGGAAAAAATTTCGTGTAATTATACCATTTACATTGCCGGACAATTCAAGGATTTCAAAATAGGGTCGCTGTTGCGTAAGCGACAATACCCGACTCTCATCAAGGTTTCACCTACCGACAGTATAATGCCGGAAAGCATCTTGGTGGAAACTATCGATGGCGACTTCGCACAGTATAAAAGTCAAATTGATGCGATGTATGCCGAATTTGTTGACAACTATCCGTTTGAGTCGAAATGGTATGCCGATATGCTCGATGATGTGTATTCCGACGTGTATGCGCTCAACAAGATTATAGTCATCTTCACTTGTGTGGCATTGATTATTTCGCTGTTGGGGCTTACGGCAATGAACGTGTATATGATTTCACAGCGCAAGCGCGACATAGCGGTGCGCAAGGTGTTCGGCTCCACGGCACGGGAAGAACAGTTGAGACTGTTGCGCTTTTCTCTAAAGTCGGTTGTGTGTAGCTTGGTAATTGCCATTCCTCTGGCAGTTGTGGGAATGATTAAAATATACGACTTTGTGCCGTATGGCGATTTAAGGCAGTGGTGGATACCGATTGTGGCATTTGCAATAGTGGCAGCAGTGTCGCTTGTCTCGGTGTTCCTGATAGGGCGGAAAGCCATGAAAGAGAACCCGATTAAAAATATTAAAACAGAATAAATATGAAAGGTTTCAAGACTTATTTTACTTTTCTGAAGAGAAACAAACTGTTCACGATAATAAACGTGGCAGGACTTTCGGTGTCGTTGATGTTCATCATGCTCATTGCCGACATGGTGACGCGACAACTGACCATCGACAGCAACGTGAAAGATGCCGACCGCATCTACATTTTCGCGAGCAATGAATATGTGTGGGGGCATTATCAGTTGGGCTTGAGGTTCCAAGATCGTTATCCCGAGATAGAAGAGTGGTGTGCCTATAGCAATAGCCCCTTTGATGTGAAATGGGCGGTAGATGGAGAGCAGCTAATAAATATCGAGACAGCTCTTGTCAAGAAAAATTATTTTGACTTTTTTGGTTACGAGCTTATCGAGGGTAGTACCAAGGATGCCCTTGTGTCGGACAATAATATTGTGTTGACACGCAGCTGTGCCTTGCGCCTGTTTGGTTCGGAGTCGGCTATGGGCAAGACCTTAAGACTATTTGGCTCGGAGCAATATACGGTGACTGGTATTATGGAGGATATCGACAATTCGATTTTTCCGAGTGAGATCGAAGCGTTTGTTCCAATCGACAACATGAAATATTTCAATAGCTCGGCTGATATTAATGATACTGAAATGAACAATGCTGGGTCGGCAATAGTGTTTTTCAAGTTTGTGCCAGGATTTGACCCTGCAACGAAGATTGCCGACATGGAGGAATATGTGAAAACCTTTTGGTGGATTTATCAATTTGGCGGTGCAAAAAAGGTGCAAATGATTCAGATGCACGATTTCTATTACACGGACATAAAGGTATGGTATAATTTGAACCAATATGATTTTACCAAGGTGATAGTGTTCTTGATTGCCGGTATAATAATACTTGTGATGGCTGTGTCGAACTACATAAGCATGAGTGTTGCTCAGACCAGCTATCGTGCAAAGGAGATGGCAACGAGGCGACTGCTCGGGTCGTCGCAAGGCAGCGTCTTTTGGCGAATGATACTTGAGTCGCTGTGCTTGACAACTGTAGCTTTTGTTTTTGGATTGTTACTTGCAAAGTTGGCTGAGCCATACGCGATGGATTTGCTTGGCGTGAAGCTCGATGTCATTGGCGACTTCTCATCGGTTTCAACTCTTTGTTGGGTGGCATTTGTATTGTTGTTGTCGTTTGTGTCTGGGTTTGCCCCAGCCTCAATTCTTTCGGGTTATAATCCTCTCGATGTGGTGAAAGGAATGTTCCGCCGCAAAACCAAGATGGTGTATCTGCGTGTGCTAAACGTGGTGCAGAGCGGAATGACCATTGCACTGCTTGCCTGCTCGATATATTTCAGCATTCAGATTTATAGTGTCTTGAATGCGCCGCTTGGGTATGACTATGGCAATGTGCTTGTTTATCCTATGTACCACGACCAAAGTTCATTGCTCACCTTTAGAGAGGAAGTGAAGAAATTGCCATTTGTCAATAATGTGTCGTTCACGTGCGGAACACCAATTGACGGAGGTAATAACATGTCCACAAGGATTATGGCGGGCGATTCGGCTGTTTCATTCAGCTTTCAAGTATTTAAGTCCGACTCGGCGTTTTTGGATATATTCAACATCAAGATTACCGAAGACCGTAAATTAGCAAATAATGGCAATGCAGTGTATATGAGTGAGTCGGCGTATGACCGATATGAAAAACTTGGGTTGGGTACCGACAAGATTGCAAACCTTAACATGGACATAGCTGGGCGATTCAAAGACTTCAAGATACGTTCGTTGTTGCTCGAAGGCGAACGCCCTCTGCTTATAAATATAAACCCGACCGACTCTATTCGTCCATGGTGCGTACTGGTGGAAGTCGGTGATGGCGATTTGCATGAATACAAGCAGTCTATCGACGGGTTGTATGCGAAGACGTGCGAAACCGATTCATTTGAGTCGGTGTGGTATGACGATAGAGTAAAGTATGAGTATCATGATGTTATCAATCTTAACAAAATTGTTATAATCTTCACATTTGTGGCATTGATAATCTCGTTGCTTGGGTTGACGGCGATGAATATATACATGATTTCGCAGCGCAAGCGCGATATTGCCGTGCGGAAAGTGTTTGGAGCAAGTGTGCATGAAGAGCAAGTGCGGCTTATGCGGTTCTCGTTGTCGTCTGTGGTGATGAGCCTGGTGCTGGCAATTCCACTATTGGTGGTAGGCATGAAGAAGGTGTATGACTTTGTGCCTTATGGGGATTTGCCTATATGGTGGATACCGATAGTGGCATTTGCCATAGTTGCAGTGGTGTCGCTTGTGTCGGTTTACTTCATCAGCTTGAAAGCCACACGCGAAAACCCGATTGAAAATATTAAAACAGAATAATTAATTATTAAAAAAAATAGATAGATTATGATTAAGATTGAAAATTTGCGAAAAGTGTTTCGTACAACCGAGGTTGAAACTATCGCGTTGAATGGCGTTAGCCTGGAGATACAGGACAAGGAATTTGTGTCGATAATGGGGCCGTCGGGTTGTGGCAAGTCAACATTGCTCAACATAATAGGACTGCTTGACAGCCCTACGTCGGGGCATTATTACCTGAGCGGAAAAGAGGTGGGCAACCTGAAAGAGAAAGACCGCACCAACGTGAGAAAAGGCAACATAGGTTTCGTGTTCCAGAGCTTCAACTTGATAGATGAACTCAATGTGTCGGAAAACGTGGAGTTGCCGCTCACATATCTGCGCATTCCTGCCAAGGAGCGCAAGGAACGTGTGGCAGAAATATTGTCGCGCATGAACATCAGCCATCGCGCAAAGCACTATCCGCAACAGTTGTCGGGCGGTCAGCAGCAGCGCGTGGCAATAGCCCGTGCTGTGGTTTCCAACCCCGAATTGATACTTGCCGACGAACCTACGGGTAACCTCGACTCGAAGAATGGCAAGGAGGTGATGCAGTTGCTCTCGGAGTTGAACAGCGAAGGCACAACGATAGTGATGGTGACGCACAGCCAGCACGATGCCGGCTATGCCAACAGAACAATAAACCTGTTTGACGGGCAAATAGTCTCGACATTGACAGGAATGTAATCAGGATATAGTGGGATAGTGTTTCGGAAGTGCAGGCAAGGGCGATGTGTAATCGCTGTTGATGCCAGGGAACTGTTTTGAGTTTTTCGGGATTACGCTTCTGCGACGGAGCTGAATCGTTGAATAAAAATTCAAAACAGTTTCTATTTTTTTGTATGAATATTTGCTTTATCAATTGCTGTTATAGGCTTGTTCGATAGCAGGACGCCGTTTTGGTGGTTATTGTGCCGCGTAATGGCGTTGGCAAGTTTGTGTATATGTTGTATAACACAAATTTAGTCGATTGGGTTTCCCGAAAACTGCTATTGAAAGATACGTTAACAATTGTTTTATTGGATTTGCAACCTTGGAATAACTTTGCCACATAAAAATTGAGAACAATAAAAAAAGACGACTATGCATCTTGTTATTACTTGGATTTTCGTAATCGGAATCGTGATTATTGGGATTTTGTTTAGGTTTATCGCTAAGTTCAACAGTGGAACCAACCACTACAATTTCATTGGATTTAGTGGAGGTGAGGACGCATTTGAAACTGACGATGATGACAACGATGACGAAGAACGTTGATTGTTGCAGCCAAAGTGATACGCACGACCAACTGAAGGAGAAGTGTAGGTTTCTTGCCAATTATGCTGCCGAATTGCTTGGGTGCGGGGCGACGTGCATACGCATCGAGAAGAATGTGAGGCGCATGGCACAAACCTTTGGAGTGAATGTTGAGATGACGTTGCTGCCATCGCACGTGATAGTGGTGGTGTGGGATGCCGATTACACTCACTCCTACAATTGCCAGGCAAAGCCTGTGGGTGAGGCAATCAATTTCCAGCGCAATATAGAGCTGAGCAAACTCAGCTGGCGAGTTGTCGAAGAGCGGCTTTCATGCAGCCGTGCAGTCGAGTTGTATGGCAAGGTGTTGTCGCTGCCACGGCTCAACAAGTGGCTTGTGCTGCTGCTTACGTCGCTTGCCAATGCATCGTTTTGCCGCCTCTTCGGTGGCGACTTTTATGCTGTGGGAGTGGTGTTCTGCGCCACGCTGCTCGGTTTCCTCGTGAAGCAAATCATGCTCGAAGACAAAATTGACTTGCGCATCACTACTGTGGCATCGGCGTTTGTGGCATCGGTCGTGGGAGCATCGGGGCATTTGTTTGGCATAAGCGATACGCCCGAATTGGCACTTGGCACCAGTGTTTTGTTCCTTATTCCCGGCATTCCGTATATCAACGCCGGCAGCGACCTCTTTGCCGGACACTACTTGTGTTCGTTCAGCCGGTTTATGCAGGCTGTGTTGCTCACTATCTGCCTGTCGCTGGGCTTGTGTGGTGGTATGTTTCTGATGCAAATGAAATTTTTTTGATTGTAAAGAATTATGGAATTGATGTTTTCGATATTGGAAGATATGTTTTTCTCGGCAATTGCCGCAATAGGTTTTGCAAGCATCAGTAATACGCCCTTTTCGGCAATCAGGTATTGCGCGTTGCTTGCTGCTGTGGGGCATAGCCTGCGGTATGTGTTGATGGGCTGTTTCGACGTGCACATCATAGTGGCAGCAACGGTGGCAGCCACTGCCATAGGGGTGCTTGCCATTCCGCTTGGCCCCAAGGCAAAGTGCCCGCCCGAAACGTTTTCCTATCCTGCATTGTTGCCGATGATTCCGGGTATGTATGCCTATCGTGCCGTGCAAGGGCTTGTGATGTGCCTTTCGAGCAGCAGTGAGGAAGCATTCAAACATTATTTCTACTTGATGAATTATAATGGGCTGACGTGTATAATAGTTGTCGCCGGCATGGTGGTAGGTGTGACGTTGCCAATATTTGTTTTCAAGCGCATTTCGTTTAGTGCCACGCGTGGGGGAGCCGAAGATTGACAGAAATGTTGTAATTTTGTCAACTCTTTTTTAGATGATTTGAGATGGAACTACGACAATTGAAATATTTTTGCAAAACTGCCGAATTACTCAACTTCTCGGAGGCAGCTAAAGCATTGTATATCACGCAGAGTACGCTGTCGCAGCAAATAAAGCAGCTTGAAGGCGAATTGGGGGCGCAACTTTTTCAGCGCAATAGCCACGGAGTGTCGCTGACCGAGATTGGCATGGAACTGTTGCCCTATGCAAAATCGACTTTGAACAAAGCCGACTCTTGCATTGAACATATTCGCGACGTGCAGAACTTGATGACGGGAACGCTGAACATCGGTGTGACTTATACCTTCAGCCCTACTTTAAACGAGACGTTGCTCGAATTCATGAAGCGTTATCCCGACGTGAAGCTCAACATTTACAACAAGACGATGGAAGAGCTGATGTCGATGCTCGAAAAGCGGGATATCGACATTGTACTGTCGTTCAAGCCTACGCAAGTGTATGAGCGGATTGAATCGCACATATTGTTTGATAATCACCTTGTAGCCGTTGCAAACAAGAATCACGAGCTGGCGGCATTTCGCAGCATTGACCTTACGCGATTGCAGCAATACAAAATTGCATTGCCGGGCAAGGGGTTGCAGGCGCGCAACCAGTTTGATATAATTGTTGCCAACAAGGGGTATAAATACAACTGTCCGATAGAACTGAACGAAGTGAACATATTGCTCAATATCGTGTCGAGGAGCAATCTTGTTACCATTCTATCGGAGGCTACGATATATGGTGAGCCTAACCTTATCGCCGTGCCTATTGATGCTCCTGGGACGCAAATGGAGGGCTGCGTACATGTGCTGAAGGACAATTATCGCAAGCATTCTGCCATCAAGTTTGTCAAGCTGTTGTGCGAGTCGGAGTCAATCAGGGAAAAAGCATTCAACTGGCTGCATAGCTCATAACCACATTGCAGCACAGACGAGATTATTACAACGGCAAATGCCTCGAGCTACATATAGACTTAACCAACGTTGTTTTGCATGTCGTTGAATGTGCGTAGCACGGAGCAACGTGGTTAAGAAGCTGTTTATATTTTTATGGAAATTTTTTTGTTCATGCCTTGAGTGTCCGAAAACCCATATCAAATCATTGAACAAAAAATTTAGGCAGTTTCTAAATATTATGCGGCAATTCTGGCTCATGGCATACGAACACCCGTCAATGTTACGTTAGTGTATAGAGTAGTACAATTAAAACAAGAAATTATGGAAGCAAAAGAAAAAGTATTGGCAACAATGAAAGAAGCAGGTACTCCGTTGAATGCGGGGAAGATAGCCGAACTCAGCGGGCTCGACCGCAAAGAGGTTGACAAAGCCATGAAGCAGCTGAAAGAGGAGGGGGCTATTGTCTCTCCGGTCCGCTGCAAGTGGACTCCAGCCGAGCAGTAACCAATCGTCAACCAACACCCTCAAAATACAATAGGGGGGTATTGAAACCCTTAACGGGTCGTATCATTACTCAATACGGGGCATGATACGACCCGTTTAAGTGTTATAGTTGCAATGGGTTATTTTCCAGTGATAGTTTTGGTAAACCACTTGCAGTGGTTTTTTATTGTGTCGTTTGGATTATTGCTGCAGTGAAGCTGTTGTTGCGTTTTGTGCCGTTTGAGACAGTAATTTTGGTATGCCTATTTGCAGCACTGTGAGGTTGAAATCGTATTGCTTGGCAGCTTTCAGTTCGTTGACCAATGGTTCGTTCCACGGATGGCGGGCAAGTGCATACTTGGAATGGTGGACTGTAATCACTTGCTTTGCTTTGAGATCTTTGGCTGCCTTGCCAAGGTATTGCGGCATGGTGTGGATATATTTCCAGTCGTCGTTGTATTGCCCGTTTTCGAGAATTGCAAGGTCGATGCCTGGGAAACGCGTGCCTATCTCCTTGAAATGGGTGCCATATCCACTGTCACCGCCGATGAAGACGGTGAGCGACGGCGTTTCGACAAGGAACGAAGCCCATAACGACTGATTGGGCTTCAGGCCCCTGCCAGAGAAGTGACGTGCTGGCAGGCAATGAATACGGAAGCCTAATTTCGTGGTGTCGCTTTCGTTCCAGTCGAGTTCGATGAGTTGCGACTTGTCATATCCCCAATATTCAAAGTGTTCGCCGACGCCAAGGGGGCAAATCACCTTGCCGACACGGCGGCGCAATTCCTTGGCTGTGTCGTAGTCGAGGTGATCCCAGTGGTCGTGTGATATTACGAGGTAGTCGATGCCGTCGGGCAGGTCGCTTGGCTTGTAGATGTCGGTGCCGGGAAACGGCTTGTTGACAAACGCTACCGGCGAAGCCTTGTAGAACACTGGATCGACGAGGATGCGCTGCCCCGACAATTGCAGCATGTAGGATGAGTGCCCGAACCACACAATCAGGTTGCTGTCTTTGGGCAGGCTCTTCAGGTCGGTCTTTACGGCTTCGATTGGCTGTGAGGGAACTGTTTCCTTGGGTTTCTCGGTGAGGAAGCGCAGCATGGCTTCCCATCGGCTGTGGTTGCTTGTCATCATCGGTGATGGTTGCTGGTTGTGGAATTGCCCGTTGTGGTAGTTTGGCGACTGCCTGATGCGTTGCAGCCTCTCACCCTGCGGCAGCCTGCCGAAACTGGGCTGGTTGACGAATATTGCGCCAGCTATGGCGGCAACGATTATTATCCCGAGTATTGTACCTATTGCTATCATGATGCGTCGTCGTTTCATTGGTGCGTGAATGTTTGTTTGTAACTTGGTTGCAAAATTAGCAATAAAAGGGGAGTTGTGCCGACAGGGTGATTTACCCAAATTACAGAGATGTTTACCCTAATTACCGATTAAGTCGGGTGGGCAAGAAACGTGTCGTTTTTCTGCGTATATTTGCATTGCTAAAAAGTGTAAACTTGGTAAAAAATCGAATGGGGGAAATTCTTGACATAAAAACCGTGCACGAATGCAATTGCTGCCTTGGCAGCAAGACGCTGCACCCGCAGGCAAGCGTAATTCGCCTTGGTAACAATGCCGATGTGGAACAGCAGGGCATACGGTTTGACTTCTACACAGTGTTGCTCATCGACAATTGCGATTGTGAAGAGTGTTGCTGTTGTGGGCGCAAGTATTATGATTTCTCCGACGCAACAATGGTGTTCTTGTCGCCCGAGAAAGCATTTGACATGACGCGCGACCGAGTACTGCCTCGCAAAGGTTGGTTGCTTGCTTTTCATCCCGACTTGCTTTGCGGCACTACGCTCGACCATATATTGTATCGATACACATTCTTCATGTATGACAAGGACGAGGCTTTGCACCTGTCGTTGCGCGAGAAGCGCAAGATTGAGAGCTGCCTCGAAAACATCGACGAGGAGCTTCATTATCCGATAGACATGCACAGCCGCACCATTATTACGCGCCACATAGAGTTGTTGCTCGACTATTGCAAGCGATACTACGAACGCCAGTTCATAACGCGTGAGGACAAGAACAATGCGCTGCTTGAACAGTTTTACAGCTATGTGGATGATTACATTGCGCAGGGGAAGCTGTCTCGCGGAGTGTTTCCTTCGGTGGGGGCGTGTGCTGAGCGATTGCACCTGTCGGAGCAATATTTCAAGGATTTGCTCAAGTTTGTTACGGGTAAATCATTGCGGGAGTACATGGAACTGAAACGTCTGTATGTAGCCAAACAGATGCTCACGAAATACAGCTATGCCCCATCGCGAGTTGCTGCAGAATTGGGTTATCCGTCGGCGCAGAGCTTTAGCCTTCTGTTCAAGAAAGTAACGGGCTTTTCACCCCAAGAATACAAGTTTGCACAAAACTAAAATATAGTTAGGAGTGAGTAGTTAGGAGTTAGTAGTGAGAAGTTGTTTGGAATCTGGAATCAATTAGGAATGAGGAATTAGGAATGAGGAATTAGGAATTAGGTAGCAATTCTTGCTACTAACTGCTCACTACTAACTGCTCACTGCTCACTACTCACTACTCACTGCTCACTGTTAATAGTTTGTGCTATTCGGGGAGTTGGAGTCTTTTCTTTGCTTTTGCGCCAAGTTCTTGGAGGGTTTCCACTTGGCGCATTATGTTGCCTCTGCCGTCTTGTACTTGTAGTTTTGCCATTGCCTTGTCGTAGGCTTGGCGAGCTGTGGTTATGCCCTTGTCGATGTTGCGCATATATTCGGTGAAGTCAACGAAACGGTCGTATAGCTTTCCAGCCTCTTCGGCGATTTTCAGCGCGTTCTTGGTTTGCTTGTCGTGCCCCCATAGCTGCGATACGAGCTTTAGCACCGAGATGAGGTGGGTGGGGCTGATGATTACCACGCGCTTGGCATAGGCATACTCCCACAGATGGGCATCGGCGTGCATGGCAGCGAGGTATGCCCCTTCGTTGGGGATAAACATCATCACGAAGTCGCCAGCCTTGCGCACGTAGTCTTGGTAACTTTTCGTGGCAAGTTCGTCAACGTGTTTTTTGACCGATACGGCATGTTCGCGCAATTTTTCTTGCTGCGTCTTTTCGTCGGTGGCGTTCACATAGTCGATATATGCCCTGAACGACACTTTCGAGTCGATGATGATGTCCTTGTCGTCGGGCAGGTGCACGATAACGTCGGGGCGCAGGCGAGTGCCGTCGTCGTTGGTTAGCGTGTTGCCTGCATCGTCCTTGGTTACTTGCACTTCAAACTGTTCGCCTTTCACGAGCCCCGAAGTCGATAAGATGTGTTCGAGCATCTGTTCGCCCCAGTTGCCTTGCACGCTGTTGTTGCCTTTCAGTGCGTTGGCAAGATAGGTAGCGTCTTTGCCGATTTGCGTGTTCAAGTCGCGCAACAGTCCTATTTGTTCGCGCAGCGAGGCGTGGTTTTCCGAGTCCTTAATCGAGCGGTCGGTAATCTCCTTCTTCAGGCGTTCGATGTTTTCTTTCAGTGGATTCAATATTTCGTTGAGCCTGTCGTCGCTTTTGCGTGCCTTGTCGTCGAATATCTTTGTGGCGAGTTCTCCGAATTGCAGTTGTGCCTCGCGTTGCAACCGTTCTTTTTCGGTAGCCAGCACGGTCAGCCGCTCGTTGTATTTTGAATTTTCGGTAGTCAGGGCAATGATGCGTTCATTGAGTGTGTGTATTTGTGCCTCGCTTTTCTCGACTTGTTTGCGCACGTCAGCCAATTGGCATTCGAGGGCGGCAATCGATGCGTTGCCGGCAGCTATCAGCGAGTCTCGGCTTGCAATTTCCTTTTGCTGCGAAGCGATGGTTTCGCTTTGGTTGGCGACTTCGGCGTTTAGTGCCGCGATTTGCTGCTGTTTGCCCGATTGTTTCGATGCCATCCAGGCAGTTGCGCCTATTGCGATTGCGATTGCAACCAACAGGATTATAGTGATGGGTTCCATATAATTAAGAAAACAACTTTTTGAGAGTGCAAAAATACGCACTTTCTGCGTAATATTGCGCCATTGCATGCTTTTGGTCGGTGTAAGGGCGAAGTTTTCTGCCAAAAATATTGCTGTCGGGGGTGTTATTGGCAAGTATTGGGGATATAAGTGTTAAAATAGCCTTATCATAGACAGGTGTAAAATGTACCAAATCGTGATGATTGGCGTGTTTCTTATAAAAACTAATAAAATATCGATGGAATGGCATCAAATTACAATGAATGGGTGAAATTCTTTAACAAAT
>CASEAQ010000025.1 GCA_949285735.1 uncultured Bacteroidales bacterium
TGAAACTGTGGAAAGCCGCAGGACTTGACAACTACACGCAACGCCTCACAAAACACAAGCTCAAAAAAGATAAATTTGAGGCAGATGTGGAACTCGTCAATGGCAAGGGGCAAATAATCGGTACGGCACGGTTGGTGTATGCGCTCAACAAGATGGGGCAATTGGACATCACTACCAAATTTAACCCCGACACGGCAATCATCAAGTCGCTGCCACGAGTTGGACTCACATTCGATATGCCGAGTCAGGCTGCCGAGCGTGTGACATACTTCGGTCGCGGCGAGCATGAAAACTACATCGACCGCCCCACTGGTACAGTTGGCATCTACCACACTTCGCCAGCCGAGATGTTCACAACTTACATGGTGCCTGAGGCTTGCGGAAACCGCATCGACACCCGATGGGTCAATTTCTGCAATGCCGACGGCAACGGATTGAAGGTGGCAAAGGCTAACGGCACATTCCAGTTTGCCGCATTGCCCTACACCGACAAGATGATTGATGCTGCCAAGCACCTCAACGACCTCACCGACGAGGGCACTGTGACCGTCCACATCGATGCAGCGCAGACTGGTGTCGGAACTGCCACTTGCGGTCCGGGCGTACTCGACAAGTATCTGCTCCCGATCGAGCCGTATGAATTTAAATTTACTATACTACCTATAAAAAAATAACCTCTATGACGACATTCAAAAGCACACTGGCTTCGTTGCTCGTCACAAGCACGCTGATACTTGCATCGTGCGGCGGCAATGAAACTTATTATGAGAAGCATGTGAGCTTTCCACCCGATGCTACTCTTGAGCAAAAAGTGGATATGGCTTCACGCCTTGTTCCATCGCAAAGGCAGCTTGCATGGCAAGAGCTTGAAATGACGGCGTTCTTGCACTTTGGTATAAACACGTTCACTGGCAGGGAGTGGGGCGACGGCAGCGAAGACCCTGCGCTGTTCAACCCCGAGAAGCTCGATGCCGAGCAATGGGTGAAGGCCCTCAAGGATGGCGGCTTCAAGTTGGTTATCCTCACAGCCAAGCACCACGACGGTTTCTGCTTGTGGCCAACGGCAACCACCAAGCACTCGGTGGCATCGTCGCCGTGGCGAGATGGCAAGGGCGACGTGGTTAAGGAGCTAAAAGAGGCTTGCGACAAGTATGGCATGAAGTTTGGCGTTTATTTGTCGCCTTGGGATCGCAATGCCGAGTGCTATGGCGATTCTCCAGCCTATAACGACTTCTTTGTGCAGCAACTCACGGAGTTGCTCACAAATTATGGCGAAGTACACGAAGTGTGGTTTGACGGTGCATGTGCCGAGGGTCCCAATGGCAAGAAACAAGTATATGACTGGACTCGCTACTACGATGTAATCCACAAGTTGCAGCCTAATGCCGTTACGGCTATCATGGGCGACGACGTGCGCTGGGTGGGCAACGAAAAGGGCCTCGGTCGTGAATGCGAGTGGAGTGCCACGGTGCTTGTGCCGGGTGGCTACGTTCGTTCCGACTCGGTCAACACCGCTCTTGGCTTGAAAGAGACAGCTCCCGACCTTGGCAGTCGCGACCTCATTGCCAAGGCAAGCGAAATGTTCTGGTATCCGTCGGAAGTTGACGTGTCGATACGTCCGGGATGGTTCTAC
Organism: uncultured Bacteroidales bacterium; assembly: GCA_949285735.1. Taxonomy (GTDB): domain Bacteria; phylum Bacteroidota; class Bacteroidia; order Bacteroidales; family Muribaculaceae; genus Avimuribaculum. Next base: position 1,634 of record CASEAQ010000025.1, read on the forward strand.
CACAGCGAACAAGATGCCGAGGTGAAAAGCCTTGCACAGCTTGTTGACATATACTATGAATCGGTTGGTCGCAACTCGGTGTTGTTGCTCAACATTCCGCCAAACACCGATGGCTTGCTTGCCTACATCGACGTGCAGCGCATAAAGGAACTCAACGAGTATATAACAAAGAATTTTGCCAACGACTTGTTGACTTCTGCTCCGGCATCGGTTAAGCAGGGAGGCGAGTTGACTTGCGAATTGCCCCAGGCAACTAAGGTTAACACCGTGGTTCTGCAAGAAGACATAACCAAGGGTCAGCGTGTCGAGGATTTCACTGTTTCGGCTATGGTTGACGGCAACTGGGAGGTTGTCGGCTCGGGCACGACAGTCGGATACAAGCGTATGCTTCGCTTCCCGGCAGTTGAGGCAACCGCAATCAAGTTGACGGTGAACCAGTCGCGCAACGATGCCAACATCAAGAAGATTTCGGCTTATTGCGTTGAGGAACTCAACTCGGCTCAGGGCGACCAAAAGGTGAGCGACATACCTGTTGACAAGTGGAAAGTGGTGAAAGCCACAGGCGGTAGCGAGGCTGCCAAGGCTGCAATCGACGGCAATGCCGAGACCGTATGGCGCAGTGCCGGCAGCAAGGAGATGAAGTCGATTGAAGTTGACATGGGGCAAGTGATTGACGGCATCACCGGGTTTGCCTACCTGCCAACCGAAAAGGATGGCAAGGCAGGAACAGTGTTCCACTACAACTTCTACGTGAGTCTCGATGGCAAGTCGTGGCAGCAAGTGAAGAAGAATGTCGAGTTTGGCAACATCATGCACAACACGGTGTTGCAGAAGGTGGCATTCGACAAGCCTTGCCGTGCTCGTTACTTCCGCTTCGAGTCGGTCGATGAAATAGCACAACGCGACTTCATCACCGTAGCCGAACTCGGCATACTCAAAGCCGAATAATCAATAGTCCCCAAAGGATAGGCATAATAGGAGCCTGTGCACCACATCGGCGCGCAGGCTCCGCTTTTTGTGGGCAGAGGAGTTTGACGGCAAATTTTTGGTGGGAGGCAGGCTCATTAAAAATTATTACTGTCCGCTAAAAAATACGGGGCGGAGGAGCCGTCCAACTATGCTTTAACCGCAGGTGACGCAGTCCAACGCAGTGGGCAAGGAACCTGCGGACAACCATAACCCCACCCAGCCGAGGGGCCTCGGAGAGGTCCAACGAAGCTCCATAGCCATTCTTGCATGAAAGAACGGCACACTTATCTCATGGAGGTTTGTAATGCTATCAAGCACTACCCGAGTGACGCGTTGGACCTCTTCGAGGCCCTACTGCGTGGGTAGCTTCGTTCCGCGGGTTCCTTGCCCTAAAGGGCTGCGTCACCGCGCGGTTAACGCATAGTTGGACGGCTTCGCCGCCCCCTTGCAATATTTTTTATTATTGGTTATTGATAAGCCCCCTTTGTGAAATTTTGTATCTTTGCACAAACTAATAACTGAAGAATATGGCTCGACCGATTAAAGAAACTCCTGTGGTTTCGGGCAAAGATGCAAAACGTTTTGCCGATAGAATGGAAACCCTCAAGCCCGAAAGCAAAGAAGAGAAAGAGGCTGCAAGGAAGTTGTATGAGAAAATCAAAGCCTTAGCTGCGTTTTTATTCTGATAAAGTTGCTTTTTGCGATGTAAAACGCTTTTTTAGATACCGATGAGTACTTCTATTAAGATTAGAGTGCTTGATGATTGCGGCGGTGGGCATTGTGAATTTTAATGACCTATATCTGTTATTCAAAATAGTTTGGCTGGCTTAGCTGTCCGTTTTGTTGCTCTTGCAGTCACACAACACAATTCAAATTTTTGGTGGATTGTTTCTTATTACCCACAAAATAGATTATTTTTGTGGTATCAAGCCAAAAATTATTACGTGGATGTCAGAAAATGGACGGTCGTCGGATAGCTTGGTGATTATCCCGACTTATAACGAAAAAGAAAATATCGCCAATATCATTGAGGCTGTGTTCCAGTTGGAATATGACTTTGACATTCTTGTCATTGATGATAATTCGCCCGATGGCACGGCACAGATTGTAAAGGAGAAGCAAAGCGGGTACGCCGGCAGGTTGCACTTGTTGCAACGCCCGGGCAAGCAGGGACTTGGCACTGCCTACATAATGGGTTTCAAGTGGGCGCTCGAGGCTGGCTATGACTACATCATAGAGATGGATGCCGACTTCAGCCACAATCCCAACGACTTGATTCCGCTGCGCAACGCTTGTGCTACGGGTGGAGCCGATGTGGCTGTCGGCTCGCGCTATATCACTGGCGTAAATGTGGTGAATTGGCCCATGGGGCGCGTGATGATGTCTTACTATGCCAGTGCCTATGTGAGGTTGGTGACGGGAATGCACGTGCGCGACACCACGGCTGGCTTTGTGTGCTACCACCGCCGTGTGCTTGAGGCTATCGACCTCGACAAAATCCACTTCAAGGGCTACGCCTTCCAAATCGAGATGAAGTTTACCGCCTACAAGTTGGGCTTTAAGATAGTCGAGGTGCCGATTATTTTCGTCAACCGCGTGCTTGGCACGAGCAAGATGAACACCAGCATCTTCGGTGAGGCACTGTTTGGCGTCATACAGTTGAAGATTTCGAGCTGGTTCAATCCCAAGTTCAAACGCAAATAATACACGACCCATATATGAGCAGCAAACGTACACTATTGCACAATGCCCTTATCATCAACGAGGGGCAACGATTCGACGGCTATATAGTAATCGATGGCGGCATGATTGCCGAGGTGGGGCACGGCTTGCCCGACGAGGCAACTGTCAATTCGTGCAGCGAGGTGATTGATGCCGAGGGGTGCTGGGCGATTCCCGGTGTGATTGACGACCAAGTTCATTTTCGCGACCCGGGGTTGACGCACAAGGGCGACATTGCCACCGAGTCGAGAGCTGCCGTGGCAGGGGGTGTAACGTCGTATATGGATATGCCCAACGTTGTGCCGCCGACAACGACAATCGAAGCTCTCGAAGCCAAGTATGAACGGGCGTCGGAGGTGTCGATGGCAAACTACAGTTTCTTCATTGGGGCGACCAACGACAACATCGATACGCTGCTTGCCGTGGATTACTCCAAGACGTGTGGCGTAAAGGCTTTCCTTGGCAGCTCGACCGGCAATATGCTGGTGAGCGACAGCGAGGCGTTGCACCGCCTGTTTGCCGAGGTGCCTGCGTTGGTTGCAGTGCATTCCGAGGACGAGGCGACGATTGCTGCCAACCGTGCGCGGTATGTGGCAGAGCGCGGCGACGACTTGCCTGTGGAGCTGCACCCGCTCATTCGCAGTGCCGAGGCGTGTTATGTATCGACAGCACGGGCAGTGGAGCGGGCAATCCGCTATGGCACCCGATTGCATGTGTTGCACTTGTCAACAGCTCGCGAGTTGCAACTTTTCGACAGCACCACGCCGCTTGCCGAGAAGCGTGTCACAGCCGAGGTGTGTGTGCACCACTTGTGGTTCAGCGATGCCGATTATGCCAGGCTTGGCAACATGATAAAGTGCAATCCTGCCGTGAAGACGGCTGCCGACCGCGAAGCATTGCGCGATGGGTTGCGCAACGGTGCAATCGACATTGTGGCTACCGACCATGCCCCGCACTTGTGGCAGGAGAAGCAGGGCAATTGCTTGAAGGCTGCGTCGGGAATGCCGCTGGTGCAATTCTCGCTTGTGGCGATGCTCGAAATGGCAGGGCAGGGGGTGTTTACTGTTGAGCAGGTGGTTGACAAGATGTGCCATGCCCCTGCAAGGCTTTACCGTATCGACCGTCGAGGATTTTTGCGCCCGGGCTACCATGCCGATATTGCCATCGTCTCACCCGGCGAGGAGTTCACCGTCGGCGAGAAGAATATAGTGTCGCGCTGCGGCTGGTCGCCGTTCATGGGCGTGACGTTCCATAATCGTGTAGTAAAGACCTTTGTCAACGGCAACGTGGTTTACGACCGTGGCAAGTTTGCCGACAGTCCGTGTGGCGGCAGGCTCAATTTCAATTAAAAATATCCAGTGTCATGAAAAAATCAATTATTTTGCTTCTGTTGTCGGTGGTGGCAATGGTAGCGGCGAATGGTGTATATGCACAGTTTTCGCGGCTTGTGCAGATGTCGCAGGCGCAACAAGCCATATCTTCGTTTTCCTATAAGGGGTTTGTTGATGTCGGCTACATGGCTGGGGTGGGGCATTACAGTGCCAACAAGTTTGAGGCAACCACTTCACACGGCTTGAGTAGCGGAAACCTGTTCATGGGCATTGGTGCCGGCATCGATGTGTTGAAAACAGATGACGATGGAAGGGATTCGCGTTGGAACGAGAGCTTGGACGACTTTTCGGACAATGCCTACATGATTCCCATCTTCTTCGATTTCCGCTATTCGGGGAGTGGCGCGATAGGAATGTTTGTCGATTTCAAGGCTGGTATTTCGTTGCTCACGGGGGATAGCTACATAACCATCAACGATGGGGTTTTCGACAACGATGTCAGTTTTTACCTCAATTGCAGCTTGGGTGTCCGTTTTGCCCTCGGAGCAAAGTCGGCTTTCAACGTGGGGTTGACATATAGCCTCATTTCGCAGCGGTATTATGGCTATGACGACTATTACTATCATAGCCGCTACGACGGTATCTCGCTCCACGGACTTGGCGTGACGGCAGGAATTGAATGGTAAACCTCTGCTTTTAGTTGATTTTTGCTTTATTGGGCAATAAAGTTGCCCGTATGGGTTCTACCTTTGTAACGTAAACCATTTGGGTGATTTTGTGTTGCCGATGTTTTGCACTATCTTTACACTGACAATTTAAGACACAGGATATATATGGAAATAGGAGATAAAATACCCGATGTGCTTGGCATTGATGCCGATGGCAAGGAGATAAAGGCTGCCGACTATGCCGGCAAGAAGCTCGTGATATATTTCTACCCGAAGGATAACACGTCGGGTTGCACTGCCGAGGCTTGCAGCTTGGCTGCCGGATATGGCGAATTGGAGGCTGCCGGCTATTCGGTGGTGGGCGTGAGCAAAGACTCTGCCGCATCGCACAAGAAATTTGCCGAAAAGTATTCGTTGCCGTTTCCGCTTATTGCCGACACCGATACGATGTTGAACCAGGCGTTTGGCGTATGGCAAAAGAAGAAAATGTGTGGTCGTGAGTATATGGGCACGGTACGCACCACCTTCATCATCGACGAAGAAGGGCGCGTTGCCGACATAATTACAAAGGTAAACACTAAAGATGCTGCCAATCAGATACTAAACTTAAAGAAGTAGGAGAGATTTATGGCTGACAAGAAAACAAAAGATGCCGCTGCCGATGGTGCACAACAAGAGTCGTTGCAATTTGGCAGGGTGCCTGTGCCTGAAGAGAAGTTGAAGGCATTGCAGGTGGCTATGGACAAGATTGACAAGTCGTTTGGCCGCGGCGCGATAATGAAGCTCGGCGACGAAAAGTTGGAAGACATAGCGGTTATTCCTACCGGTTCGATAGGACTCGACTATGCCCTTGGAGTAGGCGGCTACCCGCGCGGCAGGATAATCGAGATTTTCGGACCCGAATCGTCAGGTAAGACCACTTTGGCTATCCACGCTATAGCTGAGGCGCAGAAGCAAGGCGGCATTGCTGCCATCATCGATGCCGAACACGCATTCGACCGCTTCTATGCCGAGAAACTTGGCGTTGACGTCAACAACCTGTGGATTTCGCAGCCCGACAACGGCGAGCAAGCCCTTGAGATTGCCGAGCAGCTGATACGCTCGTCGGCTATCGACATAATAGTAATCGACTCGGTGGCTGCCCTCACGCCGAAAAACGAAATAGAAGGCGACATGGGCGACAACAAGGTGGGGCTTCAGGCACGGTTGATGTCGCAGGCATTGCGCAAACTCACGTCAACCATATCGAAGACCAACACCACGTGCATCTTCATCAACCAGTTGCGCGAGAAGATTGGCGTGATGTTTGGCAACCCCGAAACGACCACGGGCGGCAACGCGCTGAAGTTCTATTCGTCGGTGCGCCTCGACATACGCCGCACAGGCAGCATAAAGGACGGCGAGAACGTGCTTGGCAGCATGACGCGCGTGAAGGTGGTGAAGAACAAGGTTGCGCCTCCATTCCGCAAAGCCGAGTTTGAAATACTCTTCGGCGAAGGCATCTCCAAGATGGGCGAGATAATCGACCTCGGCGTGGAGTATGGCATAGTGAAGAAGAGCGGCGCATGGTTCTCATACGGCGAAACAAAGCTCGGACAAGGACGCGATGCCGCCAAACGCACCATCGCCGACAACCCTGAACTTGCCGAAGAACTCGAAGGAAAAATAATGGAAGCCCTGAAAGCCTCGAAGAATTAATCCCCCCTTCGACAGCAAGGCTCCCAACCACACACGCATAATGTAGCAGGACACACACGCAGTCGCCCTGCTACATTTTTTATTTTACCTCCAGCTAACTTTTACGATTTTGTGTCGTGCTGTATTTTGTTAATAAGGGTGTATAATGGTGAAGCAGGCGGTATGGGTGGGGAAGGTATTTTGTGCTTTGGAATTTAATTTGTTACTTTGCAGGGAAATGTAACGTTTTGGGATTATGGCGAACAAGGCAAACAGGACTGGCCGCCCGATGTGGGTGAGGGTATTGCTCAACCTTCCGCTGTTGATTGTGGTGGGGGCGATAGTCGTGTCGATAGTGTGGGGCGAGAACAGCTATATAAAGCGAATCGGCTACCAGGAGCGCATCGGTCAGCTTGAGGATGAGATCAAGCAGTATCGCGATTCTGCCGACTTCTATGCGCGCAAAGCCGGTGAACTGAACACCGACCCGGAGACGCTTGAGAAGATTGCGCGCGAGCAGTATGGCATGAAGCGCGACAATGAGGAAGTGTTTGTAACAGATATAAAATAAAGAAAAAAGTCGTTTATTAGATGGATAAGAGAACTCAGATTTTGGGCATAGTGCTTTCGGTTGCCATGCTCATGATAATGATACCCGTTTTGCTCAATTTGCTGTTGTACCGCTCGCCGTGGCTCAACTATGTGTTTGCTGTCGGCGCAGTGGCGACGTTGGTGGTGCGAATCCTCGACAAGTACCAGGGGAGCAACTTGCGCATAAAACGGTTGTACCGCATTTCGACGGTGTCAGCTATTTGCTATTGCCTTTCGGCATATTTCAAATTCTCAGCCGAGATGCACTTTTTCCCGTATGCGTCGGGATATGACTGGCTGGGCTTCTTGATGGCTGGTGCTGCGTTGCAGATTTACACCGCCTTTGTGATTGGCCATGAGGAGAAGAAGGAGTTAAAAAAGAAATTGAAAAACAACGTGTGATGCAGCCGCTTGTGTTTACATATCGGTAAAAAATACCAATTGAGGCTTGATGCACACGAAAAAGCGGCAAATATTCATAAACAATTGCCGTGTAATTTGTAATTTTGCCCCTTGGATACCGTGATGTGGTGATTGTTGCGATGTTGCCGGTTGCGGTTTCCTGCGTGAAACAGATTTTATGAATCTCACTATTGATCAAGGTAATTCTTCTGCCAAGGTGTCGGTTTTCGATGGAAACGACATTGTGGCTGTCGCAAGGTTTGACTTGTTGTCGATTTCGGCGTTGGTGCGGATAATCAAGAACTATGATGTCAGGGCGGCAGCCTATTCGTCGGTTCGCAAGCCCGACGGGCGCATCATGGAACTGTTGCGGAAGAAGGTGAAGAAGTTCATCTATTTGGACGAAAACACCCCGTTGCCGGTGAAAATCGACTATGACACCCCACACACGTTGGGGCACGACCGCATAGCCGCTGCTGTCGGAGCAGTGACTTGCGCCCCAGGACGGAATGTGCTGATAGTGGATGCCGGAACGGCTGTCACGCTCGACATTGTCACTGCCGACGGGCGTTTCCTCGGCGGAAACATCTCGCCAGGGCTGCACATGAGATTTGAAGCTCTGAACAATTACACGAGCCGATTGCCGTTAGTAGATTATAAGGGCGAGCTTCCGCTCATCGGTCATAACACCGTCACTGCCATACGCGCCGGTGTGGTGGGAGGGCTTGTCTCGGAGATAGAAAGTTTCATCGACAAGATTTCTGCCCGTATAGGAGGCGACCTTGTAGTGGTGTTTACTGGCGGCGATTGCAAGTTCCTTGCCTCGCAGCTTTCGCGCAAGGTGAAAGTGGTCGATAACCTGCTCTCGATAGGATTAAATAGAATATTATCATATAATGAAGACATATAAATTATCATTTATCGCCGTTGCCCTGTTGGCAGTGCTTGCATGCCCTTTTGCCATGCTGGCTCAAAACGGGGAGACAAGCGCGTACTCGATGTTTGGTTATGGCTCGTTGAGCGATTTTTCTTCAAGTACACAACGCTCGATGGGCGGTGTGGGTTACGCAATGAACAACGGGCGACAAATCAACGTCAAGAACCCGGCTTCGTATGCTCATTGCGACTCGTTGACCTTCTTGTTTGACTTCGGTCTTGACTTTACGGGCATGAAGATGAACGAGAACGGAACCAGCGGAAAGAGTTTTGGCGGCGGTCTCGACTATGTTACTATGCAATTCCCTTTGAGCAAAAAGGTAGGAGGTAGTATAGGCTTGTTGCCATATTCATCGGTGGGATACTCGTTTGGCTCCACGTCCGACGACAACACCCTTGGCGATTCACGAAGCGGTTCTGGCGGTATCAATATGCTTTATGTGGGATTGTCTTACATGCCATTCAAGAATTTTTCTATTGGTGCCAATGTGTCGTATAATTTTGGTACAATCACCCATGATACATATGCCACCTCAAGCGGCAGCGTTAGCACGCAGGCACTCTATGAACGCGTGCTCGAAATCAGGGATTGGGGCATACAGTTTGGCGTGCAATACACTATCGATCTCAATGAGCGTAACAGCTTGACGCTTGGAGCCGTGTATATTCCCGAGAAGTCGTTTCACGGAACTGCGCTCGGACGGCAATACGACGTGCAGAACGATGTTACGACGGCTATCGACACGGTGAGCAACGTATCGATGAAAGACCGCTTTTCTTCGCCATCGACTTATGGCGGCGGTTTGGCTTGGAACTTCGACAAACGACTGACTGTGGCTGCCGACTTCACCTATCAGAATTGGGGTAGTGCCGACTATTATAATTTGGAAAATTTCGAGAGCATGAAATTTGACGACCGTTGGAAGGTTGCCGTCGGTGCATCGTTTACGCCCAACACGCGAGGCAATTATCTGCAACGTATGACCTACCGCATAGGCGGGCACTTCAACCACGACTATATAATGGTGCTTGACAACAACGTTAAGGATTATGGCGTTTCGGTGGGTTTCGGATTGCCGACCCCTTCAAACAAGACGATTATCAACATCGGCTTTGAGTATAAGCACCGTGTGGCATATCCGACCAGCCTGATAACCGAAAACTATTTCAATATCACTGTCGGCGTTAATTTCAACGAGATGTGGTTCTGGAAGAACAAGATTAAGTAATACATAGAACCGCATACATTGGAGAAAGCCCGCAACATATTGTTTGCGCTTGTCGTGTGTATAATCTTGGTGGGCTGCCGCGACGAAGTGAAGAGTGTGGTGGAGCATACCACCGACCCCGAAACCACGCCCACGATGAGTACCGACAGCGTGAGGACGCTCGTAAGCGACTCGGGAATAACCAAGTACAGGATAACGGCGCGGACGTGGCTCATGTATGAAGAGGCACGCAAGCCGTTTTGGCGATTCCCCGACGGGTTGCTGCTTGAGCAGTTCGACTCGGTGTTTGATGTCGTGGCGTCGATTAGCTGCGATTCTGCCACTTATTTCAAGAACGATCAGCTGTGGCGGCTCGACGGCAATGTGAACATCGAGACGGCAAGGCGCGAACTTATTCTCACCAACCAGTTATTTTATTCACAACGCCGCAATGAGATATATTCCGACTCGTTTGTGCATATAGAAAAGTTAGACCGTATCATAGAGGGGTATGGTTTTGTGTCGAACGACCGCATGACCACCTACAGCCTCGACAGCGTGTGTGGCATCTTCCCAGTCGATGAGGAGAGGCGTTCGCAACGGCGTGCGCGTAACGATTCGATTGTCAGCGATACACTCACGGCTACAGCCATGCGCAACGATTCTGTGGCTGAAGAAAATAGCGATGAACCCGACAATAATTGACGAAATTCTTGGTGCTGCCATCAAGGCACCCTCTGGGCATAACACGCAACCGTGGCTCTTCGAGCCGCAGGAGGGTGGCGATTCAATCCTTGTTATGCCCGACGCTTCACGCCGACTTCCATCACTCGATCCATTCGACCGCGAACTTTACATCTCGATGGGCTGTGCCATCGAGAATATGTGCATTGCCGCAACTCGTCACAGCCTGAGGGCAGTTGTCGAGATAGCCGACGACAGAGTGAACGTGACTTTCAAGAAGATGCAAGGCATGGCAGTGTCACCGCTTGCCGGCATGATTGGGCTGCGGCACACCAACCGTAATGCCTATGACGGCAAGACATTGCCAGCCAGCGTGGTGGCATCTCTTGCCGAGTGCGGCGCGCGGATATTCACGCAGGGTTCGGCACAATGGAAGGCTGTGAAAGAGGGTATCGTGGCTGCCAACAGTGTGATATATGGCGACAGCGGCAAGCGTGGCGAATTGAAGGACTGGATTCGTTACAACCGCCGAGAAGCCGACGGCTCGATGGACGGGCTGGGATATGATGTGCTTGGTATTCCCGATATGCCATCGTGGATTTCGCGCGCTGCCACTTCGCTCGCGCTGAAGTCGCAGGTGCAAAGCCGCAGCGATTTGAAGCGGCTTGCGTCGTCGCCATGCGTGGCGGCATTCGCCAGTGGCGAATGTGTCGATGGATGGGTGGATTGCGGCAGGCGGTTGCAACGCTGCCTGCTCACGGCAACGTTGCATGGCGTGGCTTGCGCATTTATCGGCGCACCGTGCGAGGTGGAGGCAACTGCCAGCCAGTTGACGCAGCAACTGCAATTGCCCAGCCGTCTGCAAGTGTTGTTGCGCTTGGGCTATGCGCCCGAGCCGCAGGCAAAATCCCGCCGTCGCCCACTCGACAGCTTCAAGCGAAGCGCCGAGTAGTGTCAGGTTTTGTGGGCAAGGTGGGCGAGAGGAGTAGTGATAGCTCGTTTGGCAATGCGCTTCAGATGGCGCATACCTGGCAACCTCCCGACGCTGTTCAAGCGCAAGTATTTGTGGCTTAGCAGTAATATCATGAAAATTATTCCCACCACGACTGTCAGCCCGTATATTTCCCTAAGACTTACAAGCGTGGCTTGCCGCATGGCTTCGCCGTAAACCTCGCCGTATGGCATTTGCGAAAATGCCCTGTTGGTCATGTCCAAGTCGATTGTTAGCTTTTGCAAGTTGGCAGGAAGCACGTATTGCAATATCCGCCCGAATATGGCAGTACCCATTGCCGGAGCAAATCCCGTGCGGACAAAGCCAATGAGCGACAGCACTTGAAAAAAGTGCTTGAACGGTACAACGCCCGAGGCATAAACCGTGAGCGAGATGTAGAGAATGATGTAGCCCATGCCGCGCAGGAAAGTGGGCAGGTAGAGATATTCGATGTTGAGCCGCGGATCGATGAGGAAGTACATCACTGCCTGGTATGCCACAATCAGTCCAAAGCCGACTGCAACGGGTGTCATGTAGTTGCCATGCAGGCGAGCGTGCCAGTAGTATGCAGCGATGCAACCCGCTATGGTGCCGGCAAGATTCCACCAGTTGAGCGATGCCACATTAAGCGGGTCGAATTGCAGGATTCTGTTTGTGAAAATGTTCTGCAACAGGTTGGGTGTGCTCAGGAACATATACAACATGAAAAACAGGAACAGCAGCGGAACCATGTTGCGATACTTCAGCGCATCGATTTCGATGAAGGGGTGTCGCAGGATGTACATTCGCGCCACGTTAACCAGAAGGACGACGGCAGCAACGATGAATGCCAACCTTATTTGCCAGGCGTCGAGCCAGTCGAAGTATTCGCCATATTCGAATGCGAAAATCAATGCAAGCAGGAATACCGACCACAGGGTACCTCCAATCCAGTCGATGCCATAGAGCGGCAGGGGCTTCATGAAGCGGAAGTGGCGTGTGAACAACAGCAGCGTGAGCCACACCACGAGCATAAGCCCGATGATGAACAGGTGCATTTGCCGCCACGTAATCCAGTCGCCTATGTGGACGGTGATTAGCCCCGATACTTGTATGCTGCCAAGGACTATCAGATAGACGACGGGGAAGAAAACACCGAAGTCGCGGGTGGGTGTGAGGCTGAGTTGCACATTCGACAGGCATTCAAATGTGCCCCATATCCTGAAAGCACCTGCGACGAAGCAGGTGGCAATGAGGATTGCCAAGTTGCCCGTGTTCATGGTGATGATGTTGCACACGATGATGACGGGGCACACGACAAGGAAAATGGAGCGGGAGGTGAAGCGGAACTTGAGCCTGAAAAGCACGGGGAATGCTACCGTCATTCCCACGAACGAGGCATATCCAGCCATCATTATGTCTTCTTGCATAAGGGCAAGCGACCCCACCATCTGCGAAGCCGACGAAAGGTAGATACCGCCGCTCAACTGGAACGAAAAGGCGCAAAGCAGGCACAGGACAACGCGCAGCGGCTGTGGAACCCACTCCTTGAAAAACATTACACGAGGCTCTTGTGGTGCAGACATGACAACAATTATTGGGTGGTTAGTCTTTGAGTGTGCATTCGGCGTTCATGCCAGCCCGCAGCCGTGCAATTTGCTCGGGGCTGTTATTGTCGGTGAACCTAATCCGCACTGGTATGCGTTGCTCGACCTTCACGAAGTTGCCAGCCGAGTTGTCCTGCGGAATAAGCGAGTAGGAGGCACCAGTGGCATCGGAAATCGATTCGATGTAGCCTTCATAAGTCACTCCAGGCACGGCATCGACGGTTATCGACATCAGTTGTCCGGGCTTCATGTCGGTGGTTTGGGTTTCCTTGTAGTTGGCTATAATCCATTTGTCGGCTTCATCGACGATGGTCACCATTGTCTGTCCAGGTTGCACGAGTTCGCCTTCGTGTATGTTTTTCCGCCCGGTCACGCCGTCGGCAGTTGCAACGATTATGGTATAGGATAGGTTGAGGCGGGCAAGGTTGAGGGCAGCTTCAGCCACTTTCACGCTGGCCTCGTTCTGTCCGACTCGTTTTGTTTGCTCGTCTTTTATCATTGTTGCTGACAGTCGTTGTTGCTTGAGTTGCTCGTAGCGCGCAAGTGCAGCCTCATACTCGGTCTTCACGTGGTCGAACTGCTGCTGCGTCACAGCCTCCTCGGCGAGCAATTTCTGGTAGCGGTCGTAGTCGGCCTGCGCATTTTCGAGGCGCACGCGAGCCTCTTCTATGCTTGCGTCGGTGACGAGAATGTTGCTTTGGGCAGTGCCCACCGTCGAGTGCATGGCATCGAGCCCGGCAAGGGCATTCTGGTAGTTGGCTTCGGCTTGAGCCAATTGCAAGCGGTATTCGGCATCTTCGATTACGAGCAGCGTGTCGCCCTTGTGGACTTGGCTGTATTCCTCGAAGTAGATTTTCTTGACGAATCCCTGCACACGAGTGTTGATGGGGGTGATGTGCTGCCGCACCTGAGCGTTGTCGGTGAATTGGGCATTGCCGATGTGGAAGAAGCTGCAAGCCACCCAAGCAATGCCAGCGATGATGACTATTGCCAATATGATGTTGGAGATGAGTATTTTTTGATTGCGGTTCATGACGATATGTATAGCTTTATGTTACAGAGTTCCTATTGTTTTCTTGAGTAAATAATATTGGTAAACGATTCCTATGCGGGCGTTGGACAATTCGAGTTCGCTGCTCAGCTGTATGTTGCTTGCGTCGAGCATGTCGGTGACAAGTGCAAGCCCGTTGGTGTAGCGGCTGTGCACGACGTTGTAGTTCTCGTGGGCAAGCTGTACGTTTTTCTGCTTCGATTGCAGGCGTGTTTGAGCCTCTTGCAGCAATATGTATGCCTCGTGAATGTCGTTCGACAACTGCTCGTCGGCAAGGCGGTATTCCTCTTCGGCGCGCATGGTCGATAGTTTGGCTTTTTTCAGCTTTTTGTTGCTTTTGAACAGGCTGTCGAAGTTGTAGGATATGTTTATGCCCACATACCAGTAGTTGAAATTCTTGTTGATGGGTGGCACTTCTATCAAGATGGGGCCGTCGAAGCTGTCGGCGGCGAAAAGTCCTATCGAGGGTCGCCGCTCGGCTTTGGCAAGGTCTTGTTGCTTGCGGCTCATAGCCACGTTGAGGCTGGCGAGGGCAAGAGTGGGCGATGCAGCCCTGCCGTCTTGCCAGAATGCCTCGTGGTGGTGTTGCAGTGCCATGTTGACGATGGTTGAGTCGGGAACGATTTCGGTGTTTTCTTCAAGCCCTATCGTCACGGCAAGTCGGCGGCTCAGCACGTCGATGCGGTTAAGGGTGTTTGTCAATCCCAACTTCAAGTTTTCGAGTTGCAGCTCGTAGCGGGTTATGTCGCTCCTGAGTGCCGTTCCCTGGCGGTGAGAGGCTGCGATTTCGTCGATGAGCAATGTGGTCTGCCTGATGTTGTTGCGGTATATCTCGGCTTGGTTGTGTAGCTGGTAGAGGTCGAGATATTGCCCGACGAGCAAGAACCTCACAGCCTGCCTGTCGCCAAGCAACTGTGTTTCGGCAGCCTGGCGGTTGAGTCGGCTTAGTTCCACTCCGGCATTGATTGCTCCGCCGGCATACACCACTTGCGTGGCTTTTATCGAGAAGTTGTTGCCATAGTGGGGCATATCGGCGTTTTGCCCGTTGGAGAAGTCGCGGTCGGACATCCAGCCGTCGCCGATGTAGCTGAACGCCAAGCTCGCCTCGATCGACGGCAGCCGTTCGTTCTTGGCAACCCGTTCTCCCTCGATTGCCTCGTCAACGGCAAGTCGGTGTAGGTTGATGCTTTTGCTGTTGGCTTCGGCGCGGGCGAACATCTCGTCGATGGTGAGCGTGAGGCGTTGTTGTGCCCTGAGTGCCGGCATTGCGAGTGCGAGCGACAGCAGCGATGCAATTGCGATGTTTGTTAATTTAGCCATTTTTGTGCGGGTTCTGAAAATTCGGGGGCAAAGGTCTTGATTTTTGGAATCATGGTCGATGTCAAAAATTGTGGAAAATTTGTCATTTTTTGTATTTTTGCGTTATGCAGCAAGGAGAAATAATAAACTTGAGGGAGCTGTTGCAGCAGCGTGGTGGACGTTCATACCGTGGCGATGTGGCAGTGTTTGGGCTTGATTGCGATTCGCATCCTATCACTGCATTGCGCGACGGCGGGGTATATGTCAATGCGTTTTCCTATATCTTGGTTGTGGGAGGGACGGCGACATTCTCGGTTGACGGGGTTGACTATGCTGTGGAGCGCAGCACGCTGTGCATCTTCTCGCCCCTGCATCTCACTCGCTTGCATGGCGAGTCGCACGACTTCGGGTGCATGATTTTTGGTGTGACGAAGCGGTTTATCGACAAGCTGTCGATAAAGAACATACAGCACCGCATCATCAGGGGCATGAATATGTATCAGTTGCCCATTGTGAGGCTTGCCGACGAGGAGTCTGCAGTGGTAGCCGATTGCATACGGGATATTGCCCGCCAATTGTCGCGCGAGGGACATCGCTACCATCTTGAGATGATACGCAATGCCTTGGAAAGGTTTAATATCGAGACCGATAATATTCTTGACAATTACGGTGACGCGGCTACCGACGGCAGTGGTGCCATGCTGTCGCGTCAAGTGGTGGTGTTGAGGCAATTCGTGGGGTTGCTGCTCGAAAACTACAAGGTGAAGCACGGAGTGCAGTTCTATGCCGAGAAGGTGAATTTGTCGTCGCAGCAACTAACAAGCATAATAAAGCGTCAGACGGGGCGCACGGTGAGCGACTTTATCGACGAAATGCTTTATTGCGAAGCCCGCAACCTGCTCGACGTGCCTGGTGTGTCGGTGCAGCAGGTGGCTTATGAGTTGGGATATTCCGATCAGGCGTCGTTCAGCAAGGCATTCAAGCGGTTGTCGGGAATGTCGCCACAGCAATTTCGCAGCAGGGTTGTGTGAGATGCGCACATTCATATAAAGCAGGGGCATGCACGGTGAAAAAAATGCCGTGTGTGCCCCTGGCGGTTGTGGAATATCTTTGGATTTATTTATAGCTCTCGGCGATGGCTTGCACGGCAAGGAATATTTCCTTGTCGATGTCGCTGAGTTCGACGTGGCGGCGCGCCATTACGCGTTTTGCGGTGTCGAAGAATTTTGTCATCGGCACATCGGTGAATCCGGCGGTTGACCCCTCGGAGAACGATGCCACGAAGTTGCGCGGGAAGCCTGCACCGTGGATATTTACACCCACGCCAATCACCGTGGCGGTGTTGAACATGCAGTTGATGCCGGCTTTGGAGTGGTCGCCCATTATCAAGCCGCAGAATTGCAGTCCCGTCTTGAGAAAACGATGTGCAGGATAGTTCCAGAGCTTGATTTCGGTGTAGTCGTTCTTGAGGTTAGAAGCCGTGGTTCCGCCACCAATGTTGCACCACTCTCCGATGACGGCGTTGCCAAGGAAGCCATCGTGGGCTTTGTTGCTGTAGCCAATCATCACCACGTTGTTCAGCTCGCCGCCCACTTTGCAGTAGGGGCCGAGCGTGGTGGCACCGTAAATCTTCGCTCCCATGTTGACTTGGCTATGCTCGCAAGCGGCAAATGGAGCCCTGATGCAAGCCCCCTCCATGATAGTGGCATCTCGCCCGATGTAGATAGGGCCGTTGGTGACGTTGATGATTGCGCCCTCGATGCTTGCACCCTCCTCGATGAAATACTTAGATAAACCATCGTCAAACTCATGTTCGCCGATGAGTCGGTTGGTAGGGCTTAGCGATTGCGACTTGCGTCCGGCTGAGAGGCGGCGGAAGTCGAGGCACAATTGCTCGTCGTTGTGCATGAAGATGTCGTAGAGCCATTGCAGCTGCTTTGGCTCTTCATGATAGTGGAGTGTCGAGGAGAATTGTTTCTTGTCGAAGTCGTCTTTCGAGCCGCGGAAGGCGATTAGTTGCCCCGACGGAGCCAGCAGTGCCTGCCCCTTTTCGAGAGCGGTGATGGCATCGACCAGCGTGTCGCACGGATATATGTGTCCGGCTATGAAATAATTTTCATCGGTTATGGTGGTCGGGAATTTTTTCATCAGATAGGTATCGACAAGGGAACTGAATTCCCCGTCTTTGATGAAGTATTGCCATTTCTCGTAGATTGTAGTTATGCCTACCCTGATGTGTGAGATTGGTCGGGTGTAGGTGATTGGCAGCAAGTTGAGATGTGTTGCTGGGTCGTCAAAAATAATGATATTCTTCATAAGTATATGTATGAATAGGTTGGTGTGAGAGAGTGGGGTGCGGCGCGATGCAGTGTAGTCGAGCCTAAGCCCCGTTGGGCGCAAAGTTAACAGAAAAATGCGTAATGAGCGAGAAAAAAGCCACAATAAGTGGCTTGGCGCTTGTCAAATGCGCATTTTTTTGCCTGTATTGTAGGGCGCACGTCGATGGCGGTGCGCCCTACGGAGAGTGCCAGAGTGTAGCCGGATTATTTCACGATTACCTTGTCAACCGAGCTGCCTGCTTTTACGATGTAGAAGCCTGCAGGAACGGCTATCATTTCATAGCCGGTTGTCGTTGCTGCCTTCACGAGCACGCCTCCGAGAGTGAATATTTCAACCTCGACAGGCTCGTTGCTGTTGACGGTGATATGCCCCTTGGTGGCACGGACAGCCACTCCTTCGTTGGGGGCAGTCATGTCGTTGACATTTCCTGGTTCGGGGGCGGTATAGATGTCTTCGCCATCGGTGAGCCATGCGAGCGAGAAGCGCATGAAATACGACTTGGTGCTGCCTTGCTGGTCTTCGGCATACATTCCTATTGTTCCGTCGGGTAGCTTGATCATTGTCGAGTATGCCGATGCTGACGGGAACATTTGCTTTTTGTGCTGCCACGTTTCGCCTTCGTCGTAGCTCAGATAGACCGATACCTTTGAGCGTTGCATCGAGCCGTCGTTTATAGGCAGTGAGTGCAGGGTGCGGTTGATGTTGTATCCGTCGGCTTGGGCTGTGTATTCCAGTATGTCGCCATTGCAGGCGTTCACTTTCAAGTCGCTCCAAGTTGATTGCTCCGACCACGTTTCGCCGCCATCGGTCGATTTGGCATATCCGCGTTCTCCGCCGCTGCGGCGCACGCTCATCAGTATTGTGCCGTCGTTCAGTTCAGCCACTTTGGCTTCGTCTCCATTGCTGTAGGCTTGTTCCGAAACGTTCCATGTGATGCCGTTGTCGTCGGAGTAAACGGCATAGTTGTACAGGTCGCCGCCGTTGTTGATGGCGGAAACGAACATGATGCGTCCGTTCTTGTTCTTGTTTTCTCCCGTTTGGCGAGTGAGGCATAGTCCGCGCCCCGAGCCAAAGAATGCCGAAGTTGCGGCAAGACGAATGTCGTCTCCGTTGCAGTTTGAACCCCATATTTGTGAAGTAATGTCGCCCTCGCCCCCTTCTTCGACGGGGGTCCACGTTTTGCCACCATCGGACGAGCGGCTGATGAACGATGCCATAGGGTCGCTTTCCGACGAGTTCCACAGGCTGTTGCCGCCCACGAAGGCAGCCACGATGTCGCCGTTGGGGGCTACTACCAGAGCGCAGTCGCCACGACCGTTGTCGGCATCGGAGGCTATTGCTATCGGATATTCCTCGCTCCAAGTGTAGCCGCCGTCTTCGCTGATTCGAGCCAAAATGTCGATTCGGTTGGCAAGGTCGGCTTCGCTGTTCCAGCGGCGGTCGATGGCAGTGACGATGTTGCCGTTGGGCAGTATCACCATTGCTGGAATGCGGTATGCCACCGAGCCGTTGTCGCCTGGGGCGTAGAGCAAGTTGTTGACGAGCAATATTTCTTTGTTGCCGTCGGGGTTCCCGGTTTTTGCCGGAACTTCGTATGTTCCGCTTTCGGCAGTTATCGAGACTATAGTTGCATCAACGAAATTGCCTTCGGTGGCATCGGCTGAGATGTCGGCGGTTATCCACAAGCTGTTCCTGCCGGTGGGCAAGGTTATGGGTGTGGCGAAGTCGCACACCATCGTGCCCTCTTGTGGAGTGTACTCGCCGAGTAATGTTGTGCCTTCGGGGATGTGTTCGTTGAAGAAGTAGTTTGTTCCGGTTGAGTATATTTTTATTTTTGTGCAGTCGCTTATGTCGGTAGTGCCATCGAGGGTTATAGACATCGATGTCAGTGTGACATCACCTCCAGTCACGTTTACTATTGCGCCAAGTATTGGGGAATTAAGGCTTTGTTGTCCTGTGTGGTTTTGGTTTTGGCTTGTTGATACGCGAGATATTTTCCCGCTTGTTTCTTGAGCTTGCGTGGGAACGGAAAGGCTCATTAATGCTGCGATTGCAAAGAAAAAGAGATTCCTTTTCATGTTCTTTGGGTTGTTTTAGGTTGTTATGTTTATGTTGTTTAATAAGATGTATTCAAGGTAGTTTGTTGGCAATATAGGTTGCACTATTGTTGTAAGTTTGTGCAAACTTCAAGATTTTTACAAAAATAATGGTAATTTATCACAATGCAAACTTCTTTATGCTTTTTTAATTGGGATGGGCTTGTTTTGTATCGTGTTAGAACGGTATAACGTTATTGCGTTTTTCTAAAATGGTTTTTATATCTTTGCGAAGCATAATAAGGCGAAAGATGGAATTCATAGAACAGAGCATCAAAGGCGTGTGGCTGATAGAGCCAGTAAGGCATGGCGACGCGCGTGGGTATTTTTGTGAAAGTTTCAAGAAGGCGGAGTTTGAGCAAGCGATAGGCAAGGTTGATTTCGTCCAAGACAACGAGTCGCTGTCGTCGCGAGGCGTGTTGAGGGGGCTTCACTTCCAACGTGGCGAGTACAGCCAGGCGAAGCTCGTGAGGGTTTCGCTCGGCAAGGTTGTCGATGTGGTTGTTGATTTGCGCGCCGGGTCTCCCACCTACGGGCAGCACTTGGCTGTGGAGTTGAGCCATGAAAACGGGCGGCAATTGTTTGTGCCGCGTCATTTTGCCCACGGTTTCCTCGTCTTGAGCGATGTTGCGCAGTTCCAGTACAAGGTTGACAACGTGTATGCGCCGCAAGCCGAAGTCACGTTGCGCTTCGACGATCCTGCGCTTGGCATCGAGTGGCCCGTCGGAGGGCTCGAATTGAACCTGTCGGACAAGGACAAACGAGGGAAATTGCTGCATGAGTTAAATAATATAAATGAATTATAAATAATATAAATGTAATTTATGGCAAAACTCTTGTCATAAAGCGGAAATGTGTGAAAAACGGGCGTTTAGGTCTGAAAAACAGTGGTAAAAACATTTGGTTATTAGAAGATTAGTGCTTATCTTTGCAAAGTTTTTCAGCCGATGTCGCGGAAAAGTTCTCTAAATCATGGATTTAGGTGTAAATGCGGCTTGGCGCAGAAAGAGAAAGAACAGTAAAACAAAAACAATTATTTTTAATAAACTAAAAGAACTAAGATGCCTACAATTCAGCAATTAGTAAGAAAAGGCCGTGTAGCATTGGTTGATAAGAGCAAGTCGCCCGCACTCGATTCATGCCCGCAACGTCGTGGCGTGTGTGTGCGTGTGTACACCACTACGCCTAAGAAGCCAAACTCGGCAATGCGTAAGGTTGCCCGTGTGAGGTTGACCAACGGCAAGGAAGTAAACTCTTACATTCCAGGAGAAGGTCACAACTTGCAAGAGCACTCAATCGTGATGGTTAGAGGTGGCCGTGTAAAGGACCTTCCAGGTGTACGTTACCACATCATTCGCGGTACGCTCGATACAGCCGGTGTGGCTGGCCGCACTCAACGCCGCTCTAAGTATGGAGCAAAGCGTCCTAAGGCAGGAGCAAAGAAGTAATTTAGCCTACGCGACACTGCCGCTTACTTAAAAAAAGATGCCGCGGGTGCAAGAAGCCCACAGGCAAAGCACAAAAGAACAAGTATCAAACTTAGTTTTTGGTTTTATTGGAATTGGTATTACGGTTGAGTAAATGAGGCGTTGGAGAATGCCCGTTGAAGATGTAAGACAACAACCAAGCGAACAAAAAACGCAATTTTTTAAAATTGAAATGAGAAAGGCAAAGCCAAAGAAGAGGGTCATACTACCTGACCCCGTATTTAGTGATGTAAGAGTTTCGAAATTCGTAAATCACTTGATGTATGACGGTAAGAAGAATACGTCGTACAAGATATTCTATACCGCGCTCGAAATAGTTAAGAACAAGATGCCGAACGAGGAAAAGAGCGCACTCGATATATGGAAGAAGGCGTTGGAAAACATTACTCCGCAAGTGGAAGTGAAGTCGCGCCGTGTGGGTGGTGCCACATTCCAGGTTCCTACTGAAATCCGCCCCGACCGCAAGGAGTCGATATCAATGAAAAATCTTATCGCATTCGCCCGCAAGCGTGGAGGCAAGACCATGGCCGACAAGCTGGCTTCGGAAATCGTTGACGCATATAACGAACAAGGTGGCGCTTTCAAGCGCAAGGAGGACATGCACCGCATGGCCGAGGCTAACCGCGCATTTGCACACTTCAGGTTTTAAACACAATTGAGAACATTATAAAAGATGGCTACAACTGACGCACAATTAGTTTTTACGCGTAACATCGGTATCATGGCTCACATCGATGCCGGTAAAACGACCACCTCTGAACGTATTTTGTTCTACACCGGTTTGACTCACAAGATTGGTGAGGTGCACGACGGTGCTGCCACAATGGACTGGATGGAGCAGGAGCAAGAACGTGGTATCACAATTACCTCTGCCGCCACCACAACATTCTGGAACTACGACGGAAAGAAATACAAGATCAACCTTATCGACACCCCGGGACACGTTGACTTCACTGTGGAGGTTGAACGTTCGCTCCGTGTACTCGACGGTGCTGTCGCAACTTTCTGCGCCGTTGGTGGTGTTGAACCACAATCTGAAACTGTATGGCGCCAAGCCGACAAATATAATGTGCCGCGTATCGGCTATGTCAACAAGATGGACCGTTCGGGTGCCAACTTCTTTGAAGTAGTGCGCCAGATGAAGGAAATCCTTGGTGCTAACCCGTGCCCGATACAAGTGCCAATCGGTGCGGAAGAAACTTTCAAGGGTGTAGTTGACCTCATCTCGATGGATGCTCTCATTTGGCACGACGAGACTATGGGCGCCGAATATACCCGTGGCCCGATACCCGAAAACTTGGTTGCAGAGTGTGAAGAATGGCGCGACAAGATGCTCGAAAGCATCGCCGAGTTTGACGATGACTTGATGACGAAGTATTTCGACGACCCATCGACCATCACACCCGAGGAAATCAAGCGCGCTTTGCGTGCCGCTACGCTGAAGATGAGCATCGTGCCGATGCTTTGCGGTAGCTCGTTCAAGAACAAGGGCGTGCAGACATTGCTCGACGCTGTGTGTGCCTACCTGCCCAGCCCCGAAGACACGCAAGAGGTTGTTGGCCACGCAATCGACGACCCCGATACCGAGGTTTCTCGCAAGCCAACCTTTGAAGAGCCTATGTGTGCCCTCGCATTCAAGATTGCTACCGACCCGTATGTTGGTCGTCTGGTATTCTTCCGCGTATATTCGGGCAAGATTGATGCCGGTAGCTACGTGCTCAACTCTCGCTCGGGCAAGAAGGAACGCATCTCTCGCCTCTTCCAGATGCACTCAAACAAGCAGAACCCGATGGAAACAATCGGCTGCGGTGACATCGGTGCAGGCGTAGGTTTCAAGGATATTCGCACTGGTGATACCTTGTGTGACGAAAATCACCCGATTGTGCTTGAGGCAATGGACTTCCCCGAACCGGTTATCGGTATCGCAGTTGAGCCCAAGACTCAGAAAGACCTCGACAAGCTGGGCGTTGGCTTGCAGAAACTTGCCGAAGAAGACCCGACATTCCGCGTTGCTACCAACGAAGAAACCGGTCAAACAGTCATCAGCGGTATGGGTGAGCTTCACTTGGACATCATCATCGACCGTCTGCGCCGCGAGTTCAAGGTAGAGTGCAACCAGGGCCGTCCGCAAGTAACCTACAAGGAAGCTATCACCAAGCCAGTTGAATTGCGCGAAGTGTTCAAGAAGCAGACTGGTGGTCGCGGTAAGTTCGCCGACATCATCGTTCGCGTTGAACCTGTTGACGAAGGCTTCGAAGGTGGATTGCAATTTGTTGACGAAGTCAAGGGCGGTAACATTCCTAAGGAATTTATCCCTGCAATCCAAAAGGGTTTCACCACTGCAATGAAGAACGGTGTGCTTGCCGGCTATCCTGTTGAACACCTCAAGGTGACTGTGATCGACGGTTCGTTCCACCCGGTTGACTCCGACCAGTTGTCGTTCGAACTCTGTGCCATCCAAGCATTCAAGAAGGCTTGCGAACAAGCCGGTCCGGTGTTGCTCGAACCTATCATGAAGGTTGAAGTGGTTACGCCCGAAGAGAGCATGGGTGACGTTATTGGCGACCTTAACAAGCGCCGCGGACAGGTAGAAGCAATGGAATCGAGCCGCAGCGGTGCCCGCATCGTTAAGGCAAAGGCTCCGCTCGCCGAGATGTTTGGCTACGTTACAGCATTGCGTACCATCACATCGGGTCGTGCAACCTCTACAATGTCGTTCTCGCACTACGCCGAGGTAAGCACATCGATTGCAAAGCAAGTGTTGACCGAATGCAAAGGCCGCGTTGACTTATTGAAGTAAAATAATCATCTTAACAAGATATGAATCAAAGAATAAGAATCAAATTGAAATCTTACGATCACAACTTGGTTGACAAGTCGGCCGAGAAGATCGTAAAGACTGTGAAAGCAACGGGAGCTGTGGTAAGCGGTCCAATTCCATTGCCAACCCACAAGAGGATTTTCACCGTCAATCGTTCGACTTTCGTCAACAAGAAGTCGCGCGAGCAGTTCCAACTGTCGTCGTTCAAACGCCTGATTGACATCTACAACAGCACAGCCAAGACAGTCGATGCCCTGATGAAGCTCGAATTGCCAAGCGGTGTAGCCGTTGAAATCAAGGTGTGATGCACGGGTAGTCCTTGAGAGAAAATAATTTTTAGAGAGAAACATTTAAATTAAGAGAAATGCCAGGATTATTAGGAAAGAAAATCGGAATGACATCCGTATTCAGTGCCGACGGTAAATGCATACCGTGCACTGTTATCGAAGTAGGTCCTTGTGTAGTTACTCAAGTAAAGACTGTGGAGACCGACGGTTATGAGGCACTCCAACTCGGTTTTATCGAGAAGAAGGAGAAGCACACAACCAAGCCGCTCCAAGGTCACTTCAAAAAAGCAGGCGTAGCTCCACAACGACACTTGGCCGAGTTCAAAGGATTTGAAGGCGAGTACAAATTGGGTGATACAATAACCGTAGATTTGTTTGCCGATGCCGAGTTTGTTGATGTAGTAGGAACCTCCAAGGGACATGGTTTCCAAGGTGTAGTAAAACGCCACGGCTTTGGCGGTGTGGGCCAGTCAACCCACGGTCAGGACGACCGCTTGCGCGCGCCGGGTTCAATCGGTGCCTGCTCTTACCCCGCAAAGGTGTTCAAGGGTATGCGTATGGCGGGCCACATGGGTAACGACCGCGTGACTGTACAAAATCTACAAGTTGTAAAGGTTATGCCTGAAAACAACCTTTTGGTAATCAAGGGTTCGGTACCGGGCTATAAAGGTTCAATCTTATTAATTGAGAAATAATGGAACTCGCAGTATATAATATAAAAGGAGAAGACACTGGCAAGAAGGTGACGCTCAATGATGAAGTTTTCGCCATCGAGAACCCCAATCAGCACGTTATCTACCTTGCTGTGAAGCAGTATCTTGCCAACCATCGTCAAGGTACCCACAAGGCAAAGGAAAGAAGCGAAGTGTCGGGCAGTACGCGCAAGCTCGGTCGCCAAAAGGGTGGTGGCGGCGCTCGCCGTGGTGACATCAATTCGCCGTTGCTCACAGGTGGTGGTCGCGTGTTTGGTCCACGTCCTCGTGACTATCGTTTCAAGTTGAACAAGAAGATGAAGGACTTGGCACGTCGCTCAGCCCTCACGCTGAAGGCAGCCGACAATGAAATCTTGGTAGTCGAAGACTTCACTTTGGAAGCCCCGAAGACAAAAGATTTCATAAATATTGCTAATAATCTCAAAATTGGCGACAAGAAGTCAACATGGGTTTTAGCAGGACAGAATAAAAATGTATATTTGTCGGCTCGAAACATACAGGGCGTTAAGATAGCAACTGCATCTGACTTAAATACTTATGTAATCCTTGACAACAAGGTGCTGGTATTAAGCGAGAGTGCAGTTCCAGTCGTGAACGAATTTTAACTTACAGGAGGCATAGACAATGGACATAATGATTTTACCGGTAGTCACTGAAAAGGCAAACACTCTCAGTGCAAAGAGGAACCAATTCACATTCAAGGTTTCTCCCAAGGCCGATAAGGCACAAATCAAGGCTCTTGTGGAAGATCTCTATGGAGTTAAGGTTGTTTCGGTCAACACGATGATTTACAGCGGTAAGAGGAAAAACCGCTATACCAAGGGAGGCCTTATCAGGGGTCGCCGCCCGGCATTCAAGAAAGCCGTGGTGACACTTGCCGAAGGCGATACTATTGATTTCTATAGCAACATACAATAAGAAATGGCAGTAAGGAAATTTAAGCCCACAACACCGGGGCAGAGACACAAGGTTATTGGTGTATTCAGCGACATTACTACACGTACACCAGAGAAATCTCTTACGGTCGGGAAGAAATCGACGGGTGGTCGCAACAACGAAGGCCACCGCACGATGCGCTACATGGGTGGCGGACACAAGCGCAAGTTCCGCCTCATCGACTTTAAGAGAAACAAGGACGGTGTGCCGGCAAAGGTGAAGCAAATCGAGTACGATCCCAACCGTTCGGCTCGTATCGC
Organism: uncultured Bacteroidales bacterium; assembly: GCA_949285735.1. Classification (GTDB taxonomy): domain Bacteria; phylum Bacteroidota; class Bacteroidia; order Bacteroidales; family Muribaculaceae; genus Avimuribaculum. The sequence continues at coordinate 27,689 of CASEAQ010000025.1, forward strand.
GTTGCTTTACTATGTTGACGGAGCAAAGGCTTACATCATCGCACCCAACGGATTGGAAGTTGGCGCTACGGTGGTAAGTGGCAAGGACGTGGCTCCCGAAATCGGGAACGCCCTCCCGCTTAGCAGCATACCTGTTGGTACCTTAATTCACAACATCGAATTGCGACCGGGCCAGGGAGCGTCGATGGCACGCAGTGCCGGAACGTTTGCCCAGCTCGTGTCACGCGAAGGCGACTATGCGATAGTCAAATTACCTTCTGGAGAAACTCGCAAGATTCTTGCCGCATGCAAGGCAACTGTTGGCGTAGTAGGCAACAGCGACCACGCATTGGAACGTTCGGGCAAGGCAGGACGCAGCCGCTGGCTGGGTCGTCGTCCACACAACCGTGGTGTGGTAATGAACCCAGTTGACCACCCGATGGGTGGTGGTGAAGGCCGTCAGTCTGGAGGTCACCCACGTTCGCGCAAGGGCTTGTATGCAAAGGGCTTGAAGACACGCTCACCGAAGAAGCAATCTTCAAAGTACATTATTGAAAGAAGGAAAAAGTAATTTGATTAATTAAGAAATTATGAGTCGATCATTAAAAAAAGGCCCATATATCAGTGTAAAGCTGGAGAAGAAAGTCGCCGAAATGGAGAAGAGCGGCAAGAAGCAAGTCATCAAGACTTGGTCTCGCGCGTCGATGATTTCGCCCGATTTCGTAGGACACACTTTCGCAGTTCACAATGGTAATAAGTTTATTCCCGTGTATGTTACTGAAAACATGGTAGGTCACAAGTTGGGCGAGTTTGCCCTCACGCGCACCTTCCGCGGTCACTCAGGCAACAAGAAGAAATAAGCGGGCCATACGGGAAGCAATAAATTGAAAAAGAATTAAGAACAATGGGTAAAAGAAAAAGAATAGCAGCCGAAGCAATCAAGGCAGAGCGTAGCACACAAAGCTTCGCAAAATTGAGGAACGTTCCCTCTTCGCCCCGCAAGATGCGCTATGTGGTGGATTTGGTACGCGGCGTTGAAGTCTTCAAGGCTTTAGGTATCCTGCATTTCACCAAGAAGGAGCCGGCATTGAAAGTGGAGAAACTGCTCCGCTCGGCCATTGCCAACTGGGAACAGAAGAACGGACGCAAGGCAGAGAATAATGAGTTGTACATAAAGACAATCTTTGTAGATTGTGCTCCCATGTTGAAACGTTTGCGCACTGCGCCTCAGGGTCGTGGATACCGTATCCGCAAACGCTCTAACCATGTGACATTGTACGTAGATACTATCCAAAAAACTAACGCAAACGCAGTAGAGAACGCTTAATATGGGACAAAAAGTTAATCCAATCAGCAATCGCTTGGGAATTATCCGTGGCTGGGATTCCAACTGGTACTTCGGAAAGAATTACGGCGACACTTTGCTTGAGGACAGCAAGATAAGGAACTATCTTAACACACGCCTTGCCAAGGCAAGCGTGTCGCGCATTGTCATCGAGCGTACTTTGAAGTTGGTCACTATCACCGTATGCACTTCGCGCCCTGGCATCATCATTGGCAAGGGCGGTGCAGAGGTTGACAAGCTCAAGGAGGAACTTAAGAAAGTAACCGACAAGGATGTGCAAATCAACATCCACGAGGTGAAGCGTCCCGAACTTGATGCCGAAATCGTGGCAACCAACATTGCTCGTCAAATCGAGGGCAAGATTGCCTACCGCCGTGCAGTGAAGATGGCTGTGGCTGGCACAATGAGGGCCGGAGCCGAAGGCATCAAGGTGCAAGTGAGCGGACGCTTGAACGGCGCAGAAATGGCACGTTCGGAGATGTTCAAGGAAGGTCGTACACCGTTGCACACATTCCGTGCCGACATCGACTACGCACTCGTTGAGGCTCACACCAAGGTAGGCGTAGTGGGCGTTAAGGTGTGGATTTGCCGTGGCGAGGTTTATGGCAAGCGTGACTTGGCTCCCCAGTTCACATCGAATGCTAAGGAAAACCGCGGTGGCGGCAACGCCGGCGGACAACGCCGTGGCGGTTTCCGTAACAAGAAGAACAATCGTTAATTGCCAATTGAAATCGTAAAAGACAATGTTACAACCTAAGAAAGTTAAATACAGAAGGCCGCAAAAAGGCGTCAGCAAAGGATTCGCACACCGCGGATACGAGCTCGCCCACGGGTCGTTCGGAATAAAGACACTTCAGACGAAGTGGATCACCGCTCGCCAAATCGAGGCTGCCCGTGTGGCTGTGACTCGCTATATGCAGCGTGAAGGACAAATATGGATCAGGATTTTCCCTGACAAGCCTATAACCAAGAAGCCAGCCGACGTGCGTATGGGTAAAGGTAAAGGTGCTCCCGAAGGGTTCGTAGCACCGGTAACCCCGGGCCGTATCCTCATCGAGGTCGATGGCGTAAGCTATGCAGTGGCAAAGGAAGCATTGCGCTTGGCTGCGCAAAAGCTGCCCGTGACCACCAAGTTTGTAGTGCGCCGTGATTATGACGAATCTCAAAACGTGTAATTGAAAGAGAATTATGAAGAAGGAAGAAATAAAGGAACTGAGCGACAAGGAACTCAAGGAACGCTTGGAGACGATGGAGCGCGAATACCTCCAGATGAAGATGAACCATTCGATCAGCCCTCTTGATAGTCCTGCCAAGATTACACAAGAACGCCGAATGATTGCGAGAGTAAAAACCGAATTGCGCGCCCGCGAGCTAAAGAAATCCTAAGTGAGACTATGGAAGAGAAGAAAAGAAATTTAAGAAAGGAACGGGTGGGAATCGTCACCAGCAACAAGGCTGACAAGACTATCACTGTCACCGTGAAGTGGAAGGAGAAACACCCGATATATGGTAAATTCGTAAACAAGTCGAAGAAATACCATGCCCATGACGAGAAGAACGAATGCAGCATCGGCGACAAGGTGCGCTTGATGGAAACTCGTCCGCTGAGCAAAACAAAGAGATGGAGATTAGTAGAAATAATCGAAAAAGTTAAGTAATCATGATACAGACTGAAAGCCGATTAACAGTAGCAGATAACAGTGGCGCTAAAGAAGTGCTGTGCATCCGAGTGTTGGGTGGAACAGGACGCCGTTATGCCTCGCTCGGAGACGTGATTGTCGTTACAGTGAAGAGCGCAATCCCCTCGTCGGACGTGAAGAAAGGTACTGTATCGAAAGCTGTGATAGTAAGAACTAAGAAAGAAGTGCGTCGTCCCGACGGGTCGTATATCCGCTTCGACGACAACGCTTGTGTTTTGTTGAACAACTCCGGCGAGTTGCGTGGTACCCGTATCTTCGGCCCGGTGGCACGTGAATTGCGTGCGACCAACATGAAGATCGTTTCGCTCGCTCCCGAGGTACTTTAAAAAACATAGAAAATACAGAGGACACAATGAACAGTTTGCATATAAAGAAGGGTGACACAGTTTATGTGAATGCCGGCAACGACCGCGGCAAGACAGGCCGCGTGGTGCGCGTACTCGTAAAGAAGAACCGTGCCGTGGTGGAAGGCATCAACATGGTGTCGAAAAGCGTAAAGCCCAGTGCAAAGCATCCGCAAGGTGGTATCATCAAGATGGAAGCACCCATCCACGTTTCCAACTTGAACCTTATCGACCCCAAGAGCGGCAAGCCGACGCGCGTGGGATATCGCATCAACGAGGAAGGTAAGAAGGTACGTTATTCTAAAAAATCAGGAGAGGAGATTAAGTAATGAGTTCAACAAGTCTTAAGAAGGATTATGCCGAGAGAATTGCACCTGCTCTCATGAAGAAGTTTAACTACACTTCTACAATGCAAGTGCCGCGCCTGTTGAAGATTGTCATCAACGAGGGCTTGGGCGAAGCTACTGGCGACAAGAAGATTATCGAGACTGCCATCAACGAGTTGACGGCAATCACTGGTCAGAAGGCTGTGGCAACGCTGTCGCGCAAGGACATTTCAAACTTCAAGGTGCGCAAGAAGATGCCTATCGGCGTGCGCGTGACTTTGCGCCGCGATCGTATGTATGAGTTCATGGAACGCTTCATCCGCATCGCATTGCCGCGTATCCGCGACTTCAAGGGCATCGAGAGCAAGCTCGACGGCCGTGGCAACTACACTGTGGGAATTACCGAGCAAATCATCTTCCCCGAAATCAATATCGACTCGATAAGCAAGTTGATGGGTATGAACATCACTTTCGTAACCTCGGCTGCTACCGACGAAGAGGGATATGCTTTGTTGAAGGAATTCGGTCTTCCATTTAAAAACGCTAAATAAAGAAGAGTATGGCAAAAGAATCGATGAAAGCCCGCGAAGTGAAGCGCGCAAAGTTGGTTGCCAAATATGCGGCAAAGAAAGCACAGTTGAAAGCCGAAGGCAACTACGAGGCATTGCAATTGCTCCCACGCAACGCAAGCACAGTGCGCCTGCACAATCGCTGCAAGATTACCGGCCGTCCAAAGGGATATATCCGCCAATTCGGCATTTCGCGTATCCAATTCCGTGAAATGGCATCGAAGGGCTTGATTCCCGGAGTAAAGAAGGCAAGCTGGTAAGCCGAGCAGAAAGGTAAGTTATCAACAGACAACGATTATAAAATAACTTAGTATTAAATATTGTTCGGCAAGTGCCGCTCGCCGCGGTGGGCGGGAACTGCTGAATCAATTTAAACAAATTATTTATGACTGATCCAATAGCAGATTATTTGACACGTCTGAGGAATGCGATCAAGGCCCAGCACAGGGTTGTTGAAATCCCTTCTTCAAAAATGAAAAAGGAGATAACCAAGATCCTTTTCGAGAAAGGCTACATCTTGAACTACAAGTTTGTGGACAACGGCACACCTTCGGGAGCCATCAAGATCGCCTTGAAATACGACCCTGTTGACAGGGTCAACGCAATCAAGTGCCTGACGCGCGTATCGCGTCCGGGATTGCGCCAATACACCGGCTACAAGAACATGCCGCGCGTATTGAACGGTTTAGGTATTGCCATCCTCTCAACCTCGAAGGGCATCATGACCAACAAGGAGGCCCTCGCGCAGCAGATTGGTGGCGAAGTATTGTGTTACATTTATTAATGGAGGGTACGAGATATGTCAAGAATAGGAAAATTGCCAATTGCAGTACCCGCAGGTGTAACTGTAACGATAAAGGACAACGTAGTTAGTGTAAAGGGCCCGAAGGGTGAATTGTCGCAAGCCGTTCACGGCGACATCAGCGTCGAGGTGAAGGATGGTGAAATCCACGTGACTCGCCCAACCGACGACCGCATACACCGCGCTCAGCACGGTTTGTACCGTGCCTTGATCCACAACATGGTGGTAGGCGTGAGCGAAGGCTACAAGAAAGAAATGGAATTAGTTGGTGTGGGTTACCGTGCTTCGGCCACCGGACAGGTGTTGGAACTTGCACTGGGATATTCACATGCTATATATATCAAGCTCCCCAAGGAAGTAAAGGTTGAGGCCAAGAGCGAGCGTAACAAGAACCCGCTCATCATCCTTGAGTCGAGCGACAAGCAATTGCTCGGTCAGGTATGTGCCAAGATTCGTTCGTTGCGCAAGCCTGAACCATACAAGGGCAAGGGTATTAAGTTTGTTGGCGAAATCATTCGTCGTAAATCTGGTAAATCGGCATCTGCCAAGTAATTAATTTGACGTCATGGTAACTAAATTACAGAGAAGACAAAGAATCAAGACCCGCATTCGTGGGAAAATTTCCGGCAGTGCCGCACGCCCCCGCATGACGGTTTTCAGAAGCAACAAACAAATCTACGTCCAGTTTGTTGACGACACTACAGGCCACACGCTGGCATCTGCTTCGTCGAAGGGGATGACTGGTGGCACAAAGTGCGAGATCTCGGAGAAAGTAGGCGAATTGGCAGCCAAGAAGGCAATGGAAGCAGGAATCACGACGGTTGTTTTCGACCGCAACGGTTATTTGTTCCATGGCAGAGTGAAATCGGTAGCTGATGGTGCCCGCAAGGCTGGACTTAAATTTTAACGATTATGATAAAGAAGAATAACAGAGTAAAATCGACCAACGATATAGAACTCAAGGACCGCCTTGTGGCCATCAACCGCGTTACCAAGGTTACCAAGGGTGGTCGCACGTTCACTTTTGCAGCCATTGTTGTTGTCGGCAACGAAGACGGCATCATCGGTTATGGCCTGGGCAAGGCAAACGAAGTGACTGCGGCTATCGCCAAGGGTGTTGAAGCAGCAAAGAAGAACTTGATAAGGGTTCCCATCCACAATGGAACCATCCCCCACGAACAAGAAGCCAAGTTCGGCGGTTCGCGCGTGATTGTACGTCCGGCATCGGCTGGTACTGGTGTTAAGGCTGGTGGTGCTATGCGTGCCGTGTTTGAGAGTGTCGGTATCACCGACGTGCTTGCAAAGTCGAAGGGTTCGTCTAACCCCCACAACCTTGTAAAGGCTACTTTCAAGGCACTCGACGAAATGCGCAGCCCGGAGACAATCGCTCGCCAGAGGGGTATCTCGTTAGAAAAAGTGTTTAAAGGATAAGCAAATACGTGACATCATGGCAACTATAAAGATAAAGCAAGTAAAGAGCCGCATCAAGTGTCCGGCTGTCCAAAAGAGAACTCTTGACTCGCTCGGGTTGAGGAAAATGAATCAAGTGGTGGAGAAGGAAGACACTCCATCAATCAGGGGAATGGTAAACAAAGTGAGCCACTTGGTGAAAATCGTTGAGTGAGCTGAACGTAAAAACAATTAAGAACTATGGATTTAAGCAATTTACAACCCGCAGCCGGTTCAAATAAAAAAGGTAAAAGAGTGGGTCGCGGTGCAGGCTCTGGCAAGGGCGGCACATCAACTCGCGGTCACAAGGGTGCCAAGTCTCGTTCGGGCTATTCGGCAAAGATAGGTTTTGAAGGCGGTCAGATGCCGTTGCAACGCCGTGTGCCCAAATTTGGTTTCAAGAACAGGAATCGCATCGAGTACAAGGCAGTCAATCTTGACAAACTCCAAGCGTTGGTTGACGAGAAGCAATTGACAAAGGTTACAATCGACGACATGATTGCAGCTGGCTTGGTAAAGAAGAAAGACCTCGTGAAGGTGCTTGCCAAGGGTGAATTGACTTCGAAGATTGACGTTGAAGCCCATGCTTTCTCGAAGAAGGCAGAGGAGGCCATCACAGCCGTAGGTGGAACGATCCAAACTGTTAAGAAATGAAATTCATCGATACAGTAAAGAATATCTGGAAAATCGACGATTTGCGGAAACGAATCACGATAACAATCCTGTTGGTGCTCGTGTACCGATTCGGTTGTTACGTGGTTCTTCCGGGAATCAGTCCTGCCGAAATCGATGCCCTGCGCAATTTTGCCAGTGGGGGATTGATGCAGCTGCTCGATATGTTCTCGGGTGGTGCTTTCTCGCAAGCATCAATTTTCGCACTTGGCATTATGCCTTATATCACGGCATCGATTGTAATCCAGTTGCTCGGCATGGTGCTGCCTTCGTTCCAGAAGATGCAGCGCGAGGGCGAGAGCGGCCGCATGAAGCTGAACCAGTACACTCGCTACTTGACCGTGCTGATTCTGCTGTTGCAGGGCCCTGCCTACCTCATCAACTTGCAAGTGCAGGTTAACGCCGCCGGAGGAGCCGCCCATTTCGGTTTCTGGACGATGGCATACTTGACCGTGATACTTGCCGCAGGCAGCATGTTTATCATGTGGCTTGGTGAGAAAATCACCGACCGAGGCATCGGCAATGGTATTTCGTTCATAATCTTGGTGGGTATCATAGCCCGTTTCCCTGGTGCGATAGTACAAGAGTTTACCAACCGCTTGACTACTGCCGAGGGCGGACTTGTGATGTTCATTGTTGAAATAGTGATACTTTTCGCCGTTATCGCAGGTGCTATATTGCTCGTTCAGGGTACACGCCGTGTGCCTGTGCAATATGCCAAGCGCATCGTGGGCAACAAGCAGTATGGCGGCGTTCGCCAGTATATACCGTTGAAGGTTAATGCTGCCGGCGTTATGCCTATCATCTTCGCCCAGGCGATAATGTTTATCCCTATCACCCTGTTGGGATTTGGTGCCAACCAAAACCCGTCGGGTTTCTTCCGTGCGTTCTCCGACATGAACGGTTTCTGGTACAATGCAGTGTATTTCATCATGATTGTTGCGTTCACCTACTTCTACACCGCAATTACGGTGCGTCCGACGCAGATGGCAGAGGACATGAAGCGCAACAATGGCTTCATCCCTGGCATCAAGCCGGGCAAGAAGACAGCCGAGTACCTCGATTCGATTATGTCGAGAATTACTTTCCCAGGATCGTTGTTCCTTGGTTGTGTTGCCATCATGCCGGCATTTGCCAATATGTGTGGCATCAACCATAACTTCGCCCAATTCTTCGGCGGAACGTCGTTGCTCATTCTCGTGGGTGTCGTGCTCGACACGTTGCAGCAAATCGAGAGCCACTTGAAGATGCACCACTACGACGGTTTGATGAAGTCGGGCAAGATTGCAGGACGCTCAGGCATTTAAAGCTATAGGAGACAAGGATTGATGATTTACCTGAAGACTGACGAAGAGATTGAACTTGTGAGGGCTGCCAACATGGTGGTCGCCCGCACACTTGGCGAGGTTGCCAAGCATATAGAGCCGGGTGTGACGACATTGAAGTTGAACCAGGTTGCCGAGGACTACATCCGTTCGCAGGGTGCTGTGCCGGGTTTCCTTGGTTATGCCGGTTATCCCTACACGCTGTGCGTGTCGGTCAACGAGAATGTCGTGCATGCCTTCCCGTCCAACTATGCCTTGCGCGAGGGCGACATTGTGTCGGTCGATTGCGGGGCTGTGGTCAATGGCTTCAACGGCGACTCGTGCTACACTTTCCCCGTGGGGGATGTGTCGGACGATGTGATGCGGCTGCTCAAGACGACGAAGGAATCGTTGTATGTGGGCATCGGCAAGGCTGTTGAAGGCAACCGTATCGGTGATATTGGCCATGCCATACAGGAATATTGCGAGAAGCGCGGATATAGCGTGGTGCGCGAGCTTTGCGGGCATGGCATCGGCAGGAATATGCACGAGGACCCCGACGTGCCGAATTACGGCCGCCGCGGTACCGGCCCGCTCATCAAGAACGGCATGTGCATAGCCATCGAGCCCATGATCAACATGGGCAGCAAGAACATCGTCATGGAAGCCGATGGGTGGACTTGCAGGACCAAAGACCGCAAGCCGTCGGCACACTTTGAGCATACGGTGGCAATCAAGGACGGGAAAGCCGACATATTGTCGTCGTTCCAATTCGTCGAAGAGGTGTTGGGTGATAAATCAATTTAAAGTAAGTTATATGGCAAAACAGACTGCAATCGAACAAGATGGAGTAATCGTAGAGGCATTGTCAAACGCAATGTTCCGCGTGGAGTTGGAAAACGGGCATGAAATCACCGCCCACATATCGGGCAAGATGCGCATGCACTACATAAAAATCCTGCCAGGCGACAAGGTGAAAGTAGAGATGTCGCCCTACGATTTGACGAAAGGAAGAATTGCTTTTAGATATAAATAAAAAAAGAAAACGCTATATGAAAGTAAGAGCCTCAATAAAGAAACGTTCGGCCGACTGCAAGATAGTACGCCGCAAGGGCCGTTTGTATGTGATTTGTAAAAAGAACCCTAAGTTTAAACAACGCCAAGGATAATGGCCATAGGTGTCATTGGACGAAGCAAAACAAACAATATAAGTTAAGAATATGGCAGTAAGAATAGTTGGGGTGGACTTGCCCCAAAACAAGAGAGGTGAAATTGCCTTAACCTATATCTTCGGCATCGGTCGCAGCTCGGCAAACAAGATTCTTGCCAAGGCCGAAATCGACAAGGATATCAAAGTTAAGGACTGGACTGACGTTCAGGCCGCCAAAATTCGCGAAATCATTGGCAGCGAGTATAAAGTTGAAGGCGACTTGAGGAGCGAAATCCAATTGAACATCAAGCGCCTGATGGATATCGGTTGCTACCGTGGCATCCGTCACCGCCTTGGCTTGCCAGTGCGTGGGCAAAGCACCAAGAACAATGCTCGCACTCGCAAGGGTAAGAAGAAAACAGTTGCTAACAAGAAGAAAGCTACCAAATAATATTAAACTATGGCAAAAAAGACAGTCGCAGCAAAGAAGAGAAATGTCAAAGTTGATGCCGCTGGCCAACTTCATGTACACTCGTCTTTCAACAACATTATCGTGTGCCTCACCAACAGTGAGGGTCAGGTCATCTCGTGGTCGAGCGCAGGCAAGATGGGCTTCCGTGGGTCGAAGAAGAACACCCCTTATGCAGCCCAGATGGCAGCTCAAGACTGCGCCAAGGTGGCATATGACTTGGGCTTGCGCAAGGTGAAGGCTTATGTTAAGGGCCCGGGCAACGGACGCGAGTCTGCTATCCGCACGGTGCATGGTGCCGGAATCGAGGTTACCGAGATTATCGACGTAACGCCGCTTCCACACAATGGTTGCCGTCCTCCAAAGAGAAGAAGGGTTTGATTTCAATCAAGAATTTACCTAATTTTTACAATTACAAGAATTTCGAGGCTTTCATAGTGAATAGATTACATTCTTAACAAACCTCTCTGTAATCGCGGCTGCACTTGAAAGTGTCAGTTTAAATTATTTAAAAGTCAAAAAACACAATGGCTAGATATACTGGACCAAAAACAAAGATCGCTCGTCGTTTTGGCGAAGCCATTTTCGGTGAAGACAAGGTTCTTGCAAAAAAGAATTACCCACCGGGCCAACATGGCGTGAACAAGAGAAAGAAACTCTCGGAATACGGAATACAGTTGCGCGAGAAGCAAAAGGCTAAATACACCTACGGTGTTCTTGAACGCCAGTTCCGCAACCTTTTCGAGAAGGCATCGCGTATGAAGGGTGTAAAGGGCGAGTTGCTGCTGCAATTGCTCGAAGCCCGCTTGGACAACATCGTTTACCGTCTTGGTATCGCCCCGACTCGCGCTGCTGCCCGTCAGCTGGTGTTGCACCGCCACATCACAGTGGATGGCAAGGTTGTCAACATTCCTTCATACTCGGTTAAGCCGGGCGAGATTATCGCTGTTCGCGAAAAGAGCAAGTCGCTCGAAGTTATCGCCGACGCTCTTGCCGGGTTCAACCACAGCAAGTATCCTTGGATTGAATGGGATGAAAGCATCAAGGGTGGCAAGTTGTTGCACTTGCCGCAACGCGAGGACATCCCTGAAAACATCAAGGAGCAGCTGATTGTGGAATTGTATTCAAAACAATAAAATTAATAACGATTCATGGCTATATTAGCATTTCAAAAACCCGACAAAGTATTAATGTTGGAGGCCGACAATTTCTTCGGCAAGTTCGAGTTCAGGCCATTGGAGCCGGGATATGGTGTGAC
>CASEAQ010000026.1 GCA_949285735.1 uncultured Bacteroidales bacterium
GGCAAGTGTTCGAGCACCTCTTCGTCGGTGCGGTAAATACCCTCATACTGGTAGCCCCAGAAGTAATACAACGGATAACCCTCGTCAACCACAGTGAGGTTGTTGTAGCCGCCATATATCGGCGAACCGCCGTTAAGCCCGGTCAGCTCGTTGTCGATAAACGACACGTTACCACCTATCGTGTAATACACCTCGCCGATGTTGTTGCGGTGTTCGAGTGAGATTTCAATACCGCGGTTGCGCACCGTTCCCACATTGCTGGTGCTGGCATAGCGGTTGCCCACGTGGGCAGGAGCCGTAACCGACATCAGCATATCCTTGGTGTTGCGGATAAAGAAGTCAACGTTACCGTTCAACTTGCCGCGCCACAAGCCAAAGTCAACACCCAAGCTCCATTGCTCGGTATTTTCCCAGTGGTCGCCATTGTTAATCCACGTGAGCACTGCTGCCCCGTTGGCAAGCTGCTGGTCGCGCCCGAATACATAATCGACAAACGTAGGGCCGTTGTTGAACATATTGAGCGTGAAAGCGTCGTTACCTATGTTGTCGTTGCCCACGCGCCCCCAGCCAGCACGTATCTTAAGCATATCGAGGTTGTGGAAGTCTTCCATGAACGACTCTTCGCTTATCTTCCATGCAAGTGCCGTAGATGGGAAGTAGCCCCACGGATCATCTGGGAACTTGCTCGAACCGTCGGCACGGAAGTTGACGGTAATCAAATAGCGGTTGTCGAAACTGTAATGCAAGCGGCTCAAGACCGAAATGCGCCGATTGCGCGCCACGGTATCGCTCGGGCGGCCAAAGTCGTCGGTCGTCTGCGACAGATACCAGTTCTTTTCCACGGGATTGAGAATCGTAGAACCCGACCCGCCGATTGAGTAAACATTATACTCCTCGGTGGTCTGACCCACCATCACCGAAAAATCGTGCTTGCCTATCGTGCGGGCATACGTGAGGATATTGTCAACAGTCCAGTTGTAAGTCCTGCCTATGCTTGAACTGAGGAAGTTGGTATCGTTCTTGTCGTATGCCGAATATTCATACGCGTCCTTGAACGACTTGCTCGTCGATATGTTGTAGTCGAAACTGTAGCTCGTGCGGAACGTAAGCCCCTCAAGCGGAGTTATTTCGGCATAAATGTTACCTATGAAGCGTTCGTTGCGGTCTTTGGGGTGGGTGTGCTCGACCATGCTCAAGGGGTTGGTCACATTCTTGTTGTTAGAGCCTGCACTTATTTGCCCGCCCAAGTCCTTGCCGTTGCGGTTAACTGCCCCTTCGGGATAGCGTGCTGGATCCCACGGTGCCATCGCAAATGCTGCCGACAAGACCGATGCCCCGGCACTCTCGCTGTTGTTCATGGCATTGCGGGCAGTCGAGCTCATGAACGAAATGTTCTCGCCCACCTTGAGCCAACTGTTCACCTTGTGCGAAGTGTTGAGGCGCACGGTGAAACGCTTGTAGTCCGACCCTATGATTGTACCCTCCTGCGAATACCAGCTGCCGCTGAGCGAGTAGGTGGTCTTTTCGCTACCACCGTCAATCGACAAGTGGTAGTTCTGTATCAATGCGTCTTGGAACACCTCGTCTTGCCAGTCGGTATCGATTTGCGAGTAATCGACTCCAGTTGGGTTGGTCTCCGGGTCATACACCGTTGGATAATACTGCGACGACCCCAGGCGGAATGTCTGCAACCACTTGTTGAAGCCGTTCTCGGCATAAAATCGCTTTTCCGATGCCGTGCCGCTGATTGCCACTCGGGCATCGGCAAACTCCCGGGCATTCATCACGTCGAGCTTGCGCCAGCGTTGCTGTATGCCCACATAAGCATCGAGCGTCACGCGCGTCTTCTGGTTGACTTTGCCGCCACGGGTGGTGACTATCACCACGCCGTTGGCTCCGCGCGAACCATAAATGGCAGTAGCCGATGCGTCCTTCAAAATCTCGGTTGACTCAATGTCTTGTGGACTGAGAAATGATATGTCGTCAACGATGACACCATCCACCACATAGATGGGCGACGCACCATTCACTGTGCCGACACCGCGTATGCGCACCTCGGGCGCACCGCCGGGCTGACCCGAGCTGTTGTTGACCGTCACGCCGGCTGCCTGCCCCTGCAAGGCGTTGGCTACGCTGGCTGCCGGTGTCCTCTTCAGCTTGTCGCCCGACACTGTCGTAACCGACCCCGTGAGGTCGCTCTTCTTCATCGTGCCATAGCCGATGGCAACAACCTCTTGCAAAACATTTGCCTCGGCTTCGAGCACGATGTCGATTGTGGACGACTTGCCCACTTTCACTTTTTGCGTCTGGCAACCTACATACGAGAACACCAGCGTCTGCCCCTGCTCGACAGTCAAGGCATAATTTCCATCGATGTCGGTAGCTACCCCCACCGTCGGATTTTCGCTCACCACAACCGCAACGCCTGGCAGTGGCAATCCATCCTCGGCAGAAGTAACAACTCCAGAGACCTTCATTGCCTGCGCATATCCATTCAGCGCAAACAACAAAATCGTCATTAATAATGTAATTTGTTTCTTCATAAAAGAAAATGTGGTAAAAATTGTGTTGTTTTAGAAAAGGCTGTGAAAACAGTTATTCATTTTTTGTCTTTCGACGAGGCAAAATTAGAAAGCATCCGCTCAAGAACAATGCAAAATTCACTCACAATAAACTCAACATACAGAAATTTTCACCCCTACACAATCCCTACATAAAAAAAATATAATCCTATTAATCAGATAGTTATTTAAAATATGTTATATAACACATTTTCATTTCACACTCAACATTCATTTTTTCGCGATATTTGAAACACAAATTCTCAGCCCATGAATATCTTGGAACCTACGCATAAACCGATATGCAATTTTTATCTCACATATACAGAATTTCACAAACGTGGAATAGCATACAGCACCCTCCTTGGGGCTTTGCTCATCGTGATGATGGCTCTCCCCTTCCGGGCAAGCTGCTACCCACTTGTGTCAAACTACAACCGCTCGGTTTACGGCGGCGGCACACAAAACTGGGATATAAGCCAAGATGCCCTCGGCAGAATGTTGTTTGCCAACAACATGGGTCTGCTCATATACGACAGCCGCAACTGGTCGCTGCTGCAACTGAGCAACTACACCACAGTGCGCTCGATATGGGTCGATGACAAGTCGATGCGCATTTACGCCGGCGGCTCGGAAGAATTTGGCTATTTTGCCAACAACAGCAACGGCGTGATGCAATACGTGAGCCTCGTCGAGACCATCGATGGCGAGGAAAACAAGTTCAGCGAGATATGGAACATCTTCAGCACAGGGGAATATGTGTGGTTCCAAAGCGACTTCACCATATTCCGCTACGACGGGCAGAAGACAATCCCTATCCCATACAGCCACAAAATAACGACCTCGGCATACGTCAAGGACAGGCTGTTCATCGCCTCGCGGGAAGGCGGTGTATGCATACTCAACGGCGACAAATACACACCCATCACCGGCAACGATTTGCTTGTGGGCAAACGCATTTGCTCAATCCTGCCATACACCGAGAGCAACATACTGATTGTAACCGACTTCGACGGCATATTCACCTACGACGGCAACGGTGTCGCTCCGTTCAAAACCGACATTGACAACTTCCTTAAGGAAAACCAAGTGTTCTGCGCCGAAACCAACGGCAAAGAGATTGTGTTTGGCACCGTCAACAACGGCATCGTCATCAAAGACATCACCAACGACAGCAACACATATGTCAATACCCACACAGGTATGCAAAACAACACTGTGCTGAGCATCAGCTTCGACAAGATGGACAACATTTGGCTCGGGCTCGACAACGGCATCGACCACGTACTCTACAATTCGCCCATCTCCACCATATTCGGCTCTAACGTATATGGCGCGGGATATGCCTCGCTGCTGCAAGACAACATTCTCTACCTCGGCACCAACCAAGGGCTATACCGCACCGAATACCCGGTGAACAACTCGCCTATTCCAACGGAGTTGACGCTGGTGATGAAAAGCCAAATATGGGACATCGACACCATCGCATCGACAATATTCATCGGCAGCGACCGAGGATTGTTCACGCTCGACCGGCACGGGCTTAAACAGATTGACGGCATTCCTGGCACATGGTCGGTGACGAAGCTGGAACACCACCCGGGTAACGCCCTCGTTTCGACCTACGAAGGATTCTTCCTGATAAAGCATTCCAACGGCAAATGGACTATGAGCAACCGCGTGGACGGCTACAACGAAGCCGGCGGGCGGATAGTGGAAGATGCGTATGGCAACATTTGGATAAGCCACTGGATGAAAGGAATATACAAATTACAACTAAGCCCCGACTTGCAACGATTCGACGAAGTGACTTTGTATAACCAAGACAAGGGTTTCCCCACCGAACGCAACAACACGCTATACCTCATCGACGGCAACCTTGAATTTTCAACCGAGGGAGGCTTCTACAAATACAACCCGCAGACCGACTCCATGATTCCCGACCAGCTCATGAACAGCCTCTTCGGAGTCCACACGTCGATACGCCTCTACCAGTCACCCTACAAGGACGTGTGGGGCGTGTCGGGAAAATACATCTGTGCCGCCTTCTACAACGCCTCGGGCACATACGACATCGACTCGATAACCTACAAGCCTCTGCTCAACAAGTTGATAGTGGGATTCGAGAACTTCAATTTCACTTCGCCGCGCAGGCTGATTGTTTCAAACGAAGACGGATTTTTTGAAATAGACATCGACCGCGAGCACTCAGTGAACTGGAAAAGCAAACTATTCGTCAGCAAAGTATATGCAACCGGACTCCCGGGCGACTCGCTCATCTACTCGACCAACAGCAACACAGCCAGCAATACATTCGACTTCCCATACGAACTAAATTCATTGCGTTTTGAGTTCATTTACCCCGAATATCGCCAGCAGGGCGCAGTGCAATACAGCTACTACCTCGAAAACTACGACCTCGGGTGGAGCAAATACACACAAGCCACATCTAAAGAATACACCAAGCTGCGCGAAGGGGAATACACGCTGCACATTCGCTCGTTCAACCGCTACGACGACAGCCGCGAAGAATGCTCATTCACATTCCGCATCGCCCCTCCATGGTATCGCAGTGCATGGGCTATTGTCGCTTATATCTTGCTCACACTCACTGCCATGTGGCAAACGGTGCGGTTCATACGCCAAAAGTCACGCAAGGCGGCTCTCGCCATTGCCAAGCGCAAAAGTGCCGAACTTGCCGAGTTCAAGCGTAAAGCCGAAGAGGAACAGTTGCGCAAAGAAAACGAAATTGCCCACCTCAAAAGCGAGCAGCTCGAACACGACATAAAACACAAGTCGCAGGAATTGTCGAACGCGACAATGAACGTAATGCGCAAAAACGAAATTCTCATCGACATAGCAAACCAAGTTACCAAGCTACAGGAGAGCGACAACAAGTCGGCATACACCTCCGATACCATAAAAAGACTGAATAAAATACAAAAATTGATACAAGAAAATATCAGCCACGATGACGACTGGCAGAAGTTTGCCCACAACTTCGACATCGTGTATGAAGACTACCTCAAGCGGCTCGTCGCCCAGTTCCCGCAACTGAGCATCAACGACCAGCGCCTGTGTGCCTACATCAAGATGGGGCTAAGTTCCAAGGAGATAGCCCCGCTGCTCAACATCTCATACCGCAGTGCCGAAATGGCAAGATACCGCCTGAGGAAGAAGATGCAGCTGAGCCGCGACATCAACCTCGCCGAATATCTCCAGCACCTGTGAACGAGCATAGAGCCAACCTGCCTCCACCTGCCGCAATTACGGGAAAAACCGCGGCAATTGCTTTTCATTGCTGTCAACTTGCACTATCTTTGCACCCAAGATTTAATTATACATATACAGCAGAGATGAATTCAATAAAATTTTTAAGTCTGGCAGCCGCAATGTGCTTTGCCAGCCATGCGATTGCCGACGACGAAGGGGTCGTAGTTCCCGACAGCACGGGATTCAAGTTCACCGACGTGGTGGTTGTAAAGACATCACCAGTCACCGATCAAAACCAGTCGGGCACGTGCTGGTGCTTCTCGGGCGACACCTTCCTTGAAAGCGAAATCATGAACGCCCAAAACCGCAACGTTAACATCTCGGAGATGTACACCGTGAGAATGTGCTACGAGGAAAAAGCCATGCGCTACATTCGCATGTATGGGCAAGTCAACTTCTCCGAAGGCGGCGGCCTGCTTGACGTTCCCTACATCATAGGCAAATATGGTGCAATGCCCGAAGAGGCTTATCCCGGGTTGCAGTATGGCGAAGATTCGCACGACCATTCCGAACTCGTTTCAGCCCTCTCGTCCTACTTGAAGGGCGTGTACCGCGGCAAGAAGCTCTCTACCGCATGGTTTGAAGGCTTCAAAGGCATTCTCGATGCCTACTTCGGACCCGTGCCCGAAACGTTCACCTACAACGGCAAGACCTACACTCCGCAATCCTATGCCGAGTCGCTCAACCTCGACTTGAACAACTACACCGCCATCACTTCGTTCTCGCACCACCCGTTCTACAAGCCTTTTGTGCTTGAAGTGCCCGACAACTGGCTCTTCGGCTTGTACAACAATGTGAAGCTCGACGAGATGAAGGCTATCGTTGACAACTCGCTCAAGAACGGCCATGCCGTGCTGTGGGCTGCCGACGTGAGCGAAGACGGCTTCAACTTCCGCCGTGGCTATGCCATCATGCCCAAGGAGAAAACCGAAGCCGACATGACCGAGGAAGAACGCGCCGAATGGGCGCAACTCAGCGACCGCAAGCGCAAGGAACTGCAAAAAGACATAAAGGGTCCCGTTGCCGAAATCGAAGTCACACAAGACTTGCGGCAAGAGATGTTCGACAACCAGCTCACTACCGACGACCACGGCATGGTTATCGTGGGCATTGCCACCGACCAGGAAGGCAACCGCTACTACAAGGTACAGAACTCGTGGAACACCAACCAGCTCTATGGCGGTTTCTTCTACGTTTCAGAACCATACTTCCTCGCCAAGACAATGAGCGTCCTCGTCAACACCTCCACAATCCCAGCCGACATCAAGTCGAAAATGAACTTGTAACAATTCCCGATACATATAAAAAAGGCGGATTACACCTCAAAAGTGTACTCCGCTTTTTTTGTATTTTCACTGCCCGGGTCGGCGAGATGTCACGCAGCCATTCCATTCAGACGCGATGAATCGCGTCTCTACAGCCATACGCCTATATATCAAAGATTTAGCTCCAAAAAAGATTATTTCGACTTCTTGCGTGGTTGTCGGGCGTATTTCTTGGCAAGTTCCTTGTGTTCTTCGGCTTTGTCTTCAAGGCCTATTTTTTCGTATATTTCGGCAAGCCGTTGATGTATGTGTGGGGCTGTCGGATAGGCTTTGGCTGCCGCCCTCATGTGCTTCAGCGCATTTGCCAACTTGTTTTTGCCAAGATACAGCAATCCTATTCCAAAGTTTGCAAAAGCGTCGCGTTTGTCTGCAGCCAGCACCTCTTTATACAACTTCTCGGCTTCGTCAACCTTGCCCATGCCATGCAGCAACGATGCCTTTTCAACCTTGGCGTCGGTGCAGTCGGGGCATATCGACAATGCCTTGTCAAAATTTGCCAACGCTGCATTCTCGGCAACACTTCTGTCGCCGCTGCCGTCGGCAAGCGATTCTTTTCCCAAGAACACATATTCGAGCGCAAGGTTGCGCAATAAGTCGTTTTGGCGGTCAATCTCTGCCTGCTTCTCTGCAACCAGCCTTTCGGCAGCAAAACATACCCCCAACTTGTACCTCACAAGCCGCTTGAGCGTCTCGTCGCCAAACTTTCCCGTCACCTCGACAGCCGACGCAAAACTCTCGACACACTCCTTGAAATCGCGCTTGTCGAACGCCTTGGCTGCCGCGCCCAGCAGGCTCCTCACCCGATATTCCTTCTTTGCCTCGTTGATGAGCTGCATATCGTTGAAGTGCTTGCTAAACTCTATCACGGCTGGATTGACAAATATGTCGCGGAAGGTGATGGGATTCTTCAGCGTTATCCCTTCGAGCGAGGTGCTGCGCGACAGGGCGACGTAGGTCTGCCCGCACGAGAATGCCCCGCCCTCCATATCGATTACCACGCGGTTGAAGGTCAACCCCTGGCTCTTGTGTATAGTCATTGCCCACGCCAATTTTATGGGATATTGCTGGAAGATACCGAGCACAGTCTCCTTGATGCGCTTTTCCTTGTCGTCATATTCATACTGGATATTCTCCCACTGCTCGCGGTCGAGCGTGTAGTGGTTGCCGTCTTCGAGTTCGACGCTAATCTCGTCGTCGATTATCCGCGATATTCTCGCTATCGTGCCGTTATACCACCGCCGCTCCTTGTCGTTGCGTATAAACACCACCTGCGCGCCCTCCTTGAGCGTCAGGTTGAGCGACGTGGGTAATATCGACTCGTTCCATGTACCCTCTATCTTCCCCTCGAAGCTATGCCCCTCGGTGGGCAACTCGTCGAGTTTCTGCTCGTTTATGTAGTCAACCGTGTCGCGGCGCGTGGCAAGCGTCATAACGAAGTTGCCGCTGCCATCGTCTGTGCCGCAACGGCGATAGCGGCTGTTGATTTGATTCAAGTCGTCGGCGGTAGCCTTGTTCTCCCTCACGCGGTCGAGCATACTTATAAATCGTGCATCCTTCTGCCTGTAAGTCTTGCGCAATTCTATCGCCACAAGTTTCATGCGGGCAAAAGCCGCAGCGTTGAAGAAGAAAAAATTGTTGTAATACCGCCGCAATATCTCGCGGAAATCGCTCTTTATTACTGGTTCGAGCTGGAATATGTCGCCCACGAGTAACAGCTGTTTGCCGCCAAAAGGCTCGCGCCCGTTGCCCGAGAAGTGGCGCAACACCCTGTCCATAAAGTCAATCATGTCGGCCCTCACCATCGATATTTCATCGATTATAATCAAGTCGAGAGCCTTGATTATCTTTACTTTCTCCCTCGTGTATTTCAAAGTATTACGCATATTGCGCGGCGAGTAGTCGGGGTCGTCGGGCAGCATGGGCTTCAACGGCATCTTGAAGAACGAGTGCATCGTCATGCCGCCGACGTTAACCGCAGCGATACCCGTAGGCGCAAGCACCACATAGCTCTTCTTGGTCGTCTCGCATATATACTTCAGCAACGTGCTTTTCCCGCTCCCTGCCTTGCCAGTAAGAAAAATCGACCTATTGGTGTTGTTCACCATATCGATGGCTGTGATAAAGTCGGGATTGTCAAAATCTATGTCGGGTATTTCACGCTGCCCCATCGTTCTTTAGCTTTTTTAGAGTTATACAATTATATTCCAAGTCGAACCTGGCTGACAATGCCTTTACTCTACTGCAACTCTGTCTTGAGGAACTGTGCCGTGAGCGACTTCTTGTTTTTCGACACCTCCTCGGGCGTGCCAGTGGCAACTATCTCTCCACCGTTGCGCCCACCCTCGGGTCCAAGGTCGATTATGTAGTCGGCATTCTTTATGATGTCCATGTTGTGCTCGATTACTATCACGGTGTTGCCCTTGTCAACAAGGCGGTTCAGCACCTCAAGCAGCACCTTTATGTCCTCGAAGTGCAACCCCGTGGTAGGCTCGTCAAGGATATAGACGGTACGCCCGGTGTCCTTCTTCGACAGCTCGGCAGCGAGCTTCACCCTCTGGCTCTCGCCGCCCGACAGCGTACTCGACGGCTGCCCGAGCTTGATATATCCCATGCCCACCTCTTGCAACACTTTTATCTTCGACACAATCGACGGCACCGAGTCGAAAAACTCCACTGCCTGGTTGATGGTCATGTCGAGCACGTCGGCAATCGATTTCCCTTTGAATCGCACTTCGAGCGTCTCGCGGTTGTAGCGTTTGCCACCGCAAGCCTCGCACGGCACAAGCACATCGGGCAAGAAGTTCATCTCTATCGCCCTGTAACCGTTACCCTTGCATTCCTCACACCGTCCGCCACTCACGTTGAACGAGAATCGCCCAGCCTTGTAGCCGCGGATTTTTGCCTCGGGCAGGTTGACAAACAGGTTGCGAATGTCGGCAAACACTCCCGTATAAGTGGCAGGATTGGAACGCGGCGACCTCCCCAATGGCGACTGGTCAACGGTCACCACCTTGTCGATATTGTCGATACCTGTTATTTCGTCGTAGGGCAACGGAGCCTGCGACGACTTATAGAAACGCTGGCTCAGTATGGGTTGCAAAGTGCCGTTGATGAGCGACGACTTGCCGCTGCCCGACACGCCGGTAACGCACACAAACACGCCAAGCGGAATTTCCACATCTATCCCCTTCAGGTTGTTGCCGCGGCAACCTTTCAAGCCCAACGATTTCCCGTTGCCCTCGCGCCGCATGGCTGGCACTTCTATTTTGCGCTGCCCGTTAAGGTACTGCGCCGTTATGGTGTCGCTCGCAAGCATCTGCTGCGGAGTTCCCGAAAACATCACTTGTCCGCCCTTTCGCCCGGCTCGCGGCCCGATGTCAACAATGTAGTCCGACTGCAACATCATGTCCTTGTCGTGCTCCACAACAATCACCGTGTTGCCGGCATCGCGCAACTTCTTCAACGACTCGATGAGCCTCACGTTGTCTCGCTGGTGCAGCCCGATGCTCGGTTCGTCGAGGATATAAAGCACGTTCACCAGTTGCGACCCAATCTGTGTGGCAAGCCGTATGCGCTGGCTTTCGCCGCCCGACAGCGTTGCCGAATTGCGGTTCAGCGCAAGATAATTTAGCCCCACATCAACAAGGAAGTTCAGCCGCCCGCTTATCTCTTTCACTATTTCACGGGCAATGTTCCATTGCTGGTCGGTCAGGTATTCTCTTATATTGCTCATCCATGCCTGCAACTCCGATATGTCCATAGCCGACAAGTCGGCTATGTTCTTGCCGCCTATGTAGTAGTGCAACGCCTCCTTGTTGAGCCGTGCGCCGCCACACTCAGGACACACCACACGCGAAAAGAATTGTCCAGCCCACTTCTGTGCCTGCGACGAGGCATCGTCCGACTGCTGCATCTCGATATACTTCACCAGCCCGTCATAACGCAAGAAGTAGTTCGACGTGCTGAGCGTCTCGTTCTTTATGTCGAGATGTTCATCGGTACCGTTCATTATGTCATCGATTGCCTCTTCGGGCAAGTCCTTGATGGGAGTTTTTATCGTAACTCCATATTTCTCGCAAATGGCAGCTATTTGCCAGAATATGAGCGAATTTTTATATTTTCCCAACGGCAGTATGCCTCCATCGTGTATCGATTGATCTGGGTTTGGCATAATCTTGTCGCGGTCGATTATGTTGACGTAGCCCAGTCCCTTGCACTTGCGGCAAGCCCCTTGAGGCGAGTTGAACGAGAAATTGTGTGGCGCAGGTTCGGCATACGAAAGCCCCGTGGCAGGATCCATCAACTTGCGGCTGTAGTGCCCCAACTGGTTGTTGTCGTCAGCATCAAGTATCATCAATTGCCCGTCGCCTTGCTTGAACGCCGTCTCAATCGATGCCTTTATGCGCTCCTTGTATTTGTCGTCGGCACGCAGTTTGTCTATCACCAGCTCTATACTGTGGTTCTTGTAGCGGTCAACCTTCATGCCATACTTTATCTCGGTCAACACACCATCAATGCGCACGGTGAGGTAGCCCTTCTTGCGCAACTGCTCGAAAAGCTCCTTGTAATGCCCTTTGCGGTTCTTCACCAGCGGCGACAAAATGAAGATGCGGTGCCCAATATACTTTTTCAGAATCATATTGATGATTTTCTCGACGGTGAATTTCACCATCTTCTCGCCCGACACATAAGAATAGGCATCGGCGACACGGGCATACAGCAACCGCAAGAAGTCGTATATCTCGGTAGTGGTGCCTATGGTGCTTCGTGGATTCTTGTTCACCGTCTTCTGCTCGATTGAAATCACCGGGCTCAACCCCGTGATTTTGTCCACATCGGGGCGTTCGAGCAGCCCTAACATATTGCGGGCGTATGCCGAGAAAGTCTCCACATAGCGGCGTTGACCCTCGGCAAAAATAGTGTCAAATGCCAGCGACGACTTGCCGCTGCCACTAAGCCCGGTTATCACCGTCAAGCGGTCGTGAGGTATCTCCACATCAATATTTTTCAGGTTGTGTACCCGCGCACCAAGCACCGATACACAATCTGTTTCTTTCCCATTAAGCTCCATCGGCTAATCTACAATCCAATTTTTGTTGTAAACACTATAAGTCATTTTGCTGCGATACAAGCTCTCCTGCTTAGGTATCTTGACCGTATAGACACGGCGTTCGCGGTTGACAAGTTTCGGAGACCTTATCCACGGGTTCATGTCGCGCAACTGCGAATATGTGATGCCGTGCTTCTTTGCCCACTCGCTCCAGCTCTCCACGCTACCAGCCACGTTCACCTTGGTGTACTCCAATGGCTGGTAAAGCTGCTTCTTCGTTATAAAGAAGCCATACTTTTTCGGCTGCTCCATTATCAATTTCATGGCAATGAAACGGAACACATAACGCGAAGTTTCCTCATTGAGATACAAGTCGAATGAGTTTTCGGCAAATTGCCTGTCCAGCTCCTTCGAGATGCGCCCCATCCCGGCATTATATGACGCTGCCACCGTGGGCCAATGCTTGTATTTGGCATACGCCGCCTTCAGATAGCGGCATGCCGCCTCGGTAGCCTTCTCGGGGTCGTAACGCTCGTCAACCTCATCGTTCACAACCAGCCCATATTGCTTGGCAGTGCCTTTCAGAAACTGCCACATTCCAACTGCTCCGGCATAAGAGCGCGCCGTGGCACTGAGATAGCTCTCCACCACAGCAAGATAAGCAAAATCCTCGGGTACTCCGTTCTTCTTCAATATCGGTACAATTACCGGAAAGTAGCGGTTTGCCCTCTTTATGCTCAAGAACAAGTTGCTGTGCCCATATATGATTTGCGTCATTTCGCGGTCGAGCCGCTCATACATATCGATGCGGTCGAGCAATACCTGCTCGCCAGCAATCATCACAGCCATTGGCACATCGGGATTGGCTGAAATGGGATGAAGTCCGTGTATGTAAGCTCCGAAATGGTCATCACTCTCTGCTCGCAACGGCATGACACACGCCATCGCAAGCAACACCATCGTCAACAATATTTTTTTCATTCTGTTGTCCTCTCTCTTTCTCTTTTTATTCGGTAACACCTCCACTGCTACTGCTACCCGTGCCAGTATAGTTCAATATGTTTATATCACCCTTCAGGTTATATTCCACTCCATCGGCGCCACGGGCTTCTATCACATAGAAGTATGTTCCCGACTTCACGTATTTGCCTTTGTATTTTCCATCCCAGCCTTGCGCGGGGTCGGTGAACTCAAACACTTTCACGCCCCAGCGGTTGAATATCCAGCAATGGAACTCCACTATCGAGCGATAGGAAACGCGCCACTCGTCGTTGACACCCACACTTGCCTCGGGCGAGAATGCGTTGGGGCATTCAAGCCTCGACTCGCCGATGAACACCGTGTAGGTCTCGCCCGTCGTCGAGCATTCGCCCGAACTGTCGGCGCCGTAATACCTGAAATAGAATGTTCCGCCCTCGTTAAAGGTCTGGGTGATTTCTGGCTGGTTGAAACGGCTGTCTATGTTGTTGAACTCCTGGTCGCGCGACATCTGCCACTCGTGGTGAATGACGGCATCGGTGGGATAGGCTGTGAACGTAATCGACACAGGGGCTGAACCACCAAGCGACGATTCACCACCCTCGCTGTCTCCAGCCGCCTGCTCGTTGTCGGCAGTCTGCTCGTCTTGCACCGCCATGGTCTCTGCTGCCACCGCACTCGTGGTGTAAGTTGCGCTCGTTACGCTCTCCTCCATGTTCCAATAACGCAGGAAACGGTCGCCACTCAACGTAAACTCGGTGTTGCAATACGGAGCTGGAACAGCTATTGTCGTGCTGAAGCTCTCCTCGTTTTCTTCCACCGCCACCTCTTCCCATGCCGTGCTCTCGGTGTTCCATTCGAGCGTGCGGTAGGTCAGCGTCAGCCCGCGGTCGAGCTGCTGCGGCACTCCGGTGATGGTGTAGTATGTCATTTCGCGCCCTACGCCATCGACAAACACCCTTACCGTGCCGCAATCGCGCTGTGTGTCAAAGCCAATATTATTAAGGCTGAGCATATAGTCGGAATAATCGACAACCCACACATACGTCCTGTCGGTGCCTTCCTCTATGATATAACCGCAATTGGCAACTACCTGCGGCAGACGCGTGGTCATATTGTCGATGCGGTCGATGCCGCCAAGTACTTCGGCATATCCGCCACCGCGCTCCTGATAGGTGTACCATGTGACTGTGCTGCCGGCAGTGCGCTGTGTGTAGCTCATAGACACCCCGTCGCAGTCATATATGACATATATCCTGTCAAGCCCCGTCGAGGCGGCAGGAGTCTCTTCAAACACGGCACGATTGCTCCCTGCAAAAGACACCTGTTGCGGCATCGCATAGCGAAATGCCGCAAACAGGAATATGAATGTGATTATTGCTTTTCTCATTCCAACTTATGAATTACAAGCCCCGACCGCAACTTCGGTTCAAACCATGTGGTCTTTGGCGGCATTATGTTGCCAGTGTCGGCAATCGTCAGCAACTGGTGCATCGTCACTGGGTACAGAGCCAGTGCCATAGCCATCTCGCCGCTGTCAACCCGGGCTTTCAGTTCCTCAAGCCCGCGTATTCCGCCCACGAAGTCGATGCGCTTGTCGCGCCGCAAGTCGGTTATGCCCAATATCTCATCAAATATGTATTTCGACGACACCGTCACGTCGAGGCAACGTATCGGGTCGTTGTCGTCGTATGTGTCGGGGTGGGCTGTCAGCGAATACCACTGCCCGCCCACGTAGAGGGCAAAGTTGTGCAAGCCTGTCGGGTGGTAGGTCTCCACGCCCATCGGCACCACGTCGAAATGCTTCTTCAGCAATTCAAGAAACTCGCCCTCGGTGTGTCCGTTCAAGTCTTTCACAAGCCGGTTGTAATCGATGATTTTCAAGTGCGACTCGGGGAAGCACACGGCAAGGAAATAGTTATATTCCTCGTCGCCGGTGTGGTGAGGGTTATTGCGCGCCATCTCGTCGCCGACGAGCGCGGCAGCAGCCGTGCGGTGGTGACCATCGGCAATGTACAATGCCGGCAGCGACTCAAATGCCTTGGTTATCTGTCCTATCGTCGTCTTGTCGCCAATCACCCACAACTCGTGCCTTATGCCATCCTCGCTCACGAAGTCATACTCGGCTTCCTGCCCAGCTACACGGTTGATTATGGCTTCAAGCTCGGCATTGTCGTGGAATGCGAAAAACACAGGCTCGACATTGGCGCGGGTGTTACGAATGTGCTTCATGCGATCCTCTTCCTTGTCGTGGCGGGTCAGCTCGTGCTTCTTTATCCTGCCCTCCATGTAATCGCGCGAGCTGGCAGCAACCACCAATCCATATTGTTTGTGGTCGCCCATAGTCTGGGCATAGAGGTAGTAGCATTCCTCCTTGTCCTCCACAAGCCACCCATTCTCTTGGAACTTGTGGAAATTGTCGATTGCTCGCTGATATACCTCGCTGCTGTGTTCGTCAATGCCGTCGGCAAACTCAATCTCGGGGCGAGTTATATGATAAAGCGACTGTTCGTTGCCATCGGCTTCCTTACGGGCCTCGGCTGAACTCAACACATCATACGGACGGGCAGCAACCTTCTCTACTATCGCCTTTGGCGGTCGCAAGCCCTTGAACGGTTTTACCTTCACCATAGCCTTGCAGTTTTTCTTATCTGTTACTTCTTAGGTCAATAGTCTGCTTTCTGTCGGGTCCTACCGAGATGATGGTTATAGGCACGCGCAACTCACGTTCGAGGTATGCCACGTATGCCTTGAACTCTTCGGGGAACTGGTCGGGCGATGTTATACTCGTCATGTCAACGTTCCACCCGGGCATCTCGGTATATACCGGTTCGATACCATGCTCGATGTCATAGGGGAAATCTTGTGTTTCCACGCCGTTGACACGGTAGGAGTTGCACACCTTCACCGTCTCGAAGCCGTCGAGCACGTCGCTCTTCATCATGATGAGCTGCGTCACGCCACTAAGCATGATAGTGTAGCGCAAAGCCACCAGGTCAATCCAGCCACAACGGCGTTCACGGCCTGTCACTGCACCATATTCATGCCCTATGTCGCGAATCTTTGCCCCTATCTCGTCATGCAGCTCGGTCGGGAACGGACCGCTGCCCACGCGGGTGCAATAAGCCTTGAATATGCCATACACCTCGCCTATCTTGCCCGGAGCGACTCCAAGCCCGGCACATGCTCCGGCGCAAACGGTGTTAGACGAAGTGACAAAAGGATACGACCCGAAGTCAACGTCGAGCATACTGCCCTGCGCGCCCTCGCACAATATCTTCTTTCCTTCGGCTATATATTTGTTCACGACAAACTCACTGTCGATTATATCATATTCTTTCAAGTATTCGATGGCTTCCATCCATTTACCCTCAGCCTCGGCAATGTCGGCTTCCTCACCCAATGCCTTGAGCAAGTTGAGGTGGCGGTTCTTGGCAATCTGGTACTTTTTGTCGAAGTCGCAGAAGATATCGCCCACGCGCAACCCGTTGCGGCTCACCTTGTCGGTATATGTGGGACCAATCCCCTTGCCGGTAGTACCAATCTTGGCATCACCCTTCAGCTTTTCATAAGCAGCATCGAGCAGGCGGTGGGTGGGCATAATCAGATGCGCCTTGCGCGATATTTTCAGCACATGCTTTATATCAACACCGCTGTGCATCAACGACTCGGCTTCGTCACGGAACAACACCGGGTCGAGCACAACGCCGTTGCCTATTATATTGACCTGACCATGCTGGAAGATTCCCGACGGAATCGAACGCAACACATACTTCTTTCCCTCAAACTCAAGCGTATGACCTGCGTTGGGCCCGCCTTGGAAACGTGCCACAACATCGTAATGCGGAGTCAGTACGTCCACTACTTTTCCTTTACCCTCATCGCCCCATTGAAGGCCCAATAATACATCAACTTTCATAGTCTTATGCTGGTGTTATTTCTTTTTGTTAATATTCGATTTGCGTTTCACCCTCCTCGCACAGGCACTGCACACGCCATAGATATACAGCACATAATATGATGCCGTGAACGAAGAATATTTCTTTGAATTAAAGTATTTCAACAGTTCGGTGTCTTTTATCTCCTTGATTTTCCCACACTCGGTGCATATCAAGTGATGATGGTTGGGCGTGTCGGCAACACACTCATATTGCGACTGGTTGCTGCCAAACTGGTGGCGGCGCAGTATGCCGCAGTCGGTGAGCAGGTCGAGCGTGTTGTAGATGGTGGCACGGCTCACGTGGTACGACTCCTCCTCCATGCGCCTGTACAGCAAGTCGGCACTGAAATGATCACTGAACGACATTGCCATGTCCAGTATGGCAAACCGCTCGGGCGTCTTGCGCATCTTGCGAGTTTCCATGTATATGGCAAACTTGCTCTTGGCATTGAGTTTTAATTTGTCGTCAACCATCGTCTTTTTTACACACAGCGACCACCTCGGCTCAACATGCAGCCGATTAAGCCCAATTGCAAAGATAATGCAAGTCGGGCTTATAAAAAACAAATAACAGGGATTTTTATGCCCACTTTTTCACGTCGTCGGCTGTTGCAATATCGACGGCGGCGAAACGGGAACATAAGTGCTGCGTATGCGCCACTCGCGGGGATAAAGGTTATTGGCGCGGTTACCCAGTTGCTTCACGAATCCCAACGGCATTCCGCCATACTGCAACAGCACCATTCCGCGCGGAACGGCACTGTCGAGCACAATGGCATCGCCGCGCAAGTAAGCTATGGCATCGCCATACCCCACTTCAGCCGTGGCGAAAGATTGACGATTGAGAGCGGTTGACAAGGCGAGCGACTGCGACGGCACTATGTCGTGCCCCCTCACCGTTCCAACTTCCACTCCGCTCGACAGTACTTTCACATTGCTCGCCACATACGTCATTTCATTTGCAAGTTCTTTCCTCGCTGCCGTCACCGTGTCGCCAGTCGTGGCAAAGGTGTATGCCGCCTCGCCGCCAGCAAGCCACCGCTTCACGTCGTCGGGCACTTTCGCTGCCGGTTGGCGGACGTTGCGTCGCTGCTGCTTGTCTTGCAACGCCACAGCGCGCCTCTCGTCGTCGGGCTTGCGCATCACGCACACAAACAGCCCTTCGCCTCGCGTGCGGTGCGGCAAAAAGCGATAACACCCTTCCTTGCCCACGCCCTGCGCAATACCCCACTCGGCTGGCAAGTCGAGCAATACCGGCACAGCTCCATATTTTTCCCCGACATATTCCACCATCGTCTCGTTTTCGTCGCGGTTATACGTGCAGGTGCTGTATATGAACAATCCGCCCGGGGCTATGGCATTCCACACGTTGTCGATGATGAGGCGTTGCCGCTCGGCACATTGCGCCACCAGCGCAGGAGTCCACTGTTCGACAGCACCGGCATCTTTGCGGAACATACCCTCGCCGCTGCAAGGCACGTCGGCAGCCACCACGTCGAAGAAGTGCGTCAGCTTGCCCCACCGGCTGCTGTCGTCGCTTGCGACAATGCAATCGGTCGAGCCCCACTTCATCACGTTTTCCTTCAATATGCTTGCCCGTTGCGGCACCACCTCGTTGCACACCATCAGCGACCCGGCAGGCAATGCCGACAGAGCCGCCGTGGTCTTCCCTCCTGGGGCGGCACACAAGTCGAGATACCTCACGGGCTTGTCGATGAGCGACTTCACGATGTGGCTTATTATCATCGACGATGCGTCTTGCACGTAATAAAGCCCAGCATGGAGCATGGGGTCGAACGTGAACGGCTCATGCCCATCGAGGTAATACCCCGTGTCGCACCACGGCACTCGGGCGGCAACCGGGCGCAATGCCGTCTTGGCTGCATTCACCCTTATGCTCGTGATGGCTTCGGTGCTCGAAATGGCTTCGAGCAGTCGGCGTGCTTCCTCAACGGGAAACAGTCCTTCAATCTGTTCTATGAATTGGGGGTGCAATGTCATTTTCCTGCTATCTGGTTAAGGGCATATGCTGCCGCGCCAAGCTGTATCGCCCTGCTCGAACCGATGCTCGACAAGGTGATGCCTATTCGCTTGTGGGGGTCGTAATCAACCATGCGCTGGCTGCCATACACCTGCAACTTGCGGGCTTCGCCACGTGCAAACTGCTTGAATTGTTCTTCATCGTCGAGGAAATAAACTTGTGGCTGCACACAACCAAGTACCTCCCCGTTGTAATTGCGCAACTTCGCCCTCATCTGTGCCAACAGTGCCGGCATAAAGAACTTATACCCGTGTGCCACGCCGCCGCCAAGCACCACAATACCGTCGAGCAACGATGCAGCCGCGGCTATTGCACATCCAGCCGATGTGCCAAATGCCTCGAATGCTTCACGAGCAGCCTCGCAATTACCTTCAATTGCCCCGTCGGCTATGTCATACACATCTTTGGCAGTCAGCGCCGAAGCATCCGCACCAGCCAATCGTGCATATTCGCGCACTATGCCACCAGCCGAAACGGTGGCTTCGACCATCATGTCGGGTCTCCGCCCGTCGCACAGGCAGAAGGTCTCGACACACGAATTGTCGCCAATATGCAACCGTCCGCCCGAGACTATCCCCACACCAAAACCTGTACCGAACGTATAGCCTATCAGATTGCGATATTGCTTAGGGCTTCCCATCTCGGCAAGCCTTGCATTTATTTCGGGCAAACGCCCTGCAAATGCCTCGCCATAGGCAAACAAGTCGCCATCGTTGTTGATGAACACCGGTATTCCAAACTTCTCTTCAAGATAGGGACCGAGAGCCACCCCCGAACGGAAAGCTGGAAAATTGGGCAAATATCCGCCGATTATGCCATTAGGATAATCAGCTGGACCAGGGAAAGCAAAACTTATAGCCACAGGCGGCTCGGGCAACTGCTGTTTTACGAGTTCGAAGCCTTGCGTCATGGCTTGCAAGCACTTGTCGAGATTGTTGCCGCTCGAAGGCAACGTGATTGGGGCTGTTATAAACACTCTGTTCCTTACTGCACCAAACACAAGGTTGGTTCCCCCGGCATCGAGAGTCATAACTATGCGGTTGTCGTCCATTGGTTTTTCCATTAGTTCCATGTCGTGTTTTATTATTATCCTATGTATTGTTCTATGATTGTTTCAATTTCGGCTGGGGTGTTGACGATGTGCCCGGCATGATACTCCACAAGCTCTTTTTCGGGGCGGAATCCCCAAGTCACGCCCACCGAGTCGATGCAGGCACGGCGCGCCGTTTCCATGTCCACGCCAGAGTCGCCCACATACAACGTGTCACACTTACGCTCCTTGGCTTGTGCAAGTATCGAAAACACTATCGACGGGTCGGGCTTCACTGGCACACCCTCCTTTTGCCCCTCGACAGCTACAAAATTTATCTCGGGGAAATAGTGGCGCACAATCTTCTGCGTCGCAAGGTCATACTTGTTGGAAGCGACCGCAATCTTCACTCCCTCCTCCTGGAGCCACGCAAGCATATCCTTTATGCCGGGATAGGGTACGGTGTAATCGGTATTGTGCTCGTTATAATATGCCTTGAAGTCGGCAAGCATCTTGTCTATCACCAACTCCTTGTTTATATCCTCGGGCAAAACACGCTCTATCAACTTTCTCACGCCGTTTCCAACAAAAAACGGGTAGGAAGCCACGCTGTGTGTGGGGTAACCGTTGGTTTCGAGTGCATAATTCGCCGCTTGCCCCAAGTCCTCAATTGTATTGAGCAACGTACCGTCAAGATCGAAGATTACTAATCGTTTCATAATGAAATAACATATATGTGTGTGTTAATAAAATCAGAATGGGTATCCCACTGAGAAGTGGAATGTGGCATCGCGCGACCAGTTGGGGTGGATTATGGGCCATCGCTCCTGATTCTGTGCCGGGTTGTGGGCTTTCATGCCCAAGTCGAAGCGCAACAGGAAGTAGGTGAAGTCGAGCCTCAACCCAAGCCCGTAGGCAAGCGCGATTTGCTTGTAGAACTCGTTGAACTTGAACACGCCTCCAGGCTGGTCCTCATAGTCGCGGATAGTCCAGATGTTGCCAGCATCGATGAAAGCTCCCAATTCGAGCACCCAGAACAACTTGGCACGATATTCTATATTGAGGTCGAGACGAATGTCGCCGCACTGGTATATGAAGCTGTTCACCGAGTTGGTAGCATCGAAACTTCCGGGTCCAAGCGTCCTCACGCCCCACCCTCTCACCGAGTTTGCTCCGCCGGCATAGAACCGCTTTTCAAAGGGGAGCACGGTGGAGTTGCCATACGGAACAGCCACGCCGGCACCCACATGGAACGACACCGAGTGGCGGGTTGACATAGAGTGGGTAAACGAGAAATCGGCGTCCAACTTGGCATACTGCGAATATCGTATGCCAAACACTTCATAGGCATCGTCGTTGCGGTCTTGTCCAACCGCCTTCGACATGCCATATAGCAAGTTTCCAGCAGTCTCGGCTGCCGTCCTTATGGTGTAAACGTTTCGCTGGAATCCCGAGGAGAGCGGCGTTGTCTGCCGCTTATTGGAGTGATAATAAGAATAGCCTATGCGCATGATGAAGTGGTCTTCGTATGAATACCTCAACAGCGGATTGGTAATGTCGTCGAGAAAGCCAACCTGGCTGTCGGGCAAATACACATAGCTCACGTCGATAAGGTTGAACGTGTGGCTGGTGCGCACATTATTGCGGGTATTAGTCCAGTGGTATTTCCACCCTGCACCAGCAATGACGCGTGTATATTCGGGGCGTTCCTGGTAATTGAACGTGGTGAGGAACTCGGTGGTAGCAAGCACTTTCTGCTTGAACTCCTTCTTCAGGAAAGGGAACTTAAACTTGGGGAACGTGATGCCCACGTCGCCCGAATATTCCGAATAATTGTCGTTGATAAGCCCCGACAGGTCGCCCGACAGACTTTCGTAAGATGCCCTGAACTTGGTGTCGAGGACTTCTGCCCCCTTGGCAATGTTGCGATGGGTGTATGACGCTCCGACACCAAAACCCAAGTCGCCCTCGGAGTTGGTTCCTTCGAGCGACAGCGATATAGTTTGCGATTTGCCCTTGGTCAGCAGGAAGTAGGCATCCACCCACACCTTGCCGTCGATGCGCCCTACGGGAATCACTTCGACATTTACAAATTTCAGCACCCCGAGCCTGCCGAGCGCACGATAGGTGCGGTCAACGTCGGCAGAGCTATACAACCTGCCTGGAACAATAAAGTTGCATTCCTCTATCACCGACGGGCGTATGTATCGCTCATCGTAAAGGATTGAAATATCGCGGTAGTTGACAGTGTCGGGCGCGACATAGCTGCTCACGCCATGCATCACAAGCGGATCATAGTTGGTTACATAAGTGACGCTGCGCACGAAAAACGGCTCATGATGGTCGTAATAGTCCATCTCGCTGTTGGCGTATGGCGGCATCATGTTCAGCGTCAGCACCACATCTTTCTGCCCCTCGGCAGTGTCGGCTGTGAAGGTGATATATTCCTTGTTGAAGGCATAATACCCCTTTTCGCGCAAGCGGTTGGTTATGCCCTGACGCTCAAGGTCGAGCTGTGTGCGGTCGAACAGCACTCCCGGCTTCAGCACGAAATTTGCCGAGTCGGCAAGTATAAGTTCGCGCAACGTGTCGTTAGGGATATTATACTTTATGCTGTCAATATAGTGCGGCTCGTTGAGCGTGATATTATAGCGCACGTCGATGCGTCGTTTCTTCATGTTCATCATCGTGTCGCAACTCACCGCCGAGTTCATAAATCCCTTGTTGACAAGTGCCGTTTGCAACTGGTTGACCGATGCGTCGGTTAATTCCTGGTCATAGATAACTGGCGGCGCCCCCACACGCTGAATCCAGCGGTTTGCCCACTTGGTGCTGTCGTGCCCCGACAGGTTGTAAAACCACAATTGCAACTTCAGCCCCCCGAGCACTTCATGGTTAGGCTGCTGGCGTATGTAGCTCTGCAACTCATTCTTGCTCACGTGGTGGTTCTTGTCGGCAATCTCGATTGACACATTGTCGAGAAGATATTTGCCCTGCGGCACATGCTTGGTGGTATTGCACGACACAAACGAAAATACAGCGACAGCACAACACACTGCCGCCACAATCGTCTTGCTAATATACCTCATTCTTGCCCGCCGCCCCGACATCTATTGCTCCCCTATATTGTTTGGTTATGGTAGGCTTCCATGTACAGACGCTCACAATCCTTTGCCGAATACTTTTTGGGAGCATTTGCAGGGCTGCCGCTCTTGATTGCATCGGCTGCCATCTTGCCTATCGACTTCATAAACTCTGCCTCGTCGATGCCATAACCACGCAACGTAGGAACATCACACGTGCGGCACAACTCGCCCACTCGGTCAACGAATGCATGGGCGGCATCCACATCGCCGTCGGCATGGGAAACAATCCCCATCGAACGAGCGCACATGGCAAGCTGCGGCATCGCCTCGTCGGCGAGGTCAGCGAGACACGTGGGCAACAACATAGCGTTCGACAGTCCATGAGGCACATGGAACAGCGCACCTATCGGGCGGCTCATACCGTGCACGATGGTAACGCTCGAATTGTTGATGCAAATTCCTGCATTGAGCGCAGCCCGAGCCATTTTTTCGCGGGCAGTGGCATTCGAACCATCGGCATACGCACGTGGCAACCATTCCATTATATCCTTTATGGCGCCAATGGCAAGTGTATCGGTCTCGGGCATGGCTTGCCGCGATATATAAGCCTCTATGGCATGGGTGAAGGCATCAAGCCCCGTGGCAGCCGTCACCCCACGTGGCGCGCCCATGCCGAGCGTATAATCCACAATTGCCAACTTAGGCAACAGCACATCGCCCTTGAGCAGCATCTTCACGCCGCGCCGGCTATCGGTTATGATGGTGAAACGGGTAGCTTCAGAGCCTGTTCCTGCCGTGGTGGGAATAGCCACGACGGGGGGAACAGGGCAGTCGAATTCCTTGCCCATATAATCGGCAATCTCACCTCTGCCCACCGTCATCATGGCAACAGCCTTGGCTGCATCGAGGGGGCTGCCGCCACCGAAACCTATGCAAAAATCACACCCCGCGGCGGTATATGCCGCAACGCCTGCCGAAATCATCAAGTCGGCTGGCTCGTTGGTGATTTGGTCAAATATTTCATAAGCGACTCCCGAGTTGTCGAGAACCGTTTTCAACCGTTCCATCATTGGCGAATGCCCTACATGCGGACCTGTGACAATCAATGCCTTGTGCCCATAACCGGGCAACAAGCTGCCACTGTGCTCCAACGCACCGGCTTCGCATATTATCTTTTCTGGTAGCTTTAACATTCCCATTCACTTATATTCATCCATAGTAGAAACCGCCTGAATCGCACATTTTTATATGCAGGGAAACACAACAGTTCCATTATATCTTGTGCGAAGATACTGCAAAAGAATCAGAAATCGCAGCAAGAGTTGTTTAATTTTGTCAAACAGGTTATTAACCTCCCATGCAACGCGCAAGTCTGCCTATTTTTCCAAACTCTGGTAAACAAGCGAAAAGAGCTTGGGACGAATGTCGAGCTGCGAAAACGCCCTGTTATCTCTCGTCGGGTTTATCTTGTTGCACAAGAATATAAACATCATGTCGTTGTCGGGGTCAACCCAGTAGGCTGTTCCCGTGAATCCTATATGCCCGAATGTGGCAGCAGTCGCCTCGGCACATGTGGGCGACTTCTCCTTGTTTTCAATATCGGGTTTGTCAAAGCCGAGTCCGCGGCGCGAATTGGGGCTTTTGTCCTTGCAAAACAAGTCAACCGTCGATTGCTTCAAATACCGCTTGCCGCCATACTCGCCGCCGTTTAGCCACATCTGGAACAGCTTCGAGAGGTCGTTGGCATTTGAAAACAGCCCTGCATTGCCCTGCACCCCACCCGAATAGGCAGCCGTCTCGTCGTGCACATATCCCTGTATAAGCTGGTGGCGCAACATGGGGTCTTGCTCGGTGGGCGCAATTTCATTCTTGCTGAAGTGCTCGAGCGGATTGTACAGAGTGTGGTAAGCCCCAAGCGGAGCAAACACGCTGTCGCCCACATACTTGTCGTGTCGCACTCCTGTCGCGTTCTCTTCGGCGTTCATCAGCAGGCAAAAGTTGAGGCAACTGTAACAATACTTGCGGTTCTTCCTCAATGGTGTATTGTATATGCGCTGCATGATGGTGTCGTGGGTCGATTTCCCTCCATACACGCCATCGGCAATGGCAAAGTCGAAATTGCTGCTACGCTTTGTCGAAACAATATCCCGACGCACACGCGCCGAACGGTTGGCATACAGGTTTCGTGCCACCCTTATGGAATACACCCCGCTCTTGCGACGCTTGAAAAGACGACCGCTATAAGATGCAGTGTCGATTAGCACGCCATACATATCGAGCGATGGCGGCATTCCCGACTCGTGGTATAGCAGTTGCCGCAACGTTATCCCCTCCTTGTCGGAGCCTTGCAATTGCGGCACATATTTTCCGACAGTAGCATCAATGTCAATCAGCCCGTTGTCGTATGCTTCCATCACGCCGGCGATGGTTCCCGTTCCCTTGGTCACCGAGGCAAGGTCATAAATGGTGTTCACCGTCACGGGTCTGCCCGACTTGTAATCGATGTTGCCGTAAGCCTTGTTAAGCACCACCTTGCCATGGCGTGCCACAAGCACTTGGCAGCCGGGGAAAGCCCGCGTTTTCAGCCCCACCTCGACAAGCGAGTCGATGCGGGCCTCGACATCAGCCTCAACGCCCACCTCCTCGGGCACTCCATATCCAAGCCGCACGGCACTGGTGGTCACTCCCGTGCCAGCCTTTGCCACACCGGCAATCGAAACGGGCAATTTTCCCGTTGCCGCATTGCCACCATAGATGGTTTGCGCTGCATAGTCTTGCGCCAAATCGCAATTGTCGTAAGCCATGACTACCGCAGCCGACCGTCCAAGCGCAGGTGCGAAACGCGATGCGGCGTATGCCGTGGTGAACATCACGCTCACCACCTTGCCATGCACCTTTTGCGTGAGTTGGTCGAGAGCCGACGCATATTTCTTGTCGCCCGAATGCACGGCAACGAGCACTACGTCATATTCGTTCAATTCTGCCGCCAGCTTGTCAACCGACATTCCGTCGTAAAAGTCAAACTTGCCCGTTTCGGCATACATTCGGCAACGGTTCTGGAACATCGAGGTCAATCCCCCTTTTCCTCCCATTGTGAGCACAGCCACACGGGTCTTGTCGAGGTTCTTCAGCGGCAACAGTGCCTCGTCGTCCTTCACCACCGTTATGGCATTTGCCCACAACTTGTGACACAAGGCTTCGGCACCGCCCGAATTGATGTCAGCCACAAGCCCTTTCAGGTCAACCTGTTGCCTGCGGCTCAGCCCGAGCGCATACTTGTATTGAAGCACCTTGCGGCACCGCTCGTCGATGAGCGCGCGTGGCAGCCGCCCCGTGGCGACGGCACTCTTCATCGATGCAATCTCCCCCGCAATGTTCACGGGTCCGAGCAGCACATCGTTACCGGCAAGCAAAGCCTTCACACACACGTCTTTTTCGCGTGTAACACCTTTCATGGCAAGTCCGTCGGTGAATACCAGCCCGTTGAAGCCCATCTCGTTTTTGAGCAAGTCGGTGACAACCTTCCCCGACAACGACGACGGCACTTGCTCGTCGAAGAGGGCGGGAACATACAAGTGGGCTGTCAGCATTCCCGAAAGCCCTGCATCTATATATTGCGTGAACGGAACAAATTCACACATCTTTAGTTCCGACCTGTTTTTGTTGATTGTCGGCAACGTCTTGTGGGAGTCTTGCGACGAATTGCCATGCCCCGGGAAGTGCTTGCCCACCGACAGCACGCCACCGTCCTCAAGTCCCTTGGAATAGGCTATGCCGTGACGGGCGACGAGATGCGGGTCTTCGCCGTATGAGCGAGTGCCTATTACAGGATTGGCAGGATTGTCATTGACATCGAGCACCGGGGCGAAATTCACCTGTATTCCAGCCCTGCGGCACTGCCGGGCGACCTCGCTGCCATACTCATACAACAGGCGGTCGTCGGCTATCGCGCCGAGCACCATGTTGCGAGGATACTTTATGGCATCGGTGAAGCGCATCGACAAGCCCCACTCGCCGTCGAGGGTTATCATGAGCGGCACTTGCGCTCGCGACTGGGCATAATTGGTCACACGTGCCTGCTCTGCCAACGTGCCCTTGGTGTAAAGCAGTCCGCCTATGTGGTAGCGCTCGACAAGTTTCTTTATCCAAGCCAAATTGTTCTGGTCGTCAGAGGGCATCACTTGCGCCACCACCAATTGGCCTATCTTCTCATCGACTGTCATCGCCGACATCACCGAGTCAACCCAGCAATCCATCTGCTGCCTGTCAACTCCGTTAAATATCGATGGCAACTGCCGCTCCCCTGCCGCAAGCAGCGTCATGGCACACGAGGCAAGGCACACTGCCAATGCAAATATCCTGCGCTTCATCTCTGCTACATTAATTTATACATTGCATTCGCGGACGGCTGCTCGGCTGTATCATCACGTCGTTAAGCCCCATCTTGGTGATATAGTCAAGGGCACGTACACCGAATTTCTCGCTGTCGCAATATTTTATCTCCTTGTTTTCAAACGACGAAAGATGGTCGCCGCCATGAGCCAAGTAGTCGAGAGTGGCGATGCGGTATATCTTTGCGCGGTTCACTGCCATGCCATTCACGGTGGCAGCCTCCACAGTTCCGTCTTTCTTGTAAAGCACCTTCACGTTGTTGCTCACGGCATCGCCGCCGCGGGCAGCCATCACTTCAAATGCCTTCATCAGGTCTTCGCCAATCACGTCGATTACCACAAGTTTGTTGTTGAACGGGAACATCGCCCCTATCAACCCTTCCGACACGCCGCCCTCGGGCATCGGCTGGCGTATGCCACCCTTGTTCATTATCGCAAGGTCAACGTTCATGCCGCTTTGGTTGGTGGTTATCTCAAATGCCATGTCGGCAACGAAATTCTGCATCTCTACGCTGCTGTTGCCATAGTGCTGCTTCGACTGGGCTACTATATTGTTCATCAACTTGTGCACAGGCTTTTGGAACGGGGCAAGGAATGCCTCCAACGACGGGTAATGGGCTTTCTTGTCCCAATGTTCGTCAACGGGAATCAGGCTTTGGCGCACGGTGAGGCTGTCGAGGTCAACCTTTATGCACCCCACATATTTGCCCCCGCTCCCGTTTTGAGCCACTGGCACCATCTTGCCTTCCTTGTTTTCCAGCACGCAAGCCACACCACTGGCATTGGCAGGATCGACAAGCGTGTGTGAGTGCCCGCCAATCACCAAATCGATGTCGCTGCCCGATGCCACAATCTGCTTGTCGCCTGGCGAATCGGGGTTGTCAATGTCATACCCCACGTGCGAAACCATTATCACGAAGTCAACCTTCTCGGTCTGCTTCAGGTAACGGGCAGTTTCATTGGCAGCCTGCAACGAATTGGTGTAAACTATTCCATTGCAATTAGTCATGTCAATCATCCCCACCGGGTTGAGGTTGATGCCCATTATGCCAAACCGCTTGCCGCCATACTCCTTCACCACGTATGGCTTGTAATGCCCGGCGAGCTTCGTTGCCGAGAAATCATAGTTGGCCGACAGGCGAGTCACCTTCAACGGATTCTGCCTTGCGGCAAGCGAGTCGATGCCGTTGTCAAACTCATGGTTGCCAAGCACCGATATGTCGTAGCCAAGGCTGTCGAGCAGCGCATATTCCACCGCGCCGCCATAGAGCGAAAAATACAACGTGCCTTGCACTATGTCACCGGCATCGACGAGCAAAACATTATTCTCGGCACTGCGCACACTGTCGATTAATGCCTTGCGGCGCAACACTCCGCCCTTACCGTCAAAATCGGGATCGATGTGGCTATGCGTGTCATTTGTGGTGAGTATCACCAACTCCTCGGCACTGACATTACCTGCACAAACAGCCAACGCCAACCCTAATACAATAAAGAGTCTATTTAACTTTCTCATGCGTTTCCTTGTTTTCATTTTTTACGCTACGAAATTACGCAATTTCCGCAACATTTTGCCCCAAGGCAACGCCGTAATATTCACAATCAGCCCGTTTTTTCAAACAATCTCAAAAATTTTGGCACATCTCCTACGAAAAATTCCAGTTGTATAGCACTCCATAAAATGACGACCCAACAACCTCGTTAAAAATATAGCAAGGGGCGGCGAAGCCGTCCAACTTTGCGCTAGCCAGCGGTAACGCAGCCCTTTAGGGCAAGGAACCGTCGGAACAAAACCCTCCCAAGCTGCAGGGGTCTCGAAGAGGTCCAACGAGCCACCTTGGAATAGCACAAAAAAGAGGGAGGACACACGTCGTGTAGTGTCCTCCCTCATGTTAACCTTTATCTTGCAATCGAGGTTATTCTGCAGCCGGAGCTTCTTCAGTTGCGGCTTCAGCCGGTTGTTCCTCGGCTGCGGCAGCCTTGGCAGCTTCCTCAGCAGCCTTTGCCAATTCGGCTTTCTTCTTGGCAACCAATTCAGCCTTGGCGTTCTTCTTGGCGGTTTCTTCGTCAAGACGAGCCTTTTCGGCGTTGCGGCTGTCCTCGTTCAATTTAGCCTTGATTGCGTTGAGTTTTGCTTCTTTTTCATTCTTCCAAGCCTCAAAGCGACGTTGTGCTTCTTCTTCGGTGAATGCACCCTTCTTTACACCGCCTTGGAGGTGCTTCATCAACATTACGCCTTCACGAGACAAGATGTTGCGAACTGTATCGGTTGGGATTGCGCCCACGTTTACCCAATACAAAGCTCTTTCAAAATTTAAACTTATTGTAGCAGGATTAGTGTTTGGGTTATACGAACCAATCCTTTCAATAAATTTACCATCACGTGGTGCCCTGCTATCGGCGATTACAATTGGATAAAACGCATAACCCTTGCGGCCATGACGCTGTAATGAACACTACCGTTCCCCACTTTTTTGTTGTCCAGGAAGGACTCGAACCCTCACAGGCGGAACCAGA
Organism: uncultured Bacteroidales bacterium; assembly: GCA_949285735.1. Lineage (GTDB taxonomy): Bacteria > Bacteroidota > Bacteroidia > Bacteroidales > Muribaculaceae > Avimuribaculum. The sequence goes on from CASEAQ010000026.1 coordinate 30,193, forward strand.
ATCCGAAGTGCTACCATTACACCACTGGACAATTTCGTTTTCAACGCTGCAAAGGTACTGCTTTTTTTCAAAACAACAAGCGTTGTCGCCAATTTTTTTCAAAAAATTTCGCCGCGGCACCTCATCTCGGCAAGAAAAACGCCGGGAATGCACCACTGCGCTCCCGGCGTTGGTCGTTTAGTCGAGCTTGAGCACGGCAAGGAAAGCCTTTTGCGGCACTTCAACCGAGCCTATCTGTTTCATGCGCTTCTTGCCCGCCTTTTGCTTTTCGAGCAACTTGCGCTTGCGACTCACGTCGCCACCATAGCACTTGGCGGTAACGTCCTTGCGCACCGCCTTGATGGTCTCGCGGGCGATGATTTTCGCACCGATGGCGGCTTGCACGGCAATGTCGAACTGCTGCCTTGGGATAAGCTCTTTCAACTTCTCACACATGCGCCTGCCGAAAGTTGCCGCATTGTCGAAGTGGGTCAACGTGCTTAGCGCATCGACAGGCTCGCCGTTGAGCAATATGTCGAGCTTCACCAGCCGCGACTCGCGGAAGTCGTGGATATGGTAGTCAAACGACGCATAACCCTTCGAGATGCTCTTCAACTTGTCGTAGAAGTCTATCACAATTTCGCCAAGCGGCAAGTCGAATATCAATTCTATGCGGTTGCCCGATATGTATTCCTGCTTCACCAGTTCGCCGCGCTTGCCAAGGCACAGCGTCATTATGGGGCCTATATAGTCGGTCACGGTGATAATCGAAGCCCTTATATACGGCTCCTCGATATGGTCGATATAGGTCGGGTCTGGCATTCCCGCCGGGTTGTGCACCTCGGTCCACCCCCCTTTCTTGTCATACACCTTATACGACACGTTGGGCACCGTGGTGATGACTTCCATGTTATATTCGCGGCTCAACCGCTCCTGCACAATCTCCATGTGCAACAGCCCAAGGAAGCCGCAGCGGAAACCAAAGCCGAGGGCTATCGACGACTCGGGCTGGAACGTGAGCGACGCATCGTTGAGCTGCAACTTTTCGAGCGACGAACGCAGGTTCTCAAAGTCTTCGTTTACTATGGGATATACGCCGGCAAACACCATCGGCTTCACCTCCTGGAATCCGGCAATAGCCTTCTCACACGGGCGGTCAACGTGGGTGATGGTGTCGCCCACCTTCACCTCCTTCGAGGTCTTGATGCCCGAAATGATGTAGCCCACATTCCCTGCCGACAACTCGTTGCGCGGCGACATGGTGAGTTTCAGCACGCCCACCTCGTCGGCATGATACTCCTTGTCGGTGCTCACAAACTTCACAAAATCGTCCTTGCGCAACGTTCCGTTCACTATCTTGAAGTAGGCAATGATGCCCCTGAACGGGTTGAACACCGAGTCGAAAATCAACGCCTGCAACGGCGCATTGGGGTCGCCCTTGGGGGCAGGAATCCGCTCCACTATCGCTTCGAGTATCTCGTCAACCCCGATGCCCGTCTTGCCGCTGGCGCGTATTATCTCCTCGCGCTTGCAGCCAAGCAGGTCGATTATCTGGTCTTCCACCTCGTCGGGCTTGGCACTGTCGAGGTCAACCTTGTTGATGACAGGTATTATCTCAAGCCCGTTGTCAATCGCCATATACAAGTTGGAGATGGTCTGCGCCTGTATGCCCTGCGATGCGTCAACTATCAGCAACGCCCCCTCGCAAGCGGCAATCGACCGCGACACCTCATATGAAAAGTCCACGTGCCCCGGGGTGTCGATTAGGTTCAGCACGTATGCCTCGCCCCGATGCACATAGTCCATCTGTATAGCGTGGCTTTTGATGGTGATGCCACGCTCGCGTTCAAGATCCATGTCGTCGAGCACCTGGTCTTGCAAGTCCTTGCCCACCACGGTCTTGGTCTGTTCGAGCAAGCGGTCGGCAAGCGTACTCTTGCCATGGTCGATGTGCGCTATTATGCAGAAATTTCTAATATGGTTCATCTATCTTCTTAATTCAGTGGTGCAAATTTACACAAAACCCACGAATTATGAAAAAAATCAAAAAACACCCAACGGCAACAATCCTGCGACACAAACACTTCTCGTAACGACAGCCATGGTTTTCACATATTTTTCACCAATTATTTTCTTTATTTCAATAAGTTGCCCCAACTTTGCAACATAGCTTAACAAACTACTATCCATAATCGAATACCAACCTACAAAAGCCCAAAACAAAAACATGAAACTGAAACTACTTTTTTAATAATTGCATTATCATTTAATGTAGCGGTGGCTAAAAACACTACCGACTACATCAGGCATGCAATCACTTATCTCAAGCCATCGTGCCTGCCATTCTACTCGGGGCAGGTAAGTGAACTCCAACGAAGTTTCTTCATACCTAACGATGGGTATGTAATTCCCAACAAGTTGTATGATGATTTTCAATTAACAAAATTCAGACATGCGTCCGATTATGAAGATTTGGGATTGTCAATGCTCAAAAAGTTCCACCTTGGGAATGACACCTATTTGGGATATATACTTGTCGGAGGTTTAGGCGAACCCATAAGTTTTTGCTTCATAACAGTTGACCGTAATTTCAATATTGTTGATACGCTCGAATGTACGATAAAATATACTAACATTCCTGTCAAGCAATTCCGCATCAACGAAAACAAGGAGGTTTTCGTCTATCAGCTTGTGCCGACCACCTCAACCTCAATTCCACTCGAAACATTCCAGCAAGTCGATGCCTACATCACCTGCACCGTCTATCAAATCGACAGCACAGGAAAGTTCATCAAAATGTCAGAGAAAAGGACACAAAACTCGCGTACATTCACCCGAGATGAACTCAACAATAAAAAAACAAACTTGTGGGATTGGTATAATGTGAAATATTGAACCTGCCACGCAACATATCGCAAAAGCTGCCACGGCTATCTCCGACCGACATTGCCGTGGCGGCTTTTATATTGTGGCTTGTTGCCAACGACATAATACATGTGTATGGCTCCGCGACATTATTGTCAGCTTCATTTATTATTGACAAGTGGCGAGAAAAGGTGTTTTTGGAGAGTTTTATTCGGTTATTTCACATATTTTCCGTATGTTTGTTGCCGTTCTGTAAACATTAATAAATTATGAAAGGGAAAAAACTGGTTGTTGTTGCATTGTCAGCAACCGTTATGGCAGCCTGTTCGGGCAATAACGATGCAAGCGTTGCCAAGGAAGAAAGCAACGGGGTGAACAATTTTGAAATAAGCATTGTCGAGAAGTCGTTGAAAGGCAATTATCTATGCGTGGGAGACACCACATTTGGCACAGAGGTGAAACTATACACCACCGCCGGCGCAACGTTGCAGTGGCCGCGACAACTTGGCAATGCCGATGTGAAATGCTTGCAAGACACGCTGCTTGCCCGTTGCTTCGGCAGCGACACCATTGCTGTTGACGAGGCGATGCGCCGATTTGTCGCCGAACCGGTGACGATGGACGACGATGCCGAGTTGCAGGCTGTCGATTCGGTGCCTGCCAATTTGGCTGTAGCACGTGTGCTTGAGCAGATGATAGACGTGAGGGCTATGTCGCTAAACAGCCGCTATGCCACGTTTGAGGTTTACCATTATATGTATGGAGGCGGCGCGCATCCGGTATATTCGTCGTCGTTTGTCAACTATGACGTACAACGTGGCAAGGTACTCGGGATTGGCGATATTGTAATGCCAGACAAGACTGACGACTTGGCAACGTTGATAAAAAGCTCGTTGCGTGAACGATTTGGCGTGACGACCGACAAGCAACTGCAGGACAAATCGGGCATAAACGTCGAAGCCATCGACTATGCCTTGCAGTCGCCAACGTTCTACTTGGAAGGTTGCAACGTGGTGTTTTATTTCAACCCCTATGAGATTGGCCCTTGGGCGATAGGTGCGGTAGAAGTGCCAGTGCCTGTATATGCCCTCGATGGAATCATGCTACCCGAAGTCGGGAAACTACTCGGTTGCCAATAACATGGCAAGCAGCGTAAATTTGGCTTTATTGGCTCGATTTGCCGGCAAAGGATTGGCAAATTGCCATTTTTATATGTAATTTTGCAGCAAATTAGTTTTATTATAAACATGGAGCATATTTCTGACAGGATTAAGGCAATGTCGCCGTCGGCTACGCTGGCGATGTCGCAAAAGAGCAATGAATTGAAGGCTCAAGGTGTTGACGTGATTAACCTCTCGGTGGGAGAACCCGACTTTTTCACCCCCGATCATATAAAGGAAGCTGCCAAGCGCGCCGTTGACGACAATTTCTCGTTTTACTCGCCCGTTCCCGGGTATCTGTCGTTGCGCAAGGCAATATGCGCAAAGCTGAAACATGAAAACGGCCTTGATTTCACTCCCGAGCAAATCATCGTGTCGAATGGGGCGAAACAGTCGTTGTGCAACTGCATTCTTGCAGCCATCAATCCTGGCGACGAGGTGATTATCCCCACCCCGGCATGGGTGAGCTATGTCGAGATGGTGAAACTCGCCGAGGGCAAATGTGTGCTGGTGCCTGCATCGCTTGAACAAGACTTCAAGATTACGCCCGAGCAACTCGCTGCTGCTATCACGCCACGCACTCGCATGGTGCTGCTCTGCTCGCCATCCAATCCAACAGGCAGCGTGTATTCGCGCGACGAGTTGAAGGCTCTTGCCGATGTGATTGCAGCACACCCCGACATTTTGGTGCTTGCCGATGAGATATACGAACATATAAACTATACAGGTGAGTTTAATTCGATAGCACAGTTCCCCGAGATGGAGGGTCGCGTGGCAATCGTAAATGGCGTATCGAAGGCTTATGCCATGACGGGATGGCGCATCGGATTCCTTGCCGCTCCGTTGTGGTTGGCAAAGGCTTGCAACAAGTTGCAGGGTCAATACACATCGGGCGCGTCGTCAATAGCACAGAAGGCTGCCGAAGAGGCATACAACGGGCCGCAAGATTGCGTCGAAGAGATGCGCAAGGCTTTCGAGCGTCGCCGCAACTTGATTGTTTCGCTATTGAAGGAGATTCCTGGCTTGAAGATAAGCAACCCCGAGGGTGCATTTTACGTGTTCCCCGAAGTGTCGGCATACATTGGCAAAAGCTATGGCAACCACACGATTGCCACTTCGGGCGACCTTGCCCTGTATCTGCTCGACGAGGCGCACGTTGCCACCGTTGACGGAGCTGCATTCTGCGCACCTGGATACATTCGCCTGAGCTACGCAACCAGCGACGACAACATTCGCGAGGCAGCCAAGCGCATTGCGGCAGCCCTTGCCAAGCTACAGTGAGAGTGGGTTGCCACCCCTGCTGATTGGGAGGGGAAGGCAAAGTGATTAAGATACGCTGTGCCGATTTCGCATCGGCACAGCTTTTTTTTGTCGAACAACCGACTTTGATGGAGCAGTTATTATAAGTTATGTTTTTTATATGCAAACAACTTATGATTCAGGCAATACCAACCAAAGGAAAAATCTGCCAACTACTTGCCTATAATCAAAAAAAACAATTCCTAATTGCTTGAACAGATTCCTAATTTCTGATTGATTTTATATTTTTGCACTATGGAGCGTGACAGCCGCTCCACACACTCACCGACACAAACACGGACGAAAAGAAATGACACGATACGCAATAATAGTAGCCGGAGGGTCGGGCAGCCGATTTGGCTCAGCCATTCCAAAACAATTCCTGCCGCTGGCAGGAACACCAGTGCTCATGCACACCATCAACCGCTTTGCCGCCGCTGGAGCGACAATCATACTCGTGTTGCCGCAGTCACAAATCCAATATTGGAACCAACTGTGCCAGCAACACTCATTCACCCAACCCCTTAAGGTAGTCGCTGGCGGCGACAACCGATTTGGCTCGGTGAAAAACGCACTTGCCGCCATCGATGCCAGCCAAGGCGACCTCATCGCCGTCCACGACGGAGTGCGCCCGCTCGTTCCGCTGCATGTCATCGACAACGCCTATGCCCAAGCCGCCAGCCTCGGCAATGCCGTTCCCGTTGTGGCAGTCACCGACTCCATCAGGCAAACCGGCGACGACGGCACATCATGCGCCCTCGACCGCTCGCGCCTGGTGGCAGTGCAGACACCACAAACCTTCGACGCAATGATGCTGAAACGCGCCTATACCGCCGACTACGACCCAACATTCACCGACGATGCCTCGGTGGTGGAACGCGCAGGCTTCGCCATACACCTCGTGACTGGCGACCCATGCAACATAAAAATCACCCACCCAGGCGACATCGAAGTAGCCGAAACGTTGCTCAAAAACCATTGCCGCCACCCGTAGAGACGTGATTAATCGCGTCTCTACCCCTCCACATAAAAGCAAAACACCATAACAATTTCACCGTCACACCCACATTGGAAAATCTCACTAAACTCGACATAAAATATCTGCACGGCGTGGGCCCCAAGCGAGCCGAACTGCTTGCCCAAGAGCTTGGCATTCGCTCATATTACGACCTGCTCTATTATTTCCCCTTCCGATACGTTGACCGCAGCAAGATTCACAAGATTAGCGAGTTGCGCCAACTTTCCGAAGGGGGCGAAATGCCCTACCTGCAACTCAAGGGGCAATTTGCAGCCTTTGCCGCCCACGGCGAGGGAGCCAAGCGCAGGCTCAACGCCCTCTTCTTCGACGGCACAGGCTCGATCGACGTGGTGTGGTTCAACAAGGTGAAATACATACAAGAAAACCTGCACACGGGCATCGACTACATCATCTTCGGCAAGCCAGCCCTCTACAACTCGCGCTTCAGCATCACCCACCCCGAGGTCGATGCCTACAAGCCGGGCATGGAGTCGCAGGGGCTAAAAGGCGTTTACAACCTCACCGACAAGATGCGCAACCGATCCATGTCAACACGCACCATGCAGCAATTGGTGCAAAACCTGCTTGCCACGCTCAAGGAAATCGACGACCCGCTGCCACCCGACATCATCGCCCGCTACCGCTTCATTCCTCTGCGCGAGGCTCTCGTCAACATCCACACCCCCGCATCGGTGCCGATGCTGCAACGCGCCCAGTTCCGCCTGAAGTATGAAGAACTATTCTTCCTGCAACTCAACCTGCTGCGCTACTCCAAGGTACGCTCCATGAGGCTCGGCGGACACCGCTTTGCGCGCGTGGGCGAGCACTTCAACAATTTCTACAACCACGTGCTACCATTCCCCCTCACCGGGGCGCAGAAACGGGTTATAAAGGAAATACGCGCCGACATGGGCAGCGGACGGCAAATGAACCGCCTGCTGCAAGGCGACGTGGGGAGCGGAAAGACGCTCGTGGCACTGATGACGATGCTGCTCGCCATCGACAACGGCTACCAAGCCTGCATAATGGCTCCCACCGAAATTCTTGCGCAACAGCACTACGAGACCATCAGCCAACTGGCATCGCAGGTGGGCGTGAAGGTGGCATTGCTCACAGGGTCAACCCCCAAGAAGTCGCGCGACATCATTCACCACGGACTGATGCAAGGCGAGATAGGCATCACTGTGGGCACCCATGCGCTCATCGAGGACAACGTGCAGTTTGCCCACCTCGGGCTCGCCGTCATCGACGAGCAACACCGCTTCGGCGTTGCCCAGCGCGCACGGCTGTGGAGCAAGAACTCCATTCCACCACACGTGCTGGTAATGACAGCGACCCCCATTCCGCGCACCCTCGCCATGACCGTTTACGGCGACCTCGACGTGTCGGTAATCGACGAACTCCCCCCCGGCAGGAAACCAGTACAGACCATATTGCGATATGACAACCACCGGCAGGAGGTTTACCGCTTCATCGGCTCGCAACTCAAGGAGGGACGGCAAGTTTACATCGTTTACCCCCTCATTCAGGAGAGCGAGAAACTCGACCTACGCAACCTCGAGGAGGGCTACGAAATCATCCGGGAGACATTCCCCGACTACCGCGTGTGCTTCGTCCACGGCAAGATGAAACCGAGCGAGAAAGACCACCAAATGCAACTGTTCGTGAGCCGCAAAGCCCAGATAATGGTTGCCACAACGGTAATCGAAGTGGGCGTGAACGTGCCCAACGCCACGGTGATGCTCATCGAGAACGCCGAACGCTTCGGGCTGTCGCAACTGCACCAGTTGCGCGGACGCGTGGGGCGAGGTGCCGACCGCTCGTATTGCATACTCATGTCGCACGTGAAAATCTCGGGAACAACGCGCCACCGCCTCGAAGTGATGACGCAAACCACCGACGGCTTCGTGATTGCCGAGGAAGACATGCGGCTGCGCGGACCTGGCGACATGGAGGGCACGCAGCAAAGCGGCATCGCCTTCAACCTCCACATTGCCGACATTGCCAAGGACGGACAAATCATACAAGCCGCACGCAACGATGCCATGAGCATCATCGAAAGCGACCCCACCCTGTCGCAGCCCCAAAACACAAAATTGGCACGGCAATTGCAATTCCTCTACAGCCACCAGCAAGACTGGAGCCGCATAAGTTGAGCAGTGGGAAGGTAGGCACACACGTTTTGTTAAAATTCTATTTTTTAACAATTGAAAAGTAAAAATAAATTTCACGCAAACAAGAAAACCGCAAAATATGTTGTAAAACATAATTCTACCTAATGCGTTATAACACAATGTATTAATACAAACTATCAGAGCAACGCTTTTTTCCTTTTAGAATATTTAACACCGAGAAAAAATCACACCCTTAAGAAAAATGCCTAAATTTGACGCACGAGAAAGCAGAATAGGTTTCTGTTAACATATCGGACATAAAAAACAAACCACCCAACCATTTAAATCGCATTTAACGTGGAAGCTACATTAGTAATTCTGAAGCCCTCGGCTATAGGCAGGGCTATTGCGGGTGAAGTGATTTCCCGCTTCGAGAAAAAAGGTCTTATAATCGCTGGTATGAAAATGATGAACTTGACAAGTGAATTGCTTGACGAACATTATGCACACCTCATCGACCGACCATTTTTTCCTCGCATAAAGGCTTCCATGATGGCGACACCTGTGGTGGTTATGTGTATCAAAGGCATTGATGCAGTGCAGGTAGTAAGGTCGATGACTGGTGTAACCAACGGGCGCAAAGCTGCCCCGGGCACAATTCGCGGCGACTACAGCATGAGCGGACAAGAAAACATTGTCCACGCTTCCGACTCGGTCGAAAACGCACAAATCGAACTTAACCGCTTCTTCAAGCCCGAAGAAATATTCGATTACACACCTACTGTTTTAAACTATCTCTACGCCTCCGACGAGATTTAAAATTCAGTCATCGAGGCGCGACAACGACTATTTTTAGACACTAAGGAAAAAATGAAATTTAAAAGCGTTTTTGGTTATTTGAGCATAGGCTTGGCATTCGCAACGTTGTCATCGTTGTCAACAGCCACCGCCCAGAATCTACAATCGGTATCCAATTATTCACAGGCTCACGAAGACTTGTTGGCATCGCAGTCGCATATCCTCGACCAGATAAAGGTGGACGAAGTTCAGGAATTTGCCAACAGGCTTTATGAAGACCTCGAACCAGAATCCGACGTGTTTTCCATTTGCTGGGAGAGCGAACACGTTGACGCATACGCTGGCTCGGGCATCGAAATCCCCGATAAACAAGACATCGACGTCTCAGACTACAGTATGCCTTGCACAAGCAACGTCATCACCAGCAACTATGGCTACCGCCGTCGCTTCGGCCGTATGCACAAGGGCATCGACTTGCGTGCAAAAGTGGGCGACACCATCCGCGCCGCATTCGACGGTAAAATACGCCTCACCAAGTATGAACGCCGCGGTTACGGATACTATGTGGTGATGCGACACGAAAACGGGCTTGAAACCGTCTATGGCCACTTGTCGAGGTTTCTCGTCAAGCCCAACGACTATGTGAAAGCCGGAGACCCAATAGCATTGAGCGGAAACACCGGGCGCAGTACTGGTCCGCACCTCCACTTCGAAACTCGCTTTATGGGATATGCCATCAACCCGACGGCAATCTTCGATTTCAAGAATCAAACCACACATACCGACGTTTACACGTTCAACAAGAACACCTACAAGCGTTCGCGCAACTACGCTCCGTCGAGCTACGCCTCTTCGGGCAAGATGTATCACAAGATACGCCGCGGCGACTCGCTAAGCAAGATTGCATTGCGCTACGGTACAACAGTGAGCAAACTGTGTGCCCTCAACGGCATCTCGCGCAATACCACCATCCGCGCAGGTCGAAGCCTACGCGTAAGATAAAAGACCAAAAACACAACACCCATACATTTACCAACAGCAGCGAAACGGCACCCAACCCCGTTTCGCTGCCTTTTTTTCCACCCCCTAATTCCTAATTACTCACTCCTAATTTCCCAATTGATTTTCCCCTCCCGAATACGCCAAAATATAATAAAAACACATATATTTGCATTACAGTTTACGAAGTGGGCACACCACATATGTTTTTCTCCACTGCATCACTCGCAAAAGTGCCAAGACAAGCCCACCCGTATAGACTTGAAGGGAAAAAATAGTATTTACTTTATTACTCTTTTAGGAAAACAAATATTATGAATTTGAGAAAACATCTTGCAGCATTGTCATGTCTGCTGCTGCCGAGCCTCATAGCTACGGCTCAAAACACAACAAACGGAGGAAACAGCCAATTCACCCAAAACACCTACATCTCGGCAAGCATCGGCGACACCTGGGCTTGGTCCAAGGGCATCAACGGCAACGGATTCTTGGGCAAAATCAGCATCGGCTCGCGATTCAACGACACATCGGGCTTGCGCATCAACTTCGGCTTGGGCAAACGCGAATTTAACTTCGGGCAAACAGTCGGGTACTACTCTGTTGGAGCCGACTACACACTGAGCCTACTCAACCTCTTCGACGCATTCAACCACAACAGCCGCTTCATGCTCGACCTCAACGTGGGTGCAGCCTACAACCGTCTGCGCGACGGCGAGCACCGCAACCGCCCCTCGATAAACGTGGGCATCGGTGCCGGCTACCGCTTCGCTCCTCACTGGGGCATATTTGCCGAAGCTGGGGCATCGGGAACCGAGTTCCGCAAAAACGGCGACCGCCAAATTGGCATCGGCATCGACCTTGCCGTAGGGCTGCGCTACTGCTTCGGCAGAGTTGACGAGACACCCAAAGGCAACGACCAACTCGACAAGCAAATCGAATACCTCAACAGCGAAATCAACCGCCTCAACGACGAGGTAAACAAGCTGCGCCACACCATCGACTCGATGCCAAAGGTCGCTCCCGAACGTAAAATCATGATTGCACCGCAAAACGAGGCTGGCTCAATCGACATCTTCTTTGAAGAATACAGCACATTCATCGGCGAAGACCAACGCGCCAAAATAAGCGCAATTGGCAACTGGCTGAAGGAAAACAACTACAACATCTGGATTGTGGCGTTCAGCGACAACCTCAACAATGCCGACATCGACGGCAAGCTGCGCAGCGGACGCACACAGGCTATCCGCAACCTGCTCGAAACCACCTACGGAATAGCCTCCGACCGCATCACCGTGGTAAATGCCGAAGAAATGGGCTACAAAAACGTGAGCGGTTGCAATGCCAAGATACTGTTTGTCGAACCGTCAAAATAAGACTCTTGTTTTGACTTCCTTTGTCCAATAGTTTACGTGGCGGTTTCTGTTAACCAAAACCACCAATCGAGACCGCCACAAAACTATATTCACGACACACAAAAACGACAAAACGCAATTATAAATCAACTCAAACAACAGTCACTAAGCACAAAACACACCAATGAAGTTGCAACGTTTTTTGGCAAGCCGCGCAGGCAAGCGATTCTACAACCTGGCATACTGCTGGGGAGCTTGCCTCGTGATTCTGGGCGCAGTGTTCAAGATAGCGCACATGCCCTACGACAACCTTTTCTTGATGATAGGTTTGTTCACCGAGGTTTTCATATTCTTCATATCGGGCTTCGATGTCCAAGCAAGCGAATACAAATGGGAAAAAGTGTTCCCGCAATTGCACGAAGGCGACAACACGGCAAGCGACACCCCAGATATTCCCGACCCGTCGGGCAAGCTGGCTGCACGCTATGCCGAGCAAATGGAACGCCTCGACAAAAACATCAAGCAGCTCAACGTCACCTACGAAGCACAAATCAAAAAAGTGTCAACCTGCTCAAGCTCAATCAATCCCGAAGTGTTTGCCTCGCTCGAAGCCGAAACCTTGCGCCTCACCGAGCAAGTGAAGCTGCTCAACAAGCAATACAGCCGTATGCTCGAAGCAATGAACGTAGGCAACAATAGCAATAAATAGCCCCATCACAGCACTATGGCAAAATATGTCTTGCCCCCACGGCAGAAGATGATTAACCTGCTGTATGTCATTCTCATCGCCATGCTGGCAATAAACGTATCGTCCGATGTGCTCGTCGGCTACGACCTCATGGACAAGCAACTGCGACAACGCATAAGCGGCACCGAAAGATATATCGACACCCTGCGGCAGCAAATCGACGCTCGCCACCTCCCCTCGCTGAGCCATGCATCGGCACAACAGTACGACCGCACACGGCAGATGCAAAACTTGCTCGACAGCCTGCGCGAAGCAATCGCCCAACGTGCCGACAACGACAAGTACCAGCCCGGCAAGCTCCACGCCCGCGACGACCTCAATGCCGTTCCCGTAGTGATGCTCTCAGCCACTGGCGGCAAGGGCAAAATGCTCAAAGATGCCATCTCGGCATTCCGCGACAGCTCGCTGCAACTCATCGGCGACAACGCCCTCCGCGACTACATCGGCTCGTTCTTGTCGCTCGGCAGCAGCACCCGCGGCATGACGTGGGAACGCGAAACATTCTCCTACCTCTCGGCAATAGGCGGAGTAATGATGCTCAACCGCCTCGAAGAGGCTGTGGTGCAAATGTCGGCGGAAGTACAAGCCTCCCTGCTTGAGCAAGACATCGCAGGCAAAAAGACAGGCTCCGGCACCTACGTGCTGATAAACGAAAACCAGCGCATTGTTGACGACAACGGAATGTTCGACACACCCGTAGTGTTGGTATCCCCCTCGATTACCAACACCCTGTATGCCGGCTATTCCAACACGCTCAACATCTTCTGCGCAGGAATCCCCTACGACCAACTGCGCTTCTACACCGCCGATGGGAAAGTCGTCAGGCAAGGCGGACGTTGCATAATCACCCCTGCGCCAGGCATCACCAAGCTGTCGCTCAACGTTGGCTTCATGCGCAACGGCAAGCACGAGCACCTGTGCGACTACAAGTTCGACATCAAGCCGCTCCCCGATCCCTCGGCATACATCTCCTACCGCGCCCAGGACGGCTCCACACGTCGCTACTATGGCAGCGTTCCAATAAGCCGCAACGACCTGCAAAACATCATCAGCGTGGGTGCATACACCGGCAGAGAACTTGGCATCAGCTACACCGTCAACAGTTTTGAAACCGTGATGATTAAAAATGGCAGCGGACAAATAACCTCGGAACACACCCGTGGCAACAAGCTATCGCAATCGCAACGGCAACAAATCTCCCAACTGGCATCGGGCGACAAGTTCTACATCACCTCGATTGTAGTCACCGCCCCCGACGGGAAAACAAGGCAAACCTCACCCATCAGCATGGTAATCCTGTAATCAATTAGGAATTAGGAATGAGGAATTAGGAATCGTTTTTTAGTAAGCAGTTAGTTCTTGCGTGGTTTAATTTGAAGATTAAATCTATAACCTCAACCACTTCCAACTACTCCTAACTGAAAAATTTGATTCCTAATTCCTCATTCCTAATTCCTAATTATTTGTAAATTTGCACCCTCAAACAACTAAAAAGGAACATGGCAGACGACAGGTTGAAACTAATGGCTATTATAAACCCCATTTCGGGCACGTCGGGCAAGGCTTCGATGCCCGAAATAATAGACCGCACAATCGACCATCGGCAATTCGACGTTGACATCAGGTTCACGCAATATGCCTCACACGCCACCGAGCTTGCCCACGAAGCCATCGAGGGGGGTTGCTACGGGGTGCTGGCTGTGGGCGGCGACGGCACCATCAACGAGGTGGCATCTGCCCTGCGCGACACCCAAGTGGCACTCGGCATAGTGCCCTGCGGCTCGGGCAACGGACTTGCCCGCCACCTCAACATACCCCTGTCGCCCGAGAAGGCAATCGCCATCATCAACCACTGCAACACCGACAGCCTCGACTACTGTTCGGTCAACGGTCGCCCGTTCTTCTGCACCTGCGGCGTGGGATTCGACGCACTGGTGAGCGAGAAATTCGCCCAAGCCAGCCGCCGCGGACCCATCACCTACCTGCAAAAGGCTGTCAGCGAATACCTCAAATACCGCAGCGAGGTATATAGCATCGAGACAGCCGACAAAGTCATCACCGAAAAGGCTTTCATCATAGCATGCGGCAACGCCTCGCAATATGGCAACAACGCATTCATCGCCCCGCAGGCAAGCATGAAAGACGGGCTAATCGATGTCACCGTAATTCTGCCGTTCACCCCCATCGACACCGCCCTGATGGGCATTCTCCTGTTCACCAAGCACCTCGACCAAGACACCAACATTCACTCGTTCCGCACCAGCGAACTCACCATCCACCGCCCCAAAGCCGAAATGATGCACATCGACGGCGAACCGGTGATGATGGACGCCGACCTGCACATTCGCTGCCACAAGGGCGGCATAAAAATATTCCTGTCCAAGGAAGAACCCGACAAGAAAAACCTGTTCACCCCCATCGAAGACGGCTTCTGGTCGTTCGTCAACGCCATCCGCAACGAACTCAACATCTGATATCACAGTTGTTCCACCGCACATCCTCCACACACAGCACACATGGCGGCGAAACCATCCAATACGCTCCCATACGATACACACCTGCCACACACCAACGCACACAACACGTTCTGCAATAATATGTTTTGCAGCATATTTAGGTAAAAAAGCGGCATTTTGACCACACAAAAATGCATTTTTTTTTGTTATTTAATAACATACTTAGTAATTTCGTTGCTTAGAAAGAAAAATATAAATTTTACCATTATCAAACCTAAAATCTCTTATTGATGAGCTACTTAAAATTTGATAAGAACCTGATGATCAACCTTGAGCAGTCACTCCCCAAGGAAATGCTGCGAACCAATCAATCAGGGGCATATCATTGTACGACTATCGTCGGTTGTAATACGCGCAAGCAACACGGACTGTTAGTCATCCCAATACCTGAGATGGACGACGACAGCCACGTACTGCTCTCATCGTTAGACGAAACTGTTATCCAACATGGCGCACCCTTCAACCTGGGATTACACAAGTACAATGGCAACTGCTACAGCCCCAACGGGCACAAGTACATCCGCGAATATGATTGCGAAACAGTGCCTCGCACCACCTACCGCGTGGGGGGCGTAATCATGACCAAGGAAAAAATCTTCATCTCGCACGAAAACCGCATCTTGATCAGATACACGCTCGTTGACGCACACTCGCAGACCATCTTGCAGTTCCGCCCGTTCCTCGCTTTCCGCAACGCCAACGACCTGTGTGTCGAAAACGGAATGGCAAACCGCGACTACCACGAAACCGCCAACGGAATTGCCACCTGTATGTACCCGGGCTACCCCACACTGTTCATGCAGTTCAACAAGAAACCCGAATTTGTGTACAACCCCAACTGGTACAAAGGCATCGAATATATCAAAGACCAGGAACGCGGCATTCCATATCGTGAAGACTTGTATGTACCAGGCTACTTCCAGCTCGAAATCAAGAAAGGCGAAAGCATAATATTCTCGGCTGGCACTTCCGAAGCCGACCCCGAAACCTTGGCAGAAACCTATGAGACCGAGAAACAGTCGCGCACTCCGCGCACGAGCTTCTACAATTGCATGAAGAACAGTGCCAAGCAATTCTACGTCACCAACGCACACGGCCGCTATATCCTTGCCGGCTACCCATGGTTTAAAATCCGTGCCCGCGACGAAATGATTGCATTGCCAGGCTGCACGCTGTCGGTTCACCACCGCCCCGACTTCGAGGGCATCATGGAAACAGCCGTGAACGCCTACCGCCACTTCATGAAAACCGGCGAGCTCGACCGCGTGATGCAAGGCATCGACTTGCCCGATATTCCATTGTGGCAATTGTGGGCTCTACAACAATATTACAAGGAAGTGGGCGGCGAGGAAACTCTAAAGCGATATGGCGACTTCATCAAGGAGGTGCTCGACTACATCATCTCCAACCGCCACCCCAACCTCGAACTCAACGACGCAGGGCTGCTGTCGTCGAACGGCAAGGCAAAGCCCATCTCGTGGATGGATGCCTCCTACCCCGGCGGCACTCCCATAATTCCGCGCACGGGCTACTTGGTTGAGTTCAACGCTTTGTGGTACAACGCACTGATGTTTGCTCAAGACCTCTTTGCCAACGTTGCCGAAGAAGCCGAAAACATCAAAAAGTGGGAAAGCATCGCCAACCACCTCAAAGACTCTTTCATCGACACATTCCTCAATGACTACGGTTACTTGTACGACTACGTGTCGGGATTGTTCACCGACCTCAGTGTACGCCCCAACATGATTATAGCCGCCGGGCTCGACTATTCGCCGCTCGATCGTCGCCAGCGCCGCTCGGTGCTCGACGTGGTGACTCGCGAATTGCTCACGCCCAAAGGCCTCCGCACCCTTAGCCCCAAGAGCTTCGGCTACACGCCGTGCTACCTTGGCAGCCCAGAACAGCGCGAATATGCCTACTACCAAGGTTCGGCACGTCCGTGGCTCATGGGATTCTATGCCGATGCTTATTCCAAAGTGTTCGGCATGAGCGGCGTATCGTTCATCGAACGCATGATGATTGGCTTTGAAGACGAAATGACGCAAGGCTGTATCGGCTCGCTCAGCGAGCTGTACGACGGAAACCCGCCATTCACCGGGCGAGGCGCCGTGAGCTTCGCAGCCAACGTGGGCGGTGTTTTGCGCGTGTTGCGGCAACTGAAAAACTTGAATTTATAACCTCGATACTCTTTTACAATATGAAAGCTTTAATGTTTGGCTGGGAATTTCCCCCTCACATCTTGGGCGGATTGGGAACTGCCAGCTATGGACTCACCAAGGGAATGTGGGAGAATGGCGATATGGATATTACCTTCGTTATCCCGAAGCCCTGGGGAGACGAAGACAGCCACTTTGCGCATATCTTGGGCGCAAACTCAACTCCGGTTGTGTGGCGCGATGTAAATTGGGACTATGTACAAAACCGCATCGGGAATGTGATGAACCCGCAGACATATTACGACCTGCGCGACCACATATATGCCGATTTCAACTATATGCGCACCAACGACTTGGGATGCATTGAATTTTCGGGAAGATACCCCGATAACCTCCTTGAAGAAATCAACAACTACTCGATTGTGGCTGGCGTGATTGCTCGCACCGTGCCTTGCGATGTGATACACTCGCACGACTGGCTTACATATCCTGCCGGCATACACGCCAAGCAAGTCACCGGCAAGCCGCTCGTGATACACGTCCACGCCACCGACTTCGACCGCAGCCGCGGCAACGTCAACCCCACGGTGTATGGCATCGAGCGAGACGGCATGAACAACGCCGACCACATCATCACCGTGAGCGAACTCACGCGCCGCACCGTCATCGAGAAGTATGGACAAGACCCTGCCAAGGTGACAACCGTGCACAACGCCGTCGAGCCACTGAGCGAGGAGATTCGCAGCATCAAGATGCCGCGTGGCAAAGACAAAGTCATCACATTCCTCGGCCGTATCACCATGCAAAAGGGGCCCGAATACTTCGTCGAGGCGGCTTCGATGGTGCTTCACAAAACCCACAACGTGCGTTTCGTGATGGCTGGCAGTGGCGACATGATGGAAAAAATGATACGCCTTGCTGCCGACCGCGACATCGCCGACCGCTTCCACTTCACCGGCTTTCTCAAGGGACGGCAAGTGTATGAAATGCTTGCCGACAGCGACGTGTATGTGATGCCTTCGGTTTCCGAGCCTTTCGGCATATCGCCGCTCGAAGCCATGCAGATGGGCGTGCCGTCAATCATCTCCAAGCAGTCGGGTTGCGCCGAAATCCTCGAAAACGTCATCAAGGTTGACTATTGGGACATCCATGCTATGGCAGATGCCATGTACTCCCTCGTCAGCTACCCAGGGTTGCACAACCACCTGAAGGAAAGAGGTCTTGCCGAAATCGACACCATACAATGGAAAAAGGCAGGAGCAAAAGTAATCAACATTTACAACCAGGTAATTAATAACTGCCGATAAACTTAGGGAGGGGCAGCGTTGCCCTCTCCTTCGGCAGACGTAGCTTTTCATTACCTTACATAATTAGAAATTAAAAAAATACGAAATAAAGATGAAAGCAATTTGTTTCTACTTTCAAATTCACCAGCCGTTCCGTCTGAAGACCTACCGCTTCTTCAACATCGGTAACGACCACTACTACTATGATGACTTTGCCAACGATGAAATCATCACTCGCATAGCACATCGCTCATACCTGCCTGCCAACCAGGCGCTGCTCGAAATGATTAACGCCTCCAACAAGCAATTCAAGGTGGCATTCTCGATTAGCGGCTCGGCACTTGAACAACTCGAACAATATGTTCCCGAGTTTATCGAGTCGATGAAGGAACTCGTTGCAACTGGATGCGTGGAATTCCTATCCGAGACATACGCACACTCGCTCGCATCGCTCAAGGAACCCGACGAATTTATAGCACAAGTAAAGCAACACGACGAAAAGATATTCCAGCTCTTCGGGCAACGTCCGACGGTGTTCCGCAACACCGAGCTTATATATAGCGACGACATCTCTGCCATCGTGGCAAGCATGGGCTTCAAAGCCGCAATCACCGACGGCGCAAAGCACATCCTTGGCTGGAAATCGCCAAACTATGTGTATAGCTCGGCTGCCGCTCCGCAACTGAAGTTGTTGCTGAAAAACTCGAAGATGAGCGACGACATCACTTTCCGTTTCAGCAACTCCGACTGGAGCGACTATCCTCTCACTGCCGACAAGTATATCGACTGGATTGCCAACCTGCCACAAGAGGAACAAATCGTCAACCTCTTCATGAACTATGAGACACTCGGCGAATTGCAACCTCGCGAATCGGGCATCTTCGAGTTTATGAAGGCTCTGCCGCGCTTCGCAGCCGAAAGGGGTATCGAGTTCTGGACTCCGAGCGAAACCGTTGCTAAGTTGAAGTCGGTGGGCGAATTGTCGGTTCCATACCCGATGTCTTGGGCAGACGAGGCACGCGACACAAGCGCATGGCTCGGAAACGACCTGCAAAACGAGGCATTCAACAAGCTCTACTCGGTTGCCGAACGCGTTAGCCTCTGCACCGACCGCCGCTTGAAGCAAGACTGGCTATACCTCCAGGCTTCCGACCACTTCTTCTACATGAGCACAAAACACATGAACGACGGTGCTGTTCACTCACACTACAGCCCATACGAATCTCCGTTCCAAGCCTTCATGAACTACATGAATGTGCTTGCCGACTTCATAGTGCGCGTAGAAGAGCAATACCCGCTCTCAATCGAGAACGAGGAACTCAATGCACTGTTGACTACAATACGCAACCAGTCGAAAGAAATCGAGCAACTCAACCGCGAAGTTTCGTTATTGCGCACCAACATCATCAATGCCGAGCCTGAAGACACCACAGCCACAGCTGCAAAGCCAGCAACAAAGCGCACTACAACTCGCAAGACAACAACGACCAAAAAAGCAGCCACACCAAAGACTGCAAAAGAATAACACACACAAACACCCTACACACGCAAGGAGGCACCACTCGACCTGAGAGCGATGCCTCCTTCTTTTGTTTTCCGTCTTCAACTCAGAGGGTGGGCGGCGAGCCGACCAACATGTGCCTCATGCAATTTCACGTGTTATAAGTTTTCCTCAAATAGTCGTGCATAGTTGACATTGCTGCCTCACTAAAGCGATAGCTGCCATCGGCAGGACGCACCACACAACGAGCCTTCACAACCTCGGCTGCCTCGCCTGGCTCGACTGAATAGAGCATAAGCCTGTCGTCGTGCAACACCGCAACAGGAGAGCAAACATCGCCGCGCAGATACACATTGCGCTGGCACATCGCCTTGAGCGACCCTGGCTGGAAAAATTGAACCACACTGCATTCCCACCCCTTGAGCCGCCACTCGACAGGGCGCACACACGACGGTGGCAACATGGCAGTTACCACTCCCTCGTCGTCCACATCACACGACACCTCGCTATGCAAGTCCTCCTCTGGCAACCAAGCTACCTTGCCAGTCGCGAGCAACTGTGCATACCACTCCCGAATGTCGAGCAACAGCACCTCGTCAACATCAATACCGTCGTCGCGCTCAATCGAGCAGTCGCGCCGCACTGGCAATAAACGCAACCGCTTTTTCCACAATTCGAGCATCTCCACCTCGTCGAGATTCATCATCAAGTTACTATTCATGGCATTAAAAATAAACATTCCACCACAAAAATACCCCCTCGCCACCCACACCTCACCACCAAAAATACCCTACCCTCACAAAAAAGAATTAGGAACCAGACCCCCGATTCCTAACCCCTAATTCTTAACCGAAAAAAGAACAATTCCTAATTCCTCATTCCCAATTCCTAATTGAAAAAACTACCACCAGCAGCACAACTCCCCATTCGACTCGTCGGGATGTAGGTACCAATCAGAACTGTTCGCTCCGTTGCTTTCAAACCACGTCTGAAACTCGGGATAAACCCTACGAAGCGGCTTCTTCTCATAGGCATGGCGCGTCATCACAGGCACTTTGAAGCCATACACGCTACCATCGGCACCGCAATAAGTAGTAGAATTGTCCTTTGCCACACCCAAGGCATCTTCCCTGTCGTATGTAGTATAATCAGGACTCGGGCTATACCCCTTCATGTGTATCTCATAGCTGCTCCTGTTATACCTGTTGTAACAGCCAAGGAAGAAATTCTGCCCATTCACGTCCATCGTCGCATTGATGAAGTGGTCAATCTGCTCTTGCCCCTCGGCTGCCGACAACTCGTTGCGGTCTTTCCCCTTGAATATCACAGTGAGCGTAAACAAGTCGCCGCCAGTGTTGATTATGCCGGCATTCACGTTATAGAACGTGTTGGCTGCAATGTCGGTATAGGGGAGCGGATTGTTGTTAGTAACAATCTTCGACGGGTCGCGAGGGTTCACATACCATTGCTGCCCGTCCTTCTCGTTGGTGTAAGTTGCATTCTTCGCCTCTTGCGAAACGAGCCACTGCAAGTTGTTGATAACTATAAGTGGGTGCTCGCCGCTCAAGTCAACCTCGTAGGTTATACCCATCTTCTCGGCATCGGCAGTGTTGTAGTTGCCCAACGTCAACGTAGCTTGCGTGTCGGTGATATATTTCGTGTCGAGGCTTTCAAGATACAACCCTGCACTGCTTGGATACTCGCCTCCCATTGCGCGCACGTGCATCACCACCTTCAGCTGCTCGCGCCAAGACTGCTCGGGGATAATGCTCATGTCAACATATTTCGTCTCTATGTCGTAATCGATAATCAAGTCGTTGTAATCCTCGTCTTGCGTGTAGGTATATGGCCAACTGTCATCAAACATCGCTACACCACTCGAATGGTAGAACGTCTGGCTCGCATCGCTCGTCACATAGTTGTGCACAGCGTCTTCGGGCAACATGGTCGCATCGCCTACTGTCACATCAACACCCTTCACCGGCACATTAAGCGCAAGAGCGTTCCCCTGCTCATCATAAATGTTCACCCGCGTGTCAACCCGCGAAGCCAGCTTTATCTCGCCCGTGGTTATAGCACTCGCTCCATATTGCTCCGAATAGTTCGACATAAGCGTTATGGGAACATCCATACTCTCCATTCCATCGGCAACCGGGTATTCCACCGTCACGGCATCTGTACCGCTCGGCACAACCACTTTCACCGATGTGGATTCACCTTGTACATCTTCCTTCAAGCCCTCGGCATCGTCGGCACATGACACCAACATCAACCCTGCCGTACACGCCACTGGCAAAAACAAACTTCTTAACCTCATAATCTATATTTTCCTTAATATAATGATACTTACAAAGATAGGCTACTACCACACAAACATCAAGCCCTCGGGGCAAAAAATGCTCCAAGGGCTTGAAACTTCAGCTTATTTAAATAAATTTATGTCTGCATTTAACGAATCACTTCTCGGGTTGCACCACCTTGAGCCTGTCGCCCGACGAACGCACCACCGAGCGGTAATAATCGGGCGTATAACCCGGGAAATCGGGCATCTCGGGCATACCGTCCTTGTTGCGCAGGAATTTCCCGTCTTGCACCTTCTTCACGTTGCCGTCGAGGAACTTCACGAAGAGGTATTCGCCAAGCTGCTTGTAGCGCGCCGTTGCCTGGTCGGCAGTGAGGCACGAGTAGTCGGTCAACATCTCCACTGCCTCGGCTGGCGATTGCTTGTATTTCTCCATCACTCTCTTTTCAAGCTCGGGCTGCGCCTTCTCATAACCTGCCTCAAGGCTGTCGCGCACGGCGCAAATGTCGCCTAACATCAGCGAATAACGGTTGTATGCCTGGTTCGCCACCCAGTTGTTGACCCAGAACGACGATTCCCAATTAAGCGTATATAAGTCGGCTGTCGCCACGTCATAGCTGCGAGGCACGCGCGTCATGCTGCAATACATGGGCACGAAAACGGCAGTGTTGGCATCGTCAACGCCGAACCAGTGCACACCGCCCACTGCGTCGGGCAGCCATGAACGCATCTGCGACACAAACACAAATCCCGTCTGCTGCGTGGCTGTGGCGCGCTCCTGCGAGTAGGTCACACCATCAACCTCGAAGTCCATCGGGCGGTAACGGTATGGCACACCCCACCACTCGGTGGCTCCGGCATCGACAGTCATATCGAACGGCGTTCCCTCGAAGTGGTCACGCATCATCGCCTGCATGTCGCGCACCGATAGTTTCCGCTCGGGCTTCACATAGAGCGGCATCACCTCGGCACCCTTCTTGCCGTTGATGTAGGGTAAGTAGCTGTCCATGCCCGAAATCCAGTGGTTGAAAAATGCCCACACACGCGCATCACAACCGCGCAAAGCCGAGAAGTCTTGAATCGAATATGCCAGCGCAAAGTCAAATTCCTCGTCCTTGCCCGAGAAATACCCCTTCTTGCGGGCATACGAAATTACATCGGCTGAATACAGGCAATTCTCCTTGTCGTTCAGCGGGAAGCGGTGTATGCGCGGATTGTTGGCATGGCCCGCGATGCAGTCGTCGGGTATGCGCACAGCCACCCACACTGCGCCCTTCTCGTCGCTCCCCTTGCCTATCAAGTCCATTATCCACACCTCGTCGGGGTCGGCAATCGAGAACGATTCGCCCGAGCTGTAATAGCCATATTCCTCCACCAGTTGCGTCATCGTGGCAATAGCCTCACGGGCAGTCTTACAACGTTGCAATGCGATGTATATCAGGCTGCCATAGTCTATGATACCCGTCGTGTCAACAAGCTCTGGGCGGCCTCCCCACGTCGATTCGGCAATAGTGAGCTGGTGTTCGTTCATGTTTCCTATCACCGAGTAGGTGTGCCGTGCCTCGGGTATGTAGCCGAGATGCTTGTTTGTATCCCACTCGCGCACTTCGCGCATTGCCCCCTCTGGGTGGTCGGCTGCCGGCAAGTGTTGCAAGAAGCCATAAAGCGTGTGGCTGTCGGCTGCATAGGTCACCATCGTCGAACCATCGACGGTGGCAGCCTTGCCTGCCACGAAGTTGGTACAAGCATCGGCACTCGCCGTGGCTGCCATAGCGATAGCTGCGGCAAGCGTAGTCTTGATGAAAATGTTATTGTTACTCATGTTGTGTTGAATGTTTATATATTCATTGTGTTTTTTGCCAACCAGTCTCGCCGGCATCACCGCCGAACCAACCGGCATGGCATATCTCTTGGCAAACATACGGAAAAATTTGCGATTTTTAAACCCGACTATGGGTAAATCGCACATATTCCCCCTATTCTTGGAACGAAGTGGCTTACCAACAAAGCCGCAGACAAGCCACGGTCCTACATTGCTCCAAATGCGCAATTATGACACTTCCTCTCCTGTATTTTCTACTCCACAAGACTGTTACAGCTCCAATGCACTACAAAACTTTGCCTCAACGGCAAGCGACACCACTGCATCGGGCAACACCTTGGAAAACACCACCAACCGCTCCCCGGGCAGGCACACGGCAGTCGCGCCACGCATAGCCATCCCTCCGGCAAGCACTTTCACAGCCCCTTCGACGCCATAATGCTCATTGAGGCTCTCGCCACCCTTGCCAGCAAACAGCTTGTACAGTGCCTCCTTGGCAGTCCATGCCAACAAGTTTGCCTCGACATCGCCGTCGGGAACCGACTGCAACTCTTCGCTGTCGAGGAAACGCTCCCTCACGCGCAATACGCGGTCGCGACCACTGCTCTCAACGTCGATTCCCATGCGGTGGCTGTCATTTCGGGCAATGCACACCCACCCCCGGGTGTGGCTTATGCTTATGTGACACCCCTCGATGTCCACCATTGGAGCGCCAGCGTCGGTATGCCCCAATGTCACCTCTTCGCCGAAGATGTGCCGCATTAGCAACACCTCAGCCAACTTCTCCCTGAGCCTGTTCTCGTGGCAACGCATCTCGTCAGCACGCAGCGACACGCCAAACTCGCGACAACGCTCCACAAGCGTCGCCACGCTCTCGGTCAGCTTCCAAAAATAAGCAACCGACCCCTCTGGAAAATCTATCTTCGCCCCCAGCGGCATATATTTTATCCTTTGAAAACAAAATCACGGTGATATGCCAAATACCGTTTCCTTTCTTCATCTACCGGCAATAACTGAAAAAAGTCGTCATTTTTTAATCCAATTCGTTTTTGGTTTTGCGGAGACAGCCAATTTGACACTTTTACACGTCGCTCATCGGTAAATGTAATGAAACCTCGGTCAAACAATTTGTCATACAAAGGAGATAACATAAAGCCATTCTTAGGATCTACTCTTTCCTTATTACTTGCAACAGCCCATGGTTTAATGTGGCTTGCTATCAACAATCGTTCATCATTAATCATAGTTATCGGACAGAACGGACATTCATTCAACAATTTTTCACGGTACAAACCTTGACCAATACGAGCCTGCTTCAATTCATTTTCTTTTTTCTCTTCTCGCTTCTCTTTGGCATTTTTGACTTCTTTTTCCTTCTTGCCATACTTAAACACTGTTGCGCTCGCCTTATCAGAAATAGCATCAAAATCAGCAAATAATTTCCAATAATAAATCGACTCGCCTCTTGCATCCGCCAACTCCATAGCAGAAACATAACTAACTAATGGCAAAGACAATTCCCTAATCAGATTGTAGCCTTCATCAGAAGAATTGACATACCCACGAGGACCCTCTATTTGTACTTGATCTTGTATATTAAACTCTATTACATCATTAAGCTGACTTACCTTTTCCATTCTCACTTTCCACAAATCAGCAAGCTCTTCTCTTCCTCTGTATTCCTGTGTGGGATGAAAATACTCCGATTGCATAGCGTTCATATACGCAATAAGGTCTTCCTTCAAAAGAAAACACCTCACATTGAATCCTTCTCCACCATAGAAACCACGCATCTTGTCTTTAGATGCAATATAAAACTTGGCTTCCCCATGTCCAGTTCCCAACTTGTTCTTACTCACAACAATACAGTCAGGCACTGTTGCTGGAATGTCAAAAATGTCTTTAATCGTAAATTTTTGCCCATTGATGTCCATAATATCGCCTCCTTATATTCCATATTTAGTAATATCCATTTGCTTTAGTAATGCAATCAGCACGTCAACAACAATGCTGTTTCCAGCTTGCTGGTACATCGCTGTGTCCGATACTACAATCTTAAATGAATCTTTAAATCCCATTAAGCGTAAACATTCCCGCGGAGTAAGTTTGCGTATTCGCCCCTTATGGGTTACATAATTATCAACTCCTGCACGGTGCATCTTATGCATCGACTGAAGCAACGGGCGAGCTATCGGCAAATCGGTTTCTGTCGATGTCTTGAAATTCTTTGTGCCACCAGCAAGCACATATTTTGCAACTTTCTCCGATAGATAATATTTCTCCTCTACATCGCGCACATCAAAAATAAATTCGTCAAACGACGGATCAGGTATTTCGTCTGTAGCCATTGGATGATATACAAAATCTCCATGCCAATTATATTGTTGATTTCTCTTTTGGCATAGAGCCACATCTCCATTAATTTGTGTATAACATTTCATCCTATTCTTGTGGCTTGTAACAAACTTAATGCCTTTCTCTGGAAGAAAATATTTAGTGTCTATATAATCCTCCAAGAAATCATACATTTCATATTCCAACTTTTTAGGTGCAGGGAATTTAAACTGCGTTGAATCCTTAAACCCGATGCAAAATATACGTTCGCGATGTTGTGGTATTCCATAGTCCTTGCTATTCAATACTTGGAAATACACTTGATATCCACAATACTCCTCAAACGTGTTTTTTATCACTTTCCACGTATTACCCTTGTCATGACTGAGCAATCCTTTTACATTCTCGAATATAAACACTCGCGGTTCACATTCCTTCACAACACGCGCAAACTCCCGAAAAAGAGTTCCTCGCGTGTCATCAAATCCTCTACGCTTCCCAACCATTGAAAACGCCTGACAAGGTGCCCCTCCAACAAACAAGTCAACTTTTCCTTTATATGGAGTAGCATCAAGATTATGAATGTCATCATGCCACTGTTCTTCTTTGATATCATAATTGGCAAAATACGATCGCTTGCATTTTGGCTCTATGTCGCCAGCAAAAACTATCTCCCAATTAAGCCCCAAACGATAAAATGCGTGTTCTATAGCTCCTATTCCGCTAAAAGAAGTCGCCAACCTTATAGTCCGTTCTGGGTGAGAAAATACTTTATCTGTCCACGGCTCTTCATCTAAATTATCGGGTGTATTCTGTATCTGCTGCCTGACGGCTTCTTTCAATTCGCCCGACAACAAATCTTCACTATATTCATCAGCAAATATACCTCCTAATCTTTCCGTCTTACTCATTAATAAGATTTTATTTTTACAAAAATACGAAATATCCATGAAACACAGATAGGCTTGGCTAATTATTCAACACCTACAACTTTTCTTTTCAATACATGCTTGTAAAAAACATACTACATTTTACTGAAAATCTCGTTATTTCTTCCATTGAGGGGCGGACTATTATGATTTTTTTATAACTTTGCAACGCAATAAAGGTGCACACATTGTGGCTCCTTTGGGAAGATTACACTACCTTGGCAATTCGTCGCCAGCAATGGCGAGGAAAGTAGTGGGACGGCTCTTCTTCCCCGGCAACAACAAGTTTTTTTCTTGGATACCTATTTTTCATCTGCGTCCCGTCTTGCAGAAAAACACTCGCGTCACGGCACCAAGCCATGAGAGCCACTCTCGTTGTGCCGCCGCGCAAGACAAAGGGACTTTGCATGAAAACTATCTGCATCACATATATCGACACCTCACATTCCCGTGGAACGACACCACTGCGGGCACACATCTTCTTTTCACAAAGGCTGGTTGCCCCATCGTTGCAACTCGAACGATACACCCGCCAATACACAAGACACTTATCCCCTCCGATATTATGGCATCAACAGCCTTAGGGAAAAAATAGCATTGAAATAATCTGGAAGTTAAGTCTGCATAAATATGACTGATTCGAGTGCCAAAACGTATGCTCCCAAAGACGCCATGGATGCATACGTTTTTTTCTGTATATGTGTCACCGCGTCACCGCCACAGTTGCTTGCCGCACCACTGCCCCGGCTGGCATCGTTCCGCCAATCGCAAGTCGCACCGTCCTCATCGGCGGCGACACAAGGCGCATGACGATGGGAGCCGACAGCGTGCCATTCGCCGTCAAGCGGCAAAGCGTCATGCCGTGGCAACTTGCACCATGCTCGCCGTTAAGTGCCAACTTGAGAGAAACTCCTGCGGCAAATAGTCGCCACACCACCCTCACTGGCACTGCGGCAACATCGGCAATCACAATGGGGCAAGTGAGCAATTCCACTTCCACGCTTCCGCCCGTCTCCTCGCGCGAGATGTCGAGCAGCTTCCCGTCGCTGCTCGACGCGTAAGCATCAACGGGCGACAAGCCATACAGCTGTGCATAATCGGCATCGTTCCGCTTGTATGTACGTCCCGACTGCATCAACACCGTCACGCCGCCATCGCCACAAAGCCACAATTCCCGTTTCACACAGTTCCAAGCCAAATGCCTCGCCTCAACTCCGCGCAACACCATCGCCACACTATATCGCTCCATGCGGCACAGGTCGCCGCGCGTCGTGACAAAGTACAAAGCCTCGTCGCTGCCAACAGGCATCACCTGTCCTGCTATCGCTTGCCTCGAAACGACAACAGCAGGAGAATACTTCGCCGTGGCAACCCTGTAAGGCAGGGCATACGTGCCATCGTCGGCAAAGGCATAGAGCGGAGTACCTATATTGTCGTTGGTGTGGTGCGACACGGCTGCCACGGCACGTATCGGACTGCCACACACATTGTGGACGGCAATCGCCACGAGCGGATTCCCCTCGTCATACTCTACCAATTGCCCCGTGGCACTCTCTTCAACGGCAGAAGCCGCCGGAACGGGGAGCGTGTCTTCCCCCGTATCGGTCAGTTCCAACGGCTGCATGTCGTCGGTAGGCGAACAAGCCACGTTGCAGCCCGCCACGCTGTGCAATGCCACTTCAGCCCGTTTCACTGTGCCGCCGGCTGGCAATATCGAAATCGTCATCGACGTTGCCCGCGAGTCGGGATATGCCACCACGGGCGCAAGCATGGATGGCGTAAAGCGCGACGTGCCTTGCCACACCACTGTTTTCATGCCCGAGCCTGTCTTGATGCTCGCCTGCGCCACTATGCGGCACTCTGTGGCGGCAAGTGCCCCATGCCAAAACTGCGACGGGTGCCACGAATTGCGTAGCGACACATTGCCCACGGCGGCAAACAACCGCCTGTTGTGGCAACACATCGCCGTCGAGGCACAACGCCGTGCCGACGAAGCGACACAACGGTCGATGTCGGCAGCCTCGACTGCGCCGACTCCAGTTCCGGCAATCTCGTAGCGATGCACCCCGGCTGGCAAGTCGGCGGCATTGCTCGACTGGTGGCAATTGGCGACAACTACCCTGCCCTGCCGCAGTGCATCGAGGTCGTATATGCTGCAAGCCACCCGCCACTGCCTGGCTGCAAGCAGGCTATCAAGCACCGTGGCAGCATCAGCCGACGGCAACTCGAATGCAAAGGTATAAGCAACCGCACCGCCGCCAGTCGAGCGGTTACAATTATAGTCCACGGGCGATGCCGTGTCAACGGCAACAGCCTCGTCGGTCACCAGCACGTCAATCGACTTCACGAGCGAATCAAGCGAAGCATCGGTACCGCTTTCCGCCACTACTGCCACGCGATAGGCATCGATACTCACGCTCGCAGCCTCTATGCCGGTAAACATCTCTCCATCAATTGTAGCATTAGTGGCAGCTGCCATCGATTGAATGCCGTTGCCAATCAACAACGGTGCCGACACCCACGCATAGCTATCGTTCCACAACCTCACGGCATAGCGAGCAAGCACGGGTTGCACCATGCACTGCTCGGTGGCGGCACGACGGCACAACCGCTCATAGGCATCGGCAACATTTGCCGATATGCGCTCAACGTCGGTAGCCGCCAGAGGTCGCTGCCAATGCGTCATGGCAGTGCCAAACTCATAGGCTGGAACGCTTTCGGCAAGCGCATACTTCCCCGAAGCCGAAAGCTGCAACTTTGGTATCAGCCCCGACAATTCGAGCATCGAATATCCGTCAGCAGCTGCATCATACCGCGCGACAAGGTCGCCACTACCAGTGGCAACAACAAGAAAATCGCCCACAGGCTCAACTGCCACAATGACATTCTCTGCTGTTGCAATCGCCACACCTTTTGCCGTTATCGCCCCATCGGCACCAAGCACTCCATACCATCGCAATTCGTTTCCAACAACGCTTATCAAGTTTCTGCCCGAAGCCGACGTGCAATGCACAGCAACAATCCGCTCGCCGCTGGCAAGCGTGCCTACCTGCTTGCATCGCCCCACTGCAACCATTGCTCCACTCTTTTCGCGCAAGTTAACGAGCCGTTCACACGCTCCCACGGGAGCAGCCTCAACATCGGCAAAGTCGCCCACGCCCACGAATTTCACATCAATCGAAGTTATGCCATTTTTCATTGGTATTATCTTTTTTCGGCAAATTTAATCGACCTATACGCCCTCTTTGGCAACCAAAAAAGAACCTCCCGCAACAAACAAAAAAGTTTAGAGCCTTAACACCCCGCAAACCAGCAAATTACGTCCATCAATAAATATTTCCCAAAATTTTATTTAATTTTTTCTTTGCAAATATTAAAATAATACCTAAATTTGGCTCACAAGTGATTCTAATTCTGAAATATATATGTTTTTATAGATTGTAGATTAAATGAAAGCCGACGCTGTGAAGCATCGGCTTTTATTTTTCCTGTCAACTAAAAATAGGTTGATGTGCAATCTATGCAGATTTTCATTCAAGTCATAAAACCGCCC
The DNA here is from genome assembly GCA_949285735.1 of uncultured Bacteroidales bacterium. Taxonomy (GTDB): domain Bacteria; phylum Bacteroidota; class Bacteroidia; order Bacteroidales; family Muribaculaceae; genus Avimuribaculum. Next base: position 60,924 of record CASEAQ010000026.1, read on the forward strand.
TTTTGAAAGCAAGAAATGCCCTCGCTCCACTCAAAAAGGACACGCTATGTGCGGCACACTCACAACCTGTCATAAGGCAGCATGGCAAGCATCTGCCCCATCTTCTTGACACCATCGCCCAATGGCTTGGCAGCCATAGCGCGTAGCATTATATTAAGTTCCACTTGGAACTCTGCAGTCAAGTAAGTAGTGCTGCCTCCACCGTCCTCAAGGTTAATGACAGCCTTGAACGGAATCGGGAACGAAGCCGCCGTCATTACAATTTTCGTTGGCTCTTCCTTCTCTACAATCTGCAAAACCACCTTTCCCACAGGGTTGGCATTGAATGCAATCGAGTCGCTCGAAAACTCCACGCCACCCATGCGCTCCTTCACCTCGGCAGGAATATTGCCGTTCTCGACGAGCGCCTTGAAGCATTCGGGGTTCGACAGCTTGCTATAAACCGTATTTATGTCGTAATTTATTGTTTCCTTGTCGCTTGAATACCTTTCCATGCAAAAACGTTTATATTCATTCTTCAATTACGCAACGCGCGCCACAGCATCACTCCACAGTGTCCTCGCTCTTTATCGGAGTCCAGTTGGCTGGGTCGCGACGCCATTCTTTGAGCGTTTCCACATCGCTCGCCTTGATGTAGTTGGTCTTCAACGCTGCTTCCACCATTGCGCTATAGTTGCTTATCGTGTGCAACTCCACTCCTGCCTCGCGGAACTTCTTAACCGACACAGGGAACTCATACGTGAAAATGGCAGCCATTCCCACCACTTCGCAACCCACGTTGCGTATTGCCTCGCAAGCCTTCAAGCTGCTTCCGCCAGTCGAAATAAGGTCTTCGATTACCACCACGCGCTGGCCAGCCTTCAAGTTCCCCTCAATGAGGTTTTCAAGCCCGTGATCTTTGGGGCTCGAGCGCACATACACGTATGGCAACCCAAGTGTGTCGGCAACCAATGCGCCCTGGGCTATCGCGCCCGTGGCAACACCGGCAATAACGTCAACTCGTTCAAATTTCTCAAGTATTATGCGGCACAATTCCACTTTTATGAAATTGCGTATATCGGGATAAGACAGCGTCTTGCGGTTATCGGTATAGATGGGAGAATTCCACCCCGAAGCCCACGTGAATGGATTCTCGGGCTGCAGGATTATTGCACTTATGTTCAGCAATTTCTCGGCTAAGATGTAATCAACTTTTTCCATTAGAGTCTTTTGATATATCGTTAATTGGTTTTTGATTGCGGCAGTATGATGCCACCACAAACTTTACTGCAAAAATACAACATTAATTGTATAAAAGCCGAATTATACCAATTATATTTTATGAATATTCCTATTTCTTCTCGCAAATATCCTACCTGCCACTTTGAAATTTGCATTATTTATCGTATCTTGCACTAAGAATTTCAATAGCATAACATGACACGACTGAAAATTGGAGATGAATGGTGGACGGCTCCTGCCGAAAGCGACAGCGGCGACCTGGTGATGGTAACGGGACGCCGAGGCGTTGAGCCTGTCATTGCCTCGGGCAAGTTCAACGACCGCATCGAGGTGACGTGGAAATACGCCCCGGCAACTGGCGGAATGCCCGACGACGGCACTGCCCGGCTGATGGAGCAAGTTGACAACGCGCTCAAGGAAGAATTTGCGCGCGACGCAGTGGCTGTCCTCACTGGCATATACACTGGCGGCGGCGAACGCAACTGGGTGTTCTATGTGAGCAACCTCAACTCGTTTCAATACCGTTTCAACCACGCGCTTGCCAAATTTGAGCAATTGCCGCTCGAAATCTACGCCGAGCACGACCCCGAATGGAACGAATACTGCGAAATGCGCAGCCAGACCGAAATAATGGACGGAGAATGACCTTTGCTTAGAGTAGCAAGGGGCTGAAATACCAATTTATTGTTTAACCCTTAAAAACAGTGCATCATGAATCAACTGTGGCTTTGGATTATTATCTCTTTGGCAATAGGGATAATATCAGCATTTGTTTTCACAAGTGCCGTCAATCGAATGGCTGAAGTGCCAGAAGACGCTGCCGACAATGCAACCGGAATAAGCAAGTTGAGTAACATTGCATTGAACTCGGTAGTTTTCAGCATCTTGTCATTCTTGATTCTATGGCTTGTAATGGCTGTGCTACAATGCGGCCCATACGCAGCCCCATAGCACGCGCCATGAGTACCCACACAAAGAGAGGCTGCTTCAACATTGTTTTGAGGCAGCCTCTTTCTTCATCTCGCCCACCAGCATATTCGCGATGAATCACGTATATGCAATCAATTACCGATTCATCGACTGCCAACTAACAAGCTGTTTGAATTTCTGCGGAAAACTGCAATTAAAACCGCATCTAAAATTCACCTCAAATCATCAAATAAAAAATTTAAAACAGCTTCTAAAAAACGATTCATCATTGATTAAATTTTTTCACACTTTCTTTCGTGGATAATATGTAATTTTGTAGTAATTGAAAATCTACACAACTTAATAATGAGAAAAGTATTGCCATACATATTATTCCTGTCAGCTTGCCTGATGCTGCAAGGGTGTTTCACTGGAGTTGAAAGCACCAAAGCCATCACTCAAAAAGACGTGGAAAAAGCCTATTCGGGTGACAACCAGAGCAACTCACAAGCAATAGAAATAAAACTCGACACATTTCCAAACTGGGAAATGGGGAAACGATTCTTCGTAACCGACAACAACATACGGCGCATACTCACACCATCACAAGATTTTCTGGCAGACACACTCAAGCTCGAAGGCAAGCAACTCATCTACGACGGCTACACAATAGGCATCTCGATCGACGGCCGCCCAATAGTGAACATACACTTCAAATATGGCTCATGCAATTTGCAGTATAACACCAACCGCACGTTGGACGACATTTCCAGCTATGCCAGTCGCTTTGAAGTGCCATTCCTCGTTGACATCGATGAAGTGCAGAGGCTACGCGAGAAGCTACTTGGGCAAACGTTATACATCAAGACTTCAATCTGGTATGACATAGACGGGCAAATGACATGGGGCAGGAAATATGTCAAAGTGTCTATAACCGATGTGATGCCGGGCGACAAGGTGTTTCCCTACAAGGTGGAATTTGACGACAGCGGGCGCAAAGCCTACGTCTTCATGTCATACCGCGACAATTACCTGCACCGCAGCTTCGACGACCTGTTCTCGCAAACCGACATCAGGGAGCGATATCCGTTGATAACCGACGAAAACTGGCAACGCATCATCAACGGGCAGATTGCCGCATACATGACAAAAGAGGAATGCCGCCTGTCGATTGGACCGCCAAACAACCTTGAGCGGGTTCCCACCTACAACGGTGTCCGCGAATATTGGTACTACTCCAACGGCACCTACCTGATTTTCGATGAAGAAGGATTATTAACCTCATTCCGACGATAACAATGAAACTATACACCGACTATCCTCTCAAAGATATTACCACAATGCACCTCGACGTGAGGTGCAAGTATTTTGCCGAATATTCGAGCATCAACGACTTGCTCGAACTGCTCAACTCCGCCGCCTACAAGCAATGTGGCAAATCGATGCACATCGGCGGCGGCAGCAACCTCGTCTTCACTGGCGACTACGATGGAATGCTGCTGCACTCGCAAATCAGGTTCATAACCGTTGTGAGCGAAGACAACAACCATGTCACACTCGAAGTCGGGGCTGGCGTCGTGTGGGATAGCTTTGTGAAGCACTGCATCGCCAACAAATACTACGGCGCCGAAAACCTGTCGGGAATACCTGGCGAAGTGGGTGCAAGCGCGGTGCAAAACATCGGCAGCTATGGCGTAGAAGTGGGCGAACTCATCACTCGGGTTCACTGCATCGACAAGGATTCGGGCAATGCAGTCACTTTCGACAACGCCTCGTGCAAATATGCCTACCGCGACAGCGTTTTCAAAAACGAAATCCCACCGCGGCACATCGTCACCTCGGTAGAATACACGCTCTCGAAATCTCCCAAATTCACCCTCACCTACGGGCCGCTGAAAGAGTTGGCTGACAACCCCAGCCTCTCCATGCAAGACGTGAGGGAGGCAATCCTGACAATCCGCAACAGCAAGCTGCCCAACCCCGACGAGACAGGCAGCGTGGGCAGCTTCTTCAAGAATCCGATAATCGATTCTGCCAAGTTTGAAGCCCTGAAAGCCACCTACCCCACCATACCGCATTACCCGGCAGCCAACGGCAAAGTGAAAGTTCCTGCCGGATGGCTCATCGAGAATGCCGGACTCAAAGGTGCGCGCATAGGCGGTGCCTGCGTCTATCCCAAGCAATGCCTTGTGATAGCCAACATCGACAATGCCAGCCCTGCCGACATCGTGGCAATGTGCCGGCACGTCACCGACACCGTTGCAGAAAAATACGGCATAGCCCTGCACCCCGAGGCAAACATAATATAACCAAAGAACGACAAATGGAAATCGAATTTTTAGGAACGGGCACATCGACAGGCATTCCGCAAATAGGCTGCAACTGCGAGGTGTGCCGTTCCACCGACAGCCATGACAAGCGGCTGCGCACATCTGCCATACTACACGCCGACGACGGCAAAGACATACTCATCGACTGCGGACCCGACTTCCGCACCCAAATCCTGCAAGCCAGGCACAACAACCCGTGCGCCCTGCTCGTCACCCACAGCCACTACGACCACGTGGGCGGCATCGACGACCTGCGCCCGTTCTGCATCAACGGCAAGTTTCCCATATATGCACGCGAAGACGTGCTGCACGACATTCGCACGCGCCTCCCCTACTGCTTCAAGCCGCACCC
>CASEAQ010000027.1 GCA_949285735.1 uncultured Bacteroidales bacterium
ACATAAAACTCTAAGCCCGAATAATTGATTATATATTTGCATCAGCAAAGCAGAAACAAGTAAATCAACGCCCATGCGGCACCCGATTTATTCTGTTTTTTGCCACCGGATTCCTAACCGTGAAGCATCATTATTTAGGGTTTAAGGTCATAAAGAGTTATGACAATTTATAGAAGAGAGTTTTTAGGGTTTATGTAAGTAGAGTGTGCCGTGTGCCTCTCACACCGAGATACACACGGCATACGAAAAAACAAAAGACAATCATTCGTTAATTGTCAACACTTTTGTTTCTAACTTAAATGGTTTTAAGGTAAAAGGTTTGTTATTAAGGTTGTTTAGGAAATGGTAAATTAATCCCTCACCACAAATTAGACAGGTGATGTGGAAATGATTAAAGGCACCTCGTGAGAAGTGCCTTTTTCTTTGTCGCTGGTTTTATTAATTTTCACACGACATAGCATAATAATTAACACTATTAATTACCTAATAATGCCATTATTGACTATCTTAGCAAAATAAAACCGTAAAAAACCTTTTGACCACATGAATAGCAGATATTGCGTGATAATGGGCGGCGGTGTCGGAAGCCGCTTTTGGCCGTACAGCCGCAAAAGTATGCCAAAACAATTCATCGACTTCTTGGGAACAGGGCGCACATTGATGCAAATGAGCTTCGACCGAGCCAAAAGCATCGTGCCAATAGAAAACATCATCGTCGTGACCAACGAAGCATACCGCGACCTCGTGAAAGAACAGCTACCCGAGCTCGACGACACTCAGATTTTGCTCGAGCCGGCTCGCCGCAACACTGCGCCGTGCATCGCTTGGGCGGCATTCCACATTCATGCCATCAACCCCGACGCATCGATGATGGTGTGCCCGAGCGACCACCTCATCTTCAACGAAGACCTGTTCCGCCAGGAAATTTCCCACGGTTTCGACTTCGTTGAGAGCCACGATGCATTGCTGACCCTGGGCATAAAGCCCAACAGGCCAGAAACAGGATATGGATATATACAAATAGGTGAAAAATCCGATGTTGACGGTATATTGCAAGTAAAAACATTCACCGAGAAACCCGATGCCGACATAGCTCGTATATTTGTAGATAGCGGTGAATTTTTCTGGAACTCGGGCATATTCCTGTGGTCGGCAAAGAGTATAATGAAAGCTCTGCACGACTATGCGCCCGATGTGTATTGCAAATTTGAAGCCGGGGCAGACAAATTTGGCACCAACGCAGAAAACGACTACATCAAGGCAAAATTTGCCGAAAGCCCCAACATCTCAATCGACTTTGCTGTGATGGAGAAAGCTCCCAACGTGTTTGTTTCGTGCGTCAACTTCGGCTGGAACGACCTCGGGGCTTGGGGTGTGCTATATGAACATTCGCCCAAGAGCAAAGAGGGCAACGTGACGCAAAATTGCAACACCAAGCTCTACAACTGCAACAACAACATGATTGCCGTGAAACGCCACGACAAGCTGATTGTGGTTTCGGGCTTGAAAAACTTCATCATAGCCGACTCCGATGATGTGCTGCTGATATGCCCTCAAAGCGAAGAACAGCGCATCAAGCAATTTGTCAATGACGTGAAATCCTCATTCGGAGATAAGTACCAGTAACAAAATTAGGAATTAGGAATTAGGAGTGAGGAATTAGAAATTTTTCGCCGTTGCAACAGTATTTGAAAGTTACTGCTGCAACGGCGATTTTTAATGATACAGGGAATTTGAACAAATAGGTAAAATTCCTAATTCCTCACTCCTAATTCTTTTTATTTTTCACTTTCCTCAATATCCCTTCGAGTTCAAACACTTTTTCGGGATATTTTGCTGCCACGTTTTCGCGTTCACCTGGCACAGTCATGTCATAAAGTTGCGGCGTGGGCGAATTTCCCAGTTCGGTATTGGTATTCTTCTGTATCTTGCGGCTGTCGTCGTTCGGCTCGATATATTTCCACTCCTTGGTTCTAATCGACAAAGTGTTGTTTGCCGCATGCTCCACCACCCACGGACGATCGGTGCTGTCTGTTCCCAACAGGTTACCCAAACGGTCGAAACTGTCGAATGCGCTACCTTTGGGAATGCGGGCACCTGTGAGCGACGCAAGCGATGCAAGCCAGTCGATTTGCGACACAAGCACATCCGACACCTGTGGCTGCTTTATGCGGGCTGGCCAATGCACAATCACCGGCACGCGAGTTCCGCCCTCAAACGTGCTATACTTGCCACCCCTCAAGTCGCCGGCAGGAGTATGCCCGTTGAGCAATTCCACTGCCCTGTCTTGGTAACCGTCATCGACGACGGGACCGTTGTCGCTCGACAATATAATCAGCGTGTTTTCGGTAAGCCCGAGTTCGTCGAGAGTGCTCAATATCTGCCCCACGCTCCAGTCAAACTGCATTATAGCCTCGCCGCGCAACCCCATCTTGTTTTTCCCACGGAAACGCTCGTGCGGGAAACGAGGCACATGAATGTCGTTGGTCGCAAAATACATGAAAAACCGCTCGTTGCGATGCTCGTGCAAGTATGCCACTGCATGGGCAGTAATCGAGTCGGCAATATTCTCGTCTTTCCACAACGCCTTGCCTCCCCCCTTCATGTAGCCGATGCGGCTTATGCCGTTCACTATCGACTGGTCGTGCCCGTGGCTCGGCTTCAGGTTGTAAAGCAACTCAGGATTATCCTTTCCCGTCGGTTCGCCAGGGAAATTTTTCTCATAGCTCACATATATCGGGGCTGACGGATCGTAATTAGCCACCTTTCCATTTTCGATGAACACGCATGGCACACGGTCGGCAGTCGCAGCCATTATATATGAATAGTCAAATCCCAGGTCGCCAAGCCCGGCAGGCAACGGAGCATTCCAGTCCTGCTTGCCCGTCTCGGCTCCAAGTCCAAGGTGCCATTTGCCAAAAGCCGCCGTAGTGTAGCCCGCGCTCTTGAACATATCGGCAATCGTGTACTGCTCGGGGCGCACAATCATTCCAGCGTCGCCACGAGCGATGCCAGTGTCGTTGCGCCGCCAGGCATACTCTCCCGTCAACAGCGAATAGCGCGACGGCGTACTCGTAGCCGCAGCTGCATAACCATTGGTGAAACGTATGCCATTGTCGGCAAGCCGGTTCACATTGGGAGTCTCCACATTGCGTGCCCCATAACATTCAAGGTCGCCATAACCCAAGTCGTCGGCGTAAATAAAAATCACGTTTGGCAATTGTTGTTTGTCGGTTTGTGCATATGCCGTGCCACAAGCCAAGGCGAACGACAACACTCCGATTGAAGAATTTCTCATGTCTCGTTTTTATGGGTTTATGATAATAATTATTTTAAAGGCAAACTTTGCTTTTGCAAATTTAAGCAATTTCTTCAGAAGCACCCCGTTTTTCCGTCCAATAATTCAAGTAGGATATAAATAACGACATAGGGAAGCCGCCAACACGCGTGGCGACCTCCCTATGACTATTTTGCTTATACGAACTCTACCGCCCGACTTTGCACTACAGGCATTGGCAGCAATTCGCAGTGCAATATTTATCAGAATGCCTTGTGATAAAGAGCCTCGATGTCTTCAACCGAAGTCGGACGCGGGTTGCCTCCCGTGCACACATCGTTGAACGCGTCGATTGCCAGCTGGTGCAAATCTTCTTCGCGAACACCTATCTCGTGCAGCTTTTGCGGAATGTTGATGCTCAACGACAATGCGCGCACAGCCTCAACGGCAGCCTTCACGCCTTCAGCCTCGGTCATGCCTTCGGTGTTAACACCCATAGCCTTTGCTATGTTTATATATTTAGGTGCAGCTGGCGACTCGGCGTTGTATTCCATCACGTATGGCAGCAACAAGGCGTTTGCCACACCGTGAGGAGTGTCGTAGTGAGCACCCAGCGGGTGAGCCATCGAGTGGACGATGCCAAGCCCCACGTTGCTGAAGCCCATGCCTGCGATATATTGAGCTTGCGACATTGCCTCGCGAGCCACTGGGTCGTTGCCGTTGTCAACGGCAGCCTTCAAGTTGCCTGCAATCATTTCAATTGCTTTCAATTCCATCATGTCCGACATCACCCATGCACTCGGAGTGATGTAGCTTTCGATTGCATGTGTCAACGCGTCCATACCTGTGGCGGCAGTCAGCCCCTTTGGCATAGAGTACATCAATTCGGGGTCAACGATAGCCACGCATGGAATGTCGTTGGGGTCAACACACACCATCTTCTTCTTGGCTTCCTCGTCGATAATCACATAGTTGATAGTCACCTCGGCACCAGTTCCTGCAGTCGTGGGCAATGCAAACGTCGGCACAGCCTTGTTGTGGGTGTCGGCAGTACCCTCCAGCGAGCGCACGTCGGCAAACTCGGGATTGTTGACTACGATACCTATGCCCTTTGCAGTGTCGATTGCCGAACCGCCACCCAATGTGACAATAAAGTCGGCACCCGAAGCCTTGAACGCAGCCACGCCATGCTGAACATTGGCGATAGTTGGGTTGGCTTTCACGTCGGTGTAAACCTCATACGGGATATTGTTCTTGTCAAACACCTCTATCACCTTGTCGGCAACATGGAAACGAATCAAATCCTTGTCGGTCACAAAAAACGCTTTTTTGAAACCTCTGCGCTTGGCTTCGATTGCAATGCTTTCGCGGCAACCTGCACCAAAGTAGGAGGTCTCGTTCAATATCATTCTATACATGGGTATGTTGTTTTAAATTAGACACTGCCAAATTATAGAAAATATTCCAAATAGCCAAACTACGTCCATTAAAAAACCACAAATCCCTCACCCCCACACATTAAGCCCGTTCCGAGATGTAGAATACACAATCGCTGCTTGTCATTCCGAATCTCGTTCGAATGTGTACTAAAAAGCCCTAAAAATCAAAAGAAAACGATGTTTTTAACCGATTATTCAGTTTTATGTTTACTTTTGCAGACGATATTTTGATGCCGTAAACGCATATACCTAAAAACTATTGCATGATGCAATAACACATAACATTCATAAAAAAATCAAAACATCTTCTTAATATCGAAATATGTCAATCTGGAAACGACTCATGGGAATCAAGGACACCGACGACACCCGCAATACCGTCGGCAACGCCGCCACACCCGTGTCATACGATTCCAGCCGATATGCCATGGTCGATGTCGAAGTTGGCTTTAACGACAAACGAATACACGACATCGGGGCACTGCGCCATGATGGGGCGACATTTCACAAGGCATCAAAAGAAGAATTGCTCGACTTTATTAGCAGCACCGACTTCATATGCGGACACAACATAATCCATCACGATGCCAAATACTTGTTTGCCGACACGCCTTGCCGCTGGATTATGATAGACACCCTGTATGTCTCGCCGCTACTGTTCCCCGAACGCCCCTACCACAGATTGCTGAAAGACGACAAGCTGGTGAGCGACCAACTGAACAATCCCGTCAACGACTGCGAAAAAGCAAAAGACTTGTTGATGGACGAAGTTGCATGCTGGAACTCGCTGCCCGACGGCAAGCGCAGGCTGTTTGTATCGCTGCTCAACGGCTATGAGGAATTTAATGGATTCCTGCGCTTCGTCGGCGCAGAGCAGCATATCAACGACGACAACAACCAATTGGCTGAGCTGATAAGAAACATTTTTTCGGGGAAAATATGCCAACACGCCGACCTCGACTCGATAATCAAGCAATACCCTTGCGAATTGGCATACGCACTGGCATTAATCGACACCACCGACCACCGCTCAATCACTCCCGGGTGGGTACTGCACAACTATCCCGAGGTGGAATATGTCGTAAAGCTGCTGCGACACACTCCTTGCAACAGCTGCGAATATTGCAACACCCGATTAGACGTACACCACAACCTCAAGGCATACTTCGGCTACGACGGCTTCCGCACATACGAAGGCGAACCGCTGCAAGAGCGCGCCGCCAAGGCTGCTGTCGAGGGCAAGTCGCTACTTGCCATATTCCCCACTGGAGGAGGAAAATCGCTCACCTTCCAGCTACCAGCTCTCATGGCTGGCAACGCGGTGCACGGGCTTACGGTCGTCATCTCGCCATTGCAATCGCTAATGAAAGACCAGGTTGACAACCTCGCCAACCGTGGCATCACCGATGCCGTGACCATCAACGGACTGTTAGACCCCATCTCGCGGTCTCTGTCGATACAACGGGTGCAAGACGGCGATGCTTCGCTCCTGTACATCTCGCCCGAAATGCTCCGTTCAAAGACCATCGAACGAATCCTGATTGCCCGCAACGTCGTGAGGTTTGTCATCGACGAGGCTCACTGCTTCTCGTCGTGGGGGCAAGACTTCAGAGTCGATTACCTGTATATAGGAAAATTCATCAGCGAATACCAGAAACAGAAAGGCTGCAAGACCCCAATTGCAGTATCGTGCTTCACTGCAACGGCTAAGCAAAAAGTGGTGCAAGACATCTGCGACTACTTCAAGCAAACGTTGAATTTAGACTTGGAGCTATTTGCCTCAACGGCTTCGAGAACCAACCTCCACTACTCGGTGATACATTCCGAAACCGACGAAGACAAATACCAAAAGCTGCGAGAACTGATAGCAGAGTCGAATTGCCCCACCATCGTCTATGTGTCGCGCACCAAGCGCACCTTTGATTTGGCAAACAGGCTTACACGCGACGGCTACAAGGCTTTGCCCTTCAATGGAAAAATGAACCCCGACGACAAGATTGCCAACCAAGATGCCTTCATGAACGACAATGCGCGCATCATCGTCGCCACCTCGGCATTCGGCATGGGTGTTGACAAGAAAGATGTGGGGCTCGTGATACACTACGACATCTCCGACTCGCTCGAAAACTATGTGCAAGAGGCAGGCAGGGCTGGTCGCGACCCGAGCCTCGATGCCCGCTGCTTTGTGCTTTACAGCGACAACGACCTCGACAAGCACTTTATATTGCTCAACCAGACGAAGTTGAGCATAAGCGAAATTCAACAGGTGTGGAAAGCCATCAAAGACCTCACCAAACAGCGTACCAAGGTGAGTTGCTCGGCACTGGAGATTGCTCGGCAAGCTGGCTGGGACGACTCGGTGACCGACATCGAGACCCGTGTACGCACGGCACTGGCGGCACTCGAACAGAGCGGCTACCTCGTCAGGGGCAACAATTCGCCGCAAGTGTTTGCCACCGGCATCACCGTGAAAAATGTTGACGAGGCACGGGCTCGCATCTCGGCATCATTGCTGTTTGGTAGCGACGACATCGAAAAAGCCGTCAGGGTCATCAAGTCGCTCATTTCTCAAAAGTATATCAACAAGGCACCCGAATCGCAGGCAGAATCGCGCATCGACTACCTTGCCGACATCTTGGGATTGAGCAAGCGCGAAGTGATTTCGGTCGTTGAACGAATGCGCCAAGAAGGCATTTTGGCTGATAGCCGGGATATATCGGCATACCTGTTCGATGCCGGTGACTCCGAACGTAAATCGCGGTCGCTGCTCACACGCTTTGCCCAGCTCGAAGAATATATCCTCAACCACATTCCCGACGGCTCGCTATGCACGTCATACAAGCAACTCAACGACAATGCCGTGAACGACGGCATAAGCACGTCAAAGGAAAAAGACATACGCACGTTGCTTTACTTCCTCACCATCAAAGGATACACTCGCAAAATAGCCGACACTGCGCAACACAACATCGAAATCAGCCGTCAAGCCAGCCTCGAAAACACCATTAAGCGTTTCCGCAAGCGGTTTGAAATAAGTTGCTTTGCAGTCGAATGGCTATACAAGCAAGTGGCAAACATCGAAAAAAAGCCAGGACAGGAAACCGCCTCAATACAGTTTTCGGTGGTCGAGCTGCTAAATTCGATAAAGTCGAGCCCCAAGAGCCTCTTCAGCGACATCGACGAATTGCAACTCGAAGATGTGGAAGAAGCTCTACTCTATCTGTCGAAGATAGGCGCACTCAAGCTCGAAGGGGGCTTCCTCGTCCTTTACAACGCAATGAACATTCAGCGGCTCAAGGACACCAAGTCGAGATACAAGCAAGACGACTACCGAATGCTCAACGAGTTTTACAAGCACAAGATACAGCAAGTACACATCGTGGGTGAATATGCCAACCTGATGGTTCGTGACTACAATGCCGCGCTGCAATACGTCCAAGACTACTTCCAAATGGACTACCGCAAGTTTATTGCCAAATACTTCAAGGGCAACCGCGTGAGCGAAATACAGCGCAACCTCACGCCCGAAAAGTATAAGCAACTGTTTGGGCAACTGTCGAAACGACAGATGGAAATCATCTCCGACAAAGACTCGCATTGCATCGTCGTTGCCGCCGGTCCGGGCAGTGGCAAGACGCGCGTGCTGGTTCACAAGCTCGCCTCGCTGTTGCTGCTCGAAGATGTAAAGCACGAGCAACTGCTGATGCTCACATTCTCTCGGGCTGCTGCAACCGAGTTTAAGCAACGGCTAATGGGCTTGATTGGCAATGCCGCCCACTTTGTCGAAATAAAGACATTCCACTCCTACTGCTTCGACCTATTGGGCAGGATTGGCAACCTCGAAGATGCCAAAAACGTTGTCGCAGAGGCTGCCAAGATGATTAACAACGGCGAGGTCGAGCCAAACAAGATTGGCAAAACCGTCCTGGTCATCGACGAAGCACAAGACATGGGAGCCGATGAACATGCCCTTGTGGAAGCTCTCATCACCAACAACGAGGAGATGCGTGTGATTGCTGTAGGAGACGACGACCAAAACATATACGACTTTCGCGGTTCAAGTTCACAGTACATGTACAAGCTGGCTAAAATGCCAGGAAGCCGCTTCATCGAGATGACCGAAAACTACCGCAGTACGCGCCATCTGGTTGACTTTGCCAACGGATTTGCACAAAACATCAAGCACCGTATAAAAAGCACACCCATCATCTCGATGAGCGACGCCGACGGCTGGGTAAAAATTACACGACACCAATCAAAACACATCTATCAACCGCTTGTCAACGAACTGATTCGCAACCAATGCGGAGGGAAAGCGTGTGTACTCACCCAAACCAACGAAGAGGCAGTAACTGTGATGGCTCTCTTGCGCCGGCTCGGCATAAACAGCAAGCTGATACAGTCGTTAGACGGTTTCCGCTTTTGGAACTTGGCAGAAACAAGATATTTCTTGAAATATATCGACACCCGTTCAACTACCCCGCTGATTCCCGAAAAATTGTGGGAAGATGCCAAAAGTGCCACCTTCAAGGCATATGACAGAAGCCAAAGCCTGACATACGTTAAACGCTGCATCGAACTCTTTGAACAAACCAACAAAACCCGATACAAAAGCGACTTCAAAGAATATGTGTTTGAATCGTCGGTAGAAGATTTCTGCGATATTTCGGGTGCCGATGTCGTGGTGTCAACCATCCACAAAGCCAAGGGGAAGGAGTTTGACGACGTGTATATGCTCATTTCCGACAACTACGCAAAAGACGACAATCTGATGCGCCGCTACTACGTGGGCATAACCCGTGCTAAAAGCCGATTGTTTATCCACACCAATAGCGACTACTTCGATAATTTGAAAGCCGACAACTACAGCTCCGACTCAGTCCAATACCCTATGCCCGAAGAAGTTGTCTTACAACTTTCACACAAAGACACCTACCTCGATTTTTTCAAAAAGCTGAAAAACAAAATCCTGACCATGCGCAGCGGCGATCTCCTGCACTTCGACAATTCGATATTGTACAATCCTAATACCAATCAACCTGTGGCAAAGCTATCCCGAGAAATGGAGAAAAAGTTGGCGGAGTGGAACACCCGTGGCTATAAAGTGACGTCGGCTTGCGTCAGGTTCATCGTCTCATGGAAATCAAAAGATGCACAAAAAGGCAACTCCGAAGTAGCAGTTCTGTTAGCCGACCTACTGCTCTCCCGCACGAATTCCCATGAACATTAAGGAGCTCAATAAATCCTGAGAAAACAAAAAAGTGCAGGAAAGGCTTTTCCCACACTTTTTTATCAGATGTTGCTTTGAGACTGAAATCAACCCAACAGGAACTCCAATGCGACAAAGACAATCACCAATGCCAATCCCCACATCACTTGACCTGCCTGGAACTTGTTGTCCATTATATAGAAAGCCAGTTCGTGTTGGGGCAATCGTGCCGGCTTGTTCGTCGCACATCGACTTTCAAGTTCGGCTGCCTGAGCTGCCATATCTTCGATATAGCCCTTACTCTCTTCTGAAATCATAAAAATTTATTTTTATATTTAGTCTTGTGCAAATGTAGCGATTATGTGGGCAATATGCAAGCACACTGCCCACAATCGTCGCCCCCCAATTATTCCTTCACGTTGAGCAATTCAAGCATCTTGTCGAGAGCTGCCGACAGTCCGTCGATGCTCTTTCCGCCAGCCTGTGCAAAGTGTGGCTGACCGCCACCACCGCCTTGTATCAACTTGGCAGCCTCGCGCACCACGGTCGATGCGTTAAGCCCGTCCTTCACAAGGTTGTCGCTTATCAGCACGGTCAACATCGGCTTGTCGTGGTCGTGGGTGGCTGCAACAAATATGAAGTCGCTCGGGTGGTCGGCTTTCAAGGCAAATGCCACACCCTTCACCACGTCGGCAAGCCTTAGGCCATAGCAGGTAGCCACAGTTATGCCTCGCACCACTTTTGAGTCGTGTTCCATGATCGCCCTCTTCACTATGCCGATGCGCTCTTGCATAAACTCCTCGGCTTGCTTGCGCAACCCTGCATTCTCGGCAAGCGAGCGTTGCAATGCCGAAATCACGTTGGGCGCATTGTTCAACAATGCCTTTATCTGCATCATGCTGTCTTGGAACTCATACATCGCCTTTTCAACACCTGCTCCAGATATAGCCTCGATGCGGCGGATGCCAGCGGCAATGCTGCTCTCCGACAGGATCTTGACCATACCGATATTGCCTGTGTTCTTTACGTGTGTACCACCGCACAATTCAACCGAGTCGCCATACTTTATGACGCGCACATCATCGCCATACTTCTCGCCAAACAGCGCCATTGCGCCCATTGCACGAGCCTCGGCGATAGGCATGTGGCGATATTCGCAACGCTCGATTGCCATGCGCACCTTCTTGTTGACAAGCTGCTCGACGCGGCGTATCTCTTCGTCGGTCATCTTCTGGAAATGCGAGAAGTCGAAACGCAGGAAGTTGGCACACACATACGAGCCTTTCTGCTCGACGTGAGTTCCCAGCACTTCGCGCAACGCCTCGTGCAACAAGTGGGTGGCAGTGTGGTTACAACTTATTGCCAAGCGAGCTTCCTTGTCGATGGCAGCCGTAAACGTAGCCGTCACGTCGCTGGGCAACTTCTTGGTGATATGCACTGGCAGATTGTTCTCGCGCTTGGTGTCGGTTATTTCTATCACCTCGTCGCCGCAAATCAGCTTGCCGCTGTCGCCTACCTGGCCGCCCATCTCGGCGTAGAACGGAGTGCGGGCAAGCACAATTTGGTAAAACTCATAATTCTTCTGTTTCACCTTGCGGTAACGTAATATCTCGGTTTCGATTTCCTCAACATCGTAACCCACAAACTCACACTCGCCATCGCGCAACACCACCCAGTCGGTAGTCTCGACGGCTGCGGCATTGCGTGCGCGCTGCTTCTGCTTGTCCATCTCCACGGTAAACTCTGCCGTATCGACAGTCAGCCCGTTCTCCTTCAAAATAAGCTCGGTGAGGTCGAGCGGGAAACCATAAGTGTCGTAGAGCACAAATGCGTCCTTGCCGCTCACCACGGTCTTGCCTTCGGCTTTGGTGTCAACAATAACCTTGTTTATAAGCCTCATGCCAGTGTCGAGGGTGCGCAAGAATGCTTCTTCCTCTTCCTTGATTACACGCTTTATCAACTCGCTCTGCTGTGCCAGTTCGGGATAAGCCTCGCCCATCGACTCGATGAGAGTATCAATAAGGCGATACATGAACGCGCTCTTCAATCCGAGGAAAGTATAGCCATAGCGCACGGCACGGCGCAAGATGCGGCGTATCACGTAGCCAGCCTTGGCGTTCGACGGCAATTGCGAGTCGGCGATGGAGAATGCTATGGTGCGCACGTGGTCGGCGATTACACGCATTGCCACATCAACCTTTGCGTCGCTGCCATATTCCATTCCAGCAATTTCGCTCACTTTGTGGATAAGCGGAGTAAAGACGTCGGTGTCGTAGTTAGACTTCTTCCCCTGCAATGCCATGCACAAGCGTTCAAAGCCCATGCCTGTGTCAATCACCTTGGCTGGCAGCGGTTCGAGCGAACCGTCGGCTTTGCGGTTATATTGCATGAACACCAAGTTCCATATTTCTATCACGAGCGGATTGCTCTTGTTCACCAAGTCGCGCCCTGCCACCTGCTTGCGCTCTTCGTCGCTGCGCAAGTCGATGTGTATCTCCGAGCACGGCCCGCACGGTCCAGTCTCGCCCATTTCCCAGAAGTTGTCGTGGCGGTTGCCGTCGATGATATGATCCTTGGGCAAGTGAGCCTCCCAGTAAGATGCGGCTTCGTTGTCGCGCTCCAGCCCTTCGGGGGCATATCCCTCAAACACTGTCGCATACAACCTGTCGGGGTCGAGCTTCAACACGTCAACGAGGTATTCCCACGCCCAGTCGATAGCTTCCTTCTTGAAATAATCCCCAAACGACCAGTTTCCAAGCATCTCAAACATCGTGTGGTGGTAGGTGTCAAGCCCCACCTCTTCGAGGTCGTTGTGCTTTCCACTCACGCGCAGGCACTTTTGCGAGTCGGCTGCCCGGCGGAACTTGGGGGTGACATTCCCCAAAATAATATCCTTGAACTGGTTCATCCCGGCATTGGTAAACATCAACGTCGGGTCGTCTTTAATCACCATTGGAGCAGAAGGCACGATGGTGTGCCCCTTGCTGCGGAAAAAATCTTTAAACGATTCCCTTATTTCCTTTGCTGTAAGCATGTTGTTTTATATAGTTGTTTGTATTATTCACTTTTCCCAATTTTGCGCCGACTTGCCTCAATGCGAGCCGGCAACTGCCTACAATGCCGCCACTTATGGTGGACCGGCAGCACTTTAACCTAAAATAATTCACAAAATTACTCCATTATTATTATTTTTGCAACGAATAGCCCCCGACTGGCACAGAAAAAAAGCACCCGAGCCATGTAGAGGCACACACAACGAGCAAAAAACTTCCGACAAAATGCCTGCCGACATCAACCTGACGAAAAAATTCTACAAAATAAGCGAAGTAGCCGAAATGCTCCACCTGCCGCTGTCAACGTTGCGCTTCTGGGAACAGGAGTTCAGCATCATCCGCCCCAAACGGAGCGACGGCAACACCCGCTACTACACCCCTCACGACATCGAGAACGTGAGGCTCGTGCAATATTTGGTGAAGGAAAAAGGCATGAGGCTCGAAGCGGCTCGTGCCGAAATCAACCGCAACCGCGACAATGTGTCGAAGCGTGTCGAAGTAATCGACCGCCTGCGCGAAATAAGAGCCCAGCTTGCCAACATCAAAGCCGCCCTCGACTCAATCCGCTTCGACCGCTAACCAGGGGTAAACACCTCACACAGGCAAATTCAATTTATTGACCAACAGCACATTGCTCTGCGCCAACCTTTTGCTTTGCACCGAGCCTCGCAATATGCAACACCTCCCCGAAGCCACCCAATAAAATGCCTTGTCGGCAGCAATCTGTTTTAATCGTGGAGCTTTGTTCTCCAACCAGTTCTTAAGCCATTCGGCTTTCTTTATCACTTCTTTCACATTGCTTGTATCGGCAGGATGCACTTCCAAGAAATAAGCCTTGCCGTCATACCCTATCGCATAATCCCAGCGAGAAGCATTCGGATATAATGTGCTTGTACAGCCATCAATATCCACACTACCATCAATCAATCTTGTATCTTTGGCACTTACGACCTGAGCATTACCACCCAAAGCCCTTAACCCTCCAGCATAGCCTTTTGCTATGTCGGGAGTTTCTTCCACCGCCTCTTTAAAAGTATTCCCCATACCATTATCTGCCATATAAACTAACTATTTCAGAAGACCTGCCGGCAAAACTCGACAAGCCACCCCATTCCGAAATATCAATATCGTCACTAAAGGCATCCAGCGATGATATGTCAACAAACTTAACACCTCCCAACGCCTCATGCTGAGTTGAATAATATGTCTTGATTTTCCTGCTTTTCAACCCATTAAACAGATTGGCTGCCGTGCTATTATCATCAACATCAAACAATTTGTTCATGGCTTCCTTAAATTCCTCTTCTTCGAGATTGCATATATTATTGAATGCCCACACAAATTCCAAGAATGTCGAAGAATGTGTCGATACGGCTACTTTATACCCATTTTGCATCAACTCAATAATTTCAAGCAATACCGACAATATCGCACGAGGGTGAAGCCCCATTTCTGGCTCTTCAATAATTACCCACTGGTAATCGGCTTTATTGACAACACTTGATGGGAAATCAGACAAGCAATATATGGCAAGCAGTAATGGCATAAATTCTTTTTGCCCTGCGCTCCAAGCCATAAAAGGAATCCTAAGCCCGTCAACTTCGAGTTTTATTTTTCGCTGTTCGCCCGACTTGTCGATAATCACTTTCCCATCATGGAAAATGGTTTCGTTTATAGAACTTTTCGCCATACCCTTCAATCTGTTACCCATAGGAAATATCATATCGGAACTGCCCAACCCGCCTTGCATAAATATGCGCAATGTCTCGCTGAACATTCTTATAACGTATGGTGTAGATACATCAAACTCCATGAAATTCTTAGGGCGACCATCAGAAATGCTCAATATCCGCTGCGCTGGTATATAAAATACGGCTTCCTTTGACACGCGCTCTTGACTTGCAATAATTTTCAATAGGTCTTGTGGTGAAAATGGCTTACCCGAAAATTCAATCCGTGTGCCTTCGCTAAAAAGCCCGTGCAATCCCTCTCCAAAATACCAGTCAAGTATATTTCGGGAATCAACTTCGCTCAATATATAATCATAGTTTCTTAAAGTGGAAACTATATGCCGCTTATCTATCAAAAGTTTCAATAACTCCAAAGCCAAACTTTTTCCACTGGCTTGCGACCCGATGAAAAATGTCAAATCGCCAAAATCTATCTGCGCCTCTTTTATCGGACCAAAGTTATATATATCTAAATTCATAAATAAACCATTTTACCGACAACAAAAATACTAAAAAAGTTCTCATTTTCATATTTTTCCACATATCAAAGAAATACATAGCAATATTTGTTTTTCAATGGAGTGATTTGGCATTGCCCCACGACGTTTGCTTATCGTGTTTTACGAATTGCCCGGTTATAATTCCTCCGGTAAAACATTGATTATCACTCCAATAAATTCACAATTTTAGTTACTGAGTAAAAATACTCATTCCACTGAGTAAAATGTAAAAACACATGCAAAGCAACAGAATATCAATCTATTACAAATAACACATTTTATCTAACATAATATATTTCGACGCATTGCTGTACGACTTGGAAGTTTTTACTTGGGGGGGGGAGCAGTTTTTCGCTCGGGGTTAGGGCTTTTTTCCGTACTTTTGCGGCACGTTTTTTATGATGCAACAATGACTGCCGACAACCGACACTATACATACATTTTCAATCCCGAACATGATTTGGCTCTTGCCTATGGCACCGAGGGCTATACAGCACCGCCGCGGGCGAGGTGGCTCAGGCGCGACCTGCAAATGCTCCCGGCTTGGTATGGCAACAGCGGTGCCGAAATCCTATCGCAAAACCAAGCCGAAGACCACGAATGGCTGAGCCGCATGGGCGAGTTGATGGGAATCTCAGCTACTCCCGTCGCGCTCAACAAGTTACAATGCCGCAACAGCCAATATATTCCTTGGGGCTGGAATCTCGACCTGCGCCAACGCCTGCTCAACGCCTGCGTGCCAGCAAGCGACTTGCCCAGCCGCCAGCAAATCGTGGAATTGCAGGAATTGTCGCATCGCCGCATCTCGATAGAAATACTAAAATTGCTGAATGAAACTATCGACATGGCATATCTGCCACTACCGATAGAGGTGCACAGCGTTGACGAAATACGCAGCTTCAACACACTCCACCCCGGCTGCTACATCAAAGCCCCCTGGTCGGGCAGCGGCAAAGGGGTTTACCGTGTGCTCGATGCCGACTGCCGCAGCTTCGCGACTTGGGCACAGGGCATCATCAACCGCCAAGGCTCGATAATGTGTGAACAGCCGCTCGACAAGGTTCTCGATTTTGCAATGGAGTTCGAGTGCAATGACGGCAAAGCCCGATTTGCCGGATATTCGATTTTCTCGAACGACAGCCATTGCTCCTACGACAGCGGGCTCGTAATGCCCAGCCCTATGCTACAGCAGCTCATTGCCAAGCAATTGCATGGCAACACCTTGCTATTGGCACAAGTGCAGGAAGCCCTCGCGAAAATAATCACGCAACTCATAGCACCGCACTACACCGGCTACCTCGGCATCGACATGATGGTTTACAACGACAACGGCACAATGCGCCTAAACCCGTGCGTGGAAGCAAACTTGCGCATGACGATGGGCATCGTGGCATCGTTCATCGCCGAGCGGCACATAGCCACCGGCACTGGCGCAACATTCCGCGTAACCTACCACAAATCGCCCGACGACCTCAAAGCATTTGCCAACAACGAGAGCCGCAACAATCCGTTGCAGCTCACCGACGACGGGCTGATAGCCTCGGGATTCCTACCGCTAACGCCCATTTATCACGACAGCCACTTCCTTGCCCACATCATCGCAGGCAAGGCGCACCGTCTGTTATAAAATTATGCAAGGCTCTTAAATCTCCTCGGCAATCTCATAGTTGTTACGGTCGGGGGCGTGGCGGCACACGAGTTCACCCACGAAACCGGCAAGGAACAACTGTGTGCCGAGTATCATGGCTGTCAACGACAGGTAAAAGTATGGCGAGTCGGTCACCAATATGTAGCTATGCCCCGTGTACATATTATATAGCTTGATAGCCCCGACGGCAACCACCGCAATCAATCCAAGCAGGAACATCACGCTGCCAAGGAAGCCGAAAAAGTGCATTGGCTTCACGCCAAACTTCGATAAGAACCACAACGTACCAAGGTCGAGATAACCGTTAACAAAACGGCTAAGCCCAAACTTCGACTTGCCATATTTGCGAGCCTGATGGTGTACCACTTTCTCGCCAATCTTTATGAAACCAGCATTCTTGGCAAGGTATGGTATATAACGGTGCATGTCGCCATATACCTCGATGTGCTTCACTACCTCCTTACGGTATGCCTTAAGCCCGCAATTGAAGTCGTGCAGATTCTTTATCCCACTCACTCTGCGCGCCGTAGCATTAAACAGTTTTGTGGGAATTGTCTTGCTCAACGGGTCGTAACGCTTCTTCTTCCATCCCGAAACCAGGTCGTAGCCATCTTTCATTATCATGTCGTAGAGGGCAGGTATCTCATCGGGGCTGTCCTGCAAGTCGGCATCCATCGTAATCACCACGTCGCCCTCGGCACGCATGAATCCCGTGTTCAATGCCGGCGACTTGCCATAGTTGCGGCGGAAGCTCACACCCTTCACACAAGGGTTCTTCTCCTGCAATTGCTTAATCACATTCCACGAGCCATCATTGCTCCCGTCATTAATAAACAATATCTCATAGCTGAACCCATTTTCCTTCATCACGCGGGCAATCCACGCTTCAAGTTCGGGAAGCGACTCTGCCTCGTTATATAATGGTACGATAACCGATATATCCATTGCGATTTATTTACTTTTTATAATTTTCTCTTATTACCAGGAATCCTTGGCGGAACCCTCCGCAAGCTGAGCACGCTCGCCAGCGCCATCGACACAAGCGACCCGAGAAACGTGGTGAACATTATCATCTGCACCACTACCTCTATGGGTGAAGGCAACGCATGGCGTTCAACTATCGCTTCCATCACTCTGACCACCTCGGCGGCATCGTCGCCCGGAATCCCCTTGTATAAATCGATTGCCATCATCACTTGGTCGTAGATAAACGTAGGCATCACATACTGCATCCACACGTATGTCACCATGCCGCAAATGAGCGAGCCAAACAAGAATACCAATATACCAAGCATCCACAGCGACGCAAAGGGCGCATATCCGCGCATCGACGTGCGGTAGCGGCGCAACATCGGATAGACGACCGCCGGCGCTGCCACCATCATTGCCATAGCCACGAGCAACAGAGAGGAATGTGAAAAGCCATACATGATAGCCAATGCCATCAACGTGAGGTAAATGCCAAACCCCAAGCCATACTCGGCTCCCCATCGGTAAACCGATTTCACTCCCGTCAAATTATCTTTCTCAATCATACCGACAAAGTTAAGCATAAATACCGATAGCAGTTTTCATTTTACACATATTTTTTGCCACAGCCGCAAGCTACCACCCTTTATGCAACTGCGCGAAAATATTTCGGTGTTCTTTTTCTCGCATCTCATTATTTATTATTAAATTTGTGCAATCGTGATTTCGCAAAAAAGTATGGACAACCCACTCAAGAAGTTGCAAGGCAAGCGCATAGGCATAGCCCTGAGCGGAGGCGGGGCGAGAGGTTTCGCCCATGTAGGAGTGTTGCAGGCATTGGAGGAATTGGGTATCATGCCCAGCATCATTGCCGGAGTGAGCGCAGGCAGCATCGTTGCCGTGCTGTATGCCTCGGGCATGAAAGCAGCCGACATTTCAAAGGAATTCGACCGCTTGTCGATGGGCGACCTAACCGAGCTTGCAGTTCCCAAGAACGGCTTCTTCAAGTTCTCCAAGCTAAAAGACTTCCTTCGGAAAAGGCTGTCGGTGACCATGCTCGAAGAATTGCCTATAAAAACTGTCGTGTGTGCCACCGATTTCGACAATTGCCGTCCAAAAGCCTTTGAGACTGGTGCGATTAGCGACTGCGTGGCTGCCTCGTGCAGCATACCCATCGTGTTCCAACCCGTGAAAATCGACGGCATCACATACGTTGACGGAGGCGTGCTGCGTAACCTGCCGGCATGGGCAATCCGCGACAAATGCGACGTTCTGATAGGTGTGAACGTGAGCCCTATGCCAGGCACGAAATACAAAAACTCGCTGCTCGACATTGCATCACGCTCCTACGACATCATGTCGCGAGGCAATGCAACCGAAGACCTCGCAATGTGCGACATCGCCATCCAGCCGCAAGGCATCAGCGAACTCAACGTGTTTAACATCAAGCCTAAGAATAAAGTTATTAAATCGGGATATGACGAAGCAATGACTGTTATTAAAAACTATGACAATCAATTAAACAACAACGTTTAACACCAAATCATGAAGCCTGTAATATACCAACTGTTGCCACGCCTGTTCACCAACCAATGTTCATCGTGTGTGCATTACGGCACAATCGAACAGAATGGTGTGGGCAAAATGAACGACATCAACAATCGGGTACTCGACTCGATACGCGCACTTGGTGCCACCCATGTGTGGTACACTGGAGTCATAGAACACGCCACGACCACCGACTATTCGCAATACGGAATAGCGCGTGACAACCCACACATCGTCAAAGGCAAGGCAGGTTCGCCCTATGCCATCAAAGACTACTACGACATCGACCCCGACATAGCCGTGGACGTGCCAAACCGCATGGCAGAGTTTGAAGCCCTCGTGAAACGCACCCACAATGCAGGCTTGAAAGTAGTAATCGACTTCGTTCCAAACCACGTGGCTCGGCAATACCACAGCGACGTGAAGCCAGCCGGCATCGAAGACCTCGGAGCCGACGACGACCGTACAAAACACTTCGCCCCCAACAACAACTTTTACTACATACCACGCCAGCAATTCATGCCGCAAGATGTGTTCCTCGGCGAAGGCAAGGAGACATACATTGAGTTCCCGGCACGTGCCACAGGCAACGATTGCTTCACGGCGTTCCCCACAAAGTGTGACTGGTATGAGACAGTGAAAATCAACTATGGCCGCGACTATGGCGACCACACCGAACACTTCGATCCCATTCCTGACACGTGGTTCAAAATGCTGCACTTCATGCGCTTTTGGGCATCAAAGGGCATCGACGCCTTCCGCTGCGACATGGTTCACATGGTGCCTGTGCAATTCTGGAAATGGGCTATACCTCAAGTAAAAGAAAAATACCCCAACATTATTTTCATTGCCGAAATTTATGACGTAGGTCTATACCGCGACTATCTATACAACGGCAAGTTCGACTACCTATACGACAAGGTCACACTCTACGACACGCTGCGCAACATCCAGTGCAACAACGCCTCGGCTGCCACGCTCACCAATTGCTGGCAGACGGTTGACGGCATCAGCGACCACATGCTCAACTTCCTTGAAAACCACGACGAGCAACGATTTGCCTCTTGGGAATATGCAGGGAACGCCGCCCTGGTGGTGCCGTCGCTCGTGGTGTGTGCCACCATCAACCGCGGCGCAATGATGATATATGCCGGACAAGAACTCGGCGAGCGAGCCATCGATGCCGAGGGCTTCAGCGGACGCGACGGCCGCACGTCGATATTCGATTACTGGAGCATACCCACGGTGCGCCGATGGTACAACCATGGCAAGTGCAACGAAGAGCATCTGTCGCAATTCGAAATAAAACTGCGCAACACCTATGCCCGCATTTTGTCACTATGCAACCGCGAGAAGGCAATAAGCGACGGGCTATTCTTCGACCTGATGTATGTCAACTACGGCAACCTCAACCCCCATCGCCAATATGCCTATCTGCGCGCCTACGGCGACGAGGTGCTGCTCATTGCCGTCAACTTCGACAACGCCCCATGCCACATCAACCTCGACGTGCCGCCGCTTGCCTTCAACTGCCTCAAGATAAAACAGGGCAACTACCAAGGTTTCGAGTTGCTTAGCGGACACAAACGCAACTACCGCTTTGCTATCGCTTCTCCGTTCAGCACCGAAATCCCAGCCAACGGGGCTGTCATCTGGAAATTAATTCCACAAAAAGAGAAGTAGAAAAAAGTTGTGCCGAAGAGCATCGAAAACGATTAAATAATATTAACTTTGCACCAGTTTTTTACAAGCCCTTTATTATAAAAACTTATGAATTCTTTAACTCCATTTAAGATTTTCTCGGGTACAAACTCAATGTACCTTGCTACGGAAATCTGCCAGAACCTTGGCGTCGAGTTAGGCAAAATGAACATCCAACACTTTGCCGACGGCGAATTTGAAGTGTCATTTGAAGAGTCAATCCGCGGTTGCGAGGTTTATCTCATACAATCGACGTTCCCCAACAGCGACAACCTGATGGAACTGCTCCTGATGGTCGATGCCGCCAAACGAGCATCTGCCAAGTCGATAATCGCCGTTGTTCCTTACTTTGGCTGGGCAAGGCAAGACCGCAAGGACAAGCCTCGCGTGTCGATAGCAGCCAAGCTCGTTGCCGACCTGCTCAGCACAGCTGGAATCAACCGACTAATTACAATGGATTTGCACGCCGACCAGATACAAGGCTTCTTCAACGTTCCCGTTGACCACCTTTATGCTTCGTCGTGCTTCATCCCCTACATTCAATCGCTGAAGCTCGAAAACATGGTTATCGCGTCGCCCGACGTGGGTGGAGCCAAAAGAGCCAACAACTATGCCAAGTATCTCAACACGCCGCTCGTGTTGTGCCACAAGCAACGCGCCAAAGCCAACGTGGTGGAAAACATGACCATTATCGGCGACGTGCGCGACAAGGACGTTATCCTTGTTGACGACATGGTTGACACAGCAGGCACCATCTGCCGCGCTGCCAACTTGATGAAGGAAAACGGCGCTCGCTCGGTACGCGCCCTCGCATCTCATGCCATAATGAGCGATCCGGCTTCACAACGCGTAATGGACAGTGCACTGTGTGAAATGATATTCTCCAACAGCATACCGTTCCACAAAGATTGCCCAAAAGTGACAACGCTGAGCATTGCCGGTCTTTTCGCCGACACCATCAACCGCGTACACGAAAACCGCTCAATCAGTTCGCAGTATCTGATAAAGTAACAATACAAATCACATTTTTCTGTTTTTATCCATAAACAATGAGGTTGCGCTCTGTTTTGAGCGTAACCTCTCTTTTTTTCCCATGCCCCACCCACACAACAGCCAGGCATATCTCGATGGATACAAAAACAAAAGAAGAGAGAAATCTCGCGACAACTCTCTTCTTTTGCGCTTCAAGATGGACTTGAACCAACGACCCCCTGATTAACAGTCAGGTGCTCTAACCGACTGAGCTATTGAAGCAGTCAAACTAATATGAAAACCTGCGCTTCAAGATGGACTTGAACCAACGACCCCCTGATTAACAGTCAGGTGCTCTAACCGACTGAGCTATTGAAGCAGGTCGCAAACCCGTTCTTTTCGGAATTGCGATGCAAAGGTAGCACCTATTTTTGACATACGCAATAGTTGCCGCAAAAAAAATCAAAAAAAATACACCATTAACGCAATTTTACGCAGGACAACACCTAATATATCAATAGTAAGTAGTATTTTAGCGGTTGAATTAGAAAATGATGAAAAATATGAAGTTAAAATCGCCCCTGACCGGGTTACTGGCCATAGCCATTCTACTTCCAACCGCTTTAAGAGCTGCCGCATCGACCGACGAAGCAGCCATAGCCCGAAACCTCGATACATTTAACACCTTGTTCAAGGAGTTGAACACATATTATGTTGACAGCATCGACGCCGACAAATCGATAAAAGTCGCCATAGATGCCATGCTTGGTGACCTCGACCCATACACCGAATATATGCCGGCATCAGACCAAGACTACATCTTGCGCCTGACCACCGGATATGGCGGCATCGGCTCTTATATAATGCAAGCCGGCGACTCGGTGATGATTAGCGAGCCATACGACGGCAGCCCTGCCGCACGTGCCGGGCTGAAACCTGGCGACGTAATCGTGAAAATCAACGGTGACACAACTGCCGGCTGGAACAGCGAGAAAGTGAGCCAGCACCTGAAGGGGCAAGCCAATACAAAGCTGAGCGTAACCGTAAGGCGCCCATACGAAGGAATACGCCAATTCGACATCATGCGTGAAAAAATCCGCGAGACAGCCGTGCCTTATTATGGAGTGGCTCGCGACAGCATCGGCTACATTGCCGTGACGGCATTCTCCGAAAACTCTGCCGAGGAAGTGCGCAACGCCTTGCAACAGCTCATAGCCGACAGCCGCGTCAAAGCCATCGCCCTCGACCTGCGCAGCAACGGCGGCGGGCTGCTCGAAAGCGCGGTGCAGATAGTGGGCAATTTCGTGCCAAAGGGAACACTTGTGCTGCAGCAGCGTGGCAAGGAGAAGCAAGATGAAAAGACCTACAAGACGACACAAGACCCGATTGCCGCCGACATTCCGCTGTTTGTCTTCATCGACGGCAACTCGGCATCGGCATCTGAAATCACAGCCGGGTCGCTGCAAGACCTCGACCGGGCAGTAATCATCGGCACCCGCTCGTTTGGCAAGGGGTTGGTGCAAGCCACGCGACAAATGCCCTACAACGGGTTGCTCAAGATTACCACGGGCAAATACTACATTCCGAGCGGTCGTCTCATTCAGGCAATAGACTATTCACACCGCAACATCGACGGGTCGGTCAACCGCATTCCCGACAGCCTCACAACCGTGTTCCACACCGCCCACGGGCGTGAAGTGCGCGACGGTGGCGGAATAAGCCCCGACATCACAGTCACCTACCCCGAAATGACGCGCCTCTACTACAACATAGTGCGCGACAACTGGGCATTCAACTTCGCCACAAGGTATGCCCACAAGCACCCGGCGATTGCAAGCCCCGAGGAATTTGAAATCACCGACAGCATCTATAACGAGTTCAAGCAATTCATCGACCCCGAGCGGTTTAAATACGACAAGGTGTGTGAAGACCGCCTCGCCGACCTCGAAAAACTTGCAGAAATCGAAGGCTACATGAACGACAGCACTCGCGCACAATTCAAGGTGATGGCGCGATTGCTCAAGCACGACTTGAACAAAGACCTCGACACCCACCGCAGCGAAATATCGCAAATGCTGGCAATGGAGATACTCAAACGCTACTACTACCAGCGTGGACCCATCATTCACTCGTTGAAGACCGACGAGTGCATCGACCAGGCAATGAAGCTCGTTGCAAAGCCCGAGGAATATTACAAGATATTGAACGTCAAGCGATAAATGGAATTAAGCGAACTATGCCTCCTTGTGGCTTCACAAGCCCGCCGCGAGGCACTGAAGAAACTTTTAGCATCAAAACGCAACAAGACTATCAGCATCGACGGACTTGCCGGCTCGGCAGCCGCCGTGCTGTTTTCGTGCCTGCCCAAGCGCAAAACGCCCTACCTGATCATCGCCAACGACCTTGACGAGGCTGGCTACATATACTTCGACCTGTGCCAAATCGCCGGCGACGCACACACGCTTATTTTCCCTTCGGGCTACAAGCGCGACATCAAATATGGACAAATCGATGCACCCTCTGAGATATTGCGCACCGAGGTGCTCAACAAGTGGCACTCCGATACTGGAGTGCAATGGGTGGTGACATACCCCGAAGCCCTCGCCGAACGCGTCTCGCCACGGCAGAAGGTGGAAGAATCGACAATCACCCTGAGCAAAGGCGGCACAGCCGACTTGGTGGCTATCGAGAAGCAATTGCGGGCATTCGGCTTCAGCGAGCAAGACTATGTGTATGAGCCGGGGCAATTTGCCGTGCGCGGTTCGATTCTTGACGTGTATTCCTACGCCAACGAGCTGCCCTACCGCATCGACTTCTTTGGCGACGAAATCGAGAGCATTCGCACGTTCAACGTCGAGACGCAATTGTCAGAAACCTCCATCGACACCATTTCAATCATCAACGGCACTGCCACCGAAAGCATCGGAGGCATCACCATGCTCGAATACATCGGGCAAGAAGCTATATTGGTGTGCCGCGACAAAGACTGGCTGCTGCAACGCGTGAAAGCCATTTCCGAAGAAACGCTGTCGGAAAGCACCGTGATTGCCGACGAGGGCGACCGCGACGCAATGAAGAAAGTTGTCGATTGCATCGACTTCACCACCCGCTTCTCTGCCATGAGGCGCATCAACTTCAACTATGGTGCCGGAGCCGTAGGCGGCGAATGCGACGCACGGCTGCAACTCAACTTCTCGCCTCAAGCCATCTACCACAAGAATTTCGACCTCATTAGCGACTCGTTCCACGACTTCAGCCAAAAGGGATACAAGATACACATCTTGTCGGACAGCGAAAAACAAATCGAGCGGTTGAAAGCCATCTTCGAAGACCGTGCCGACGACATCAGCTTCACGCCTGTCGGGAAGACCATACACGAGGGGTTCATCGACAACGAGCTGAAGATGTGCGTCTTCACCGACCACCAGATTTTCGACCGCTTCCACAAGTACAACCTGAAGAGCGACCGCGCACGCTCGGGCAAACTCGCATTGTCGCTCAAGGAGCTAAACCAGATTGAAGTGGGCGACTACATCGTACACGTTGACCACGGCGTGGGCAAATTCGGCGGACTGGTGCGCACCACCGAAAATGGCAAGACGCGCGAAATGATAAAGTTGATTTACCTCAACAACGACACCGTATTCGTGTCGATACACGCCCTGCACAAGCTCGCCAAATACCGTGGCAAGGAGGGTGTGGAGCCTCGCATCAACAAGCTCGGCAGCGGCGCATGGGAGCGCATGAAGGAGCGCACAAAGACCAAGCTAAAGGATATTGCTCGCGACCTCATCAAGCTATATGCCGCCCGCAAGGAGGAAAAGGGATTTGCATTCTCGCCCGACGGGTACTTGCAACAGGAGCTTGAAGCGTCGTTCATATATGAAGACACCCCCGACCAGCTGAAGGCGACCAACGAGGTGAAAGCCGACATGGAAAAGGCGAAGCCAATGGACAGGCTGATATGCGGCGACGTAGGATTCGGCAAGACCGAGGTGGCAATTCGCGCAGCGTTCAAAGCCGCCACCGACGGCAAGCAGACCGCCGTGCTGGTGCCTACCACCGTGCTTGCCTACCAGCACTACACCACATTCAGCCAGCGACTGAAAGACTTCCCAGTGAAAGTGGAATACCTGAGTCGCGCCCGCAAGCCCAAGGAGGTGAAGCAGATTACCGAAGAGCTTGCCGCCGGCAAAATCGACATCATCATAGGCACTCACAAGCTCATCGGCAAGGGCGTGAAATTCCACGACCTCGGACTGCTGGTGGTTGACGAGGAACAAAAATTCGGCGTGGCAGTCAAGGAAAGGCTAAAGCAGCTGAAGGTGAACGTTGACACGATCACCATGTCGGCAACGCCCATTCCACGCACACTGCAATTCTCGCTGATGGGTGCGCGCGACTTGAGCGCAATCACCACTCCGCCAGCCAACCGCTACCCCATCATGACATCGGTCAACGCGCTCAACGACGACATTGTGCAAGAAGCCATCAACTTTGAGCTGTCGCGCAACGGGCAGGTGTTCTTCGTGAGCAACCGCATCGAGAATCTCGTGCAACTCAAGGAGATGGTCAACCGCCTCGTTCCCGATGCACGCGTGGCAGTCGGGCACGGGCAAATGCCCCCCGAAAAGCTCGAACAGATTATAATCGACTTTGCCAACCACGACTACGACGTGCTGCTGGCAACGACAATCATCGAGAGCGGCATCGATATGCCCAACGTCAACACCATCATCATCAACAATGCCCAAAACTTCGGGCTTAGCGAACTCCACCAGCTGCGTGGCCGCGTGGGCCGCAGTTCGCGCAAGGCATTCTGCTACCTGCTGGTGCCGCCGCGCAAGCCGCTCACCCCTGTGGCTCGCCGCCGCCTGCAAGCCATCGAGAGTTTTTCCGACCTCGGCAGCGGCATCCACATAGCCATGCAAGACCTCGACATTCGCGGTGCAGGCAACCTGCTCGGTGCCGAGCAGAGCGGCTTCATTGCCGACTTGGGCTATGAAACCTACCAGAAGATATTGCAAGAGGCTGTGATGGAACTGCGCACCGAGGAGTTTTCCGACACATTCAACGACGAGGAGGAACTCGCCAAGCAAAAAGAAACAGCTTACGTGTCGGACTGCACAATCGAGTCCGACATGGAATTGCTCTTCCCGGCAACCTATGTGCCACAAGAGAGCGAACGCGTGAGCCTATACCAAGAACTCGACAACATGGAGCGCGAAAGCGACGTGCTCGACTTCCGCAACCGCCTCGAAGACCGTTTTGGCAAGATTCCGCGCCAAGCCGCCGAACTGATACGCATCGTCACGCTGCGGCGCATCGCCCGCACCCTTGGCATCGAGAAAATAGCTTTGAAGGTAGGCAAGATGTACCTGTACTTCGTCGGCGAGGAAAACAAGGCCTACTACCAGTCGCCAGCATTTGGCAGAATACTCACATTCTTGCAGCAAAACCCGCGCCGATGCCACATACGCGACATCAAGGGGAAGCGTTCGTTGCTCATCGATAATGTTGACAGTGTGGAAGAAGCCATCAACATTCTAACAACAGTGACAACCCTGCAAGCCTCATAGACACAAAAGGAAAATATGGACAACTTCGTAGCAATAGACTTTGAAACAGCCAACTACGTGCGCTCAAGCGTGTGCAGCATAGGGCTTGTGTTCGTGCAAGACGGCGAAATCGTCGATGAACGCTACAGCCTGATAAAGCCCTACCCCAACTATTACCTGTCGGGCAACACGTCAATACATGGGTTGACACGGGAGGACACCTGCGACGCACCGACATTCGAGGAAGTGTGGGAACAATTCGAGCCGCTGGTGCGCAACTTGCCTTTTGTGGCACACAATGCCCCCTTCGACCGCAGTTGCCTCATCGCCGCACATCAGGCATACGACCTATATTACCCCAACTACCAGTTTTTCTGCACACTGCAAGCCTCGCGCCGCAAGTTGCGCGGACTGATTCCCAACCACCAGCTACACACCGTGGCAGCATTCTGCGGCTTCGACCTCGAAAAGCACCACAACGCCCTCGCCGATGCCGAAGCCTGCGCTCACATCGCCCTAAAACTGCTGTAATCCCCCAAACAACCAAGCTCCAACGGCTCTTTCCCTTAAAGCAAGATGACGGCACGCTACAAAATACAGGGCGGCGGAGCCGTCCAACTATGCCTTAACCGCGGGTGACGCAGCCCAACGCAGTGGGCAAGGAACCTGCGGACAACCATCACCCCACCCTGCGAGGGCCTCGGAGAGGTCCAACGAAGCTCCATAGCCATTCTTGCATGATAGCATCGAAATGGGTATATTTATACGGTGAATTTAAAAATTATCCGTAAAAATATACCCATTCATGCTAATGCAATCGCTTGGTAGTATTCACGCACGAACACAACCTGCCAGCAAAAAAATTTCTAATTCTATTTCACGGCAAACGGAATGTCACCACAGTCGTGTACCACACATTTACGGGCTTGTTATTCTGCTTGCCCGGCTTGAAATCGGGCAGCGCCTTGACCACGCGCTCTGCCTCGGCATCAATTTCGGGCGAAACGCCCCTCACGATCTTCACGTCGCCAATCTTGCCAGTCTTCAACACCACAAACTGGAGTATCACATCGCCGCCCACCCCCTCAGCCAACGCCTTGGGAGGATACACGATGTGACCGTCAATCCACCTCATCAACTCAGCATCGCCGCCCGGGAACACTGGCATACGCTCGACAGCCATATACACATGCTCATCTCCCCCGTCTTGCGCCACAGCCTGCACGGCAAACACACTTGCCATAGCCACAACCAAAAACACCAATACCTGTTTCATATCCAAACACAATTTTATAGTTAACAAAAACATCCAATCCCAAATATAACAAATTTCCATCAATAAAAATCCCAAATTCCCCTACAAAACATAACGCAAGTAAAAATAGTAGCAAAGGTGAGAGAAAGGTACATCGAGCTTAGATGCCACTATCCACCGACCAGGGTGCGGGATTTTTCGCTGGCGGCAATTATTACGTTAATCTGTTTAAATTCGGAGGGGGTACTTGGATTTTTTCGTATGTTTGTGTTATGGAATTGCTTGGTTGCTGAAAGTTTTTTTTTGCAAGGCAACGGCAATTCGGGTTAAACTAAAACTTGAACTCAGCATGAACAGACTTTTAATACCTATTGTGGCGGCTTTGTTGCCGCTGGCGAGCATGGCGCAGCGTACCGACGAGCGCATCGGCACGCTGATGAACGACGGCAAGTGGTTTGAGATTGAGCGCGAGATGCAAAGTCCTGCATTGCAAGACTCGTTGCACCCGTTGCTCTACGGAATGTGCAGGACGCTGACCGACCACTACTTCAACCGCCCCGACTCGTCGTGCGTGCACACCAGCGAGTTGCTCCAAAACCACCAGCAGGAATTGGGTGCAAACGCCTTGAGCATGGCTGCCGTGCTCGGCATGGACATGGCTCGTGCCAACCACTACGGCGAAGCTGCCGACCTGATGCAGAGACTCGCCGACCAACTGACGGCGCAGGGCGTTGACGCAAGCGAGACTGCCGGCTACAGCACACTGGCACACCAATACCGGGTGCTCGACTCGATAGGCGACATTTGCAAGCCTCTGCACACTGTGGCAGAATACCACATACCTATGCTAGTCAACAACGAGATGCACAAGGCAAGCGGACAAACCGAAGGACATTTCATCACCATGGCTGGCAGCATCAATGACACCAGCGAGGAGCTTGTGTTCGACACCGGCGCGGGGGTGAACATCATTTCATCGCGCCTTGCCAAGGAATGCAAGCTACGCCCGATGGGTGTCGGCGTGGTCATGCAGGGCATTGGCAAGCAATGGGGCGATTATATGCTTGCCGACACGTTGCGCATAGGCGAAATGACATGGAAAAATGTGCCTTTCCTCGTGGTTGACATCGAGACAGGCGATGCCCGAGCCGACAGCATCGGAACAATGTTGCACCCCGTCATCGGGCTGCCAATCATGCTGTCGATGGGAGAAGTGCGGCTCGACTTCGAGAAACTGGAATTGGTGGTGCCAGCCACCTGCACACCCAACCCGTTAAAGCTCTGCAACATGATGCGCACCGACAGCGAGGGGCTGTGCTTGTTGGCTCAAATGGGCGACGGCACCTGCGGCGAATTTCACTTCGACACGGGTAGCTACCTCTCCACAATGTCGGAAAAATGGTATGCCAACCACAAAGCCGAGGTCGATAGAACTGGCATACCCGATTCAATACGGACGGCAGGCGTGGGCGGCGTGTTGATTACCAACAGCTACAGAATACCCGAAATGAAAATCCAATTGGGCGACAGCTGGGCAACCATCGACTCGGTGATGGTGAACACAGGCATCGACAAGCGCACGGGCAAACCGTCGTCGATGGGGCTTGCCGGAGTGGCAGCGAGCAACGACGGCGTAATAGGGCTCAACCTGCTTGAACGCTTCAGCCAAGTAATCATAAACTTCAAAGAGATGTATGTAGCAGGCATAAAACCACGCCAAGACTGAAAAATATCATTAGTCCGCAATTTAACTTCTGCAACTTAATCGTATCCATTAAATAACCACTTAAAATTTTTATTTATGGAAAAAATCAACCGTATTCCCGAAGCATTTTTGATTGCCTTGGCAATTGTGGTGATGGGCTTCTGCCTTAAAGCCGGCATTGACAACTTCACCAACAAAGACCGCCGCGTCACCGCCAAGGGGCTTGCCGAACGCGAAGTGGCAGCCGACAAAGTGACATGGCCGATAGTATCGGTAGAACTTGGCAACGACTTGCCGCAGTTGTACAACAAAATAAACACCACCACCGACAAGATTAAGGCATTCCTTAAGCGCAATGGCGTGCCCGAAAGCGACATCTCGGTGAATCCGCCTGTGGTGCAGGACAAAAACGCCAACCTGTATTCCAACGAAAGGGTGATAAACCGCTACAACATAACATCGGTGATAACCGTCACTTCGAGCGATGTGGAAAAGATACGCGACATCATCACCCGTCAGGGCGAGTTGCTAAAAGAGGGAGTGGCGATTATCGACGGCGGATATGAAAACCCCATCGTGTATGAATACACGGGATTCAACGAAACCAAGCCCGAGATGATGAAGGAGGCAATAGCCAACGCTCAAGCCACAGCCGAGCAGTTTGCCGAAAACTGCCACAGCAGCCTCGACAAGATAATCACTGCCACACAAGGGCAATTCACCATCGAAGATCGCGACAAAAATTCGCCACACATCAAAAAGATAAGGGTGGTATCGACCATCACATATTCACTGAAGGACTAATTGCAAATCTACCCAAAAGCATGGGGCGCACCTCGACGAGAGAAGTGCGCCCCACGTTTTTCCTTGTGCTGGCACCGAATCAGCAAAACAATTCATTCGACTTGCGCTCTGTGCACAGGGGTCGCAAGTGCTCAATCAAGGCAGCTTCCATGTTCGGGTTTATCCTGCGTGCCGACTGCGGACACACAGCCACACACTTCATGCACATGATGCACGCTGCGCTATCCACTTTAGCCACGTCGCACTTGTCGATGGCATGCACCGGGCATTGCGCGGCACACAATCCACACCTGTTGCAGTCGGCAGTAGGTAACGGGGGCATGCTTGCTCCCATTCCATTCTTATAAGGGCGGTTGCCGGGAATCTGAGGCTGCACGTCGATGCCCTCGGCAAGTTTTTCCTTTATCACCTGCGCCATGTCGGTCAGCTCCTCGATGTCCTGCTCGTCGGGGCGGCCAGTGGCATAGACGTGGGCAATCGAATGCTCGGCTATGGCAGCCACGGCGGCAATCACCTTGAAACCAGCTCCTGTGGCAAGGTCTTGCAGCTCGACGAGGGTGTCTTCATACGCCCTGTTGCCATACACGCACACTACCACAGCCCTGCTGTCAGCCCCGTTGAGCGAGGCAATGCGCTGTGCAGCAAGAGTGGGAACACGTCCGCCAAACGACGGAACGGCAATTATGGCGCAATCGTCGGGCGCAAACGCGGTGTCGCTCCCATTCCATTCGGGAAGGGTCAAATCCGTCTGCTGGCAATCATGCCCGATTGCGCTGGTTAAAATATCAGCCACCTTCTTGGTTCCACCTGTGGGGCTGAAATAAATTTCATGAATTTTCATTATAACTGTGGGTAAAAATATAACTATTTTCAAGTGCCAAAGGAGGCATTTTAAAACACAAAAAAAATCGCTGCCGCAAGCTAAAAAGAGGGAAGCGCACCTCACCGAGAAGTACGCCCCCATGTTTTGCATTTTCAAAATTTCCTTTCTTGCCGACACACCGTCATGTCTTTAGAAGTAGAAATTTTGTGTCTTGCTATTGTATAGCAGTAATCCTTCGGCAACTTCACGTGCCGTAGTTTCGCATTTCGATTTGGCTACAATGGCAAGGGCGAATGCTATTGCCGATGCCGGACCATTGGCTGTGATTATGTTGCCGTCTGCCACCACCGGGGTATATCCCTTCTTTGCATTTGGCATCTTCTCTTCAAATCCCGGGTAGCACACTGCTTCGCGCCCGTCGAGAATACCCAACGGAGCAAGCACCACTGCAGGCGATGCACAGATGGCGGCAATCTTTCCTCCTGCCTTGTTGTGGGCGACAAGCAGCGACGTCAGTGGCGCAAATTCGGCAAGGTTGCTTGCCCCGGGCAGCCCGCCGGGCAATATTAGCCAACCAGCCTCCGAGAAATCCACCTCTCCAAATGTAGCATCGGCTTTGATGGTGATGCCATGCGCACTTGTCACATCTTTGGTGTCGTAAATCGAAACCGTCTTCACGTCAATGTTAGCCCTACGGAGTATGTCGATTGTGGCAATGGCCTCCATGTCTTCGAACCCTGTTGCCAAAAATAGGTAGGATGTGTTCATAATGGTAAATTATTTTGTTAATAGATATGTGTACTGGAACAAATATATTCATTTATTTGAGATATTCAAAACGAAAAATCCATATTTTGGGCAAATCGTGCAAAAAATATGCGTTTTTATTACAAATGAAACAAAAAACAAGAGATATAGACGCAGTTTCCCACGTAATTGTTACAGAGTTGTTACGCATCGGCACACACGCTTGCGGTTGACGGCGGCTTTGGCTATATTTGCAAGAAAAAAGCATACACATGGAAAAAAGGAAATTCATCATGGTGTGGCTCGTGCTGATTGCCGCCGTTGCAGTGGTATTTTTCTACGACGGCAGCGAGGAGAAGAGCTACCGCATGGCTTCGGGTGTGGTGTGGCACACCGACTATAACATAACGTATGAGGCAACCCGTGACCTTGGCGACTCGATTGTGGCTGTCACCAACAGCATCGACATGAGCGCATCGATGTACAACCCTCGCTCGGTGTTGAGCGCAATCAACAGCAACTCGACCGACACACCCGACACAATCGTTGCCCGGCTGCTGCGGCGCTCGATTGAGATAAACCGCGAGACCGGCGGGGCGTTCGACCCGACGGTTGCCCCACTTATGCGCCTGTGGAAAACGCAAAACGACAGTGCCGCGC
>CASEAQ010000028.1:0-30232 GCA_949285735.1 uncultured Bacteroidales bacterium
GGCAACGAGCGTCTTGCCTTGGGCAAACGTTGCCATGCAGGCGGTTGCCACGGCGACAAGCAATAAAGTTATTCGTTTCATAATAATAAGCAGTTTTTTAGTTTATACGATGTAAAGTTACATTGGCAAACAGTAACAACCACTACCAATATTACAGATATTGCAGCAAGGAATTCCGTTTTTTGCCGCCGCGCGGCACGATGCTCCTCGATGTGGAGTGTTGTGCAGACGCACCGTCATTACACTATAAATGAAGGAACCGCGGTCTTTGGGTGGGGTGTATAACAAAAGGACGCGCCATTTGGGGGGGTGCGTCCTTTTGCTGTTTTTTGTTTCTGCTTGCGTTATGCCAATGCGAGAATCAGGATTTGTGCCGAGATTACGCGCAAGAACATCGTGAGCGGATATACTGTCGAATATGCCACGGCTGGGGCATCGTTGTTGGCTGTCTTGTTGCTATATGCCAGTGCTGGTGGGTCGGTGTAGCTACCCGAGAGCAAACCCATGATTGAGAAGTAGTTGAGTTTGTATTTGTAACGGGCGATGAGACCAACGATGAGCAAGGGGAAGAATGTGATGATGAAACCATATAAAACCCATTGCAGACCAGTGGCGTTGAACACGGTGGCGGCAAAGTCGCCTCCAGCGGCGATACCCACCGATGCGAGGAAGAGGCAGATGCCTATCTCGCGCAGCATGAGGCTTGCAGCCGACGATGTGTAGGTGACAAGTTTTATCTTGTGTCCGAAGCAGCTGATGAGGATTGCCACGATGAGTGGGCCTCCCGCCAAGCCTAACTTCATTGGTACCGACATTCCTGGGAATGAAATAGGGATGGACCCGAGTATGATACCGAGCAAGATGCCGATGAACATGGTGAACATGTTGGGCTGGTTGAGGCGTTTCACCGAGTTGCCCATGCGCTCGGCAAGGCGGTTGATATCATCGATGTTGCCCACAACGGTGATGCGGTCGCCAATCTGTAATTCGAGGTTGGGGTTGGCAAGCAGGTCAACACCGGCACGGTTGACGCGGGTGGCGTTCAACTTGTAACCCATGCGCAAGCGCAGCGAACCGATTTTCCTGCCCGAGTATTCGCTCTTTGTTACCAGGATGCGGCGCGACACCACTGGACCTTGGTTGGTTTCCCAGTTCATGTCGATTTTGTGGCCAATAACCGATTCATACACATGCTCTTCTTGTGCCGAAATCACGATAAGCAGCAAGTCGTCTTTCTCGATGAGTGTGTCGGACTTGGGTATGATGACTTCGCCTGTCGAGGCTTTCTTCATGCGCGAAATCACGTAGTTGCGGTCGATAACGTCGTGCAACTCCTTTATAGTGTGATTGAAGATGAGTTCGTTGGTGACTTTCAGCGTGATAACGTGTGGCTGAAGTTGGCTTTGCTCGTTTTCTTCTTCAAGGCTCTTTTGCTCGGTGTCGAAATTGATGCGGAAGATGACTTTAATCAATATCATCGACAAGATGATGCCGACCACGCCAAGCGGATAGGCAGCCGCATATCCCATTGCCATTCCTTTGATGGCATTGGCAGTCTCTGGCGAGGCACCATGTATCTCGGTAAGTGTCTGTTGTGCGGCACCAAGCCCGGGGGTGTTGGTCACTGCACCCGATAGCACGCCAACCAAGTTGGAAATGCTGATGTTGCCAAAGCCGAAATAGATGGCAAGCGCGACGGCGATGTTCAAGATGATAATCAACACAGCCAGTCCGTTGAGGATTAGGCCTCCGCGCTTG
This sequence comes from uncultured Bacteroidales bacterium, assembly GCA_949285735.1. Classification (GTDB taxonomy): domain Bacteria; phylum Bacteroidota; class Bacteroidia; order Bacteroidales; family Muribaculaceae; genus Avimuribaculum. Next base: position 1,759 of record CASEAQ010000028.1, read on the forward strand.
AACGAGGAGAAGAATCCTGGACCTACTTGCAAACCGATTGAGAATATGAACAGAATGAGTCCAAATTCCCTTATAAAATGGAGAATATCGGTATTGACCGTCAGTTGCAGATGCCCGACAAGGATACCGACGAAAAGCACGAATGTGACTCCGAGAGAGACACCAAAAATCTTGATTTTCCCTAAAATGACACCAAAAGCTATTACCAACGCGTACAAGAATATCGCGTGTGCAATAGAGCTGTTGTCCATGATAAGCTCAGTCAGCCAACTCATAAAAATTTTAAAAAAAGTTATTCGTTTATAAGCGGTGCAAAATTACTGCTTTATTTCTGAATTTAAGCTATTGCCAGTGGATTATTTTTCCGTCTGGGCAGTGGCTTTATTCGGTTTGTTGGGCATTGGGCTTGAAGTCGGCAGCCCGGCACGGCGTGTGGCCGATGTTGTAGTAGTCGAGCCCGACCGATGTGAGGTCTTCGGGTTGGTAGATGTTGCGCCCGTCGATAACGACGTTGCCAGCCATTGCCTTTTTTATCACTTGCCACGATGGCATCCTGAACTCTTCCCACTCGGTGACTACGACGAGGGCATCGGCATCGTTGGCTGCATCATAGATGTCGGTGCAGTAGGTGATGGGCTTGCCTGCCAGCCGGCGGCAAGCTTCGTCCATCGCCACTGGGTCGTATGCCTTGACGGTGCAGCCGGCAGCCAGCAACGAGTCGATTAGCACCAGTGAAGGGGCTTCGCGCATATCGTCGGTCTTGGGCTTGAAGGCGAGCCCCCACACCGATATTGTTTTCCCCTTGAGGTTCTCGGCAGAGCCGAACACGCCCACCAGTTTCTTGAAGAGTATCTGCTTCTGGTTCTCGTTGACAGCCTCCACGGCTTCGATGATGCGCAGGTGCATGCCATGCTCGATTGCAGTGTGGGCGAGTGCCTTCACGTCCTTTGGGAAACATGATCCGCCATATCCGCAGCCGGGGTAGAGGAACTTGCTGCCGATGCGGCTGTCGGAGCCGATGCCCTTGCGCACCATGCTCACGTTGGCACCCACCAGCTCGCACAGGTTGGCGATGTCGTTCATGAAGCTGATGCGGGTGGCAAGCATGGCGTTGGCGGCATATTTGGTCATTTCTGCCGACGGAATGTCCATGAATATCACGCGGAAGCTGTTGAGCATGAAGGGGCGGTAGAGCCGTGCGAGCAGCTTCTGCGCCTTCTCTGAGTCGGTGCCAACCACTACGCGCTCGGGGCTCATGAAGTCTTTGATAGCCACGCCTTCTTTCAGGAACTCGGGGTTGGAAGCTACGTCAAACTCGATGTTGACACCGCGGCGGTCGAGTTCGGTGCGGATGGTGTGCCTGATTTTTTCGGCAGTGCCCACTGGCACGGTGCTTTTCGTCACCACCACGAGGTATTTTGTCATGTGTTGCCCGATGGTTCGAGCCACGTCGAGGACATACCGCAGGTCGGCGCTGCCATCCTCGTCGGCAGGAGTTCCAACGGCGGTGAACACCAATTCCACGTCGTCGAGCACCTGCGGCAGGCTCGTTGTGAACTTGAGCCGCCCGTTGTGGCTGTTGCGGCTGACAATTTCGGCAAGTCCGGGTTCGTATATGGGCAAAATGCCTTTGTTGAGGTTGTCGATTTTCGTTTTGTCGATATCGACGCACGTCACTTTCACGCCCGTTTCGGCAAAGCAAGCAGCAGTGACCAATCCAACGTATCCACTTCCAACAATCGCTATGTGCATAATAAAAAATAATTCAAGTTCAGGAAATTCAGGTGCAAAGATAGTGAAAGGTGAGTACAATGGCAACAAACTTGTTTGATTGACATTGTCGAACAGCATCCTATCTTATCGAAAGTTAGCGCAAATCGAGGGCAGAATAAAACAAACTTGTTTGTTTTTTATGCCGAGTGCAGCCTATCTTATCGAAAGATAATGAAACGTATCGAGAAACTCTTTTGATTGGCACCGCGAATTGCCATTGTTCCCCCGAAAAACACGAATCTTTTATTTAAAGTGTTATAACGGTGTTGCTCGGAATACAGTGGCACAGAGGGCGGCGGAGCCGCCCTGCATTCCGTAGCACAGCGTCAGCACTTTTTAAATGAAAGGGCTGTGCCAAAGCCCCGTTGCCGCATGGCACTGTGCCACCACGTTTTGTTTGCGGCAACTGATTACCAGCATAGTTTTGGTGTTGCTTGCAAAGATTATTCACTTCGCATCTTGACTGTGAGAGTTCCTTCTGTGCTGTCAACTGGCGAAGGAATTATAGCAGAAAATTATCTTCTTTAAAATAATCTATGATATCGTCGTCAGAAGTTGCTTCATCTACAGCTTCCACAATTTCTATAAAGTTCTCAAACTTATAAATTTCATAACCAATGCAATTTGTAAACTCTTCATCGCAAAAGAAAATCATTTCTCCAGGAATGTCTATTGCGCCTGGACCATCAAGCATTCTAAATCTATGACTTACTGCCCAGCCATTAAATTCTCCTTTGTGATATTTGGCAACATTCTCTTTTAGTGATGCAAGTTGTCCTGAGGGTTTCTTGGTGTATTTGTCTAAATCAGCCTCGGCTTCTTCTTTTTCTTCTTTTGCTCGTGCATATTTTCCACGAGAGTATCGAGAGGAATATCCGTCGGGAGCATAAATGTCCATAGAAGTTTCGGCAGATTCAATTTTTCTTTCGCAGCTGTTTATTTTTGATATCAAATCTTCGATTTCATCGCTTGCTTTCATGATTGGCTCGATGGCAGTCACATCAATGAACATGCTATCAACTCTTGTTGAGAGCGGTTTGTAAGAATCTGGGTGAAAGAGATAGCCTTTAAGAGTCTCTTCAATTAATTTCTCTGCTTTTTCTTCGTTAGATGGTGTGCAAGAAGTCGCAATCAATGCTGCTGCACAGAATAGGGTAATAATGGCTTTCTTCATAATTTCGTTATTTTAATGGTACTTTAGGCTTTACTCACACAAGATAAAGACATAACGCCTCTTGTTTTCAAAATGTCTTGGAAAGAGTTGCCTCAATCCGATTGCAAAAGTATGGAATTTTGCGATAATCTTCTAATTTTTAACGATTTTCTTTTGTGGAGGGCATGGTGTTTTTATTTAAGAATGGGGCGTAGGGCGGCGGAGCCGCCCTATTCCCGTATTCCGTAACACACCGGTTATTATATCTTAAATGAACGAACCGGGAGGGAAGGGTGTGCTTTGTTTGGGGGATTTGTGTAGGAATGGGATTTTTTGTGTAAGTTTGCAGACGATTATGATTGGTATGAAACGATTGTATGTATATGTGGTGCTTGCCTTGCTGTGGATTGTGCCTTGCAGGGGCGAGCAGTTCACGTGGTCGGGGCACGACCTCACGTTCGACGTTCCCGAGGGGGGCTTGGTGACCTATAATTCGCGTTCGGTGTTTGAGATACAGTGGTACGACTTGACGTTGGTCGTAAAGTTGTATGACAAGTCGGAAGCCGATGACGACTATATGAAGTTTGCCCTTAACAAGACGGCAGCGGGCTACAATATGTTTGACACGAAGATGGAGAAAGCCAAGGTGGACGGCTGCAAGGGCTATTCGCTGACGGGAACGTTGCCCGACGGCTCGCGCGCCTGCCTGACAAACGTGAAGGCGAAGAAGCGCGACCTTGCCATGCAAATAGAGATAAACTACATCGCCGGGAACGAAAAGACGGTGAAGGATATACTCGACAGCTTCAAGATAGGCAAGAAGCAGAAACCGAAGCAGAAAATACAGAAGAAAGGAGCAAAGGAGAAGCCCATAAAGCCAGGCACGCTCGAAGGCGAGGAGTTGCATTATATATAATAATGACGTGCAACGGATGGGTTTACTTTTTTTGCCCCCGAATTGAACGCTTTTTGCCCGCGAATGTTTAACTTTGCACCCTGAAAATAACAAAAGCAACAACTTATGGCTCCTTCACAAAAGAAAGCATTGATTATAGTAGGTGCCTTGGTGGCGTTGGCATTGGTGTCGTTTTTCGTGTTCTACACGCAAAAGCAAATTAGTGATGCCCGTGCTGCCAATGAGCAACTGATGCTGCAAAACGAGCAATTGCAGCTTAAGCAAGAGTATGAAAATCTGAGCACCGAGTTCCAGAATTATGAAAGCCAGACGCGCTTTCTCAACAACGACTCTCTGCTCATAAAATATGGTGAAGCCAAGGACAAGGTGGAAAAGTTGCTCACCGAATTGAGGACACAGCGCATAACCAGCAACAAGCGCATAAAGGAACTGCAAGCCGAGATTGAGACCTTGCGCGGGGTGATGCGCCACTATGTGCAGGTTATCGACTCGCTGGGCAGGGAAAATGCCGGGCTGAAAGCCGAAAACGAGAAGATAAAGTCGCAGAACAGGAAACTCACCACGCAGGTTAGCCAGGCTGCCAAGGAGAATGAAGACCTCTCGAAGCGCATGACGCTTGCCGAGAAGCTGAACGTGTCGGGCGTGACGCTGACAGCCCTCAAGAGCAACGGCAAGAACGAGAAGAGGATAACGAAGGCGAAGCAGTTGCGCGTGATGTTTACCGTGCCGCAGAACAATTCAACCCCAGTGGGCGAAAAGACGATATACCTGCGCATAACCAGTCCCGAGGGCTATCTGCTTGGGCAAAACGGCACGTTCCCGTTTGAAGGAGGCGAAGTGGCTTATACCGAGCGCAAGACGTTTGAGTATGCAGGGCAGGAAATTCCCGACATGGCGATATATTGGAACGTGAATACGACGCTCAATGCCGGCACCTACACCGTGGAGCTGTTCCTCGACGATTACCGCCTTGCTTCTCGCGAATTTACTTTCAAAAAATAGTAGCGATGCTGCGTTGCGAAATATTGTCAATAAAAAAATATGCGTTGACGTGTTGTGAGTAAAAAAATATTACTAATTTCGCAGCATCAAACAGCATCAAAAGATAGGTACTAATATATTATATAAACATACTAAGCAAAAATATGATTTATAAATTTCGTATAGTATCGGATGAAGTTGATAACTTCAAGCGTGAGATTGCGATAGATGCCGATGACACTTTTTTGCGTTTGCGCAATGCGATTCTCGACTCTGTAGGCTATACTAAAGATCAAATGGACTCGTTTTTCATTTGTGACGAAGATTGGACAAAGGAGAAAGAAATCACACTGGTTGAAATGGATTCAGACTCCGACCAAGATATATGGTTGATGGAAGATACTCAACTGAGCGAGCTTATCGAGGACGAGGGGCAAAAGTTGATTTTCGTGTTTGACTATATGACCGAGCGTTCGTTCTTTATGGAAATGAAGGAGTGCGTTCCTGGCAAGTCGCTGAAAGACCCTCTGTGCCAGCGCAAGGAAGGAAAGGCTCCAGCTCAGTTTATCGACATCGATGATGCCAACGAGAAGGCTGCCGCAGCCAAAGCAGCTGCAATAGGCGAACTTGGAATCGACGACATCGATGAAGACTTCTATGGCGAGGACGGGTTTAACGAGGACGAACTCGGCGACCTTGGCGACTACGATGGCGACGATATGCGTTAATCGGGAAGAGGCTCGCCTCACTTTAACAAGATACACACTGGTTATTCAATAATAAATACATTAAGTTTTTAAACGGTTGCTGACTTTGTGAAAAGTCGGCAATCGCTTTTTTATTCAATTAGGAATTAGTAGCTCGTTAGTAGTTGAATTTCAATAGTATTTCCACTTCCATCTACATACCACTCATTGCTAATGATTAGCTCTTGACGCCTGTTTGCGGTTATTCTTTGATAAAACTTGGGGCGGCGAAGCCGTCCAACTATGGTGTAACCGAGTGGTGACGTAGCCCCCACGGGGCAAGGAACCCTCGGAATGAAGCCACACCACATAGCAGGGGCCTCGAAGAGGTCCAACGTGCCGCCTTTGGTAGCCCTTATTCAGGCAAGGTGGATTTTCACACAAGAGTAGCTCCGTTGGACCTCTTCGAGACCCTAAATTGGGATGAGGTAGGTTGCCCAACGGTTCCTCGCCCACTACGTTGAGGCTTCGTCACCGCCGGTTACACCATAGTTGGACGGCTTCGCCGCCCCCAGTGTCGCTATATTCTGCGACACACCGCAATCATGCTTTAAATGAAAATATTATCCACCAAAAAGCAACGACTGTAATCAATAACAGAAGTGTCGATATTGTATATTTGTAGAGCTGTGGCGTGCCGTGGCTCGTTTACTGCCACAACGCAAACGCCTGTTATCCAATATTTGAGTACAACCGAGCTACAGTTCTACAACAAGTAACTGCATTTGCAATTGTGTTGTTGGGGATTAGTTGGCTGACTGTTTGCGGTATTCGGTGGGGGTGTGGCCTACGTTTTTCTTGAAGATGCGGTTGAAGTGTTGCGAATATTGGAAACCGAGGTCGTAGGCGATTTCGCTCACGGTCTTTTCTGAACCGAGAATGAGTTCCTTGGCAACGTCGATAATTTTGTTTTGGATGTATTCTTGTGCCGTTTTGCCAGTTTCCTTTTTTATCAAGTCGCCGAAGTAGTTGGGCGACAGGCACACTTTGTCGGCAAAATACCTCACTGTCGGCAATCCTTCTTCTTGCGGCTTGCCGCTGGCAAAATATTCGTCGAGCAGGTTTTCAAATCGCGTCAGCACGTCGCGGTTGGCTTTGGTGCGTGTCTCGAATTGACGTTCATAGAAGCGCATACAGTAGTCGAGCAGCAACTCGATGTTGCGCACCACCAATTTGTGGCTGTGCTTGTCGATTGGGCGGCTCAGCTCGGCGCGGATATTGCCCAGGCAGTCGGTGAATATGCTTCGTTCGCCGTCCGACAGGTGCAGGGCTTCGGTCGATTCGTAGGAGAAAAACGAGTATTGCTTTATTTCCTTGCCCAGCGAAGTGCCTTTAATGAAGTCGGGGTGGAACAGTAAGCCTTGTGCCGTAGGCAGGGTGCCTTTGAGCATCTCGACCTCGGCTATTTGCCCCGGGGCGAAACTCACCACTGTGCCCTCGTGGTAGTCGTAAACCTGCCGCCCATAGCGAATGTCGCCACACTTGGTGTCCTTGAGGAAAATGGCATATATGCCATAGTTGACTCTGAAATGTGTGGGGTAGTTGTCGGCTTCTTTGAGGTCGATTACATTTACAAGTGGGTGCAGGGTTTCTACTCCGAACAAGCGGCTGTAGTCGTCGATATTGTCAATCTTGATTATTTCGTCCATAGTGTGAGCATCATGCATTTGATTAATGCAAATATAGATAAATTAAGTCATAGATTGTCAATATGGTTGTGCAGAATCAGTAAAAAAATCACAAACTTCGGTAATAGATATACAGTGCTGCCACCATGTGCCGAGTAACTTTGTGAAAAACAAAAAAACTGTGTGTTGATGATAAACCGACGAGATTTCATATTCAAGACTGCCATGTCGGGCGGTGCATTGCTTGCAGCGTCGGCAGTGCCGGGCAGTGTGCTTGGCGCGGTGTCGCAGCAGGAGGAGGCTGGCAGTGCGCCAGCAACGGAGCGCGACCCGTTGTTGGCAGGGGTGTGCGACATTCATATTCATGCCTATCCCGACACGAGCCGACGCTCAATCGACGAATATCATTTTTCGATAAATGCCCAAAGAGCAGGGTATGAGGCGGTGATGTTCAAGTCGAACGACTTCAGTTGTCACGACCGGGCTTATCTTATAAGGCAGGCGTTGCCGACGGGTATTGAGGTATTTGGCAGCTTGTGCATGAACCGCGTGCATGGCGACCGTGTCAATGCCCGGGCGGCGCAGAAGGCTGTGGAAACTTCGGGCGGGCTGTGCCGTTGCATATGGATGCCCACGCTCGATGCCGCCTATCACTACAAGTGTGCCGGGATTGCCGGTGATGGGATACCCGTGGTCGATGACCGCGGAACGGTATTGCCCGAGGTAGTGAAGGTGATGGAGGTGTGTGCCAGTGCGGGCATTATCTTTGCCACGGGGCATGCTTCGCCGCAGGAGAGCTTGGCTATGGCGCGGAAGGCTCGCGAGGTGGGCGTTGAGCGGTTTGTGGTGACGCACGCCAATTCCCACTTTTGGACTATGACTCGCGACCAAATCCGGGAGTGTATCGATCTCGGGGCTTACATCGAATATTGCTTCCTGCCTTGCCTGTGGGGCGAGGGAACGGGAATGCCGCAATACAAGCGGCAGACGATGCGTGAGTTTGCCGACTTTGCAAGTATCGACCCGTCGCGCAGTTTTGTTTCAACCGACTTGGGGCAGGCTGTGATGCCTCACCCGATTGAGGGAATGAGGCGGTGCATCGAGGGATTGTCGGAGATGGGGTTGTCGCAAGGGGCGGTTGACGCACTGGTGCGCACCAACCCGCGGTGGCTGCTGGGATTGAATAATAAGGAATGATTGGAATATTATGGATAGACGAGATTTCTTGCGGAGGTCGATGCTGACTGCGGTGGCTGGTGCAGTGGCAGGACCGCAACTGCTTGCCGACAAGGCAGAGCGTCATGCCGACGAAGCCCAACGTGCGGCAGGGATATTGAATTACAACAGCCAGATGCAGTATCGCCCGATGGGACTTACGGGCGTGAAAGTGTCGGCTCTCGGGTTTGGAATGCTGCGTTTGCCGATGAAGGGCAGCCATGTCGATTTCGACCAAAGCGTGGAGATGGTGCACCGAGCCATAGAGGGCGGCGTGAACTATATTGACACGGGCAGGGTGTACATGGGCGGCGAGAGCGAGCTGGCAGTGGGCAAAGCCCTTGCCAACGGCTGGCGTGATCGCGTGTATGTGACTTCAAAGTCGCCGTGGTGGGCAATGGAGTCGCCCGACGACTTCGAGAAGTTCTTCGACGAGTCGCGCCGTGCAATTGGCACCGACGTTATCGACTTCTACCACATACACATGATTATGCACCGCGGCTGGCGCGAGAAGGTGTTGCCATACAGGCTTATCGAGAAGATGGAGAAGTTGAAAGCCGACGGCAAGATACGCTTCATGGGTTTTTCGTTCCACGACAGCCTGCAACTGTTCAAGAAGGTTGTGGAATACACTCCGGCATGGGATTTCTGCCTGATACAACACAATTATCTCGACTATGAGTATGAGGCTGGCGTGCTGGGGCCCAAGTATGCCGCTGCCAATGGCATGGGGCTTGCTGTGATGAAGCCCGTGCGCACGGGGCTGCTTGCCAACCTCCCGCAATCCATGAGGGAAGCCCTCGCCTCGAATGGCATAGTGAAGCCCGATGCCGAATGGGCTCTCGACTACCTGTGGGATATTCCCGAGGTGAGTGTTGCCGTGAGTGGCATGGGGTCGGTGGCTGACGTGGAAGAGAATCTGAAGTATGCCGCAAAAGCTCGCCCAAATATGCTCTCGCCCGAGGAGCGCGAGGCTCTGGGCAAAGCAATTCTTGCCTACCGCAATGCTCCGGGGCATATCGACTGCACGGGGTGCTACCAGTGCATACCGTGTCCGCACAATGTGGCGATAGGCTACATCTTTGCCTACGTGCACAACAACCTCATGGTGCATCACGACAAGGCACGGGCAATGGCTGACTACACCGTATCGATGTCGCCCATACAGCGCGGCGACCCGGCATCGTCGTGCGTCGGCTGTGGGGCTTGTCTGCCCAAGTGCCCCCAGAAGCTCGATATCCCGTCGCTGCTGAAGACCGTCGCAGCCGAAATGGGGAAATAGATTTGTACTTTCAGGTGGCTTGTAGGAAACGTAAATGGGGTACAATTGTCGGTAATTTAGATACAGTGGGTGGCGGCGGGGTGTTGTAATTTTGCAGTGTAGGTTACAAGAATTATATTTAACTAAAAATATTCATTATGGATACTATCGAATCTTATGACATGTATGTGCCTACTCATGTGTTGTTTGGCGCAGGAATGTTAAACAAGTTGTCGGAGCAGCCGTTGCCAGGGCGCAAGGCGTTGATTGTGATTTCAAATGGCAAGTCGGCTCGCGCCAACGGCTATCTCGACCGCACCGAGGCTCAGTTGAGGCAGGCTGGCGTGGAGTGGACTGTGTTTAACGGCGTGGAAGCCAACCCGACGGTTGCCAACGTCAACGCCGGCGCGGCTGTAGCACGCGAGAGTGGTGCCGACTTCATTGTCGCCCTTGGTGGCGGTAGCGTGATGGACTGCTCGAAGGCTATTGCCACGATGGCTACCAACGACGGCGAGCTGTGGGATTATGTGCCCATCGGTTCGGGCAAGGGGCAACCTATTGCCGTGAAGCCGCTCCCCATCGTTGCCATCACCACGACTGCCGGCACGGGGTCGGAAACCGACAACTCGGGCGTTATCACCAAGGAAGATACCAACGAGAAGGCATTCATTGGCCACCCGTCGCTGTTCCCCGTGATTGCGATTGTTGACCCCGAGTTGATGACGAGCGTTCCGCCGCGGTTCACGGCATTCCAGGGATTTGACGCACTGTTCCACAGCGTCGAGGGGTACATTGCTAAGGGTGCCAACCTGATGAGCGACATGTATGCCTTGAATGCAATTGAGAACATTGCCAAGTATCTGCCACGTGCCATAGCCGACGGCAACGACATGGAGGCGCGCACTCGCGTGGCATGGGCAAACACGCTCTCGGGCGTGGTGATGTGCCTCACGCTCATCACCAGCGAACATGGCATGGAACACGCCCTCTCGGCTTACCACCCCAATTTGCCCCACGGTGCAGGGCTTATCATGATTAGCCGTGCCTACTATTCCTATTTCGTAAAGAACCATGGCTGTGACGAGCGTTTCGTCCGCATGGCTCAGGCGATGGGTATGCCCGAGGCGAGCAAGCCCGAAGACTTCATCACTGCCCTCACTCGCTTGCAGGAGGCTTGCGGCGTTGCCGACCTCAAGATGTCGGACTACGGAATCTCGAAAGACGAGTGCGAGAAGTTTATGCGCAACTCGCGCGAGGTGATGGGCATAATGTATTCGAGCGACCGTGTGGCTATGAGCGATGCCGACATTGTTGAAGTGTTTGAGCAATCTTACAAATAACCCAATCGACAAGATAAAAAGCAGAAGGGCGGCACCAGCGAGATGCCGCCCTTCTGTGTGTTTTGCCGTCTGCTTCGGTTACTCGGGGTTGATGTCGTTGCGCGAGGAGGGGAGTGGTTTCCAGCCTTCGCCATAGGTGTCGTAGGCGTCGGTGACGACGACAAAGGCTGCCGGGTCGGCTTGCTTGATTTTCAGCTTCAGGTTCTCGACCTCCTTGTAGCTAACCACGAGGAAGAGCATTTCCTTGTCGTTGCCGGTGTATAGCCCGGAACTCTTTATGTAGGTGGCAGTGCGGTCGAGGTCTTTGATGATGTATTCACGCAAGTCGGGCAGGTGTTTTTCGCTGATGACGAACATCAACTTGTCGTTCTTTGGCCCGTTGATGACAAATGCCAACACACGCGAGGTGACGAAAATAGCCACGAGCGAGTAGAGCGATAGGTATATTGTCGGCTCGGTGCTTGGAGTGTCGCTGCCAATGCCGAACCCGATGACTATCAAGCCGAAAAGCACGACCACGCCGTCAACCAGCATGATGGCGCGCGAAAAGCGCAGGTGGCAATACTTTTGCAATATCATAGCCACGATGTCGCTGCCGCCCGATGTCGCCTGTTGCAGGACGATGAGACCGCAGCCGAATCCTATCACCACGGCACCGATGACGGTGGCTATTATCAAGTGGTTGCTAAGGTCGAGCGCGCCGCCCAGCAGCAACGACGGGTCGAGGGCCTGCAAGGCTTCTTCGTTGGGGTAGGCAATCCATTCGATTGCGTTCATTATGAATGGCGTGGTGAGTGCTGCCACAATGGTGCGGGAGCCGATTTTCGCCCCCAACAGCAATACCGACAGCGTGAGCAGCGGAATGTCGAGAATGTAGCCGAATGTACCTACCTGTATCGACGGGAAAAGGTGCTGTAACACGATGCTTGCCCCATATACGCCACCTGGAACTATCCCGTATGGGTTGATGAAAAATACAAATCCGACCGCCGTAATGGCGCAGCCCAGCAGAATTTTTAGCCAGCTATAAATAGTTTTTTTCATGAGAAAATCGATTTCACGTTAATAGTACAAATTTAGTAAAAAATGGCATACTTGCCACAAGTTGGATGCCGTAATTGCAGCCGCCAACCTGTAATTTTGCAGTTTGTGTGAGTCGCTCACGATTCACGGTCGGCAACCAGCATCGAGAGCATTCCTACAGCTTCGTCGAGCCTGCTAACTCCGTCGTTGCCAAAGAGGATTGTCGCCCACACGTAGTCGATGCGTCTTGGAATGGGATTGCGCAGGTCGAGAAACCCTTCAAACGGGGTGTTGCATATCGCCGAGAGCTGTTGTGCTGTCATTGCATTGAAATTCGGCACATGTAGGCGGTTGAAGTTTATTTGTTCCAACTTTCTCATGCCCCTGTTGTTTTTGCCTTCGATTTCGTTTTCGAGTTGGTAAAACACCGAAGCATACCAGTAGGCGAGGGTTTTTGCTTTGGTTGGAGTGGTTGGGAATAAGAAGAAATTGGTGGTGGGAAACGTTGTTTTGTCGGTGACGAATACCCGAGCTTTACTCCTGATGCCTCTGGGTAACAGCACGGTGTGTGGCGGCACGGCGTGTTTGGATTCTATTTTCAAGATGTGTACGAAGTCCTCGGCTGTTTTAGCGTTGGTGGGCTGTTTCTTTGAAGATTCCTCCACTTGGGCGTATAGCGTTGCTATTTGGTGTATGGTGCTTTCGTCCATTCCATGCACGTCGAGAAACAACTGGTCGCCATTGCCGACGATGAGATTCTCGTAATCGGCATTGCGCATACCGCTTTTCAGGTGTCCGCGGCAAAGGTTGCCCAATAGTTCCCAAATGAGTGGTTTGGACTGGGGAAACAATAAGTCGGTTCCGCCCAAGTTTTGTATTTTACCACGTTGGTAGTTGTTAAACTCGCTATACCGCAATTCTTTAAGTAACGGGCTTGGGTTTAAGTAGTCGTTGACAAACTGGCGTGCCCTGTTTCTTGTGATGTTGAAGAATTGCCAGCCGTCAGCCAAGGACAGGTCGCCGATGCTTTTGTACAAGACTTCAAAATCGGGAGCCGAGTTGGGATTGTCACCGAATATGTTGGCAATATGCCTTCCGTTGATTTCAGAAAGTTTGTTTTGGCTGTATATGAATCTCACCTTGCCGGGGTGGCTGCCTTTTATTCCTACGACAACTACTGTATTTTGGTTGACATCGGAGAACAGCCCCTCGCTGGGATAGTTGAAGACCGTTTGCAGCCCGAAGTCGTCGAGCAGGAAGCGTCTGATTGCCCTTGATGCCAAGCCGCGCCCAGTGAGGTGCGTGTGTGGCAAGACGCAGGCAATGGCAGTGCCTTGGCGAGCCAGTGTGGTGACCAATTCGATGAACGCGCCTTCTAATGGCATTTGCCCGACCTTGGTTTTCGGAGTGTGCCGTGTCAAGGAGGTTATGCGCTTGAACATTTGCTCTTTCCTTGGCAGGCACGACAGGTCGGTTGCGGCGAGGAACGGCGGATTCATGACAATGCACTTTGTATTCTCAAAAGCCTCTTCACCCAATTCGGCGATATTGCGGGAGTATATCATAGGCGAGTTTTGGGGGGTCACGGTGTGGGCAAACTTTAGCCCGAGCCTGAGCGACAGCAGTTGCAGCAGGCGAGGGTTTATGTCGTTGGCAATAAGTTGTTTCGGTTGTATGTCGGAGAAGATTTCGCAAGCAGCCGACAATAGGTTGCCACTGCCGGCAGCGGGGTCTAAGATACAGTCGTTTGCTCCTAACGAGATGCCCGAGTTCTTGAGTATCCACATTATCATGTTGGCAAGTTCCACGTCGGTTGGCACCTCGCCCTCATGTTCATGCCCATTGGAAACGACTTTGTGCATCACGCCAGCCAGTTCATCGGCATCGACATACCTGCTTCCCAAGTCGTAGAGAGTGTTCAGCAGCAGTGTGCTGATATTTATTTCGGCATCTTGATGGTTGTTGCCAATGTTGAAAATATCTTTGAAATTGATGCTCGATGCTTCGCGGCACACGTTGGGCATTCTGTGCAGCCTGCTTATGGGCAACAACGATGCCCTGTTTATGGCACTGAGCGAGCCACGTATGTATTCATAGAACATTGCAGCCGTCAGGTGTCGCCATTCTGCATCGCTGCACTTCAGCGAGTTTTCTATCTCGAAGGCGAAATGGCTGAACGACAGGAAATAATTGCCGCCGTCAGACAGAATTGTCGTTATGTAACTGGCATATTGCCGTGCGAGAGCATCTATAAATTCCCGTTTCTCGATGCCCTGGAATGTGTGGCATAGGGTGATGCCCGGTTCGAGCATCTGCTCATAAACGTTTTGCCTCGATGCGTCGTATCGGAACAGGCAGGAGTATTCGAGGTTGGTGAGAATGTAGTATGGGCGTTCCAGCTCGGCTTTGCTGAGCATCTGCACGTAGTTCATGGCTTGGCATTGGCATCGTGTGCTGTACACTGCCGCGATGCTACGTTTCACCTCAATCACGCAGGCAATCTTGTTGGTGTTTTTGTTGGCTATAACGAAGTCCATTTCGAGCGCGCCGACACGCCGGTGGTGCTGTATCTCATAGCGATGCTCTTGTTGGCACATCACGAGGGCAGCCTGTAATGCTTCTTGGCAGACGGGGTGGAAGCATTCAATCTCTTTGTCGGTGTTGTTTATCCACATGGTTTTCTATGTTTTCTATTAGATTTGCTTTAAGTTGTTTTGCAAGTTCATAAGCCAAACGAGGAGGAACGGCATTCCCCACGATTAGGTTTTTGTCCTTTTTCGATGTCGAGACGAGGGTGTAGTCGTCGGGGAAGGTTTGCAGTCGCATCGCTTCCCTCACGGTTATGAGCCTGTCTTCGGCATAATGTATGTTGCAGCCCACGTTTGGCCTGTTGAAGAAGGTGTTGATGGTGTATGACGGCTTGTCGGGGTGCATTCGTCCATAGCAAGTGGTGTGTCCACCCTCTTGCTTAAGCCTGCGAATGCGCACCGATGGAACTTCGTCGGGAATGTCCATGTAGTTACCTCCGGGCTTGACGTGGCTCACGATATACTTGTCGAGCTGGCTCATGCATGGCATTTCGTGGTCGGTGATGCACGCCGTTCCGACGGGAGGCAGATCGCCGATGGCATCGCTCACGCTTATGTATCTGCGTTTGCCGTTGGAGCCGTCGGCGTTGTACTGAGGTTCGGGGAAGGTGAAGCAGCCGTGGTTTGTGCCTACAATAATTACGCGCTTCCTTAATTGAGGAACACCATAATCGGCTGCGTTTACCAATTTCCAGCTCAAGTGGTAGCCAATCTCGGCAAACATATTCAGCAGCCCGTCGAGTATTTTGCCGCCGTCGGCGCGTTTGGCAGAAAGCAGCCCTACTACATTCTCAAACAGGAATGCTTTGGGCTTCAGGGCTTTTATTATATCAAAATATCGCCACACCAATTGCCCTCTTTCGTCGTCGCAGTTGCGTTTGCCTGCCAGCGAGAACGACTGGCAAGGCGGACCGCCAATGACCACATCGGCATGAGGAATGGTTGAAATGTTGATGTGGCTGATGTCGCCGCATATTATGTCGGGCGAAACGTTTCGGCGATAAGATGCGACAGCATTTGCATTGATGTCGATTGCCCACTTTATGTCGAAGCCGGCAGCCTTGAAACCGAGGTCTAATCCGCCACCGCCCGAAAAAAGGCTTACTACGCTAAACTGTTCTCTCATAATGTGCCTAAACGTTTTGTTTTCAGTGTAAAATACTCTTCTTTGGCATCTTTGCCATAATGCTTGTTGAGCAGTCGGGATATTTCGTCCAACAATGCGTCATCGCCTGTTTCGACAAGCTGTTTGCCCAACTTGGTGAGCTTCGTTGCATCTTTTTCGTCTAAATTTTTAGGAAGTAGCAGTGTGGCTACATCATATACCTGTATTTTCAACAGCCCGTTGCCATAGGTCTTGCCTTTTTTCTCCAATTGTGTGTAAACGTGGTAGTTGTTCAGCAAAGCCAGTAGCAGAAATGGGTGGATGTGGTGTGGCGTTATCATGTAGAAATTGTCACGGGCGTGCAGTGCGGGAGCATTGTAAACAAATTTCATGTTCCGCCTCACGATGTAGGCAAATAGCACTGGGGCAGGGGATGGAATCTTGAGCCTGTACCAATCGGCATTGCTGTCAATCATGTTTTTGAGAGACAGTGGTTTGCCTGTGGTGCGTATTGTTTCTTCGCAATGGCTAATGTAGGCTTGTTCGCTCTCGGTGATAATGTCGTCTCTGCCGATGGCAAGCATTTTTCCCAATGCGGCATTGCTGGTCGTGTAGCCTGTGAGGTTCTTTGGTGATGTCAGTACATCGATTGTGTGTATCGCATCGGGCAACTTGGGATTTATGAATAAATTGTTTGCCCCAGTGGTGATACCCCGCCTTATCGTTGCTATGTTTTTCAGCATTGTCAGGCTGCCCGACTTTGTGTCGGCGATTTGTGTCGGCAGTGCCTGTTGCTCATGCAGTTGGTTGCCACTCACGCTTAGTGCTTTGTAAGTGGTCGCGCCTCGCCCCTCTTTTATGAGTTTGATAATGCAGACATCAACAGTGGGCGTTCCCTCAAATGGGTTGCCAGTGACAGATATGAATAGTTGTATTTGTGCGTGCCTTGTTATTTGTTCTTTGAATTGCTTGCCCAAAGGGGTGTTTACCCATGCATTTGGGAAGATGGCAACCATCTCCCCGCCGCTGCGCAGGAGTTGCAACCCGTAAAGCACAAAATACATGTACATATTTGCTTTTGTCGATATTGGCATCAGTGCGCAAGCCTCTTGTATCGTTTGTTTGCTTATGCCAAACGGCGACAGGTTGTCGATTTCTTCTTGCCGTATATATGGCGGGTTCATGATTATGCCGTCATATTCGGCTGTTTCGTCGAAGAAGTTGCCTTTGCGCACGTGGCAACGCTCGGTGTCGGGGTTGGAGAATGCGTTGAATGCCTTGTCGTCGATTTCAACCCCGGTAACGTTGTATGTGGTGTGGGCAAGCAGGCTGTATATGAACACGCCGCCACCCATGCAGGGGTCTAAAACCCGGGCATGGGAGGGCAGGGTGAACAGCCTTGTCATATAGTCTGCCACGTTGCGTTTGGTATATACTTGCCCTAAATTTGCCATATTCGGTTGACAAAGTTACGAAATTATTTTATGAATCGAGGGTGGGGGCTACCAGTTGAAGATGTTGCGGAGGAGCCACCACAGGACTACTATGGCGAAGATGGTCCAGATGACGGAGGGGGAGTTGAGGCGGTTGTAGAGGGCGGGGCGGCGTGTGCGCGTCAGCTCGGCATAGCTGTAGAGCACAACAATGGGGAGGGCTGCCACCATGAAGGCGTTGTAGTGCCATGCGGCGGCGATGTCGCCGTTGAGCAGCGAGTGGATAACGCGCTGGCTGCCGCAACCAGGGCACTTGAGCCCCGTCAGCACGAGGAACGGGCAGCGGGGGAAGAGTGCCGACTGCATGGGGTCGAAGAGCAGATAGGCGGCAATTGCCACCACCGTAGCCACCAGCAGGATTATGGTGAAGATGTATTTTTTCATCGCTTGGCTTGCATGTCGCGCAGGTCGAGTCTGAACTTGGTGAAAAACATTATGCCAGCCAGCAGCAGCGCAACTGCAAACGACAAGTAGATACCCACGATGCCCATGCCGCAGGGGAACCCGAGCAGGTAGCCGAGCGGCAGCCCGACAATGAGGTAGGCTACGATGGCAGTGAGCATCATGGGGCGCACGTCGGTGATGCCGCGCAAGGCGTTGGCATAAGTGACTTGCAAGGCATCGCCCACTTGGTAGAGCATCAGCGGCGGAACCACGAGCAGTGCTACCGAGATGACTGCGACGTCGCTGGTGAAGAGCTTGATTACTGGCTCGCCGAGGAAGAAAAATACCATGCAGGCAATGGCGGCAAACAGCATGATGATGTGCAACCCTGCCACCGAGCAGCTTTTTATCTTGTCAATGTCGCCAGCACCGTAGTAACCGGCAATCTTTATCGACATGCTTGCCCCGAGGCTGTAATAGACCAAGAATCCGATGGTGCTGATGCTTAGCATTATCTGGTAGGCGGCAAGTGGAATCTCTCCCAGCCAGCCAATCATGATTGAGGCAAACGAGAAGATGCCCGTTTCGAGGCCCATCTGCACGGCTATGGGCCACGAGGTGGCAAAGATGGTGGCTATGGTGGCGGTGTCGAGACGCCCGCCCTTGATGCCGCTTAGGTACCTACGGTAACGGTGCGAGCGCGACAGTACCACGGCATAGGCTATTGCCATCGCCATGCGGGCTGCAAGGGTGCTAAGGCCTGCTCCGAGCAAGCCGAGCTCGGGGAATCCCATCTTGCCGTATATCGTGAGGTAGTTGAGAATGATGTTCAAGATATTGCCGCCAATGATAATCCACATCGACAGGCGGGTGTCGGTGATGCCGTCGGTGAACTGGCGCAGTGTGTTGACGAAGAGCATCGGTACCATCGAGGCGAGCAGCACCAGGTAATAAGGCTTGATGAGTGGAATTAGGTTGGCTGGTTGCCCCAACTTCTCGACGTTGAAGTAAATCGACAGCATCGCCGCACCCACGGCAATGCCGAAAGCCATGTTGAGCAGTACGGCATTTTTGACCGTTGCGCCCACCTCGAAGTGTTCGCCACGGGCGTTTCGCGCCCCCACGATGGGGGTGAGCCCGTAGGAGAAGCCCATGCATAGCACAGTCATGAAGTTCATGATGTTGTTGACAAACGATGCCGAAGCCAGCGCGTCGGTCGAGTAGTGCCCCACCATGAGCGTGTCGGCAAATCCGGTGAGTATCATGCCCAATTGCCCGAGAAGCAGCGGCAATCCGAGGGTGATTATCGAGCGGTAGTGGCTCTTGTATGTTGCGAAATTTCCCATATCAAGATGATTCGGCTGCAAAATTAGCAAATTGCCGACAAACAGCCGCCTTGGTTGCGGCACAAAAAAACGGCGGCGGAAGCCGATTGACTCGTTCCCGTCGCCTAAGTAATGGAAAAACAAAAGTTATTTCGATTTAGTTTTGTGCCGGTGTGGTGGCAGCAGGGGTGGGTTTTACTTCCCAGCCGAGTGCGCTTGCGCCAAGCACTGCGGCATCGCTGTCCTTCAACTCCGAGATGAGCAGGCGCACCTTGCCACGGTAGATGCTGAGCATGTTTTGCTCCATTGCATTCTTGATGGGCTTGAGCAGCAGGTCGCCGCTCTTGGTGAGGCCGCCAAACAGGATTATCGCCTCGGGGCTTGAGAATGCCACGAAGTCGGCAAGTGCCTCGCCAAGGATTTTGCCCGTGTAGTCGAAGATGTCTTTAGCCATCTTGTCGCCGGCGATTGCTGCGTCGTAAACATCCTTTGAGGTGATTTCCTCGATTTGCAAGTTGCGGAGCATCGACGGCTCGGTGCGAATTTCGAGAAACTCGCGTGCCGTGCGTGCAACGCCAGTTGCCGAGCAGTAGGTTTCGAGGCAGCCGGTGCGTCCGCAGCCGCAGGTGCGACCGTTGTTGCGCTTCATTATCACGTGGCCAAGTTCGCCGGCAAATCCGTCGTGGCCATATACAAGCTGTCCGTTGATGACGATTCCGCTACCAACGCCAGTGCCAAGCGTAATCATTATGAAGTCTTTTATGCCGCGAGCCGCGCCATAGGTCATTTCGCCGATGGCGGCAGCGTTTGCATCGTTGGTGATGGCAACCGGTATGCCGAATTTGTTGCTTACGAGGTTGGCGAGTGGTATAGGGGTAGGCCAAGGCAAGTTCACGCCATCTTCGATGGTGCCAGTGTAGTAGTTGGCGTTGGGTGCGCCTATGCCTATGCCGTGGATTTTGTCAACTGCGTCGTTGGCGGCGATGATGCGAGACAACTCAACGTAAAGCTCGTCGATATAATCGTTTATGTCGCTATGCTTAGCTGTCTTAATCGAACTTGAAGCAATGACGTTGCCGCGAGCGTCAACAATCCCAAACACGGTGTTAGTACCACCCATGTCGATACCTATAACGTAAGGTTTCATGATTTTAAGTTTTAAATTTATGTTATTCTGAAAATTATATCTAAATAAGTGAAAAAGAGTTTGGTGTGGGTATAACCTGCACAAAGTTAGTAAAATTAGAATAAAATCGGAGGAAAATGCAACAATTTTTAGAGGGAAAACTGTGTGAAACGGTTATGTAATAGTGGCTCGGGTATCACCATGGGTGTGGCTAATAGTATATATGCCAGTGATTTAAAGCGATAATGGCATGGTTGGCAGAGGAATGAAAAATAATGGAGGCTTGCCGCAAATGTGGCAAGCCTCCATTTATTATAAGGACGCGGGATATTAATATCCGTAGTTCTGGTTGGAGGTCGAAGAGATTGCTTCGTTGGTAGTAAACTCAACCCTCGGGATTGGGAACAACTGGTTCTTGGTCAAGAACTCGTTCCATGTAGCATCGCCGGCATTCTCTTGGTCGAGCGGGTACCAGTATTCGCGCCAACGGGCTTGGTAGCCGTTTTCCAGTCCGTAATGGTAGCAAGCGCTTGTGATGCTGTCGTTGTTGTTGCGCTCAAGCACATCCCTGCGCCATTCGATACCGCGGCGGCGAGTGTCCATGAAGCCATCGAATTCGGCAGCAAGCTCAAAGAGGCGTTCGTTGAAGATGTATTCACGAAGTTCGCTTTGACCCATGCCCGAGATTGCCTTGGGGTAGGTGTGGCTTGTAGTGCCTGTAATCTTGTCGGTAGATGTGCGGGCGCGGTCGAGCACTTGGTTTACATAACCGATTGCAGTACCAGTGTTGCCAAGCTCATTTTCAACGTCTGCCATCAACAGCAAGAAGTCGGCGTAACGGTAAACGTAGAGGTTGTTGTCGGCATAGCGGCCCGAGCAGTTCAATGTCATATACTTGCCCCAGTAAGGCCAGTCGTTGATATTCCACGAGTCGGGCGACTTGGTGCGGCAGAATGCATCCCTGAGCAGAGAATCGAGTTCCGAAGGCTTGGGATTGCGCACGTCGGCAAAGAATTCATTGCTGTAGTCGCCAGCGGGGTTGGTTGACGGGATAGTGTAGTAAATCGAGTCAACGATTTCACGCCTTGTGGTGACGATAGGGATTTGTACTGGTGGGCGGCCCGGACGCAAAACGGTATCTTTCCAGGTGGTGTCGTTTACAGTGCGTTCAACATACGGGTATGCAGCCTCGATTTCCGAACTTGGAGAGCCATCGCGGTAGCGAGTCCATTTCGACACGAAAGTGTAGCTCAAGCGCGGGTCGTCTTGGTAGGTACCGCGAGCCCAGTTGTAGAATGCCTTGTTTGGCTGAGTACGGCCCCACGATTCGCCCGGTGAGCAGTTTTGCGGCGAGAATGTCCAGTGCAACGAGTTGTAACCAACGTTTTCGGTAGTGTTCATCGTGGCATCGATTACGAATACAAATTCGTCGGAGAATGCCAGGCGGTTGCCGCCGAACAGAGTGCCGAAGTTGGGTTCAAGAGCAAATACATTTTGGCTGAACACCGAGTCGCCATATACCTTTGCTTGGCGGAAGTAGGTGTTGCTCGATTGCATTTCGGGCCATTCCTTGCTCAGTTGGTTCACAGCCCAGTAGTCGCCTTGCTCCTTTGCCCAGGCGTTGCAGCCCATCAGCCAATAGAGCTTAGCAAGGTAGGCATAAGCCGAAGCCTTGCAGGGAGCTGTCGGGTTGCTGCCCAGTGCCGATTCTTCGTCGAGGTCGGGGATTGCTTGAGTCCAGTCGGCAACTATCTGGTCGATGACTTGCTGGCGCGTAGCGCGCGGAATGTTCAAGTTGTCGGAGTTGCTCGGCACGGTGCGCAATGGCACTCCGCCCCAGTAGTTGTAGAGGTAGAAGTAGCATACGCCACGCATGAACTTGGCTTGAGCCACCATGTTGGCTTTGCCGTCGAAGTCGCTGCTCTCCTCGCTGTTGCAAGCATTGATGAAGATGTTGCAGTTGGAGATTGTCTGGTAGAGCGCACCCCATGCACGGTCGTTGAACTCGTTGTCGGTCGAAACCTGCCCGTCAACATATTGTGCACGGATATCCGACATCAAGTAGGTAGTCCAGTTCACACCCGATGCCTCGGTGCTGATTTCGGGCAGCAGCTGGGCAAACGAGCCTTGGATTGCCATCAGTGCGTATATACCGTTCAATGCCATTTGGGCAGAAGCCTGGCTCGAATACACAATTTCTTCGTTGGTTGTGTATCTCGGGTCTTCATCCAAGCATGAGCTGAGCAGCAGCAAGCCGGATAAAAGGCATAATGATATTTTCTTCATAATTGTTGTTTTCTGTAGGTTTTTAGGTTAGAATGATACGTTAATACCGAAGATATAAGAACGGGTGTTCGGGTAAGAACTCATGTCGATACCCGGGCGGGTGCCGTCGAATGCGAAGCTGTTCACTTCGGGGTCATAACCCGAGTAGTCGGTGATGCAGAATGCGTTCTTCACCGATGCATACACGTTGATGTTGGTGAAGCGTATCTTTTGAACGATGCTCTTGGGCAAGCTGTAAGAGAGCGTGATGTCGGAGCAACGGAAGAAGCTGCCATCTTCGATATACTTGTCGATTACAACGCGCGGTGTGGTTGACTGGAACGACGGCGTGGTGTTGCTGTAGTATTCGCCAATCCACGGGTTGTTGTTGCGGTACACACTGTTGAATGCGTCTTGCGTAACCATCTGCGACGATTGAGACGGCAAGCCGATGTAACGGGTGTTGGTGTTCAAGATGTCGTTGCCATGCACGCCGGTGAATGCCATCGACAGCGAGAGGTCTTTCCAGCGGAATTCAGTCTGGATACCGTATGTGAAGTCCGAGTTAGGATTACCAAGTATCACCTTGTCTTGTTCGTTGATAACACCGTCGCCGTTTTGGTCGATGAACTTCAAGTTACCCGGTTCGATGGTGTTGACCGAACCCGACTTGTTGGTGATTTGGTCGATGTACGGGTCGTTTTCTTGAATGATACCGTCGGTCTGGTAGCCGTAGAACAAGCCCGGAGCTTCGCCCTCGATGAAGATGTTGGCTTGGCCGAAGTGGTCGCCGATTGAGTTACCGAGGTATGCCTTCCACATTTGTCCGTTACCCCATTCTTCTTCGGGCAAACCGAGTTCCTGGATTTGCGAGTCGTTGAATGCGATGTTACCGGTGAGGCTCCACGAGAAGTCCTTGGTGTCGATGACGTAGCCAGTCAAGCTGAGCTCGATACCCTTGTTGCGCAAGCTACCTTGGTTGATGTACATATACTTGTAACCCGTCGAAGCCGGAAGTTCCTTTTGAATCAACAGGTCGTTGGTCTTCTTGTGATACAAGTCGATGGTACCGGTGATGCGGTTCTTCAAGAATGCGAAGTCGAGACCTACGTTGTAAGAACGGGTGCGTTCCCACTTAAGCTCGTCGTTTGGCAAGCGGTCAACAACCAAGCCCACGAGGCGGTTACCGTTACCGTCGGAAGAGATAACCGATACCGAGTTGCCCCCGTAAGAGTCAACAAACGATGTACCATAGGTCGAGAATGTGCTGTATGGGTCGATTGACTGCGAACCAGTCTCACCATAGCCGGCACGCACCTTCAACTGGTTGATCCAGCGAATGTCCTTCATGAATTTTTCCTGTTCGAGACGCCATGCAACTGTTGCAGCGGGGAAGTATGCCCAACGCTTGCCCTCGGCAAACTTACTTGAACCGTCTCCACGGATAGATGCGGTCAACAGGTAGCGGCCGTCGAGGAAGCTCAAGTTGGCACGGGCAAGGAACGAAAGCAATTGATAGTCGGCTTGCGTCGGCTGGCTAACCACTGTGTTGCCTGCAACGTGCATGCCTTCAAGACCGAAGTCGAAGATAGAGAATTGGTTACCAATCGTCAACGAGTTGAGCGAGTTGTAGTCGTCGTATGTAACACCGGCAACGGCATTGATGCTCACGATGTCCTTAACGTCGTAGTTGAACGACAACACGTTTTCAACTGTGAAGTTGCTGCGGTTGAAGTCGTTGTAGGTGAGGTAACCGTTCTGCATCGAACCGGTGTAGAGGGTGATGTCATACCAGCGGTCGCGGTCTTGCAGGGCGATGTTACCACCGGCACGCAAGTTGTAGGTCAAATACTTGCAGATGTTCCAGCTCAAGTCGAGAGAGCCACGGAACGTCTTTTCGGAAGTCTTGTCTTGGTAGTCTTCAACCCAAGTCCAAACGGTTGCACGGTCGCGCAACTGAACGTTCTCGGCGTCCATTTCCTCTTCAGAGCGGATGTATGGCTGGCTGGTGAGGGCAACGGCTGAAACCGAACCGTAGGCACCACCGGTGGTGTTACCACCTGCCATCATGTCGTTTTCCTTCAACGAACCGTTAAGAGAAACTGCGAGTTTCACTGTCGGCGAGAGGTCGGCGTTCAAGTTCACACGCAAGTCGCCTTGCTTCAAGCCCGTACCGTTGACAAGGCCCTCGATGTTCTTGAACGAAGCCGAGGTGAAGTAGGTAATCTTGTCGTTACCGCCGTTCACTGTCACGTTGTAGTTCTGCGAGAATGCCGAGCTGTAGATTTCCTTTTGCCAGTCGATGCCGTTCAAGGCTCTCCATGCTTGGCCGTCAACACGATACTCTTCGGCAATCTTGCGGTAAACGTTGTCGCCGTCGATGTAGTATTGGTAGAAGTCGTTCCACACCATTTCGCCAGTCTGTGGGTCCTCCTTCTGGAGCATCCAGTTGTCGTAGGTTGCGCCATTTGCAATGTCGGGGTTACCATTGAGCATACGACCAACGGCATATTGCTTCAAGTTCATCAAGTCGAGCAGTTTGGCAGCATCGGCGATGGTGAAGCTGGCAGATGCAGTCACCGAGGTCTTGCCCGACTTACCGCGCTTCGTTGTGATGAGGATTACACCGTTGGCACCACGCGAACCGTAGATTGCGGTTGCCGATGCATCCTTCAACACCTCGATACTCTCGATGTCGGCGGGGTTCAACGATGTCAACGGGTTGGTGGCGATGGTGAATGTACCGTCGTTACCCGAAGAACCGAATTCACCGGTCGAGGCTTGCGGAATGTTGTCGATTACATACAACGGCTGGTTGTCGCCGCGCAACGAGTTGGCACCACGGATGGTCACCGACGATGCAGCGCCGACAGCCGAAGATGAGTTTCCTACCGACAGACCGGCAATCTTACCCTGCAACAGGTTGTCGATGCTGGTCACCTTGGCTGCGTCCTGGTCAGACGGCTTGAGCTGCGAGACGGCACCCGTCAAGTCGCGCTTCTTCACCGTACCGTAACCTACCACAACCACTTCGTCGAGTTCCTGGGCGTTCTCTTCCATCGTAACGTCGATTTTGCGCTGGCTCCCCACCGTAATCTCCTGGGGTGTCATTCCCACGAAGCTGAAGGTGAGGACCGACTCCTCCGACGGTACCGAAATGGTGTAATTGCCATCGAAGTCGGTAGCCACCGCCTTCGACGTGCCCTTGACCGTCACGGTCACTCCCGGGAGGCCGAATTGGTCCCCGTCAACTACTGTACCCGTCACCGTGATCTGCGCCACCGCGGTGGTGAACACCGCCAGCAGCATGCACAGCAACGAGATGTAACGTTTTTGTAAGTTCATGTTGTTGTTTTTAGGTTTTTTAGTTTAAGAAAAGGTAATGCGGAGGGCGTTCACCTTCGGGTGACCGTGGTGGGCGACCTCCGCACCACCATTGCTTATGTGTGAGTTGTTTACTTTATTACCACTTTGGCAGTCTCCCTGCGTCCATCCTGGGTGACGGCGAGCAGGTAAACGCCGCGTTGCAGCCCGTCGGCGGCGATGGTCGTCACCTTCCGGGTGAGCGGCAGTTGTTGCATCACGGCGCGGCCGTCAACCGAGTAAACGTCGAGCACGGCATCGGCTCCGGCATCGGCGAGCGTCACGGTGATGTTGGCGCCGTCATTGGTTGCGGTGAACATGGCTGCCTTGCGGGTCGAGGCGATGTTGCGCACGCCCGAGGGGGTCATGTCGATGTCGGTGACGATGGTGTCGATGTTGGCAGAAATCTTTTCATTCTGTATCCTTATCATGCTGTTGGGGTCGTCAACGCGCAGGTCGTTGCCCATGTCGAAGTACATCACGCCGCGCAAGTCGGTGTCAACGATGAAGTCCATCTTCTGGTCGAGCAGGTCGAGGCCGTTGTAGTAGTAGGTGGTGCCCGTATTTGGGTCGGTCCACTGGTTGGCAGCCGGATCCAAAGTCTCGGCAGTCATGCCCCATTTTTCAAACAGGTCCTTGTAGCCGCCCACCAAACCTTTGAAGTTAGGTTCGCTGTACACGAGCACGGGGTATGACAACAGAATCTTGTCGTCGGGGAAGCCCATGGTGCTGAGGTTGTTGTAGAAGTTGGTGAACGTGCTGTACGACAAATCCCAGTCGTAGATCTGCATGGTGAAGTAGTCGATGCCGTCGAGCAGGCTCATGTCGAGACCATCGTAGCAGTAGGCGTGGAGCGACACCGAGAATATCTTTTCGGGATAGTCAACCATCACCTCGTTGATGAGTCGCTCAACGATGTCGTTGTAGAGCCACCAGTAACCACCTTCAACAGCCCATTCGAGGTCAACGTCGATACCGTCGAAGTGCTTAACGATTTCCTTTGCCGATTCTATCATGCGGTCGAGGTTCTCCTCGTTGCTGAGTACCGTCTTCCAGCCCGAGCTTGGCAGGCTCGATGCTATGCCCACGCGGATGGTTGCGTCGTTGTGGTTGGCGTAGTAGCCACGCATGATGTCGGCGATGGCATACAGGCTCTGCGAGTCCTTGCCCACATTTTCGGGGTCGTCGCCCTTGTAGTAGCTGCACAGGAAGATGTTGGTCCAGCTTCCTATGTTCCATTGATATTCTTCGGTGGCATCCGATTGAATGTTGTTGGTGCGGTCGCTGCCCCATACCATGAGTTCGTCGATTTTGCCATTGAAGTTTTTACCGATGGTCAATGTGCTGTTTTCGGAGAAAGTGGGTACTTCTTTAATAGTCATGTCGTTGCCACTGAGCACAACTGCAGTTCCGCTGCGCTTGTGATAAACTTCCGAAACGAATTCTCCCGATTCGTCATATTCGCCAACTCCGATGTAGATGGGGTTGAACATACGGCCATCGATTGTGCCTTCCGCCGGTTTCAAATAAGCACCTATATATTGCCATTTGCCAGCCTCCAGCACGCCGCTGAGGGTGCCGACAGTT
Organism: uncultured Bacteroidales bacterium; assembly: GCA_949285735.1. Lineage (GTDB taxonomy): Bacteria > Bacteroidota > Bacteroidia > Bacteroidales > Muribaculaceae > Avimuribaculum. The sequence continues at coordinate 29,031 of CASEAQ010000028.1, forward strand.
CCGCACAAGTTGACGACGAGTTCCTTGTTGTCTTCAGAGCCGAGGCTCACTACGATGCATTCGCTGTCGCTCACGTAGTTGGAGTAGATTTCGGCACCTTCAACCCATTCGTCGATATATATCCAGCCCTCTACCGACCCCGTTTGCGATGCGCCGTTGCCCGACGATGATGTCGGGTCGAATGGAGTGTGGGTTTCTTCGGCAACCATTTGCGAGCCAGTGCCGTGGAACGACATCACGCCACTGCGGCCCTCATATTCGTCAACATAGTCAACGTTGGTCGGAGTGGCTGAGTTGTCGGGGTATTCGGGGAATAGCGAACCGTCCTCCTGCACCTTTGCCGACAGTGTGATGACGTCGTTGGTGAGCAGGAACATGTCGCGGTTGATGTTGGCGCGGTCGGTGAATCGCATGATCGATGGCACGTAGCCCGACACGATGCGGTATTTGAACAGCCCGTTGTCGGTGACTTCGTCCCTTGTCAAGCCGGTGAACGAGCCGTTGTGGTGCAGGCTCTTCGAGGCGTTGCGGTAGTCGAGTATGTTGCCGGTGAGCTGGCTCTGGTCAAACTTCCAGTAGGCAGCCAGCGCGTCGTAGTTGTCGTTCCACTTGTTTATGGTGTTGTTCCACACGAAGTCGGCCTGGTCGAGGGCGCGCGACCACACGCGCACCTCGTCGATCGAGCCGTGCAGCCCCTCGGCTATCACGCACCCCTGCTGGTCGAAAGCCAGCTGGGTGGCGTCGAAGGTGGCAGGCAGCTCGCCGGTGACGGTCGCCTCGGTGTTGTTGACGTATGCCTTCACGGTGCCGTTGTTGATGGTCACCGTCAGTTGCGACCAGTTGCCCACGAGGTTGGCAGCTGTGACGGTGGCGGTCTGGTTGCCTGCCTTCACGAGGATTTCGCCCTCGGTCGCGCCCATCTCAATCGAGAAGTTGTCCTGCCCGATGAGTGTCGCCTGCGTCCATGCCGACGGCTTTATCCACATCTGGAATGTGGCTTCCGAGCCGCCGTCGAGCTCGGTGATGGTGAACGCCTCTGCCTTGCCCGTTCCATCGGGGTTGCTCAGGGCGTAGTTGGTGGGTTGCGCGTATGCAGCAAGCGTAGCTGCCGTCGCGGCGCACAGTAGAATCTTTCTCATATAGTTTTTGGGTAAATTATGTTATGTTAGGAGTGAGCCCCCACCCGTCCTCCCCCCGAGGGG
>CASEAQ010000028.1:30249-35266 GCA_949285735.1 uncultured Bacteroidales bacterium
CTCCCCCCGAAGGGGAGGCTCGCCAAGTGGCTGTGACCAGCCTTGTGCCTGTCAGGGAGCCTCCCCCTCGGGGGGAGGACGGGTGGGGGCTTTTTTTACGAAACAATGTTATTTTGGCACACAGGGGACGCTACGACCAAAATAACATTGCTGTCAGTCGGCATCTGTCTGCCGTCGGGTGGCGGACAGCACCGTTATAGAATTACAAAATAACCTTCTTTACAGTTTCGCCAACCTTAACAACGAATACGCCGTTCATGTCGAGGCTGATAGATTCTGCCATAGACGGAGCTGCAACGTAGGCAACCTTTGCACCGCTCATGTTGTAAACTTCGATAGGAGCGTTGGCGTCGATAACAGTGATTTTGCCGTTGGCTGCGGTAACTATTGCGCCTTCGCTGATGCCGATTTGTTCAACCGAATTAGTTCCAGGCTCGTCGGTATAGTTGGGAACTTCGTTGTTGTTGCAAGGAACGTTGGCAGGATCTACTTCGCTGATTTCTTCCAATTTGATTGTGCGGAACAAGAAAATACTGTTGTCCATCAATCCGTTGGCAATATAGCATTTTACAGCCAAAGGAAGTTCGCGATAGCCCTCTTCGGTGTTGTCGGCTACATAGAAGTCGAAGATGCCACGGCTCCATTCGCCGCTCAAGTCGCCATAGATGGCAAGCTCGCCTGTACGGTAGCTGCCGCTGCCAAGGCCTGTACCTATGTCAATGCCGTTGTAGCTGTTGTCAGCGATAGTAACGCTGATGCTTCCAGTGGCGGCTTCGGTGATAACACGATAGTCGATAGTCAAGCGATAATAGCGACCTACTGTCATTGGAGTAGAAGAGTCTTCGTTACCGCTGATTAAGAACAATGCCGGGTTGGGGAATGAGTTTACGCGAGCAGTACCAGTGCCATAAGTTTCGGTAGCATCCTTGCCCACCATGCAGAGTACGTTTTCGGTAGTTTGTTCTTTTGTGTCGGTGGTTGTGAATGTAGTGGTCACGATTTGAGCATTGGTGTAGAAGTCTTCAAGGTATGCTTTTTCCTCGTCGGTCATGCTTGCATAGCTGTTGCTTGAAACGCCAGCGCCACCAGTTGCGATAGCGATACCGCCTTTGCCGTCATAAGCCTGGAAAGGAGCGGGGCAGTTCCAGCCACCTGTAGCTATTTCACGCAAGAAGATGCTTTCGGCAGTGCCTGCCTGCATCAGGTCGAAACGCCAGTTTTGGGGAGCGTAGTTAGTCGTTTGGGCTAATGCACCCAATGCGCAAATTGCTGCGCCAGTCAAAAGTAAATTTCTTTTCATGATCGTTTTTAGTTTGGTTTGTTATTTCTCTATTTTTTTCTTTTGCTTGTTTTCCTTGCATGGTTCGCATTAGTGGGTGGAAGTTTTTGATGGCATTCTTGAGTCCCCGTTTTCTGCCTCGTTTTTTTTTTTAACTCCACACCATTACAGACCGTTATAGGAAAATGTCAAAAGATGATGTTAAGTTCCTTTATTGCAAAGTTTTAGTCTATATGTTAATGACAATTGCGTCACGTAGTTGTCAAAAGTGGGTATATATGCTTTAATAACAGCTGATTGCCCTCGCCAATCCATCTCCCCGTAAGAGACGGATTGGTTTTCGGGTACAAATATAATCAAATCTTTGGCAAAAAAATAAAATATGCCATATTTTCTTTAAAGTTTTACGAAAAATTTCTTTTGTGCCTGCATCAATCCGTCACATGGCAAGTAGCTGATTTGTAAAAAATACTTATAAATTTGTAAATAAGACACTTATCCATGCCTGCACATTATATATATTATACACACTTTTTTGCATTGCAGTGGTGGCGATGCGGCATATAGCAGCACCTCTATGGGGGCGCGCTGCCGTAAGGGAATCTATACGCATATAAGGCGCATTGTGATTGTTGATAATTGGGCGGCTACAGCTGTGGTTGATGCCGGGGGCGTTTTTACTATTGGCTTTGGAGATGCAAAGCCATCCAACATGAAGCACGTTATGGTCGCTGCCATGCTGATTGCCTGTATCGCGTTTCATAGTCGAGTCTTGTTATTAAATTTTTATCAGGCAACAATAATTCGGAATGACGGAAAAACCTTGTACCTTTGTATCAGGTGTGCAGAAGGGGAGTAGGAGGGCTCGTCAATCTTTCTGCAAGCCCGATGTAGTAGCAAAAACGTAAAATATGGACTGTAATGAAATATATGAGCATTCACTTTTGATTGCATTGCCGCTGATGGTGTTTTTCGGCGTTTATTTCCTGTTTGCCAGGACGCCCGAGAAAGCCATATTCGATAACTACCTGCGTTCACGGAGGATTATGGGCATTGCGCTGCTGTTGCTCGCTGCCAATTATTCGGTGCATTTTTTCCTTGGAGTCAGGTTTATAGACGTCAATGCCGCCATATTGATGAATCTTTCAACCTATTTCCTGTGCTATTGGCTTTTCAGTTCGGCGCTTACCATGCTGCTCGACCGCTTCTATATCACGCGGCGGCGGTTGCTTGCCCACCTCGGCTTGTGGGTGCTGTTCTCCCTCCTTTCCTGGGCTGTATTGCTGCTGTTGCCCGATGGGGCAATGCAGAAAATCGGGTTGGCGGTGATGGCTGCATGGCTGGTCGGTTACGGGCTATTCCTTGTCCGCCGGCTTTTGTTGGCTTATTACAGGGCGGTCAGGATTTTCAACGACACACATTCCGACGACATCGGCTCATACATCAAGTGGATGTCGGTATTCACCTACTGGGCAGTCATATTCGGCGTCGGTTGCGGACTGCTGACTTTCCTGCCCGATGAATACATTTACGTCTGGATTCTGTCGTCCATTCCATTTTACGTCTATCTTTTCCATTGCTATATGAACTATCTGCTGTTTTATGAGCAGGTGGAAAGGGCTATGGAGAGCGAGATAGCCCAGGAGGAAGAAGTGGCGATGCAGGAGGCTCCGTCGTGGTTGCCGAAGATGGCAGAGAAAATAAAAGAGTGGACCGATGCCGACGGATATGTGCGTGCCGGTCTTACCATAAGGGAACTTTCCGACATTCTGCATACCAACCGCACTTATCTGTCGGAATACATAAAGACGACGTATGGCGTGTCGTTCCGCGACTGGATTACGGCTCTCCGCATCGATTATGCGAAGCAAATGCTTGTCCAGAATCCCGAGTTGACAGTTGCCGACATATCGGAGAGGTCGGGATTCCAGTCTCCGAGCCATTTTATCCGGCTGTTCAAAGGGAATGCCGGCTGCACGCCCACCCAATGGAGAAAAAAGGAGCATATTTCGGCGAAGTGAAATAGCCAAAACAACAAAAAAATAGCCTAAACGACAAAACAGGATAACGAAAACGACAAAAATGTGTGATTATGACAATTAAGCCGATTTTTATCTGTCGGAATCGGACTAAAGTGGATTCTTTTCGCTTATTTTATATGCAGAAATCCGAAATGAAAATTGAGAATACATATAGATATGAGCAAAAGAACCATCCTTTTTGTACTACTCCTGTGGCTGGCTGCGGCGCCTTTCTCTGCCTTTTCGCAGCAGAGAGCAGATGCAACCACCCATACATTCCGCTTCGTGCCGCAAAGGGATATGTTTTATGTGCCGCTTGACGACAACGAACGGGAGCTTGCCCGGCTGCTTGAATGCATCGAGAACAACAAAACAACAATTCTTGACGGCAAGCTGCCGCTGTATGTTGACGGCTACTGCAATTCATTGGGCAGTGATGCCGAGAACCTTGCCACGGCGAAAATCCGTGCCAACCGCGTGAAATCCGAACTGATTATACGCGCGGAAATAAAAGAGGAGAATTTCATCACACGCAACCATGCGACAGAGGGTGATTTTGTCACCGTGCGCCTGACGGTGCCAGTAAAAGAAACAGCCGTAACGGACGCGGAAGCGGAAGCACGACGCAAGGCGGAAGCCGAACGACTGGAAGCCGAGAAGCGTGCCGAACAGGAACGGCTTGCCGAAGAACAGCGCAAGGCGGAAGAAGCCCGACTTGCCGCTGAAAAGGCAGAAGCCGAGAAAGTGGCTCAACAAAACACACTTACCGCCACGCCGTCGGAAACCAAAACCCCAACCGATTATCATCTCTCACTGCGTGCCAACCTGCTGCGTTGGGCGACGCTCACCCCCGACCTGGGGCTGGAGTGGCGCGTCAATCCCTCGTGGGGAATCCTCGTGAATGGTTCGTGGACTTCATGGTCGTGGAGCGGCAAGGACAGGCGGTATGCCCTGTGGGAAGTGATGCCGGAAGTGCGTTACTATATGGGCAAGGAGAAGCGCGGCTATCTGGGCGCGATGTTCAAGGCTGGCGAGTTCAACTACAAGCTCTCCGCAACCGGCAGGCAGGGCGACCTGATGGGCGGCGGCATCACGGGCGGTTATCGGCTCAGGCTCAACGATGCCTTGTCGCTCGACTTTTCGCTGGCTCTCGGATATTTGAATGCCGACTATGAGAAATACACGGTCATCGACGGCGTGCGGGTGCGTGCCGGCAAGGAGACGAAGAACTGGTGGGGACCGATAAACGTGGGAGTCACCCTTGTTTGGACGCTGTTTTAAGGAGGGAGGTCGAAATATGAAAGCAAGACAATACGTGATTACAGGCATGGTAGCCACATTGTTGGCTTCATGCGTGAAAGATGAACTGTTCAACACCCCACACCCCGACAAAGGGGCTGTGGCAATCAGCCTGGCAGAAGTGACGGCGAGCGGTGATTACGTGCTCGACATCGACGAAAAAGGCTTCGGCATTACCGGCTCGCCGTTTGTTTATCCCGACCTGCTCACTCCGGGAACACACAGCCTCGTGGTGTATAACCGTGCCGAGGGCTTCACCTTCGACGGACGGATGGCGCAAGTACATACAGAGGACGGCACGACCCGTGCGGACGGTGCATCCATTATCCCCCTGCCGGGTTATCTGAAAACCGCCAGCCGGGAGATTACAGTCACGGCAGACGATACGCTGCATCTCACTCCGGCACCGCAGCAACGG
>CASEAQ010000029.1 GCA_949285735.1 uncultured Bacteroidales bacterium
AAAAAACTGCTTATTATTATGAAACGAATAACTTTATTGCTTGTCGCCGTGGCAACCGCCTGCATGGCAACGTTTGCCCAAGGCAAGACGCTCGTTGCCTATTTCTCTGCCACTGGCAACACCAAGCGCGTGGCAAAAATGGTGGCAGAAGCCACTGGCGCAACCATCTATGAAATCAAGCCTGTGCAATAATACACCAACGCCGACCTCAACTGGCACAACGACAAGTCGCGCAGCAGCGTGGAAATGGCTGATGCGGCAGCTCGCCCAGCCATCACTGCCGACTTGCAGGACATTGCCGAATACGACACCATATACCTCGGCTACCCCATTTGGTGGAACTTGGCTCCGCGTGTGATAAACACATTCATCGAAAAATACAATTTAGACGGCAAGACGGTAATCCCATTTGCCACATCGGGCAGCAGCTCCATCGACAACTCGGCAAACGAACTGCAAAAGAGCTATCCTGCCATAAAGTGGGGCAAGGGCAAATTGCTCAACCGCGCAACAATCGACGACATCAAAACTTGGACAAAACAACAATAAACAAGGAGGACACAGATATGAGAAAGAATTTCGGCGCAAAGCCACTATCCTACCCGCAACCGGTGCTCATCATCGCCACGTATGACGAAAACGGCACTCCCGACGCAATGAACGCCGCTTGGGGCGGAATCAGCGAAGCAAACCAGATAAGCATGTGCCTGAGCGCTGGGCACAAGACGGTGAAAAACCTGCAAAAGCGCGGCGCATTCACCGTAAGCATGGGCGAAGCCGCCCACGTGGTGGCTTGCGACTACGTGGGCTTGGTGTCGGGCAACAACACCCCCGACAAATTCGCCCGCGCCGGCTTCCATGCCACCAAGTCGCAATTTGTCGATGCACCACTCATCGATGAGCTGTCGGTGGCTCTCGAATGCCGCCTCATCGACTACAACCCCGAAACCTGCATCTTGCGTGGCGAAATCGTAAACGTGAGTGTCGATGAACGCGTACTCGACGGCAACGGCAAAGTTGACCCGTCGAAAGTCGCTCCAATCACATTCGACCCATTCAACAACACCTACCTCACCATCGGCGAAAAAATCGCCGACGCATTCTCGGTAGGCAAGCAACTCAAGTAAATCAAAAAAACTACAAAAGAAGACAGGGGCGCACAATCCATGTGAAGTGCGCCCCTGTTTTATCCCAATATTAGTAATCATAACGGATAATTACATATTACCCTCTGCATAATTCCTATTCCCTGATTAATTTGTTTTCGGGCGGCGAAGCCGTCCCTCGCTCTATTTTTTAATATTAGTGTTCTTTAAATAAAAGTACCAATTGTAGAGCCTCGGCTCTACAAAAAGACAGGGTCGCGCCGATGCTCAATACGGAGCTCGGCGCAACCCTTTTAGTATTATACATAGTGTGGGCGCATATTAGTTTCGACGCACCCTTCCTCGAAGTTATGCCGTCGGTTGGCTAATCTTATTCAAGAAATAAGCCTGCGACTTGAGCAAGTTGCGCGATTGCAGCACCATGTTCTTGGTCTCGTTCAATATGTTGAGATAAAGTTCGCTGGCACGGGTGCTCATTTCCTGACTCTTCAATCGGCGTATCTGGTTCTTGATGCTGTCGGCGATAGTCGTGAACAACTCATCGCGCATCGTCATCACCTCGTCGATACCCGTAAAGTCCTTGTTGCGCAACATCTGGTTGATGACAGCAAAGATATTGTCAACCTCATCGTTTATCGTCTTCAAGTCCATAATCTGACTCTCCGACAAGCTCTTGTGATTGTTGTTGATATGCTCGTAAGCCGGACGGGTACAGTGCAACAAAGCCTTCGACACCTCACACAAGTAGTCAACCACCTGCACATAGAAATAACCCGTGTCGATATTCTGCTCCTGCAACCTCTTCAACGTTACCGACATATTATATTTGCGTTTGTTTGCCTCATTATACATTTCTTCCGACTGTGCCACCGTTTCTTTCAGCACCTTGCGGTTTTCGGTATATAGAGCCACAAGCATGTGGTTGTAGATCGACGATACGTCTTCCATCGTTTCAACAACAGTCTCGGTGCAAGAATAAAGCACGTCCTCAGCCTTGGCATCTTCCTTGATTTGAAGTCTTTCCACCTCTTCCTCCTCTTTCTTCTTCGACTTGAAGATGAGGTTGTGGCACAACGCATAGCCGCACAATATGAGCACGACCACAAAAGCAATCCAGTCGCCCCACATCAAGAACAGCCCGATGAGGAATGAGAGCGAGAAGCCCACAATGGCTGTCAGGAACCAGCCCGAAATAACCACCATCACACCAGTGATGCGGTAAACGGCACTGTCGCGCCCCCATGCACGGTCGGCAAGCGACGAACCCATAGCCACCATGAATACCACATAGGTCGTTGACAACGGCAACTGGAACGACGTACCGAGGCAAATCAATACCGAGGCAGCCGTCAGGTTGACAACGGCACGAATGTGGTCATACGAAGCCGAACCGCGCTCCTCCTCCGACAGCGGGGTGAAACGCTTATTGATGCGCTCAAGCAGCGATACCGGCATGATACGCTTGTAAAAACTGTTCAGCGCAAGGGCTGTGCGCACGAGCGAACGCGATGCCGGCGACGAGCCGAAGCGTTCCTCCTCGTCGTTCTGCGACGACAGGTTGAGCTGCGTCTCAGCCACGCGCATTGCCGAGCGCGAGAAGAACAACGTCAATATCATCACCACTCCCGAAGCAACCAAGAACCATATATTGGCTTGCGCCGGCTTGGCAAGGTCGCCCATAAGTATCTGTTCATTGCCCCCGTTGTTCACGGCTATCATGTAAGAGTCAAGTCCGGCAAGCGGCACGCCGATGAAGTTCACAAGGTCGTTACCGGCAAAAGCCAATGCAAGAGCCATAGTGCCTGCAAGGATAGTTATCTTCATGATATTCACCTTCAGCACCTGCAACAGCCACAACACCAACGACGAAGCCACCCACGTGATAAACAGCACGGCATAGATGTGGTCGTTGATGTAACCCAACAACTCGGCAGAAAACAAGCCCGAACTCTTCATCCCGTTGAAAATAGCGAAATACAATATGCCCACAATCGAGATGCCGCACCACACAGCCCCGTAACGTTTCACAGCCTTGGCATATCGGAAGGTGAACAACATGCGGCTGAAGTACATCAATACCGAGCCGACGGTGAACGCGATGACCACCGACGACAGGATACCCGAAATGATGACAAGCGCCTTGCCGCTGTTGATAAACGAGCCAAGGTCGGAGATGTCGAGTGCCGGATCGGCGACAATCTTGAACGTGGCTGCTGCCACTGCGCTACCGAGCAACTCCGATATAAGCGACACGGTGGTCGAAGTGGGCAATCCAAGCGAGTTGAACGTGTTAAGCAATATGACGTCGGTCATCATCACGCCTATAAACAGGAACATAATCTCGTGGAATGTGAACATCTCGGGATGCATCACTCCGCTTCGAGCCACTTCCATCATGCCGTTCGACGTGATTACGCCTATGAAGATACCCACCGAAGCCACAGTCAAAATGACTTTCAACGGGGCAACCTTAGCACCCAAAGCCGAATTTAAGAAGTTGACAGCATCGTTAGAAACTCCCACTATCAAATCCAGGATAGCAAGCAGTGCCAATACAATAATAATTATTGTGAAAATAGGACTCATAATATTGTAATATATTGTGTTATCGTTTATTTGTGGATTGTAAAGATAAATTCAAGACCGCCTGTGGGGCGATTGCGCACTGTCACCGTTCCATGGTGGAACAATATGGAGTTCTTGACGATTGCCAGCCCAAGCCCGGTGCCGCCCAACTTGCGCGAACGGCCCTCATCGACGCGGTAGAAACGTTCAAACAGGTGGTTGAGATGCTCGGGAGCCACGCCAACGCCATTGTCGGCGAAGCGGAACTTGTAGTATTCCGGCGTCTCCTCTATCATGTCGATGAATATGTCCCTGCCGCCCGAATAGGAAAGGGCGTTGATGAGCAAATTGTGGAAAATAGCCTCGATGAGCGTGTCGTTGCCCTGCACTACCATGCCCTGCGGCACATTGACGTTGACCCTCATGCGCTTCTCGGGCGGGAATTGCGCCACGTCGCCCAGCACCACGTCTATCACGTCGTTGATGTTCACGTCGGCTTTCTTTATCTGGTCGCCAGCCTCGGTGATGCGAGTTATCACCGAAATGTCGTGCAGCAACGAGCACAGCCGCTGCACATTCTCGTATGCCTTGTCAACGAGCGACAACACGGTGTCCTTGTCGAAGCTGTCGCGGTTGTTGACCACGGTCTCGAGGCACGCCTGTATGGCATGTACGGGAGTCTTTATTTCATGGTTGATGTTGCTCGTGAGCTGCTGCTTGATGCGCACCTTTTCCTGCTCTTCAAAGATGGCATTGCGCAAGTTGTTGTCACGCTCCTGTATGGTCTGCTTCAGCTTCTTGTACAGGCTTATTATCTGCTTGGATATGTCGCCAAGCTCGTCTTGCGGGAAGCTCGACGTGTCGTAGGTGAGTATGTTGCCCTGCTCGGCTTGCGTGGCAAAGTCGCTCAAGTTCTGTATGCTCTGACCCAGCCTACGCGTGGCAAAGTAGGCTATGATGCTCACGATAAAGGCAATCAGGATTATCACCCACATATACACCGAATCCACTTGGAAATAGTCGGCAAGAGCCTTGCTGTAAGGCAATGCCGAACGCACCACAATCGAGTCGCCGCGCGTGGCAGAATAGAAATACTCGTTGCGGTCGGTCTCCGACAGGCGGCGTATGGTGTATCCCTCACCCTTGTCGAGTGCCTCGCGCACCTCGGTGCGGCTCAAGTGGTTTTCCATCTCGCCGCTGTGCGAGTTGTCATACATCACGTTACCCTTCAAGTCGATAACGGTGATGCGCACCGAGTCGAGTGCTGCAATATCGTTTATGTAATCTTCATTCACCTTGTAACCGTGGCTCTCGATGTTGTGCAACATCTTTATGTTCATCATCTGCAATTCGGTGTTAAGGGTCTCAACCTTATACTCCTTCTCGCGCGTGTATTGCAACGTGAAAAATGCAAACGTCAGAATCCACGTGAATACGATGATGAGGAAAAACAGCCTCGTCTGATAGTTAAATTTAGTCTTTAAACCCGTATCCATATCCAAGTTTCGTTATTATATTGTTTCCATACTGTTTTAGTTTTTTCCTCAACCGGTTTATGTTAACATCTATCGTGCGGTCAATGACAAGCACGTCGTCCTCCCACACCTTGCTCAATATCTCCTCGCGAGAGAATATGCGCCCCTTGTTTTGCAAGAACAATCGCAATATTTCAAATTCCTTTTTGGTCAACGCAACTTCCTCGCCGTCGATGGTACACAACTTCTTGTCGGCGTTCAGCACCAGCGTCTTGCACGACAACGCCGCCTCGGCGGCATCGCTGCCACCCTTTGCCCGGCGCAGCACGCTCTTGATGCGCACCACCAGCTCCCTCACCGAAAACGGCTTCTTGATGTAGTCGTCGATGCCGCGGCTGAAACCGTCGAGCAAGTCCTCCTCGCTGTCCTTTGCCGTACATATTATTATGGGTATCTCCTTCAACTCGTCGGTAGCACGTATCTTCGAGGCGAAATCAAAACCGTTCATCTCGCCCATCATCACATCTATTATAAACAAGTCATACTCCGCCAGCGGCAACTTCATCGCAGCCTCGGCAGAGTTGGCGGTGTCAACTTCATAGCCCGCAAGTTCCAGATTCAGCTTTAATACTTCACAAATGGTGTCCTCGTCGTCAACAACAAGAAGTCTGTTCGTAGCCATAATATATGTTATAGTTTTTTATAATGTACAAAATTATACATTATCCGATTATCCAATGTGACAATACTGTAACATTTACGACTTTCCAAAAGTAATAATAACTTTCCATTCTTAACGCATATTCACACAAAAAAATCCACCCGCCCCCCACAGCAACCACCCCGCCCCCTGCAAACAACACACATATCCCCACACCGTTTTATTAAAAAATGCGATAACTGCAGCACAGTTGGACGGCTCCGCCGCCCTGGATTTATTTTAAAGTTTTAATGTCCAAGCAAATAAGCCTCACTGCCGTAGAGACGCGATTCATAGCGTCTAAAGAGCCACAAACACCTAATTCATACACATTTGCGCTTTTCAGACGCGATAAATCGCGTCTCTACGGCAGCCAGCGGCGCATAGCCGCCGTGCCAATCGGCACAGATTGATGGCGTGGAATTTTGAACATATTGGAATATTGGCTAATTTTGCCTTATTAAACATAAAAATCTCAAACGGTGAAAAATATACTGGTTAGAGCCACCTCGGGCAGCATTTATGTGGCGTTGATTGTTGCAGCGTTGCTGTTGCCGTCGCCCTATATGTTCATGTGCCTGTTTGCACTCTTCGTCATTCTCGGAATAGTGGAGTTGCACCACCTCATCGACGACAAGACTTCGCTGCTGTGCAAGCGCACGGTCGTCGCCCTCGACTGCATCGGGGGGATAGCCCTTTTTGCCTGGCTTTTCACGCTCTACCATGCCCCGGCGGCTGCCCAACTGCCGCTCATGGCATACCTCGCCTACCTCATCGTGCGCATTATCACGCAACTCTACATAAAGAGCGAAAACGCGCTGCAGTCGTTTGCCGGCTCGTGCCTCACGCAAATCTATGTGGCACTGCCGCTGTCGCTGCTCAACGTGCTCTACTTCAAGTTTGGAGCCGGCACGTTGCTTGCCATCTTCATTCTCATTTGGCTCAACGACACGGGGGCATTCTGCGTCGGCAGCATGATAGGCCGTCACCGCCTGTTTGAGCGCATCTCGCCCAAGAAGTCGTGGGAAGGCTTCTGGGGCGGCGTGGCATTCTGCATCATCGCGAGCGTCGTCTTCGCACTCGTGGGCGGCGACCTCTTCGGCAAATGGGCCATGGCGCAATGGGTGTGCCTCGGCGTGGTGGTTCCGGCTTTTGCCACTTGGGGCGACCTTGCCGAGTCGTTGCTCAAGCGCACCCTGCACGTCAAGGACTCGGGCAACATCATTCCCGGGCACGGCGGCATACTCGACCGCATCGACAGCCTGCTGCTCGTTGCCCCAGCCTGCGTCCTCTACTTCCTGATAATCGAAACTTTATTGTAACACAATCATACACTATACCACAATGAGCGACCAACGTTATGACCTGCGCGGCGTGTCGGCATCGAAAGAAGATGTGCACAACGCCATCAAGAATGTCGATAAAGGATTGTACCCTCGCGCCTTCTGCAAAATCATTCCCGACTTGCTGGGCGGCGACCCACAATATTGCAACATCATGCACGCCGACGGTGCCGGCACCAAGTCGTCGCTTGCCTATGCCTACTGGCGCGAGACGGGCGACCTGAGCGTGTGGAAAGGCATCGCGCAAGACGCACTCATCATGAACATCGACGACCTGCTGTGTGTGGGCGCGACCGACAACATACTGCTGTCGTCAACCATCGGGCGCAACAAGATGCTCATTCCGGGCGAAGTGATAGCCGCTATCATCAACGGCACCGAGGAGCTGCTGAAGGAGCTGCGCCAATTGGGCGTGAACATCATCTCGACGGGCGGCGAAACTGCCGACGTGGGTGACTTGGTGCGCACCATCATCGTTGACAGCACTGTCACCTGCCGCATGCGCCGCAGCGACGTTATCGACAATGCCAACATCGCCGCTGGCGACGTAATCGTGGGGCTTTCATCTTCGGGGCAAGCCACCTACGAGAAGGAGTATAACGGCGGAATGGGCAGCAACGGGCTCACCTCGGCTCGCCACGACGTGTTCTCGAAGGCTGTAGCCGAGAAATATCCCGAAACCTACGACCACAACGTTCCCGAGAGCCTTGTATATTCGGGCAAGATAGGTCTCACCGACACCGTTCCCGGTGTGCCTGTCGATGCCGGGCGGCTGGTTCTCTCCCCCACTCGCACCTATGCACCTGTAATAAAGAAGGTGCTCGACGTAATGCGCCACAAGATTCACGGCATGGTACACTGCTCTGGCGGAGCGCAAACCAAAGTCATGCACTTCGTCACCGGCAAGCACGTCATCAAGGACAACCTGTTCCCCGTGCCGCCGCTGTTCAAGCTCATTCAAGAGCAATCGGGCACCGATTGGAAAGAAATGTACAAAGTGTTCAACATGGGCCACCGCATGGAGCTTTACGTCAGCCCCGAAGATGCCGATGCCATCATCGAAATCTCGCGCAGTTTCAACATCGACGCACAAATCGTGGGTCGGGTGGAAGAAGCTCCCGAAAATCGCCTGACCATCAAGAGCGAAATGGGCACATTTGAATATTGAAAAAAACGGTGACAGCTACCCCCAAAGCCAACCCGCAGGGGACTGTGCCATATTTGTTGTAGGGACGCACGGTTCGTGCGTCCTATGTGCAATAAAGGTGTATCATATTGACACGCAATAAGTTGATACCACAACAATCCACTGTTGCACGAGCCGTGCGCCCCTACAACGTTATTTTGGCTCGCAAATAGCAGCCCGTGATGCCGGGCATCAAGAAAATAATCATATAAAACACACCATCTCAACACTCCATGAGAAAAACCTTGACAGCATTATTGCCCCTGACGGCTGCCGCATTGGTGGCGGCTTTGGCTCTGTCGTGCAGCCGCAAGCCTCACAGCCACTTGGTTGCCGCCCAACTGCCCGACACGCTCATCGTCGGCACTCTCTACAGCCCCACCTCCTACTTCTACTACAAAGAAGACACGATGGGATATGAATATGAGCGCATCAGCAATTTTGCCAAGGAAAAAGGGATTGCCACCCGCTTCGTGATTGCCCGCAACATGGAGGCGGCAATCAATATGCTCGACTCGGGCACCATCGACATCATCGCATACGAAGTGCCCATCACTGCCGAATACACCAGCCGCGTGCTGAGTTGCGGCACCGAAAACATCACCCACCAAGTGCTGGTGCAGCCCAAGGGCGACAGCCTTGTCACCGATGTGACGCAACTCGTGGGACGCGACGTGTATGTCGAAAAAAACTCGAAATATGAAGCCCGCCTGCGCAACCTCGACGACGAAGTGGGCGGAGGCATCAACATTCACACCCTCGACGAAGACTCGCTCATCGCCGACGACCTCGTGGAGATGGTTGCCGACGGCAAACTGCCGCTCACCATCGTCGATAGCGACATCGCACGCCTCAACCGCACCTACCACACGGGCATCGACATCTCGCTCAACGTGAGTTTCCCGCAACGCTCGGCATGGGCGGTGAAGCGCGGCAACCAATGGCTCGCCGACACCATCACGCAATGGGCACAGGGGGAACAGAACCGCCCTGCCTACAAGCTCATTCTGAAACGCTACTTCGAACTAAGCAAAATGGGCTTGACCGACGACGACCCCACGATGACTGCCGCCACGGTGAGCGAAAACCTGCGCCGCGGCTTCATCTCGCAATACGACGACCTATTCCGCCACCACGCCGCCACCATCGGCTGGGATTGGCGCATATTGGCAGCACAGGCGTGGGTGGAGTCGAAGTTCAACAACGACGTGGTGTCTTGGGCTGGGGCAAAAGGAATAATGCAGCTGATGCCGCGCACGGCTCGGGCATACGGGCTGGCTCCGGGCGAAGTCACCGACCCCGACAAGAACATCGGCGCAGCAGTGCGTAGCATTCGCGACCTCGACAGTGCTCTCGCCAAGTATGTCGGCGACCCCAAGGAACGGCTCAACTTCATCATCGCCGCATACAACTCGGGCATAGGCCACATATATGATGCCATAGCCCTCGCCCGGAAGTATGGCAAGAACCCTGCCGTGTGGTTCGGCAACGTGGAAGAAGCTGTGCTGTGGAAAGCCAACCCTGAGTTTTACAACGACGACGTGTGCCGCTTCGGCTACTTCCGTGGCAGCCAAACGGTCAACTACGTGCGCGAAGTCACCAAATACTACAACCTCTACCGCTCATACATTGCCCAATAGAGCCTCGTGCACCTACAACGAGAGTGTGAACGTGTCGGCATCTTTCCATGCCGGGAACTTCTCGCGGAAGCGGTCGAGTGCCGCGCGGTCGAGCGTGTAGGTCATTATCGTGCCGCGCTCGATGGCAACGGGTTGCGGCGAGTCGCACAATTTCCCCTTGAAGTCATACAGCCCCGACGACCCCGTGCCATAATCAACGCCGTGGGGGTCGATGCCGCAGCGGTTTACGCCACACACGTAGCTCTCGTTCTCGATGGCTCGGGCGGCAAGCAACACTTGCCACGGGTGCAACCGCGCCTTGGGCCAATTTGCCACCACAAGCATCATGTCGTAGGGGTCGCCCTTGCCGAAGTTGTTGCGGCACCATGCAGGGAAACGCAAGTCGTAGCACACCACAATCTTGATGTTCCATCCACGGAACCTCACCACCGGGGCAGTCGTTACGCCCCCGTTGTAAATCTCCCTCTCGCCGCCCATGCGGAAGAGGTGACGCTTGTCATAGAATGTCTCGTCGCCATTCGGTTCAATGAAGAATGCCCTGTTGTAGAGCTGGCTCGCCGTGTGGGCAAGGAAGCTGCCGGCAATTGCCACATTGCCCGACTGCGCCAGCCGTTGCAACGTGCCTATCGTCTCCTGTGTGTTGCGCTCGGCAAGCGATGCGGCACGCTCGCGGCTCTCGGTCATGAATCCGGTCGAAAACATCTCGGGAAGCACCACCAAGTCGATGCCGTGGGGCAGCCGTGCGATGGCATCAGCCACCAGTTTCATATTGGCTTGCTTGTCGCCCCATGCTATATCATATTCCACGACAGCCACATTCAAGTCTTTGCTTATCATCTGTGTGTATGTTAAAGCCTACAAAAAAAGAGTGCCAAAATCGGCATCTGCCCATGTACCCACGCGCAGAACCTTATCCGACACTCCGTTCTCAATTATTTGACTAAAAATCTATGCTTCGCTCTTGTTCGCCTCCTTTTGTTCCGGAGTGAGCATCGAGTTCATTTCCTCAACGGCTTTCTCGATATTGTCGGTAAAGCCTTTCCACAATTCGCAATAGTAGTTCTTGTAGTAATTTGTACGAGCCTTGCGATAAGCCTTCTTGTCGGCAAAGTCCGAAAGCGACTTGTCGAAGTGTGTAGTCACCTTGTCGATGGTATCCACTTGGAGCAAAGCCACTTGGCATACGATATCCTCTACCTTGTCTTGGTCGAGACCTGCAAGTCTCATATTGGCGAAAACACATTCACCTGCGACATTGCCGCAAGCATATTTGATTGATTTCTTAAGTGTTCGTTTGCTTGGCATAATATTTTTATTTTGATTGTTTTAATTGCTGTGCTAAGTTAGTAATTTATGGCTAATAAACAAACTTTTCACCCCGTGAAAAATATGTGAAATCCGCAGCCCTCTCATAAAAAACACAGAATGAGGGCGGCTTCGCCGCCCCCCAGTGCTACCGTATTCCACGACGCTCCGAAATGGAATAGCCATGATGTGAAATAGTCCACCCGGGCTATTAGCGATAGGAAATTTCCTCGATTATCTCGTTGCACAGCCCCTGCGTCAGGCTGCAATTGCGGCTGATTTCGGCTTTGGCGGCATCGAGCAGCCACCCCCAGTCGGCAGTCGCCGTGCCAACACACAACAGATTCATCGCAAGGCGGAATGCCGTATATCGCAACAGGTCGGAAGGGGCTACAGCATACTCCTCGACCAGCCCCCTTGCGCAACCGAGCCTCCTGAGCAGCTTGTGGCACATATTGTCGGCTACCTCGACATTTTCCACCCCTTCGACCCACTGCCGCGCCTCATCGCGCCCCATCTCGGCGGGCGGGAAAAGCATCGGGGCAAGCAGCCGGCATTCGCGGGAATTCACCCCCGAGTGCCACAGTTCGCGCGCTACGGCGGCATTTTGCCCCAATTCGTTGGCAATATCCACCAATTGCGGAATATTCAACCCGAATATCACCGAATGGCAGTCGCCGGCATCGCGCAGACGGTCGGCAAGCATACCGTTTCGGTAGGCAAAAAACATTTTCTTAGCACGCCGCACCTCATCGTGCGTGCCGCCATCGCCTATTATCGTTGTTTCGTCTTGTTCCATGTTGTATAAGTATATATTATGATTATTTTTCAAGTATGTTTCTGCCCAAACTTGGGATCAATTTTCACAAATGCACACACGCCGATTGTCGCAACGCAGCATATCATCGTCCACAAGAAAAAGTGGCGGTAGCCGATGGTTTCCTGCAACCAGCCGGCTGCCATGCCCGGCAGCATCATTCCCAGTGCCATGAAGCCCGTGCATATAGCGTAATGGGCTGTCTTGTGCTTGCCGTCGGAGAAATATATCAGGTAGAGCATATATGCCGTGAATCCAAAGCCGTAGCCGAATTGCTCGATAAACACGCAGGCATTCACCACAAGCAGCGAGCAGTCTTGATTGTAGCTGAGATATACAAACGTGAGGCACGTGAGCGACATGCTCCATGCCATGGGCAACAGCCACCGCTTCAATCCGCCGCGGGCTGCTGCCAAGCCGCCCACGATGCCACCCACCGTGAGCCCTATTATCCCGATGGTGCCATACACCAGCCCCACTTCACCCGTCGAAAGCCCAAGCCCGCCCTTGTCGATGGGATCGAGCAGGAAGGGGCTTATCATCTTCACCAGTTGCGCCTCGGGCAAGCGGTAGAGCAACATAAATGCCACGGCAACCCATATCTGCTTCTTCTGGAAAAACGATACGAACGTGCCGGCAAATTCCTTCATGATACCCGATGCCGACCTGCCTTGCCGTTGCTCGTCGGCGGCAGGATGCGGCAAGACACAGCCGTGATATATCGCCACAGCGAGGAAAAACGCCGACAGCGACAAGAACACCACCGACCACGCAAACGGCACATTACCCGACGTGCCTACAAATGTCGCCTCGGCACGGCTCTTCAACTTGTGGTCAATCTCGAAATACAGATATGCGGTCTTGTTCCAGTTGTCTTGGTTAAACTCCAGCCGCGACGACAGCAGGTTTTGTTCGAGCCTTATGCTTTGGTCGCCGCTTTGGTGGGTCACGTTAACGACGATTGGCTCACTGGTCGTCGGCTTCTTGCTCAGCCTCACACCCACGATGGCTATATTGTCGGCAACGTCGCCTGTGACAGGCTCGCGCTCCTCGCCAAACCACTCCTTCACCCACGCCGTAAACCGCTGCGATGCCTCGCCGCCCTGCGCCTCGTCGGCAGCAACGGCTTCGGGCTTCCCCTGTTCCGATTTTGCCACAAATCCATTTGCCTCGTTCAAGGTTCTCACCGAGTCGCGCATGGCAGCGGCATATTCCTTGAACGGGATGCCATCCACCTCGCTCGGGGCATTGCTTGCCACCTCCAACAGCGAAGACGTGAAGATGAAATGCGGCTCGCCAGCCGTGTCGGCAGCAACGATGTCGCTTTGCCGGGGAATTGTCGCCACGGCAGCTTGTGCCGAGGGGTCGGCAACGACAGTCAGCCGTGCCAGTTCGAGCCCCGTGCCGGTTTCTATAAGTCCGGCTACGATTACGAGCAACCCCTGCCCTGCCACGGTGGCTATGCGGTAGAACGTGCTGCGAATGCCTACATACAACGACTGCTCATGCTCGGTGAGCGCAAGCATATAATACCCGTCGGAGGCAATGTCGTGTGTCGCCGACACAAACCCCATCAGCCAGAACACAGCCAACGTGAGCTGGAAAAAGAACGGAACGGGCAATGCAAACGCTATCCCAGCCATCAACACCGCCAGCACCCACTGCATCGACACCGTCCACCAGCGCTTGGTCTTGACAATATCGACAAACGGGCTCCAAAACGGCTTTATCACCCAAGGCAAGTAAAGCCACCCGGTGTAAAGGGCTATGTCGGTATTGGAAATGCCGAGCCGCTTATACATTATGACCGAAATAGTCATCACTGCCACATAGGGCAACCCTTGTGCGAAATACAACGTGGGAATCCACGCCCACGGCGATTTCCTGCCACTTCTCTTTTCCATCATTCCACCTCCATTCACTTGGCAATAATTGGCTAATACAATTCGGTTATCGAAGCTCCCTTGAAGTAGTGTTGCAGGATTTGCTTGTAGCTATACCCCTGCTCGCCCATCACGGCAGCCCCTATCTGGCACAATCCCACTCCATGCCCCCAGCCGGCACCGCGCAAGACGAATTTCTGCGGGATGCCGTCGGCTGCGATGTCGTGCTTCTCGACAATGAATGCCGAGCTGTAAAGGTGCGTCGGCGACAACGTGCGGCGTATTTCAAGCTCCTTGCCTATCGTCATCGTGCACTTTTCGCCCACAATCTTCAACTTGTAAAGCCTGCCCGACGTGCCGCGCGCCACCGGTCGCAAATCGATGATGCGCCCGAAGTCGATGCCAGAGCGTTCCTTCACCAATTGCGCCAACTCCTCTTGGCTGTATTCCACACGCCAGCGGTAGAAGTCGCCCGTCTCCTGGTCGTAATTCTTGAGTACCCGCTGCAACAGTTCCTTGTCTGCCGTGTTGCAATATGCCTTGGGCGACGACATTATCCAGTCGGCGGCATTCTCCTCCTTGGTCAAGTCGGGGAAATGCTCCTCGTCGGCATCATCTCTGCGAGCTTCGAGATAGTCGTGGTGTACAGGTTCCCAGCAATTCTCAAATTGCTCCAACACTCCGCCGCAGCACTTCGAGAACCGTGCGTCACACAGTTCGCCGTCATACATCAGCACTTGTCCGCGCGTTGCGGCTATGGCTTGGCTCACGGCATCGGGGCAGTCGGGCATGATTCCTTGATAACGCTGACAATGGTCGTCGGCACACACGTCGAAATTAACGTGGTCGTCGTGGTTATACCACTTCACCCGTTCGTCGTTTCCGCCCTCTTCTATATATTCGGTTTCCTCTTCGTCCTCTTCCGTCTTGTGCCTCTCCTGCATCTGCGCAAGCACCCAGCTGCGAGAAATCACGGCATGGGCTTTTAGCAACTCGGGCGACGAGGTGGCACTCATCTCCGACGCTATCACGCTCAACAGGTAATCCTCTACCGGCAATATGTTTATGGCAGTCACTGCCCCGTTTTCAACTATCAGTTTCAATGCGCCCGTGAAGTGCTGGTCGGCTTTGCGCTCCCAGTGGAACCCCACGCCGATGGTCACTTGCAACAGGCAGAACGTGCAACTGCTGCCGTCGGCAGGCACCATCAGCACCTCGTCGTGCAGCACGTTGCCAAGCGCGATTTTGCCTTCGCGCACACGAGCCGTGTGCCTGCCCGACATTTCAATGCCGTCGCACAGGAACTTGCCGTCCAAGACAAACTCAATGGCTGGGGCATTCATTATCCCCACTTTTACTTCGGGTGTCTTTTCCATGATGTTCAATTGTTTTGTTTCATTCGTTCTGCGATAGATTTGGCAACCTCCTCGCCTATGCACACTTCGTCAAGTATCTGCCCGAGGCTTGCTGCCGTCAACCTGTCAAAATCTTTCTGCAATGGCACAATCACCACGCCGCTCAAGTCAACCGATGCCGGCGATATGAGCATTCGTTCCTCCTCGGCAGTGGCATAGTAGCACGACGGGCGGTGCTTGGCTCGTGGGAACACGACAATGCGCCACCGCGCCCCTTCCTCAATCCAGCACAATATGTTCAACATCGGCTCTTCGCCGCTGCCATCGGCAGGCATTGCATTGTATAACCGTTCAAACATGGCTGTGCCGGCATCGACGCTCACCGCATCGAGCACAAAAGCCACTCGCCCCAAGTTGGCAACAAGGTTCAACCGCGCTCCGCCACCGCTTGCCACAGTCTGCCACTCGCCATGCTCGGCAAGGTCGCAGTCGAGAGGGATAAATCCCTTGTTTCCGGCTTGGAAGTGCTGATGGTCGGGAGCTGATGCCCCACATCGTGGGCCATTGTAAAACACCACGAAGTCGGCAAGGTCGGCAGCCAACAGCATCATGTCGGCAATGCGGCTGACAATGCTCTGCGGCTCGTGGGTGCGGCTGACGATGGTGAGATGCCGCGGAAAGATGGGGTAAGGATTGACTAATATTTCATATCCGCTCCCCCACAGCAACCCTTCTTGCTGCGGCGGACGGTTCTCCTTGCACAAAAAGCAGGGGCGCGCCTTTATCGTCGCCGGGTCAACCTTGGCGGCAGTCGAAGTCACCCGCGCCGGGTTGTGTTGCACCTTGAATCGGGCATCGCCTATGCGCAACTCGCGCGTCTGCACGCCATTCAATGCCGCATAGTTGCTGCCAGCCAACTCCCAGCCGCTCAATTGCCGCTCGAGCAGGGCAGCCACCTCTTGCCTCATGTCACCCGTTCCCATCTCCACCACGCTGCTTGTTCATCGCCACGCGCGCCTGCAATTCCCACGTGCGTATGCGGTCTTTATAGAAATTGTTGGCATTAATCCTTGCCGTGTCGAGGGCGGCATCTGAGTTGCCCTCCCACCGGCGGCACAGGTATATCGGCTCCCAAATGCGCCCCACACGGTAGCAGCGCGATATGCGCAGGGCGAGCGCGTAATCCTCGCCATAGCTCGTGTTGGGCAACTTCAGCTCTCTCAACAGCGGTGTATAGAATGCACGTGGCGCGCCAAATCCGTTGATGCGCAACGCATTGTTGCGCCCGTTCTC
Source organism: uncultured Bacteroidales bacterium (assembly GCA_949285735.1). Classification (GTDB taxonomy): domain Bacteria; phylum Bacteroidota; class Bacteroidia; order Bacteroidales; family Muribaculaceae; genus Avimuribaculum. The sequence goes on from CASEAQ010000029.1 coordinate 16,669, forward strand.
TTCGGTCCACTCCTTGTGGTCGATTACTCCTGGGGGTATCGTTTCGAGTGCGAAATTGGTTATCTTGTAAGACCCGACGACCATTGCGCACTGTTGCTCATGGAATGTGGCAACGATGCGCGAGAGCGTGTTTTCGTCGCTATACACGTCGTCGCTGTCGAGCTGCACGGCAAACTTGCCGCAACTGCCGTGGTTCACGCCCACATTCCAGCAGCCGCCTATGCCCAGCCCGTCACGGTCGGGAATGATATGCACCAGCCGCGGGTCGGCGATTCGGGCGATTGCCTCGCTGGTTCCATCGGTCGAGTGGTTGTCAACGACTATCACATTGAACGCAAAATCGCAACGTTGCGACAATGCCGAACGTATGGCATCGGCAATCGTGCCCACGCGGTTGCGCACGGGGATTATTACCGACGCTTCACACCCGAAACCACCTGCCTGAGACAGGTCAACCCTCGTGTACCGCCCTGGCTCAAGATAGCCGCCAGCTGCCTTCAGATGCTCGGTACAGGCAGCCTCCATCTCCACTTGGCGGCTGCGGTTGCGCGTGTCAACATAGTCGAACTGCCGCTCGCCGCTGCTGCGCGTGTCAAGCTCAACGTCGCTATACAGGTATTCGTTGATGTGCACAATCGGCATCGTTTGCGACAACTTCAGGCGCAAGTCATACAGTCCAGCCACATCATAGTCCGACTTCATCTTTCCTGCCGCTTCGGCAAACGCACGGCTATCGAACAGCAGCACCGACCCAAAGTCGAAGTCGTCGCGCAAGCTCCCCATCTGGTAATCAATGACGGGTGCTGCAATACATTCGCCGCTTGCCGACACATTGTAATGGTCGGCATACACCATTCCAGCCCCGCTGTCGGCTGCCACCTGCATCATGCGTTCGAGGGCATACAGTCCAAGTTGCAAGGTGGTATGTTTGGTGTATATCAGCACATAGTCGCCATCGACGAGGTCGGCAATCTTCCTCATCGTTGACGTGGCTTCCAAGCATGATGCCGTTTTCACAAATTCGCAACCTTCGGGGCACTCGACAGGCACATCGCCACGGCACAACAGATACACCTTGGCAACGTTGCCACACTGCCTCAAGTTGGCGACTGTCGTTGCCACTTGCGGCAGGCTATCGAACGGCACGAAGCAATCAATAGTAGGTTTCATAGGCACACACGTCATCTTCCCGAGAACACCATTCCGAAACCCACAAGGCGGTCGTAACGCTCGCCCTGCTGGCGGTTATACACGCGCACGGCATATTCGTTCACCGTCTGGTATTTGTCACCCTCGATGGTCGCCGTCAACCCCACGTTGGTGCCGTCGGGCACAAACAGGTATTGATAGTTATACGCCCCCTGCTTCAGCAATATGTCAGCTACATAGCACCCAGTCTCCTCGTCATAGTTCATCAAGGCATCGGGCGTGAACATGTGGTTGGTAAATTCGCCATCTACATATATCTTGCCACCCGTGAGCCTCTCGCCAGTGGCAAGCGAAAAGTGCGTCACAATGTAGTCGGCGCGCCCCTCCGAATCGTCGGCTTCGGCGTTGCGTATGGTGAAACGCCCATTTTGCGTCTTGTCATACAGGTACATGACTTCGGTGCGCGGCTCGTCGGTGAGCAACGTGGCGTGATAGAACGGGTGGAAATATTCCACCCTCGCAACGCGCATGGTGGGATAGTTAACGGCAACTATCTCCATGCGGCGAAACTCGTTGCCGGCAGTGAAAATCAGGTTGCGGTTATGCTCAAACACGGCTTTGCTGCCCATCACCCGCAGCGGCTTGTTGACACATACCTCGTTGTCGATGCGCGAATTTTGGTTGACGAATACCATCAAGTCCTGGTACATGTCGCGCACACGGTAGTCGCGCGTATCGACGGTGATGTCAACCTGCTGGTGACTGTTGTTGTAGTCGATGTCGGTGCGCGACGACACCGACGGGAACACCGAAACCACATTTTCGCACACGGCGAAACGCGCTTGCAGCAATATCGTTTCGGGCTCGTCTTCGCGATACACCTGCACCAAGTAATTACCCGACTTGGTAAACGACATCTGCTCGTTGGGCAGCGAAAACGAGTAGTGCACAAAGTGGGTAAACGTTCCGCTCGAATATTCATAATCCTCGATGTTGGCATAATTGAAGCCATTGAGGTACTCGGTATCGACAAGCGCCGACGGCTGCCAGTCGGCATTGCAATGGATAACGCTGTAGCGCAGGTATGACAACTCGGGCGAAAGTTCGTCGAAACGCACTTCTATCACATTGTCGCCCCCCATCATCAACACTGGAGGAAAGTAATCGTTGTTCGACAACTTCACTTGGAGCGACTTGAAATTCTGGTCGAATATCTGCGTGCGGGTGTCCATCGTCTGCGCCACCGCGCCGGCTACTGCCGCAACCAACATTACTAATGTAGCTATGATTGTTTTCATCGTTCCTTCAGACGCTGTTTAAAGTTTTTTTGTCCGATGATTTGAGCATCAACAAAGAACCCTTCTAAGCCTCTCGATATAAAAAATTTGCGTAAAATTTTAAATCATTACCAGTCAATCGGCTCTTTCCCGCAAGCCACGAGATACTCGTTGGTGCGCGAGAAATGCTTGTTGCCGAAGAAGCCCCTGTGAGCCGACAGCGGCGACGGGTGGGGCGACGTAAGCACCAAATGGCGGGCACGGTCGATAAACGCCCCCTTCTTTATCGCATAGGCACCCCACAAGATGAACACAAGGTTCTCCCTGTGCTGCGCCAAGTGGAATATCACATGGTCGGTAAACTCCTCCCACCCGCGGTTCTGGTGCGACCCCGGGCAATGCGCCCTCACCGTGAGCGTCGAGTTGAGCAACAGCACCCCCTGCCTTGCCCACCGGCTGAGGTCGCCACTCGCCGGCATCGGCTTCCCCAAGTCGTCGCTTATCTCCTTGAAGATATTCACGAGCGACGGCGGAAACGGCACACCGTCGTGCACCGAGAAGCACAACCCGTTGGCTTGCCCAAGGTCGTGGTACGGGTCTTGCCCAAGGATTACCACCTTCACACGGTCGAACGGCGTGGCATCAAAAGCCGCAAAAATTTCACGCCCCGGCGGAAACACCTGGTAGTGGCTATATTCGTCGTGCACAAAATTCACAAGCTGCTTGAAATAAGGCTGTTCCCATTCATCGGCAAGCTCCGTGCGCCAACTCTCTTCTATCTTTACATTCATAAAAATTTCCTTTGAATTATCTATTTCTACTTGCAAAGCTACGAATATATTATTACTTTTGCCAACCGAAAATGTAAAATAGACACGATTTCACATTTTCACACAAAACACCCAACCATGCACCCATAGTTCAATGGATAGAATAAAGGATTCCGGTTCCTTCGATTAGGGTTCGACTCCCTATGGGTGTACAACAGCAATATTTGTAATCCACGAACACACCTAATTCCTCAATATCACAGGAATTAGGTGTGTTTTATTGATTGCTGCTGTGTAATGCGCGACAGGCTCGGGATGCGATGCGGTTGCTGGAGCGGGATATTTGGTGTAACTTTGCAGGGGTGCGAGGTACACTGGCACTTTCAATACACAAGGAAGAACTACGGTTATGATTATATACAACACCACCTACCATGCGTCGCTGCGAGTGTGCGACAGCTTTGTCGAATGGTTGTGCACCTGGTATATTCCACGTGCAAAAGCCGACGGAACACTACGGCGGCCGCAATTGGCACAGGTGCTTAACGACGGCTCAGATGCCGACGGCTACAGCTACGCATTGCAATTCAGCGTTGGCAGCAAGGCGGAATTGTTGAAATGGCATACCCGCGTGGGGAAAAAATTGCACGAGGAGATGACAAGGTGTTTCGGACGCGACGTGGTGGGCTTCACCACGCTTATGATGGAGCTTGACGTGGAATGAACGAGACGACCGACCAATACGACCGCGTGATAATTGGCATCGACCCTGGCACCAACGTGATGGGCTACGGCATACTCGGCGTGAAGCGCAAACGCCCGTCGATGATTGCCCTCGGGGTGATAAAGTTGAGCAAATTCGACGACCACTACATGCGGCTGCACCGCATATTCGAGCGTGTGCTCGGACTTGTCGAACAATACCTGCCCGACGAGATGGCTATCGAATCGCCCTTTTATGGCAAAAACGTGCAATCGATGCTCAAGTTGGGGCGCGCACAGGGCGTGGCGATGGCTGCAGCCTTGCACCGCGACGTGCCGATAGCCGAATATGCCCCGCTGAAGATAAAGATGGCGATAACGGGCAACGGCGGAGCATCGAAGGAGCAAGTGGCAGAGATGCTGCGCCGCATACTCAACATTCCACAAGACCAAATGCCCGACTTGCTCGATGCCACCGACGCACTTGCAGCGGCACTTTGCCACTTCTATGAGTCGTCGCGCCCACAGTCGCAGTCGTCATGCCGCTCTTGGAAGGAGTTCATAGCCACCCACCCCGACAAGTTGAAGCGGTAACCACACGTCTTAATAGCATAGTATGCCGCCGCACGGCTCTCTGCATGGAAAGCTGAGCGATGACAAAAAAAGGAACTGTTCCAGCCGGAATGTCGGCAGGAACAGTTCTTTTATTTGCTGTCTGTGATTTGCTGCTTTTTACTTCAAGCCACGGTTTTCAAGCAAGGCATCGACCGTGGGGGCTTGACCGCGGAAACGCTCGAAGAGCTTCATCGGGTCTTCGCTGCCGCCCGGCTCAAGTATGTTTGTGCGGTATGCCTTGGCTGTTGCCGGGTCGAAGATGCCATGCTGGCGGAACATCTCGAAAGCGTCGGCTTCGAGCACCTCAGCCCACAGATAGGTATAATAGCCGGCTGCATAGCCATCGCTGCCGAAGATGTGGTTGAAATAAGTGCTGCGGTAACGGAATTGTATCTCGCGCGGCAATCCTATGCGGCGGGCTACTGCCTGCTCAAACTTCATCACGTCGATGTCGCCGTTGCAGTAGTTCACCTTGTGCCATTCGAGGTCGAGCAATGCAGCGCCCACCAGTTCGACAGTCATAAATCCCTGGTTGAACTTGCCGGTCTCCTCGATTTTTGCAATCAAGGCATCGGGGATAGGTTCACCAGTCTTGTAGTGGAACGCATATTGCTTGAGGAACTCGGGAGCCATAGCCCAGTGCTCGTTGATTTGCGAAGCAAGTTCCACAAAGTCGCGATCGACATTCGTTCCAGCCTGTCCGCGGAACGATGCCGTGGTCAACATTCCCTGCAAGGCGTGGCCAAACTCGTGGAAAACGGTTTTAACCTCGTCGATAGTCAGCAGCGACGGAGTGTCCTTCGTCGGCATCGTGAGGCTTGCCACGTTGAAGATGATGGGGCGTTCGCTCACGCCGCCGTAGTTGTATTCGCCCTTGAACTCGCTCATCCATGCGCCCTGGCGCTTCGATGCACGAGGCAAGTAGTCGGTCATGAACACGGCAAGATGCTTGCCGTCGGCACCTTTCACGTCATACACTTTCACCTCGGGGTTATACTTGGGCGCGTTCTTCATCTCGGTGAAGGTGATGCCATACAACTTGTTTGCCATCAAGAAGATGCCTTTCACCACATTGTCGAGGCTGAAGTAGGGGCGCACCTCGTCTTCGCTGAAGTTGAATTTCTCCTTTTTCACCTTCTCGGCATAATAGTAATAATCCCACGGTTCGATGGTGATGTTGTCGCCGTGTGCAGTGGCATACGCCTGCATGTCGGCAACCTCCTCCTTAGCCTTAGCCACGGCTGGAGTCCATATCTGGTAGAGCAGCTGCTCGGCGTTCTCGACGGTCTTTGCCATCACGTTGTCAATTTGGTAGTCGGCAAACGTGTCGAAGCCAAGCAAGTTGGCTTTCTTCGTGCGCAACTTTATTATCTTGTTGATTATGGCAAAGTTGTTATACTCGTTGTCGTTCATTGCAAGGTGGGTGTATGCCTCATACATCTTGCGGCGCAAGTCGCGGTTGTCGGCATAGGTCAACACCGGCAGCCTCACGGCACCATGCACTGTGAACACCCACTTCCCAGCTTTTCCGCGCTTTGCAGCCTCCTCGGCGGCTTGAGCCACGGTATTGGCAGGCAGCCCAGCCAATTCAGCCTCGTTGTCAACGACAATCTCAATCGAATTGGTCTCCTTCAACACGTTCGAGCCGAAGTCGAGGAACAGGTTGGAAATCTCCTGGTTGATGCGCTTGAGCGAATCCTTGTCGGCAGCCGACAACAGTGCGCCGCCACGCACGAAATCCTTGTAGTAGTGTTCCAACAGGCGGGTCTGAGCCACGTCGAGGTTGAACACTTCGCGGCGGTCATACACCTGCTTCACGCGCTGAAACAAAGCCTCGTTCATGCTAATCTCGTCGCTTGCAGCCGACACCATCGGCATAGCCTTGGCGGCAATCTCCTCCAGTTCGGGAGTGTTGTCCGACTCGGTGAGCGCAAACAGCACGTAGCACACGCGGTTGAGCTTCTGCCCCGAGTTGTCGAGTGCAAGGATAGTATTCTCAAAGTCGGGCACTGCGCGATTCCTCACAATGGCGTTTATCTCCTGCTTCTGCTCGGCAATAGCAGCCTCGATGGCTGGCAGATAGTGGTCATACGTGATTTTGTCGAAAGGTGGAATCTCATACTTGTTGGTGTATGGTTCCAAGAACGGATTTTTACTTGACGTTTCCATTTTTTTCGCATTTGCCATCGGCAACGCCGCCAACAGCATTACAATTAACGATAAAACAGTGATTTTTTTCATCATCTTTTTATAATTGCATTTATATCAATTTTTTCATTGTCACCTTCCAGCAAGGCGGCACGCCGCAGCCAAAGCCTCCCCACATGTAGCAAAAATACGAATAATTCTGCTAATACGAAAACGCTCGATTCAATTAGGAGTTAGGATTGAGGAATTAGGAATCGTTCCATTTAAATCCCAATCGGTCATTAGACCGCTCGAAGTCTTTTTCTTTCTGAAGGAAAGCTCTTTGGGCATCTTCCCAAAAATCTCATAACTTGGGTTTAAATGTGACGGCAACGCGATGCGGAATACAGCGGCGCGGGGCGGCGAAGCCGTCCAACGTTCTCTCTTTAAATGAAAGTACCGCAGGAGCCACGTCTATTCTTCATTCCAATAATAATCCTGAATACATTCCAAATAAATCAAATCGTGGCTGCCCATGTAAACGAGCCATTTGTCATCGCTTGACAAGCGGAAACCTTCATATTCATCATACTCGAACGGTATAAGCACATTCCCTTCGCGGTCGATGCACCCCCACTTACCACCCAACTTTGCTCCAGATACGCCTCTCATGTAGTTACACATATAATCATATTTGATTGGCACGACCAATCTACCGCTTCGGTCAAACGCTCCATACTTGTCATCTTTCATGACAATTCCCATTCCATTTTCAAAACCGCCAACCCAATCATATTCAAACGGCACCAATACGCTATCATTCTTGGTTATATATCCATATTTCCCGTGCAGCATTGCCGAAGCTATTCCGTCATTAAATCTTAATATTTTCTCATACTTCAACGGCACGACCTCGGCACCATGCGTGTCAACGCAGCCATACACACCATTCAACTTTACCTGTGCCACGCTGTCATACTCAAAAGGCGCAATCCAATCATACTTTAACGGCACAACCTCGATGCCACACGTGTCGGCACCGCCATGTCTGCCATTCAGTTCCAATGTTATTATTCCACTGTGGAAGCCATCGCCGATGTTATCGTATTTCAGTGGCACCACCTCTTGCCCAGCCCTGTTTATCACGCCGCACTTGCCATCGCGTTCCACCACGGCATAGCCATTCTCAAATGCGCCATACGCTTTCTTTTTTCGAGTGAACTGCAAAGCAATCACTTCCTTCCCACTTCTATCGACAAAGCCATACTTGCCATCCAGCATAGCTGCAGCCAAACCCTCGGAAAAATCACTTATAAAATCATATTTCAATGGCACCACTTCCCTGCCCAAGGTATCGATATACCCATATTTTCCTTGCAATCCCGCTTTTACTATTCCATCTTTATAAACGCCGCCCTCTTTTTCCAAATCATATATCGGCTCAATCACTTCTTCCCCTTTTTTGTTTACAAATCCCCATTTTCCGCCACGCATCACCGCGCCAAGTCCGTTGCCGAAATCCTTCGCACCGTCATATTCAATCGGGATAACCACTTCGCCGCTTTTATCGGCATATCCCCACTTTTCACCCAATCGCAAAGCAAGCATTCCCTCTCGCATACTATTCACATCGTCATATATTGTCGGCACAATTACGCACCCAGCACTATCTGCCACACCATATTTTTTGCCACATATCACATAGTAACCCTCACTCGGGTCATAAACCTCATATGTCATGTCTTCACTCCAACCGACATATATAAGGTCGGTCGAGCGTTTTATCTTGATTATTTTACCCTTGTCGTTCTTGGCAAGCCCACTCGTGTCGGCTGCTGGCGATGACTTCGCTACAGCAACGCTATCAATGTTGCCGTTCTCCTTTTCGCTATTCTTGGCTTTATTGTTGCAGCTGGCTACAAATGCCATCAATGCAACTACGATACACAAACCTATACCGCCACCTAATTTCGACCTTTCATGATTCATTTTCATAGTACTTATTAGTTTATGCACCACAAATATACACAACATTCCAATACAATATGCACTTTCCTCCCACACAGCTTCTTCATTTAAAATAAAGTTAGGGGCGCAGAGCCGAGGGAATTAGAAATCGGTTGATGCTATTAGTTAGCGGAGAACAGTCATTGCAGCGAGGAAGGAGAATTGACTCCTAACTATGACGCAACCACATCGAGGAACTCGGGTCAATTCCTCATTCCTAATTCCTCATTCCTAATTATTTAACGCAAAGGTGGCGAGCAGTGGATAGTGGTCTGACGAGTTGATTTTGCCGCGCTCGATGTCAACGGCTTTCATCGCCCCGCGGTAAAGCACATGGTCGATTTTGAAGTAGAAACGGTCGTCGTGGAAAGTGATGGTGGGTCCAAAGGCACAATCGAGGTAGGCATCGTGCAGATCATCGCCACGCACCGTGCGGTAGCTATACGAGCCGGGCGTGTCGTTGAAGTCGCCACACACAATCACGTTCTCCGCCCCCGACTTGTCGATGAAGTCGCGCAACTGCCGGGCTTGCTTGCTGCGAGCCACAAAGGCTTTCGACAACTTGGAAAACAAGCTGCTACGTACCTCCTTCATCGTCTCGACAGCACCAAGGTTGTCCAACTTGTTTATATCGGTAATCTGCTTGTATATTTCTTTGTCATCGGATGTAAGCCCTATCGAGTGCAAGTGGCAATTATACAGCCGGATGGTTTTCCCATGTAGATGCACGTCGTATGACACCACCTTCTTGCCGCCTTCCACGATGCTGTCGTCGGCAGGGTCAAACGGGAACTTCGACAGCAACACCATGTCGTCAACCCCTTGCGAATAATAGGGATAACGCTCAAGCAGCGCAGGCAAGTCATTTTGTATCACCTTTATGTCGGTCAACTTCACAAACTGCGAGCCCTCCTGCAGGCACACCACGTCGGCATCCATGTCGAGGATATATTGCGCCGTGCGATTCGGCTCATGCACCTCGCCGTCGAAGTCAACAAAGTTCATTACATTAAATGTCAACAACCTGAACGTCTGTTCCTGTGGCGACACCTCGGGCGAACCCACATTCAAGGGGAAGTAAGTGAGCATGGGCGATGCAGTCGCCAAGAACGACACCACGGTGATAGCCGCAATCTTCCACTGCCGCAACACTGCCCACACCACAAGCACCAACCACGAGAGCCAGAACAGTATGGGATAGCCCAGGCAGAGCAAGGCATACTTTGAACTTTCGGCAGGATCGACCATGCCGCCGTATGCCGAAACCACGTAGGCGACTGCAAGCAACACGGTGAACACCATGCCACACAACCTGACTACCCTCCAAATGTTCTTAAAAAATTTCATATTTATATTACACTTCTCAATATTGTGTGTTTCAGTTGCCTTTACGTCGGCTTGCCTGGAACAGGCGGCTTTTTTCGTCGTCGGTGAGCGCGCCATAGCCCGACTCCTTCACCTTTTTCAATATTTCGTCCATCACGCGCTCGTCTTCGGGCGAGATGCCTGTGCCATTGCCGCCGCTGTCGGGGCGTGGCGGTGTCGTAGTCTGCTGACGCGAACGACGGCGACTGCGAGACGGGTCGATACGCACACGCTGCCCTCTGCCGCCTTGCGAGGAAAGCCGGCGATAGCTGTTGACGAAAAAGTTGATGATAGCATTGAACCACTTCGTGATGTCAACCCCTCGCCGCAACATCACCACAAACAGCAGCCCCACCAGCGCGCCGCCTATGTGGGAGATATGCCCGCCGGCATTGTCGGCAGTTACGCCTATGAAGTCGAGGAAAATGGTGACGATGGCTATCCATTTTATCGATATGCTGCCAAAGAAGAGCAACATCACCCTGTAGTTGGGAGCCTGCACGGCAGTCGCCACCACTATGGCTATGATAGATGCCGACGCGCCCAGCAGCAACCCGTCGTGCCAGGCAAAAGCCGGCAGCAGGTTGTAGGCAAGCATATAAAGCAATCCGCCGCCGAAGCCGCCCACGAAATAAAGCCCCGTGAGATGCCGTGGCGAGAAAAATTGCAGGAACAATTGCCCGAACCACCATAGCCACAACATATTAAACAATATGTGCAGCACATCGTAGTGGGCAAACATATATGTGACTATCGTCCACGGCTGGTGTAAAAACCACCACGGCGACGATGGCAACTCCACATAACTGATTATGGCACTTGCATCGAAACCAAACAAGAACCCAACGACGCCTATCAGGCGCAACACCACAAACACGCCTACGTTGACATAGATGATGCGCGCCAGCAGCGAAGCCATCTTGAAGCGGCTGCGCAATGTATCAATAAAATCCGCCACCTACAACTCCTTTCTTTTTCCAATACCATATCATGAAGAAGCCGAACAGCATTCCGCCAAGGTGGGCGAAGTGGGCAACCGCGCTCTGAGCCCCGGTCACGCCAAATGCCAATTCCAGGGCGCCATAGCCCAACACCATCCACTTGGCTTTGATGGGAATAGGAATGAAGAACAGGTACATAGGCATATTTGGGAACAGCATGGCAAATGCCAACAGCAGCCCAAACACAGCTCCCGATGCACCCACCGTCACAAACAGGTTGTAGAACCTGTTCAGCTCGCCGACATCATGCTGCAACAAGTATGACAGTGCCTCCTGCCCTTGCAGCACGATGAAACCCTCTTGATTTTCAAGCCTAAGCGCATCGAGACAAGTGAAAGTCCACACCACTTCCTGCACCAATGCCGCGCCGATGCCGCACGAGATATAGTAGAACAGGTAACGCTTTTGCCCAAGCGCACGTTCGAGTATCACGCCAAACATGAACAGCGAGAACATATTGAAAAACAAGTGAGTGAAATTGGCGTGCATGAACATATATGTGATGAACTGCACCACGTTGAAGTCGGGCGCTTCCCAATAATGCAAGCCCAAGTATCTGTCGAAATTGAAATTGCCGCCGAGGAGCGATGTCACCGCCCACATCAAAATGTTTATAATCAATAAATTCTTAGTTACAGCGGGAATCGAACTTAAAAAACCATTAGAATTGAACATTGTTTTTCCTTGTGTATATCGTTGTTTCTGTGGGCATCAATCTAACCTCGTGCCCAATGTCGGTGGCAAAATTACTCAAAAAAACTGCTGTAAAACAACTATTACCAGCTATATTGTATTTATTTACTTGAAAAAAACATTTTTTCATATCCTTTTTTTGATTTTATAGTTAAATGCTTTATATTTGCGCTACATATTAAATAACCTGTTTGTATAAAATCATTTATCAAACAACCATAAATCTAAATTTTTTATTTCGTTATGAACAAGACAGAATTAGTTAATGCTATTGCAGAAGAAACCCAACTGTCGAAGGTTGATGCCAAAATTGCCCTCGAAGCGACCTTGAAAGCTATTTCCGAGGCTCTAACAAAAGGCGACAAAGTTTCCCTCATAGGTTTCGGCACATTCATGGTCAGCGCAAAATCTGCCCGCACCGGTATCAACCCTGCAACAAAGGAAAAGATAGACATACCGGCAAAGAAAGTCGTTAAATTCAAGCCCGGTGCTGAATTGAACGCCGTTGTTAAATAAAGGTTTCTTCTATCCTGTGCTATTTGACGGGCAAGAACTTTTATTTCGTTAATTCAAACAAAACCTATAATGCACTATAGGCTCTACCGCGCAGCGGAAAAGTCCTCGTGCATTATTTTTTTGTATCTCCAATCCCCCAACCAGCAATGAAAGCAGGAACGGCTTCCACCGCCACCAAGCAGGGCGGCGAAGCCGTCCAACTATGCTGCAACCGATGGTGACGCAGCCCTGAAGTGGTACGAGAAACCCACGGAACACCGCCCTCCATGTGGCAGAAGCACAAATACCAATCCCCCTGTATGCCAGTGCGATATACCTCATTGCTCATACAGCGCTGCACCTTTGGCGCAGCTGCCATTCCCCCACTAATCCCCTGTCGAGCAACACGAGCAACAATTCCTAATTCCTCACTCCTAATTCCTAATTCCACAAAGTTTGCACAGATAAATAAATATCACTACCTTTGCCTCCGTCATTCAATAGAGGGCATCACCTTTCTACTTGTCCTCCGTCATTCAATAGAGGGCATCACCTTTCTACTTGTGATGCCTGGAACTCGGGTGGAAATCCCGGGCAGTACTCGCTGCCGTAACTCCAACGAACGACACCTGTGGAACAGTCACTGGGCGCATACTCGACAACGCATCTGGGAAGGCTGTTCCGAAGCAACACCAACAGGGGAGAAGCCGGAATACCGATTGAATGATAAGTGTGTTTAACTGTCCGCGAGACAACCACCTGCGCAACCACGCTGGCGGCTATCGGACATAAATTATACGATTTTAAATGAAGCATTTACTAAGCATTGCATTGGTATTGGCTGCCATGTTATATACCAACGCTTTTGCGCAAACCACCACGGCTGGCGACGATGACGTGTTTCTTGACTCTGTGATGTCGATTCAAGAAGTGAGCGTCATTGGCAACAAGCGACCCGAAATCATCAGGCCGCAAACCCTCGGCGGTGCCGACCTGCAACGCCTCAACAGCCAGTCGGTGGCAGATGCCCTGCGATATTTCTCGGGCGTGCAGCTCAAGGACTACGGCGGAATCGGCGGAATAAAGACCGTCAACATTCGCAGCATGGGCACCAACCACGTGGGCGTGTTCTACAACGGCATACAGCTCGGCAACGCCCAAAACGGGCAAGTTGACCTCGGGCGATACTCGCTCGACAACATCGAGGAAATATCACTCTACAACGGGCAAAAAAGCAACATCTTCCAAAGTGCCAAGGACTTTGCCTCGTCGAGCGCAATTTATATCTACACCAAGCGACCCAAGCTCGACAACGGGCGCAACTACCAAGTGATAGCACAATTCAAGACCGGCAGCTTCGGGCTTGCCAACCCCTCGATAGTGTGGAACCAGCGCATCACCGACAACATCACCATGTCGGCTAATGCAGAATACACTTACGCCAACGGCAAATACAAGTTCCGTTACCGCCGGTTGCAACTCAACGGCGATGTGGCTTACGACACCACTGCCACGCGCCAAAACGGCGACGTGGAAGCTCTGCGAGCCGAATTGGGGCTGTATGGGCAGCTATACCGCGGCAAGTGGAACCTCAACGGATATTTCTACACCTCAGAGCGCGGAATCCCCGGGGCGATTGTCAACAATGTGTTTCGCCGCGGCGAACGCCAATGGGACAAAAGCGCATTCGGGCAAGGGGCGTTCGAGAAGAAACTCACCGACTTCTACTCGCTCAAAATGAGCGGAAAATTTGCTTGGGATTACTCCAACTACCTGCGCGACGACCCCAAGGAGCTGTACCTCGACAACCACTACTACCAAAAGGAGGTTTACCTCTCGGTTGCCAACCTGTTCACCATCACCGACTGGTGGTCGCTTTCGGCTGCCGCCGACTTCCAGTGGAACAAGATGGATGCCGACCTCACCGACTTTGCCTACCCCACCCGCTGGACCGAGCTTGCCGCCGTAGCGACGGCAATCCGCCTCAACCGCTTCAGCCTGCAAGCAAGCCTGCTGGGAACATTCATACAAGAGTCAACCCGCTCGCGCAAGATTTACACAGCCTCGCCCAACAAGCATGAGCTGTCGCCGGCGGTGTTCCTCAACTACCGCCCCTTCGACAGCGACTGGCTCGAAATATACGGCTTCTTCAAGAAGATATTCCGTATGCCCACGTTCAACGACCTATATTACACCGAGATTGGCAACGCCAACCTCGAACCCGAATACACCTACCAATACGATATCGGCTTCTCCATCAACCGCTCGCTGGGACACCCGTTCTTCGACCACGTTTCGATAAAAGCCGATGCCTACTACAACTATGTGAAAAACAAGATTGTCGCCTACCCCACCGGCAAGCAGTTCCGCTGGACGATGATCAACCTTGGCAAAGTGCGCATCGGCGGGCTCGAAGCGTCTGCCGACGTGATGGCACACATCGACAAAGTGGGCATGAAGCTGCACACGCAATACACCTTCCAGCGCGCCCGCGACTACACCGACCCCGACGACACTTTCTATGGCGACCAGATTCCCTACATTCCACGCCACAGCGTGTCGGTGTCTTACAACGCCAACTACCGCGGCTGGGATTTCAACTACTCGTTCATCTACACTGGCGAGCGATACAACGAGCAAGAAAACAACCTCTACAACTTCGAGCCGCCGTGGTACACCCACGACCTGTCGCTCTCCAAGG
>CASEAQ010000030.1 GCA_949285735.1 uncultured Bacteroidales bacterium
GCCGGCAACCAAAGAAGAACTTATAGACTACGCTATGCGCTCGGGTGCTCCGCTCGAAGTAATCGAGAACCTTCAAGAGATGGAAGATGAAGGTGAGACTTACGAAAGCATCGAAGATATTTGGCCCGACTATCCCAGCAAAGACGATTTCTTCTTTGACGAAGAGGAATATTAATAGCCTTTCGGCTGGTTAAACAATTAAATGTCAACGCGATAAACAAAGTCAATTTGTTTGTCGCGTTGGTGTTTTATGGTGGTGTGTTGTTTGCATGGGTGTTATTTCAGTTAAGGGGTGGGTGGTGGTTCTTTTTGGGGAGTTTGTTTGGGGGTGGATTTTGTGTAGGGGGTGGTGGGCTCGGCTGCTATTGGCAGTGGGGCTTCGGTGGTTGTGGGTTGGTCGTAGGAGCGTGGTGTGGCGGGCTTGCGGCGGAAGCGTTGCAGGTAGGTGTGGTTGATGAGGTATTCTATTTCGAGCAGTGTCTTTTCGCGCGTCGCGGGGCGCAACTGGCATTCCCACACGGTCATCACTTTCCAGCCCATTTTGCGCAAGGTGGCTTTGTCGCGCTGGTCGCGGCTGCGGTTGCGCCCGATTTTCTCTTCCCAAAATTCCACGTTGGAGTGGGGCATGTGTCCATCGACGCTGTGCCCGTGCCAAAAGCAGCCGTGGACGAAAATCACGATGCCATATTTGCGCAATACGATGTCGGGAGTGCCGGGCAGTCCTTTCACGTTTTTCAGGTAGCGGTAGCCACGGGAGTAGAGATAGCGGCGCACTATTAGCTCGGGCTTGGTGTCCTTGCTCTTGATTCGTGCCATCACTGCCGACCGCTTTTTCTTATCCCAAATATCCATGTCGCTACCGTTTTTTAGCAATGCCGGGGCAAGTCGTAGAATCGTTTCACCGTTATCCCGTCAAGGGGCATCGTGCAGATGGTGTTGACAATCTTTTCAAGCGTGTCGGGTTGCTCGTAGGGATTGGTGGCGTGGTGTGCCATCTCGCGGAACTCAGGCGACAGAACCGTTGCAAGTCCTTGGCATACTTCGGCTGTCGAGGTGCCGCAGTTATGCACCGACTTGGCGGCGATGCGCCCCATTTGGCGAATGCCGATGTTGAGCGTGGGTATGCCCATCGATGGCACTTCGACTATGCCGCTCGACGAGTTGCCCACCACTGCTGCCACGCACCGCAGCATCGACAGGTAGCGCAGCTGCCCAAGCGAGGGAAACACGACATACTTGTCGGGGTTGGTGTGTGCTGCTTTTTCGATGATTTCGATTATCTCGTTGCCGTGGGTGTCGCTGTTGGGGTATGAGAAAAACACCTTGTAGCCCTCGGTGCATTGCTCAAGGGCTGTCATGAGGTTGCGGCACTGCGTGGCTGGCGGCTCGCTGTCGAGTGTAGCCGGGTGGAATGTGACAAACAGCGACGTTGGCGGAATGGTCGTGCGCAGGTTGGCTTCAAGCTCATGGCGCGTCATCAATTGCAGGTGCCTGATGTTGTAGATGCCTATTGCGCCGACGTTGAACACGCGGCTTGGCTCTTCGCCAAGCTGTATCACGCGTTGGCGGTATTCTTCGGTTTCTGTAAAATGCAGGTGGCTCATCTTGGTTATGGCGTGGCGTATGCTTTCGTCGAATGCACCGAAACTGACAGCCCCGCCGGCGATGTGGGCGATGGGCGTGTGGAAGATGAGTGCAGCCGATGCGGCGACAAGCATCTCGTAGCGGTCGCCGAGAATCACTATCAGGTCGGGGCGCAACGAGCCGATGGCTTCCGACATTCCTTTCATGCAGATTGCCATTGCCTCGACCGTCTTGGCTGGCGAGTCGTTGTCAACGGGCATGGGCACACGGTAGTCGATTGTCAACCCGTCGTGCAGAATCTCTGTCTGCGTGTTGCCGAATTTTTCCGACAGGTGCATGTTGGTGGCTACGATTTGCAGTTGCACGTCGTTGCGCGACTTCAGCGATTTGGCTATTCCGCTCAGCAGCCCCCAGTCGGCGCGAGTGCCTGTGATGATGCATATTTTCCTTGCCATATATCGTGAGAGTGTTATTGGGCTAAAAGTAAGTAAATGTTTAAGACCGTTACTGTTGTTGCAATGCCGTAAAGCACAGCCTTGTTCAGCTTTGAGTTGGCATATTGCCCCATCACCTTTGGCGACGATGTGAGCCACACTTGCAGGAAGACCGTGAATGGCAATTGCAGGCTCAGCACCATTTGTGAAATGAGCAATCCGTGGAATGGATTGTCGATGAAGAATATAAGCAGCAATGCGATGCCCAGCGAGGCAACGATGCCCAACTGCGAGTGTGAGTCTTTCACGTGGTAGGATTCGCCGAAGATGCCTGCCGAGATGGAGCCAGCTGCCATGCCGCTGGTGACGGTTGACGAGATGCCTGCCAGCAGCAATGCCGCGGCAAAGATGTTGCCAGCGTTGTTGCCGAGCAGCGGTGTCATCAGCTCCTTGGCTTGCTGCAATTCGTCAACGAGGATTCCGCTCTCGAAGAATGTGGCTGCGGCAAGCAATATCATCGCGCTGTTGATTGCCCACCCGACAATCATCGAGAAGAGCGTGTCGAATAGTTCATACTTCAGCCGTGAGCGTATCGACGTGTCGCCCTGCTTATGGTATTCGAGGCTCTGCACCACCTCGGAGTGCAGAAACAGGTTGTGGGGCATGATTACGGCTCCGAGTACGCTCATTATCACAATCATGCTCCCGTCGGGGAACGACGGTGTCACCCAGCCGCGTGCCGCGCTCTGCCAGTCGATGTCAACGAGAAACAATTCGTAGATGAACGACAGCCCGATAATCGACACAAATGTGATGATGGCACGCTCGATGCGCTTGTAGGAATTGGTGAAGAGCATCACGAGCACCGTTGCCGTGGTGAGCACTGCACCCCAGGCTATGGGAATGTCGAACAGCATTTCGAGTGCTATTGCTCCGCCGAGAATCTCGGCAAGCGACGTCGAAATGGAGGCGACTACTGCCGATGCCAAGATGGGGCGTGCCACCCACCGCGGGGCATACTTGGTGGCAGCTTCCGACAGGCACAGCCCCGTGGCGATGCCAAGGTGTGCCACATTGTGCTGCAAGATGATGAGCATGATGGTTGACAGCGTGACCACCCACAGCAGCGAGTAGCCAAATTGCGACCCCGCTGCGAAATTGGATGCCCAGTTGCCAGGGTCGATAAATCCCACAGTGACAAGCAGCCCCGGACCAATGTAGCGGAAAAAGTCGAGTCCGCCAAGTGTCCGCTTGTGGCTATGGTTCTTCAGCTCCTTGAAAAAATTGTTTATCCCCATGCAAATGTTCCGTTTTTTATCGCGCCGTAAAATTACAAAATAGTTTGCTCTTTTCGCCTCCCCATTTTGAGGGATTAGGCTGTGCCTCCTGTTCTTCGATTATGACAAAGATGTGAAAAACGGTGTTGAATGTTTCGGAGAATAAAAACGATTTAATGTATAGTGTGTAAGTTTTTTGTCTTATAAAATTATGCATTTGTATATGTTCTCATTTTAAATGGTGGCGAAGCCGTTAAACTATTTGCTGAAAGTTCCTTATGAGAATCACAATGAAAAACACATTATGAAACCTGGAAACTATCAAAGTATTGAACAAACAATAAAATCAATGTTAATACACTGATTTCCGTCTAATTGATGGCTATTTGTCATAAAAATTCCTTACTTTTGTAATTGGATTGAGGTAACTCGTCCAAGGACATACGGAAAAAGAAGAAGCGTTATGCTTATCTTGTAGAACGGAAACCTGAGAAATTTCTGAATTGTGTACAAGGGTAGCATTGCGGTTCTCACGCTATAGCGTGGGCTGCTATCACTACATCTGTACACAAGGTTTTCTCAGGACCTCCGATCTAAGAAGTAGCATTGCAGTTCCACGCTTCGTGTATAAACAAATTAAAAGCCATTCGGGAACTGGAAAGGCATTAGGCTACATAAATGAAATCAATAGAACAAATTGCTAACGACTTCATGACTGCTTATAACCTTGGAGATGAAGAAAAAACTTCCCGTAAAGCAGCTATTTTCGCTAAAGCAATAAAAAAAGATGAGTGGCAGCTAAAAAATGTAGTACACATGTATGCAATGGCACGAGCAATGTACTATCTCTTAAAAATAAGCAGCCGATTGTCCAATAGGGACCACGACGCAATCGTTAGATTAATTTATTATTGTCTTTTACGAAATTATTCTGAGAACTGCAATACTTTATATACTGATGTTAAGTATGCTGATGTAATTGGTGGATGCGAATTAGCTTTTGTTTTTATGTGCGAAAACGGACAATTTCTTATATACCAAATACTTTCGGGGGTATTAGGATATTTGCCTAATCTTGCTCAAAAACATGTAGTTGACCAAATGCTTCTTTTTGGTGGCATTGTAAAAGAGGCTAATGAAAAAGGTTTCCATCATTTCCTTGACACAAGGATTTCTACTCATTTCAATACTTTGTTGAAAGAAGTTGATAAGAATATTCCAATCGATACAGGACTCCAAATATACAAAGATGGTTGTGCTCCTATAATTGCGACTATTTCTAAAGACCTCGAAAATGGCTTTAGCTACGAGAGTGATGAAGATGAACTTTTTCTTTAAACATATATATTATGAAATATTCAGCAGGAGAAATTATTAATATGTCCTACCTTGAATGGATGGAAACAATTGCCAAGGAACTAAATGAGGCTGGATTTAAAAAAGAAGGGTATAGCACGATTGAAAAGCGGTTTGTGAAAAATATCAAACCTTACGAAGTTAACGATGCCAGATACTTTTTCATGGGTTCCATTGACGATGCCAAGGCAATGGATTATCTAAAATCAATAGGTCTTGTAAATAATGGTCGTTGCCCAATGTGTGGCAAACCTATAAAAGGAACTCCGAGCAGGTTTACAGACGGATTGAATCCTAATTTAAATTTCCATATCTGCTCGTCATGCAGAAAAAATGGTCAACGAATGTCGAATAATTCTGGATGCATAATCGCATTTGCCTTAATCCCGTGGAACTTCATAAAAAGCATATTCACTAATTGGATATCATAAACTATGAATATTATCGAAAACTTGTCGTCTGTAATTGTTGACAGTTTGGGAAAAAACGACATAAAATTGTACGAAGATTCCAGGAACGAGATGATTACAAAAATTGCCAATCAAGATTTTTTTAATCTTGAAGGCATAGAAAATTATTTCACCGTAGGAAAGGCTCTAACCTTAATTCTCGATGATATGTATAAGAATCCACCTCTACTATATAAGCGAGTTGTACTGTGTGCCACATATTGTTTATTAAAGGCAATCATTAATGACAAATATGATAAAGAAGAACGTACTGTGCATGCATCAGCACTACTATACATTTTATTTTCTGAGAATGATGATTTTATAGGTAGAGAATACTTAATGTCCAAATTGAGGAATAATGTACAAGCTGCTGCTTTCCAATTTAGAGGAATGCAAAGCGTATTTTATTGGAAATACAAATTATCTAATTATAATATTCAATTTTCACCAAGAATAGAGCAACGACTAACAAACGCCATATCATCCGCACCCAAGATTCCAGATGAAAACAATCGGCAGAAAATAATAAATTTTGAATATGAAAACTTCCCTGTTTTGTTAGATTGCATTCCTATGGATATAGAGATAAGATATCATGGTGTTTTCATAGATCCGTTTGACTCAGATATATTTGCACGCTTAAAGTCTGTGTTTAAACCTAACACATTCAATTTCCCAAAGAAAGAGCCTAAAACTAAGCGGGATACAGAAATTTCATACACAGAAACTTCTACTTTAATAAATAAGCGTGTTTGTATTGTAATATCTATAATTATTATTGTATTAGATATAGTGCTGCTATTGAAATAGTTGATGTAGATAGTCTGAGTCGAAGTAATAGTGTAACCTTCTGTATAGCTCTTAATCCCACCATGAGAGCCTCGGGTAAATACAATTGGGTACTTTTAAATTTCGATACTATGTTTGTAGTTCAAGAATTAATTAGTTACCCGTTGGACCTCTCCGAGGCCCTGCTGGGTGAGAGAGGGCGAATTCCGATGGTTCCTTGTCCACTACGTGGGCTTCGTCACCATCGGTTACAAATAATTGGACGGCTCCGCCGCCCTCTTGTGTTGCTCTTTTTCTTATTGCTAAATTATTTGAAAATAAGTGCTTACTTCGGTTATTTAAAAATGCGTTAATCAATAATAATCAATTGTTTTATGTACGTTTGTCGGTAAATAAATGTACGAAAGGTATTTGTCGAAAATGTGGCGTGTGGGCATTCTCGACTGTGGTTGAGAAGTGGTGTTTAAAGCTCGTCTGAGGGGTGGGTGAGCAACGAATAGACTGCTGCCGAGATGTGGGCTGCTGCTTGTGCGGCTTGCGATTCGTTGCCCTTGAAGTCTTTGACAAAGACGGCGAGGGTGTAGCGTGTGCCGTTGGGCAGGCTGATGTAGGCAACGTCGTTGTGGGCGGCAAGAATGCCGTTTTCGCTGTAACCCGAACCCGTCTTGTGGGCAACCGACACGCCAGCTTTCCCCATGAGCGGGGCAGCTATGCGGTCTTTGCCAGTGGTGCATTCGCCCAACGACTTCATGATGAAGTTTTGCTTCTCGCGGCTTACGAGGGTGTCGGTGAACAGCCTGTCAATCAGCATCGCCGCGCCAAGAGGCGAGGTGCGATTGGAATATGCCTTGGCATGATCGGCCGACATCTCCGATTCGGTATAAGCTATCTGGAAGCTATGGCGCGGTATGAGCGTGGCAACGAAGCTGTCGGTTTCGGCAACGTTGACAAGCCGCTCAAACATGAGATTGCTTGCATTGTTGTCGCTTTGAATGAGCGTGTAGCGTAGCAGTGTGCTAACGGGCAAGGTAATCGTCGCCTCAGCATGCTCCTTCAGCATGGGGCTCCATGTCTCGGGGTCGAGCTCAGCACGCTGGATAGCCAACGTGGTGTCGAGTGAAATCCCCTCACGGTCGAACCTGTTGCAAATGGCCAACGCCTGATGAACCTTGAAGACGCTCATCATTGGATAGATGCTCGTGTCGTTGACGGCGACGGTGTCGGTGCTGTTGATGATGACTGCCACGCCTATTTCTCCCGGGTAGGCTGATGCGATTCGGGTGATGCTGTCGGTGAGCACATCGGTCAATTTGCTGTTTCCCGTTGATTTGGGGAATGATAATGCAATGGCTGCGATGCCTATCAGAATCACACACAAAGCTGCAACTATATATTGTTTTTTCCTGTTATTTGTCATGTCATGTTGCGGTTGGTGTTGTTGCCTGCAAAGTTAGGTGTTTTCGTCAGAACAGACGTAATGCCATGGGTGTGTTTATGGGGTGTATTTTTCGGTTTTGAATAGGATAGACGGCAGGTATTAGTGAAAAAATGCTGTTTTTTGTTGTTGGTTGCATGGAATTGTGTATATTTGTATAATCGCAGTTTTGCGATGAAGTAATGCAACTTTTTTATTATTAACCCACAAAAAAACAATTTGATTATGGAAAAATATGTATGCGTGGTATGTGGTTATGTGTATGACCCCGAAGTAGGTGATCCAGAGAATGGTGTTGCTGCCGGTACTGCATGGGCTGACGTGCCAGAAGACTGGGTATGCCCCTTGTGCGGTGTAGGCAAAGACCAATTTGAAGTTGAAGAATAAGTTTTACGGATTTCCGTTATAACGACTGCTGCCGATAGGACGGCAGACGTGTCTCCTCGATTCGTAGTTTAAGAAGCCGTTAGCTTGATGCCAAGCGAGGCTCTTAAACTACGAGTTTTTTTGTATTGTGCGATAACAAATTTGAGTGAAAGAAATATGCACATATCCGCTATGTAGGGCGGTTTGCAATGCCGTTTAAGAACGACCAAAACGGCACGTTGGACCTCTTCGAGGCCCTGTTGTGTGAGTGGATTTTGTTCCGAGGGTTCCTTGCCCTAAAGGACTGCGTCACCCTCGGTTACCATGAAATTGGACGGCTTCGCCGCCCTATGTTATTTTTATGAGAGAGCCGTGCTACATCGAGGCTATAACGCTTGATATGTTTTGCCGTCGGTGGCAGTTCATCGTTAAGGACATTATTGATGTGTTTGCTTATGGGGTTGCATATTTATTAGTTATGTGCAGGTTCTGAAGTAGGCGTTTTTTTCGTAATTTTGCAATTTGAAAAGCTATTCATGTTATTTTTTGTATGAACACGATTAAAAACCTACTTTTCGACCTTGGCGGCGTGATAATGGACATTGAGCGCGAACGGTGTGTCGAAGCCCTCACGAAACTCGGCGTTGAGAATGCCAACGAGATGCTTGGCTTGTATGTGCAGTCGGGCGATTTTATGCGTCTTGAAAACGGCTCTATTACTGCTGCCGAATTTCGCGACTCGTTGCGCCGTCAAATCAAGGACGGCAGAAGCGTAAGCGACGATGAGATAGACAGCGCCCTCAATGCGTTTCTCATAGGCATTCCGGTCAACAGGCTCCGTGCCCTGCGCCAGTTGAGGGAGAAGTACAGGATATACCTGTTGTCTAACACCAACCCCATCATGTTCTACAGCGAGATTGCGCGCCAGTTTGGCAAGGAGGGGAAAAGCATCGACGACTATTTCGACGGGCAGGTGGTGTCGTTTCTTGCAAAAAGCAACAAGCCCGACCGCAAGATTTTCGAGTATGCCATCGAGCATCTTGCCATCGAGCCGGGAGAGACGCTTTTCCTGGACGATTCGCAACACAATCTCGACGCTGCCGCCGAACTCGGGTTTGCGACCGTGCTTGTGCCTGTGGGGGCAGAATTTGAAGAGATATTGCGCCACACGTTGCCTGCATGGAAGTAGTTACACAGCCTCATATTATCCCGCCGGGCAGCGTGGCTGCCACCATAGGAATGTTTGACGGGGTGCATCGCGGGCATGTCATGCTCATCGACTTC
Source organism: uncultured Bacteroidales bacterium (assembly GCA_949285735.1). Lineage (GTDB taxonomy): Bacteria > Bacteroidota > Bacteroidia > Bacteroidales > Muribaculaceae > Avimuribaculum. Next base: position 8,978 of record CASEAQ010000030.1, read on the forward strand.
CTGAAACGGCAGGCTGCCAGCCGAGGGTTGAAGTCGGCAGCGATAACATTCCGTGAACACCCGCAGAAAGTCTTGCGCCCCGATACCGACTTGCAGATGATAATGACGCTCGACGACCGCATCAAGGCTCTTGGCGAGCAAGGGGTTGACTATGTGATATTGATGGACTTCGACTTGCAGCTTGCACGGCTCGACTCGCGCAGCTACATCAAGCTCATTCGCGACAATTATGGTGTGGAGTTGCTCGTAACGGGGTTCAACCACCGTTTCGGGCACAACCGCTCGGAAACTTTCGATGACTACAAGCAGCACGGCAAGCAGCTTGGCGTAGAGCTGATGCAAGCCGATGAATACCGTGGGCAGTATAGCCCCGTGAGTTCGTCGATTATACGCCGGCTGATACTTGCCGGCAAGGTTGACGATGCTGCCCATTGCCTCGGCCGTCCATTCTCGTTGGCTGGCACGGTGGAGCATGGGTTTGAAGTGGGCCGCCAACTCGGATTCCCGACAGCCAATGTCGGTGGCTTAGACCCCTCGGTGCTGATTCCTCACAGGGGTGCGTATGTCGTGAGGGTGAAAGTGGATGGAGGCGAGTTGCGTGGCGGGATGGCGAACATAGGAGTGCGCCCCACGCTCGGCAATGGAAGCCATCGCCAAAGCATCGAAGTGCACATTTTTGATTTTGACGGTGACATATATGGCTTGCCCATCGAGGTGGAATTTGTCGGCTTCTTGCGCTCGGAACTCAAAATGGAGTCGCTCGACCAGCTACGTGCCCAGCTCGAAGAAGACAGGGCGAGGTCGCTGGGCATTTTGAGCCAAATGGAGTGATTAAGAGATACTTTTGCATAAACATATAATCAATGGAAATAATAAATTTTGCCGAACACAAGTCGCTTGTGAGCCGGTATATGCTCGAATTGCGCAGTGTCGATATACAGCGCGACAAGATGCGTTTCCGCCAAAACCTTGTCAGGATTGGCGAGATAATGGCTTATGAAATATCAAAACGCTTGAATTACAACGCCGTTGACGTGACCACACCTCTCGGCACGGCTCAGTGCGACACCGTTGCCGACCAAGTGGTGTTGGCAACCATCTTGCGCGCAGGGGTGCCGTTCCATCAAGGTTTCCTCAATTACTTCGACGATGCCCAGAACGCATTTGTGAGTGCCTACCGCAAGTATAAGCCGCATAGCGATGTCTTCGACATTCACATCGAGTATATTGCCTGTCCGCGCATCACTGGCAAGACCGTAATCATAGCCGACCCGATGCTTGCAACAGGGTCGTCGATGGAACTTGCCTACCAGGCATTGCTCACCAAAGGCAAACCAGCTCACATACACGTTGCATCGGTGATTGCGTCGCAACAGGCAATCGACCTCGTGCAGAAGCATTTCCCCGAGGAGAATACCACAGTGTGGGTGGGGGCTATCGACCCGTCGCTCAATGCTCATTCCTACATAGTTCCGGGGCTGGGGGATGCCGGCGACCTTGCCTATGGCGACAAGGAATGATTCTCTCCAAGGGGCGTAACGACATCTCAGCCACAATGGGCGATGACGCTTTTCTGCACGGTATGAATTTGGCAGATAGGCGTTTTTGCGTAATTTTGCATAAGATAAGCCGCACTCGGGAAATTCGCTCGTTTGCATTATCTTTGCACTTATAAAAAACATAAAAAAACGGGTAGATGGGAAAAAACAAGTTGAAGAAATTTGCAGAGATGGAGCAGTTGTCAAATGTGTTCCAATATCCTTTTGCCGCATTGCGCGACAACGGCTTTCCGTTGAAAGGGCGGTGGGGCAGCGACTATTTCAAGAATGACAATCCCATCGTGCTCGAATTGGGGTGTGGAAAGGGTGAATACACCGTTGGGCTTGCAGAACGCATTCCCGGGAAAAACTACATCGGTATAGACATAAAAGGGGCACGAATGTGGACGGGTGCGAAGCAGGCTGCCGCAGCAGGGCTTGGCAACGTGGCTTTCTTGCGCACCAACATCGAGCTTATCGACCACTTTTTTGCACCCGGCGAGGTGAGCGAGATATGGATAACATTCCCCGACCCGCAGATGAAGAAAGTGCGCAAGCGGCTCACGGGAACACGTTTCCTCGACCTTTACCGCCACATACTTGTGCCAGGCGGCATTGTCCACCTCAAGACCGACAGCCCGTTTCTTTACACCTATACCGACGCGCTTGTCAAGCTCAACGGGTTGCAAGTGGAGGTGAACACCGACGACCTATATAACTCGTGCCACAGCAACGAGATATTGGGCATAAAGACGTTTTACGAGCAACAATGGCTCGAACGCGGCTTGTCGATAAAATATATCAAGTTCCACCTCAATGCCGACACGGTGTTGCAAGAGCCCGACATAGAAATCGAGCATGACACCTATCGCAGCTTTTCGCGAGGATATATACAGAAAATGATGACTCCCCCGGAGGCAGAAACCCGGGAGGAGGATATATAACTACTTGTAACTACAATGGAAAAGAGATTATATCCCAAATTGATACTTGATGCCCTGAGCCATGTGCGCTATCCAGGCACGGGCAAGGACATCGTGTCGAGCGAAATGGTCGAGGACGACATTCGCATCGACGGCATGAAAGTTTCGTTCTCGTTGATTTTCGATAAGCCGACCGACCCGTTTGCAAAGTCGCTTGTGAAATCGGCTGAAGCGGCTATCAAGACATATATCGGGGAAGAGGTTGAGCCTACCATCGCCACCAAGTTCCGCACGGCAGTGCCGCCGAAGCCAGCCAATCCGCTGCCTGGTGTGAAAAACATCATCGGCGTTTCGTCGGGTAAAGGCGGTGTGGGCAAATCGACCATTGCCGTCAACCTTGCCGTGTCGCTTGCGCAACTCGGCTACAAAGTGGGGTTGCTCGATGCCGACATTTTCGGGCCGTCGGCTCCGAAGATGTTCGGGCTTGAAGACGCTCCAGTGTATATGGTGCAGAAGGAAGACGGGCGTAACTTGATTGCGCCGCTCGAAAAATATGGCGTGAAGTTGCTGTCGATAGGCTTCCTTGTCGATAAGGAGCAAGCCGTGCTGTGGCGCGGAGGAATGGCAAGCAACGCATTGCGGCAACTTATCACCGAAGCCGACTGGGGCGAGCTCGACTACTTCGTCATAGATATGCCTCCCGGCACGAGCGACATACACTTGACACTTGTGCAGACGCTTGCCATAACAGGCGCGATAGTGGTGACTACACCGCAAGATGTGGCTCTTGCCGATGCGCGCAAGGGCGTGAGCATGTTCCAGAGTGACAAGGTGAACGTGCCCATATTGGGCATCGTTGAAAATATGTCGTGGTTCACTCCGGCAGCCCATCCCGATGAGCGTTATTACATATTCGGGAAAGATGGCGGCAAGAATCTTGCCGAGAAACTCGGAGTGGAATTGCTTGGGCAGATACCGCTTGTGGCAACCATCTGCAAGGGAGGCGACGATGGTATGCCTGTGACGCTGCAGAACAGCGTGTCGGGTGCAGCCTTCATCGAACTTGCACGCAAAGTAGCCACAGCCACCGACCGCCGCAACGACACTCTGCCACCGACACACAAAGTGGAATTTAATTAGTGGTGAAAATTAGAAACTGTTTTGAATTTTTTTGTCCGATGATTTGAGATGGATTTTCGAGGCGATTTTGATTGTTTTTTGAATAAGTTTAGCAAGCTAAATGTTGAAAAGATAAACGAAAGCGCCCGAAAAGACACTCAAAGCATCAGCAAAGAAATTATTTGCTCCCGGGTAAAGATTTAAGCAGTTTCTTGGTCTTTTCGTGTGTTTCATGCGTTAGAGGTATCTTATACTTGCTGCTAATTAAATTTTTAACATTTGAGCGGCTGGTGACTTTTAAGATATGTTAATGTTTTGTATTGGGCTGGAAGATAAGATGGTAATGGTCTTGTGATATGAAGTTTTAAGGAATATTTGCTGGCTAAGAGGCTGATTTGTCAGTAAAAAACAATCGAATTTGTTTTGTTAGGCTCTTTATTTGCATTATCTTTGCAAAAAGAGTTATAACGTTTATGCCCCTGTTGGTAAGAGGGGATATTTTTAGAATTACTAACATAAACCTATTTTTATGAAGAAGTATTACTTGCTTACAGCAGCTATGCTGCTCGGGATAGGTGCTTATGCACAAGGTTTAGACCTTACGCCCGACCGTTTTAAATTTGCCAACCAGGAAGAAGGCGAGTTTCTAATTGATCGTTATCATGCCGGAGCCAATGTGGACCTCTCTCACGGTCTGCCAACGACAGAAGGTGCCGATGCAGGTTTCCTTATTGTTGCAGGCGGTCCTCCAATGATGGGTGGTACGGCGAATGCGATATATGATACTCCACCGTCGCCACTGGGTGAGACGCTAAAGAAGTACACCAACATCGTTGACCTTGGCGGCGAAGTGGGCAAGGTGTTGGCTATCAAGGGTCCGACTTCTACTTCGGAATATGGTCCGGAGGCTGACAGCGAAGCTGCGTATGGTTGGAACAACTATAACTTCTATGTAAAGGCATCGGGGTGTGAGCCCTTGCAGCCGATACGTGCGCGCTTGGTTTACAGCATCATCAGCAATGAAGAAAGCTATGATGCCGTATTCAAAATGTCGTTGAAGACATTTACCAACAACCAAGGTGACGATCAGGCAGGCTGGTTCTCTCCCGACTTCTTCTATGCATTGGACGAATTTGGTGAGGTAGCATACGATGATGAGACTGGTCTTCCCGTTTATGATGGGTCGAAGTGGTGTGTCTATGAATTTGATTATGAAGTAAGCGAGGCCGCTGGTTTCCCTCTTCGCTTGAAAATGGATGTTGACGGAACTTATGGCAAGAGCGCTTGCATCCTCATCAAGGAACTCACATTCACAATGAATCCCGAGGGTGAGCCGATACAAGGCGAATTCCTTACTTTCGAGCCAGGCACAGGTGGCTCTTCAGTCAACGACTTGATGTCTGACGAAAAGGCTTATCGTTTAGCAGGCAACCAAGTAACATTCTTCGAGGCTGGCGACGTTTACAGCATAAGCGGAGTGCAAGTTGCCGACGCTGTAGCTGGCGAGACTGTCACTCTTGAACGTGGTATCTACGTTGTAAAGGCTGGCGACAAAGCCGAGAAGTTGATTGTTAAGTAAAAAACGACTCAGCAACGAGCATGGGAATTAGACTCGGGCATGATATTCGTGTTTGCCCAAGTCGAAATGCACGACTTCATTTTTAATGCAGTCTCTCCAATCTTCCCTTATAGAGATATTTGTGTATAACCCTTGGGGAGGTTGGAGAGACAGCTTTTTTTATACATTACCATTTTCTAATATAACGACTTACATACCAGCAATGCAGCACATTGCGCCTTTCCCCGTCGGGCAACGGGAATGAAAATAGGAAAGAGCCGGGCGGAGTGGCTGCGTTAGATATTCTCTCTCATTATAAAGATATTGTATATGAAGAAATTATTATGTGCACTTGCCCTGTTGGTGGGTGTTGCGCCTGGAATATTGGCGCAGGTTGACAACTATTCGCTGCGGCTGACACCGGAGGGTAGTGTCAACGTTTATAAGTTTCCCGAATTGAACGGGCTTTCGGCTTACACTATTCAGTTTTGGATGAATGTTGACAACTGGGAGGAAGGAGCTTTGATTTATGACCGTGGCGGCGATTTCAAGGCAAGCCTCGGGGCATCTGGCAGCTTGAATTTCCAGGCAGGAACAGCTACCCTGTCGGCAACATCAAGCGACTTGGCAGCTGGCAACTGGGCGCAAGTGACATTTGTTGCCAACAATGAGGGCGCAAAGGTGTTGGTCAATGGTGTGGAAGCCGGTAGCACTGCCACCGTTATGACTGTGCCAGAGGGTGACGGCGATTTCGTGCTTGGTGGTGGCATTGATGGACGGCTCGACGAGTTCCGCGTATGGAAAGCCGAGTTGGCTGCCGACTATGAATATTTCATGTATAACACGCTCAACCGCCACAATCCGCAATGGAGCGACCTTGTGGCATACTATAAATTTGACCAGAACGAGTGTGACAACCTTGTTGATTACACATTCAGTTACCACCACGGCTCGTTCTCGGAAACTGGAGCCAACCGTGAGATTGTTACTGACAATGCCAAGTTCAGGTATTACATGACGTCGGCTTATACTAACTTCAGCCGATTCTTCGATCGCGCGATTGAACGTGAAAAATACTTGCTTGCCAACGATTTGATTGTACTCGATATAAACTCATACAGCGATGGTCACGTAAAGGTTGGCTATCCTTATAGCGAAGGCTCGCTTGTCAATGCCGAATACATGGCTGAATATCAGGGTCGTGAAGGCGTGTTGTCGCTCGATGGCACAGGAGTGGGCATGAACGTAGGTACCGAGGCGATGACTCCAGAGAGCGATTGGACTTTCCAAACGTGGATATATATCGAGGAATGGACTCCGGGCGCTTATATTTTCAAGAAAGAAACTTCCGACGGCCTTAATGGTGTGTCGATAAGGCTTGGCGAGGCTCCGGGTGAAAGCGGGCAAATCATCGTGCGTTCCAACGGGCAGGACTTCCCGATGAGTGTTAGCACGAGGACTGCAATTGCCACAGGCGAGTGGGTACACTTTGCCGTCAGGACAAATATGCAAAGTACGAGCCAACCGCAACGCACATTCCAGTTCATGGTCAACGGCAATTCTGGTTTTGGCGTGAACGGTTCTTGTGGCGACGGCTCTGTGAGCTTCACACCATCTGGAGTGAGCGACGTGGATGCCATTGTGGGCGAGAACTTGAATGCCAAGCTCGACGAAACGGCGATTTGGCACGGCTCTTATGGCGGAGCAACCATGCAAGACTATATGAACAACGGTTGCCCGATGCCGGGATTCGGCATAACACTCACTGCCGATGTGATGCACGACGCCAATGGCTATTGGACATATGACAACAGCAGCAACCCTGGATATGACTATTATTCTTACAAGCATTTCATTGCCATCATGCGCAGTGCCTATGAAAATCATCGCGGCTACACCATTCGTATGGCAGTGCAAGGGCACACTGGTTGGGAATCGACATTTGCCAATGCCGAGAAACGCAAAATATTTGCTGCCGACCTTGCAGAAATCTCCAAGGAGTTTGACGGAGTGGAACTTGACTTCGAGTGGTGCTACAGCAGCGGTTGCTGGAATAACTATGGCTTGTTGCTCAACGAGATAAAAGCAGTGTTGCCAGCCGACAAGATTCTTGCCATTTCGCCTCATGCCGTGTCATACGGGTTGCAGACGCAATATATGGACAACTGCGACTTCTTCACGTTCCAAATTTATGGTCCGCAGAAGGGGCAGTTCACATGGAGCAACTTTACAAGCGCATATAACAACTTTATCAACCAAGGTTTCCCGAAGGAGAAAATCGTGATGTCGTATGCCACGACGACGTCGAAGGCTTACAACGAGGATGGCAGCGAGGTTTCGGGGTCGGCAACGACAGGTGTGCGTAGCGGCTTGCTCGATGGCGACTACGCCCCCGACCAAGACCAAGCTTATGACACTGGCGGCAAGTTACGCTACTTCACGGGTTTCAACCAGACGTATGAACGCTCCAAGTTTGCCCGCGACAACGGCTTGAAGGGTATCTTCTACTGGGATATGGGCAACGACGTGAACATGGGCCACCCATACAGTCTCGTGAAGGCTTCGAGCTTTGCAATCAACAGCAACGTTGACACGCTTGTGACCCACGTTGACGTCTTCCCCGACGGCAGCGGCGTGGAACTTGTGAAGCGCGGCGAGGCATCCAAGGAGAATGCCACCATTGACATTTATCCCAATCCTGCAAGCAACGGCAACGTAACATTGGCTATACCGGCAGGTGAAATCGCACACCGTGTGAGCGTGTATGACGCGCAAGGCGTGTGCAAGCTGCAATGCGAGACCGACGAGCCCACAATCGGGGTTGGCAGCCTTGGTTCGGGCATATATGTAGTGACCGTGCTCACCAAGCAGGGCCATACCTACACAGGACGTCTTGTGAAAAAATAATAATGACTAACGGGGGGTGGTGTGCCACGCGCATATTGCCGGTGCGCCTCCCCGTTTTTTATAAGATAATTTTTGGAATTACAAACTATATCCTGAACAACAAATTTTTATGAGAAAACTATTTTATTTACTTCTTGGAGGATTGTTGTTGAGTGCCGGCTTTACATCGTGTGAAGACGATCCCGACAATCCCGGAGATTACAGCATTAGAGGGTCGCTCGACGTGATTGGCATATCGTCGATGCTTGGCGAAGAATATGAATTGGTGATTTCGCGCGAGTTCGATTCCACTATAATGCGGTATAACATCATAAGGGACACCATTTGGACCGACAAGGAGGCAGGCGAGAGCACTATTCTCGAAGACACGGTGTGGTATGCCGACGGCACATGCCGTTACGTCGAGATGGAACAAATCGACTTGTCGCCCGAGCGTGACACGCTCATCTTGTCGCTCACAAGTAATGCCCGCTGGACGGCTCCGACTCCCGAAAATCCCACTCCACGGTGGTATGCACTCCAGAGCAACGCAGGCGGCGGCGATTCTGACATCGAAATTGTGATTTCGCGCAACGGCAGCACAAACCCTCGCAGGAATGTGCAAGTACAGTATATATATACTTCGGACAGCGCCACGATTTACGAAATACCATTTTTGCAAATGGGTAGGTCGAACTAATTATCCAAAATGAGCAACTCGTAAGAAAATCAAGATGAACAAGGTTATATTATTTTTTGCCTCTCTGTTGGTGAGTGTGTCGGCTTTGGCACAGATAACAGTGTCGGGTACGGTGGTCGATGAAAGCGACTTTGGACTACCGGGGGCAAGCGTCATTGTAAAAGGTGAAAAGGGTGGCGTTGCTACCGACCTCGATGGTAAGTTTGTACTATCGGTGCCCGACGAAAACAGTGTGATTGTTGTTTCGTTCATTGGCTATAATGAACAGGAAATAAAGGTTGGCGACCAACGCCAGCTCAACATAAAGATGGAACCGGCAACCCAAATGATTGATGAAGTGGTGATTGTGGGTTTCGGTACTCAAAAGAAAGTGAATGCCACCGGTGCGGTGAAGACCATCGACAACAAGGTGCTTGAAAGCCGCCCAATCTCTAATGCAGTGCAAGGCTTGCAGGGTGCAGTGGCTGGTCTTAACATCACCAACGACCAAGGTGGTGGACTCGGACAGGAAATGGAAATCAACATCCGTGGTGTGGGTTCGATTGGTGAGGGTTCTAACTCGTCGCCCCTTGTGCTCATCGACGGTATGGAAGGCGACCTTTCGTCGATTAACCCCAACGATATAGAAAACATATCGGTGTTGAAAGATGCTGCCGCAGCCTCTATCTATGGTTCGCGTGCGCCGTTTGGTGTAATTTTGGTAACGACTAAGTCGGGCGAACGCGGCTTGCGCGTCAACTATACCGGCAACTTGCGTATGCAACAGCCAATCTCGGTTCCCGACCCTGTTGACTCATATACATACGCATTGATGGTGAACGATGCATTCATCAACAGTGGTAGTACAGCCCAATTCTCTGCGGCTCAGTTGAACAAGATTCTTGCTTACCAGCAAGGCAAGTTGCCGTATGGCATAGAGCAAGCCGAGAACGATGACGACTGGGCATGGGGCCAACGCTCGTTTGGCAACACCGACTGGTATGACGTGTACTTGAAAGATGTTGCCGTGTCGCATGAGCACAACTTGAGCGTTAGCGGCGGTAGCGACAAGGTTACCTACTACTTCTCGGGTAACTACCTCGGACAGACTGGTTTGTTCAATTATGCCGACGAAAGCTACAAGCGTCTTGCAGTGTCGGGCAAGGTGGGCGTTAAGTTCAACGAGTATGTATCGTTCAACTGGAGCAGCCGCCTCGTCAACACCGACAACGAGAAGCCTTCGGCTCTCAACGCGCTCTTCTTCCACAACCTTGGCCGTCGCAGCCCGTTGATGCCGGTTTATATGCCCGACGGGTCGTATAACAAGGAGTCGATGATTCCGTCGTTGCTCGACGGTGGCCGTCAGGGCGACCGCAACTTGTTGCTCTACAACCAAGCCAACTTGACCATCGAGCCGATAAAGGGCTGGAAGATATATGTTGACTTGAATAGCCGCATCGAGAACAAGACTGGCGACCAGAACTTTGCGAAATTGTATTACACCACTCCGGGCGGACGCTCGGTGGCATACTCGCCGCTTGAGGGTGTGCTTGCCCGCTTCGAAACTAATCAGAATGGCACGTTCCGCATTCAACCGGGTGCCGGCGAATCGACCTACATGCGCTACAAGGGGCATGTGAACTACTTCCAGTCGAACGTTTACAGCGACTTTGAAAAGACCTTCAACGAGAAGCACTACTTCAAGGCACTATTGGGTATGCAGACGGAGTATTACTACAACGAAACCCTGCGCATGGCATCGAAGGATATTTTGCTCGACGACATACCATTCATCAATCCCACTTCGGCAGACATACTTGTCTCGGAAGACAAGGGCGACTGGGCAAACTTGGGCTTCTTCGGCCGTGTAAACTATACCTACGACAACCGCTACATGGTGGAAGTTAACTTGCGCTATGACGGTGCATCGCGTTTCCCGTCGAACGAACGCTGGGGCTTGTTCCCGTCGGTATCGGCAGGTTGGAACGTTGCCAACGAAAGTTTCTTTGAACCCATCCGCAACAGCATTAAGCTCGAATACTTCAAGTTGCGCGGTTCATACGGGCAACTTGGTAACCAGAACACTACTTCGTTCTACCCCTACTACCAGCAGATGGCTTCAACGCTTGGCTCTGTAGTCCTTGGTGGTTCGCAAGCCAGCGTGTTGCCAGTGTTCGACCCATATTCGGCATCGTTGACGTGGGAAACCATCGAGAATGCCGGCGCAGGTGTCGATATAGGTATGTTCAGCAACCGCTTCAATGCATCGTTTGACTGGTATCAGCGCACGACCAAGGACATGATTGGTCCGGCACTCGCCCTTTCGGCAGTGTATGGTGCCGACGCTCCGCGCACCAACAACGCCGAGCTTCGCACTCGCGGTTGGGAAGTTGAAGTTTCGTGGCGCGACCGCATCGGTGCCGACTTCAGCTACGGTATCTCGGCAAGCCTGAGCGACTATAAGTCGATTGTAACCGAATACTATTCGCCCACTGGTCGCTTGCGTGGCGATGCTGGTGCCGAGGCTTACTACGAAGGCAAGGAAGTTGGCGAAATCTGGGGTTACCGTGTTGTGGGTATCGCCAAGAGCGACAAGGAGATGCAAGAATATCTCGCCAAAGCCAACCAATCGGCATTGGGCTCGAACTGGGGCGGTGGCGACTTGATGTATGCCGACCTCGACAAGAACGGATTTGTGGATAACGGCGCAGGCACCATCTCCGACCACGGCGACTGGGAGAAGATAGGTAACTCGACCCCTCGCTTCGCTTATAGCTTCACACTCGAAGCCCAATGGAAATTCCTCGACTTTAGGGCTTATTTCCAAGGCGTGGGCAAGCGCGATGTTTACTTTGAAAACTCGGCAACATTCTTCGGCTTCGGTAACGGCTTGTACCAGCGTTCGCTTTACACCGATCACTTGGACTACTTCCGCTATGCCGGTTCGACCCTTGGAGCCAACTACGAAGATCCGTATTACGGACGTTTGCGCGGTGATGCCAACAACATTCAGGTGAGCGACCGCTTCTTGCAAGATGCTTCCTATTTGCGTTTGAAGAACTTGCAAATCGGCTTCACATTGCCCAAGACATCGAAATTGTCGAAGTATATCGAGCACGCTCGCTTGTATGTATCGGGCGAGAACTTGTTGACATTCACCAACCTCAGAATATACGACCCCGAAGCAATCGGTTCTGCCACAGGTGAATATGGCGCAGGAAAGGTTTATCCGCAATATCGCACATGGTCGGTGGGTCTTGAATTAACATTCTAAACAAATGTCACTTTACACACACAATAACTAAGAAAGAAATGAAGAGGAATTTATATATAGCAGGAATTTCATTGGCTATGCTTTCGCTTGCCTCGTGCGATGACTTCCTTGAAAGAGAGCCTATCGACTTTGGTAGCGATGCTGCATATTTTCTCAATGAAAACGATCTGAAGATGGCGGCTAATGAGTTTTATGACAATATCCTCCCCAAGAATGAAACGTGGGTAGGTGGTATATATGACGATGACAACAAGAGCGACAACCAGATAGGTACATCTCCCGACAACTTGTTCTATGAGGGAGAGAAGCGCACCGTCGAGCAATCATCGTCGGAATGGGATTTCGAGAACCTGCGTGGAATCAACTATTTCATCAACCGCATCATCGACCAGCGCAATGGCGACGGCATCAACGGTTCGGAGGAGTATATCAACCACTACCTGGGCGAGGGCTACTTCTTCAGGGCATGGGAGCACTTCCGTCTGTTGCGCAACTTTGGCGACGCGCCTATCCTCACCACCATGTTGAGCGACAATCAGCAAGAACTGGCAGAGGCTACTCGCCGCCAGCCGCGCAACGAGGTTGCCCGCTTCATTATCCGCGACCTTGAAATTGCCGACTCGCTGATGCTTGCCGCTCCGCTCGAAAGCGGTCGCTTGTGCAAGGACGCAGCCAAGATGCTCATGGCTCGTGTGGCTCTTTATGAGGGTACATGGGAGAAATACCATGCAGGTACCGCCTTTGTTCCGGGCAACAACAAGTGGGTGGGCCACTCGATGTATCCCAACTTCACGTTCCGTGCCGGTTCGGCTGAAGCCGAGGTAGAATACTTCTTGCAAGTGGCAATCGATGCGTCGCAAGCCGTTGCCGAGAACCGCCCCAACCTCGATGTTGACTATTTGTCGATGTTCAACAATACCGGCGTGTTCCCCGACAACGACGAGGTGATACTTGCCCGTTACTACCTTTCAGGTGTGCTCTATCACAGCGTTGGCCAATACCTTGGTCGCTCGGGTGCAGGTACAGGCTTGACTCGCGCACTCGTAAATTCGTTCTTGATGAAGGACGGCATGCCCATCTATGCCAGCAGCCCCGAGATGCCTTATGGCGGTGACGTGCAGATGACGGCAGAACTTGCCAACCGCGACCCGCGCCTTGCCGTGAATGCTGCAGCGCGCGAAATCAACGAATATGAAGACCCCGAGACGGGCGAGATTGTGATGGACACTATCGCCTACCACATTCCGCACATTTCAAACACGGGCAACGAGCGCAACACCACTGGCTATGAGATGTATAAGTGGGTGAGCGAAGAACCAGGCCAGCAGGAGTCGGGCCAAGGCACGACAGCTAACCCAATATTCCGTTCGGCAGAAGCCATGCTCACCTATATCGAGGCTTATTATGAACTTCATCACTCGCTCGATGGTAATTGCGACACCTATTGGCGCAAGATTCGCCGCCGTGCCGGGGTTGACGAAGACTATAACAAGACAATCGCTGCCACCGACCTCAATCAGGAAAATGACCTTGCAACGATGTCGAGGGGGCAATTGGTTGATGCAACGCTCTACAACATTCGCCGCGAACGCCGTTGCGAGTTCTATGCCGAGGGTATGCGTCTCGACGACCTCAAGCGTTGGCGTGCTCTCGACCACATGCGTAACTACCAGGTTGAAGGCATGAACCTGTGGTCGGAGATGGCATTCACTGTATGGCCCGGCGAGAATGGCGGCACCACGCTCGAAGAGAATGTAACCGTGTCGGCACGTGGCTTGAGCGACTATTTGCGCCCGTTGCAGATTACCAGCACGCTTGTGACATATCGCACGGGTTACAACTTCCCGAAGCCTCACTATCTGGAACCGATACCAGTCGCCGAGTTCTTGCTTGCAACCGATGCCAACGGCAACAGCACGCTTTACCAGAACCCGGGTTGGCCGATGAATACCGACGGTATTGCTGATTACACTTACGATTGTGATTAGTTGTTAAAAACATAAAACATCTAAGCATATTGTATTAATAAATTATTAACAGACATGAGTTGCGCAAAAAAATGTATATATTTGTGCAACACGTGTCTGTTTTTGTTTGTACATAAAACCAAATGCCCTAAACATAGATCTATGTATAATTTAAACTCTAAAGCCTTATGTACCCTTGTGGGTGCTGGAGCATTGGCTGGAATGGCATCGTGCCAGCAGGCGAAAGAAGAAACAAAGCCGTTGAACATCGTTTATATCATGACCGATGACCACACGGCGCAAATGATGAGCTGCTATGGCAGCCGCTTTATTGAAACCCCAAATTTGGATCGCATAGCCCGAGACGGGGTGAGGTTTACCAACAGTTTTGTTGCCAATTCGTTGAGTGGACCAAGCCGGGCTTGTATGCTCACGGGCAAGCATAGCCACACTAATGGCTTCACCGACAACACCACTTGCGTGTTTGACGGATCGCAGCAGACTATGCCCAAGTTGTTGCAACAAGCCGGTTACCAGACTGCCATTATAGGCAAGTGGCACTTGGAGAGCTTGCCGACGGGGTTTGACTACTGGGAAATAGTACCTGGGCAGGGCGACTATTACAACCCCGATTTCATAACGATGAATAATGATACCATCCAAAAGCACGGCTACCTGACCAATATCATATCGGACATGAGTATCGACTGGATGGAGAACCAGCGCGACAAGAGCAAGCCGTTCTGCATCTTTATTCATCACAAGGCGATACACCGCAACTGGTTGCCCGAGATAAAATATCTGCACGAGTATGAGGATAGTACATTTGCGCTACCCGAGAATTTCTATGACGACTACAAGGGCCGCCTTGCCGCTGCAGCGCAAGAGATGAGTATCGCAAAGGATATGGACTTGATTTATGACTTGAAGATGGACGGTGCCGGCAAGACTTCGCGCTTGAAGGAGACTTATGAGAAGTATGTAGGACGCATGGACAGTGCCGACCGTAAGGCATTCGATGCCTTCTACGACTCAATCGCTGCCGACTTTTATGCCAAGAAGCTGACGGGCAAGGAACTTGCCGAGTGGAAGTATCAGCGATATATGCGCGACTATTGCAAGGTGGTGAAGTCGCTCGACGACAATGTGGGTCGTGTACTCGACTATCTCGAAGAGAAAGGATTGCTCGACAATACGCTCGTTGTTTACACCTCCGACCAAGGTTTCTATATGGGCGAGCATGGGTGGTTCGACAAGCGTTTCATGTATGAAGAGTCGATGCACACTCCGCTCATCATGCGCTTGCCTGCCGGCTTTGACAAGCGTGGCGACATTCCGCAATTGGTGCAGAACATCGACTATGCCCCCACTTTCCTCGAACTTGCTGGTGCACCTATCCCCGAGGACATTCAGGGTGTTTCGCTCGTTCCGCTGTTGAAGGGTGAGCAGCCAGCCGACTGGCGCAAGTCGCTCTATTACCATTTCCACGAGTTTCCTGCCGAGCACATGGTGAAACGCCATTACGGAGTGCGCACCGAGCGTTACAAGTTGATACATTTCTACAACGACATCGATGCGTGGGAACTTTATGACTTGCAAGCCGACCCCCATGAAATGAACAACATATATGGGCAGCCTGGCACCGAGGAAATCACCAAAGAGCTGATGCAGGAATTGAAACGCCTGCAAGTGCAGTATGCCGACCCTATACTTGAGAAATATCCTATTTGAAATAAAGAAATACAGAATTTAAATAAGCATTAATGAGGATTATTCTGTCGATAGCAGCCTTTGTGTGCGGCATTTACGCTTGGGCTGCATCAGTGCCAGTGATTCCGCAACCGGTTTCGGTGACCGAGGGTGTGGGGTACTTTAACTTTGACGATGCCACGACATTTGTCGTGGAAAATGCTCAGCAGTTGAAGATTGCCGAGATGTTTGCCGACAAATTTGGCGAGACCTCTGGCTTCGTTCCGGCAATCAAGACTTCGGGCGATGGCAATGTGGTTTTCATCACCGATGCGTCGCTGCCTGCCGAGGGTTACAAGCTCGATGTGGCAACCGACAAGATTCGCATCGCGGCTGCCGACAATGCAGGGTTCTTTTATGCCTTACAGACGTTGAGGCAGTTGCTACCTGCCGCATTTGACAGCGGCATAGCACAAGATGGCGCAATGAAGTGGCAAGTGCCAGTGATGAAGGTGGAAGACCAGCCGCGCTTCGGCTTCCGCAGCCTGATGATTGACGTTGCGCGTTACTTCTTGCCCAAGAGCGAATTGCTGAAAGTGATTGACGTGGCTGCGATGCTGAAAATCAACAAGCTGCACTTGCACCTTGTCGATGATACGGGGTGGAGGATAGAAATAAAGCGTTATCCTAAGTTGATGCAAGTGGGCGCATGGAGAATGCATCGAGATGAACCGTTCCCTGCCCGCCCCAACCAGCGTCCGGGTGAAGAACCCAACGAGGGCGGATATTATACCCAAGACGACATACGCGAGATTGTGGCATTTGCCGGGGAGAGGCAGATAGAGGTTATTCCCGAGATAGAGATGCCTGCCCACACGTCGTCGTCGCTCGCTGCCTATCCCGAATTTGCCTGCCCGTCGGTCGATAAGCCTATAACAGTGTTGCCGGGTGGCGGAGGCGTGAACACGCAATTTATCTATTGTGCTGGCAACGACAGTGTTTACACATTCATACAAAATGTCCTCGACGAGGTTATGGCACTTTTCCCGTCGGAGTATATACACATAGGCGGCGACGAGGCTGTGAAGACCTATTGGGCAAAATGCCCACGTTGCAAAGCCCGCATGGAAGCCGAGAATATAAGCAGTCTTGAGGACTTGCAGGGCTACTTCATGGCGCGCATAAGTGACTACGTGCGCAGCAAGGGGAAGAAGCCGATAGCTTGGGATGAACTCACAAACCACAAGTTGCCCGACGACATAATCATATATGGTTGGCGTGGGCTTGGCGAGGCTGCCTCGAAGGCTGCCGCACAAGGACACAAGTTTGTGATGACACCGGCGCGTGTGCTGTATTTCATCCGCTATCAAGGTCCGCAATGGTTTGAACCATATACATATTTCGGCAACATCACGCTGAAAGACGTGTATGAATATGAGCCTGAACAATCGAGCTGGAAACCAGAGTATGCCCAATTGCTGATGGGCATACAAGCCTCGATGTGGACTGAATTTTGCCGCACTCCTGGCGATGTTTACCATCAGTTGTTCCCACGCTTGTTGGCGGCATCCGAGGTGGCATGGTGCCCAAAGGGTGACAGGGATTGGCAAGGATTCTTGCAACGTGCCGATGTGCAGTTGCCGCGTTTGCAGGCTATGGGCATCAATCATGCCCGCTCGATGTTCAATATCGACCACAAGCTGACACCTGCCGATGGCAAGGTGCAGGTGGAAATGTCGTGCATTCGCCCCGATGTGGAGATACGCTACTCCACCGATGGCACCGAGCCTACCGCCAAGTCGAAATTATATGAGAAGCCTTTTGAGCTGAAGAAGCAGGCGGTGGTGAAAGCTGCCACTTTCAGTGGTGGCAAGCGTGAGGGCGAGGTGCTTGTGCTTGATGTGGCTTTCAACAAGGCTACTGGGTGCGAGACGCAGAGCAATGTTGCCAACGATTATGTTCTCACCAACGGTTTGCGCGGTAGCGACCGTCACTCCGACTTTGAATGGGCTGGCTGGTATGGCAAAGACGGGTCGTTTGTCATCGACCTCGGACGACGCACTTCGATAAAGAAGGTAACCGTGGGTTGCATCAACAATTCGAGCATGGGCGTACACATTCCAAGCGAGTTGAAGTTGTCGGTGTCGGACGATAATAAGTCGTTTAAGACCGTTGGTACGAAAACCAATACCCACGAGGAAGTGTTCCGTACACGCACAGCCATCGAAGATGCTGTGTTCGACACCAATACCAAGGGCCGTTACTTGAAGGTTGAGTTCACCAATCCAGGCAAGTGCCCGGTGGGCGATTTCAAGGAGGGGCAAGACGTGTGGATTTACTTCGACGAGGTGATAGTTGAATAAAACATACAAACCATATAAAATATACCCTAAACAACTTAATTCGATAATGAAACTCAAGAACATGATTTTCCTGTCGGGATTGTTGGCAACGATGCCCTTGTTTGCAAGCGAGGGGCAACCCGAGTGGCAAAGCCAGTATGCGATAGGATTGAACAAGGTTGAGCCGCACGCCTATGTGTGGCCCTACCGTGAGGGAGACGTGAAGAGCATAAGCGAGTTTGAATATGAAACTTCGCCCTACTATATGAGCCTTAACGGCACATGGAAATTCAATTGGGTGCGCAACGTTGCCAACCGCCCTGTCGATTTCTACCAGCCCGACTACTATGTAGGCAACTGGAACGACATCACAGTGCCGGGCAACTGGGAGCTGCAAGGTTATGGCTTGCCAATTTATGTCAATGAGACCTATGAATTTGACGAGCCGTTCTTCAACTTCAAGAAGAATCCGCCGTTGGTGCCTACCGAGACCAACGAGGTGGGTTCCTACCGCCGCACGTTCACAGTGCCCGAGTCGTGGGATGGCCGCCGCATCGTGTTGTGCCTCGAAGGAACAGTTTCGTTCTATTATGTGTGGCTCAATGGCGAGTTGCTTGGCTATAACCAAGGCTCTAAGACACCAGCCGAGTGGGATATAACCGACAAGGTGATTGACGGCGAGAATGTGCTTGCCGTCGAGGTTTACCGCTGGAGTGCAGGCTCTTATCTCGAATGCCAGGACATGTGGCGATTGAGCGGCATCGAGCGCGACGTTTACCTGTATAGCACACCCAAGACCTATATCCAAGACTTCAAGGTGGTTTCTCCGCTCGACAAGAAAGCCTACAAGGACGGCGAACTCACTGTTGACGTGGCTGTAGGCGGTGGCGACGCAAAGGTGGGCTACGAGCTGCACGACGCTACGGGCAAGGTGGTTGCACAAGGCAGCCAGCAGACAAGTGGCGGCAAGGTGAAGTTCAGCAAGACGCTGCCCGGGGTGAACGCTTGGAGTGCCGAGAATCCCTACCTCTATACGTTGGTGCTGAACTTGTATGACGCTGCCGGCAAGGTAGCTCACACCACTGGTTGCCATGTGGGCTTCAAGACCTCGGAAATCAAGGACGGGCGTTTCTGCATCAATGGTGTGCCTATCCTCGTGAAGGGTGTCAACCGTCACGAGTTCTCGCAACAGGGGCGCACAGTTACCAAGGAACTTATGCTGAAGGATATAGAGCTGATGAAGCAAGCCAACATAAACACAGTGAGGTGTGCCCACTATCCCAACAATATCTATTGGTATTACTTGTGTGACAAGTATGGGCTTTACGTCATCGATGAAGCCAATATCGAGTCACACGGCATGGGTTATGGCCCTGCTACGCTCGCCAAGGACACCACTTGGATGACGGCACACATGGATCGCACCAAGCGCATGTACCAGCGCACGAAGAACCACCCGTCGGTGTCGATATTGTCGCTTGGCAACGAGGCTGGCAACGGGCCTAATTTCGAGGCTACTTATCGCTGGTTGAAGTCGGTGGAGACCAACCGCCCAGTGCAATACGAGCGCGCCGAGGAAAACTTCAACACCGACATCTATTGCCGAATGTATCGAAGCATCGACGAGATAAACGCATATCTTGCCAAGCCCGACATTTACCGCCCGTTCATCTTGTGTGAATATTGCCACGCAATGGGCAACAGTTGTGGCGGCTTGCAAGACTATTGGGCACTGTTTGAGTCGGAGCCGATGGCTCAGGGCGGCTGCATTTGGGATTGGGTTGACCAGTCGTTCCGCCGCATCGACGAGAATGGGAAATGGTATTGGGCATACGGTGGCGACTTCGGTCCCGAGGGAGTGCCGTCGTTTGGCAGCTTCAGTGGCAACGGGCTTGTTGATGC
>CASEAQ010000031.1 GCA_949285735.1 uncultured Bacteroidales bacterium
AAAATCAGGCTGAAAGAAAATTTAGAATGATTCTTTCAGCCTGAATATTTTTTATACTTTTGCATCCGTAAGAGTTACCCGAACAGGCAAAGCGATGCATACCACGACAATTAGGACGGTTGCCTACTCATTACCCGAAAACGAGGTAATTCTTCTAACTTTCTTGATTTCAACGAGGTATATTCCTTATACAGATTTACACAAAAATTTGCATCTTTTGCTCTGTTTTTAGAAAAAAGATGTTCGGATTGGTTGAATTAGTCCAATTGGCTTGATTAGACTAATTGGGCAAAAAGCAAGGGGCACGCAACATTGGTTGGTTGTGTGCCCCTTGTCGGCGGTTTTTATTTTTATTTATGGTTGTTTAGTTGCTACTGTTGTCATTGCTGCTTGAAAACATTCGGGCATCGAGTTGCACGTTCATGTTCATGCAATTGAACGAACTTGTCATGTTTTCGTTGATGAAGTATTCAAAGGCATTGAACGACGGGTCAACACGACCGCTGAAGTTTGTTATTTTGTAGTCGGGGTATGGCGTATTGCTTATTTGGGGGATGATTTCGTCGGCAGAGAGTTGCAACGATGTGCCGCTCGATGATGGAGCCACTTCTATGCTCGGGAATGTCATCGTCTGTATTACAGGCATATTATCGACAAATTTTATGTTGGTCAGCGTCATGTCAACCAGAGCAGAGTCGGTGGTGATTCGGTATGACATGGAAACTGTGCTTTCGTCGTAGTTGTATGTGGTGCCGTCGCTGCCAACGGTTGAAATGTCGGTGAAGCCGTAGGTTGTGGCAGATGGTATAGACACGATGGTTGTCGTGCTGTTGACGGTGTACCGCATTGCCAGCGTGTTGCCTCCGTAGAGGTCGGTTATGGTGAGGTCGCTTATGGCAGCACCGTTGCCATCGACAGGGGTTGCTGCGGTGGTGCGGAATGTATATCCGAGCTCGTAGGAATACGTCAACGGTATGTCAAGGATTGAAAATGCTGCGGCATAAATGCTTTCATCGTAAACGGTGATGTCGATGAGTCCGTCAGTGTAGTCGATGTCGAAGCGGTAGGTGGCGTTGTGCAGCGACACTTCACCGTTGCTGTTTTTTATGTGTACCATTCTTTGGTTGTATTGCGCTGTGCTATTAATCTCGTCGTTTCCGAGGCATGATGTCATCAGCACCGTGGGCAAAATCGCCAATAGGAATAAAACAGTATTTTTCATATCTTTCTTTGTGAGTTTAATATATATTATATGTTTAAGCGTAGAGTTGCACCTATGGTGAGAGGCTTGCCGCGTTGGAAGAAAGCATTGCCTATCGACACGAAGTAGAACGTGCGGTAATCGGTGTCGCTAAGGTTTTCGCCCCACAGCGACAGCGAGTAATGCCGCTGGTTGAAAGTCACTGATGCTCCAGGCAAGCAATAAATGGATTGTTTCTCATCGTTGGTTTCGTTCCAATAAATGTCGCCAACGGCACGCATGTGTGCGTCGAGCGTCACGTTATTGAGCCAACTGCGGTTTACGGGCAACACGTAGTTGACGGCTGCAAAGATAGTGTTTTTAGGGGCGTAAGGGATAAAATTTCCCGAATAATTTTCTCTTCCGTTGTTAAATTCTATAAATTTTGCATTTGTGAATCCATAACTCACCGACACCGAAAGCTGGTCGATGGGCACTGCCTTGATTGTGACTTCTGCCCCGTAGCTTCGCGACTTGCCGGCGTTGGTCATTATGCGTCCGGTGGTGGTTCCGTCGGGGAACATGGTGAGTTGCTGGTCGGTGGTGTGTATGTAGAATGCCGACACGTCGGTGCGGATGCGCCCGTTGAAGCATTCGGCATGGACGCCGGCTTCTACAGTCCAGTTGGTCTCGGGCTTGTATGATATAATGTCTTCGACGTTGTAGCTTGAGCCGAGCCCCATGTAGTTCATCAGGCGTTGTTGCAGCACGTCGCTGAACATTTGCGTGTTGAAGCCTCCCGCCTTGTAGCCCTTGGCAGCCGAGATGAATGCCGAGATTGGTTGTGGCGTGTCGAAGTTGTAGGATATCGACACCTTTGGCAGCAACTGCAGGAAGGTCTGCGTCTGGTGGCCCGGGTCGTTGATGTTCACTTCGTCGTGCCTGTAGAGTGTGCCGTCGGCGACGTTATAGGTGTTGTAACCTGTGTTGCACCAGCTCACGTAGTTGAGCCTGTTGTACTCGAAGTCGAGTCGCAGCGCGGCGGCAAACGTCCATCTGCCGAGCTTGTAGGTTGATTGGTGGTAGAGAGCCAGCCCGAAGTTGTGGGTCTTGAACTCGCTGTTAAGGACGAATTGCCGCGTGTCCCAGCTGATGGGGTAGTGGGGGTTGGCTTGGTTGCGGTAATATTCTATGAGGTTGGCGATGCCGTAGTCCTTGAACGTTACGGGAGCGTCCATCGATGTGCGTTTGTAGAAGCCGAAGAACCCCGTTAGCCACGAATAGGGCTTGTCGCCAGCCGACTTGAACATGAGGTCGTGGGTGACGGCGTGTTCGCGGCGTTTCTGGGTCAGCGTGAAGTATGATTCGGGCAAGAAGTCCTGGTCGAGCGTCATGTTGTCGTCGAGGTATTGGTAGGTAGTAATGCTCGTCATTGTGTATCGCTCTCGCGACAGTTCGACGGTCACACCGTCGCTGACGCTCGTTCGGCGGTAGAAGCATGTGTCGTTGTAATTGATTTCACCCCGTTCTGCCGATTCATAGGGGTAGCCTCCTTGACGCGAAATGGAGAACGACAGCACATTGTCGATGCGCAGGTCGCTGCGCGGTTTCCATTGCAACTTGGCGCGTCCTTCGCCAGCCTTTTCCCAATCGAGGTCGTAGCCGTTGTAGCTGTTGTCGAAGAATCCGTCGGTCGATGAATAGCTTGCAGCGGCAGACATTCCGAGGTCGTCGTTCAGCAGCTGGTAGGTCGAAAGTCCTATGCGGTAGGTGTTTCCACGCGAGTAGGAAATGAGGGCGCGCGATCCTTGGTAGTTGAATGGCGACAGTGTGGTGATGTTGATTACTCCAGCCATTGTGTTGCGTCCGAACAATGCGCTTTGTGGACCGCGCAGCACTTCGATGCGTTCGATGTCGAGCAGGTCGAGGTCGTAGTTTTCTTTTGTCAGCAGCGGCACATTGTCGATGTTCATGCCCACTACAGGCTGGTCGATGCGAGTTCCTTGCCCCCTGACGTATATCGACGAAGTCATCCGCGACCCGTAATTGGGAATATACAGGTTGGGCACCATCGAGCTTGCGTCCTTGAACGAATAGATGTGGTAGCGTTCGATGTCTTTTTTACCCAATGTCGTGGATGCTATTGCCTTGTTTTTGAATCCTTCGCCATATTTTATGGCAGTCACCGACAGCTCCCCGAGGGTTATTGTCGAGTCGGAAACGAAATTGTCGGGCAGAGCCTCGGCGTGTGCCACCGAGAAAGCTATGATTGCCAGTACTGAAGCAAATATGCGTGCCGGTCTCAAATTTGATAATTTATTCATGGCGCAAAATTACAGCCAAAAACTTGCCCCCGCAATCACAATATTTAGTGAAAAAGGTCGTGCGAATGGTTACTGGGTGGCGTGGTGGAACAAAAATATGCCGAAAGGCGCATGAACAGGGGAAATGTGTGATTGAGGACAGTTGTGACGTTAAATGTCACAAAAAATTGACAAATATTAAGGGCAATATCTTTCGGGTAAAAAGAAAACATTTGCTATATTTGCACAATAATTGTTCATGCTATTCGCTGTATGACGTTGTTAAATGTCATTTGTGTGATTTATAGCATGTTATGGTTTGATTAAAGAATAATGCAATAACATACAACCTATGCAAGAATTTAACCACATATCATTATCCGATACATGCTGGCAAAGTCATGGGTATGTGTGTATGCAATGGGAAAAACTCCAAATAGACGTGAAAAAAGTGAAAAATAAAGAGGAATAAAGCAAGATGAGCAGTAGCATGGCTGCCTCCATAAGAAAGGGCGGCAGCAATAACGGCTCATCTTTTTTTGGTTGAGAAAAGAAATATAAATACAGAAAGTAAATATAGATATGGAATTATCATTATTCGGTATTCAAAGTACGACATTGATGGTCGTAGCGTTGTTGACGGGAATCGGGCTTGTTGCTGCCGCGCTCCTGATTGCCGGGTGGATTTCTCCCCGGTCGTTTACCAAGCAAAAGGGTGAACCGTATGAGTGTGGTGTGGCAACACGTGGCGAAAGCATGATGCAATTCAAGGTGGGTTACTACCTGTTTGCCATCCTCTTCCTGATGTTTGACGTTGAGACCGTCTTCCTCTTCCCTTGGGCTGCCGTGTGCCGCAGTCTTGGTCCTAACGGGCTGTTGAGCGTTATAGTGTTCTTGGTAGTGTTGGTTTTGGGCCTTGCTTATGCTTGGCGGAAAGGAGCGTTGCAATGGAAGTGAAAATAAAAGACATGAAGCGTGAAGACTTCAAGGATAACGAATATATTGATAAACTTGTAGAAGAGCTCAATGCCAGTGGCACCAACGTAGTGGTTGGCTCTCTCGACCGCCTGATTAACTGGGGTCGTGCCAACTCGCTGTGGCCCTTGTGCTTCGGTACGAGCTGCTGCGCAATCGAGTTCATGCACCTTGGTGCCGGTCGCCACGACATGGCGCGCTTCGGCTTTGAGGTTGCCCGCAACTCGGCTCGCCAAGCCGACTATATAATGGTGCAAGGAACCATTGTCCACCGCATGGCTCCGGCATTGGTGCGTCTTTATGAGCAGCTTGCCGAACCCAAGTATGTGATTGCTTGTGGTGGTTGCGCCATCTCGGGCGGACCGTTCAAGGGCTCGTATTGCGTGGTTGACGGTATCGAGCAGCTGTTGCCTGTCGATGTGTTCATCCCTGGCTGCCCTCCGCGCCCCGAGGCGATGTTCTATGGGCTGATGCAGTTGCAGCGCAAGATAAAGGTTGAACGCTTCTTTGGCGGCGTGAACCGTCAGGAGAAGTTGAGAGACTTCTTGGCAGAAAATCCCGAAAAAGCGGAGAGCATGAAGTGATGCCGGCACAAGATTAGAGAACGAGTTATTTAAGTAAGAACGAAATATTATACATTATTTATAATGGCGAATATACAAGAAACGATCAGCAAACTTTGCCCCTCGGCTACATTTGAGCAGGGCGAGGAACTACGCGTGACGGTCGATGACAAGCAATGGCATGGACTTGCCGAGCAGTTGAAGAACAATGCTGATTTAGGGTTTGACTATCTTGTGGGCATCTTTGGTTGCGACTGGAAGGAGTCGCTGGGGTGTATCTATTATCTCACTGCCACAAAGACGCAGCAGCACTTGATGGTGAAGGTGGCAACCACCGACCGCGAACACCCAATGTTGCACAGCGTGAGCGACTTGTGGAAAGTGGCACTCATACAAGAGCGCGAGGTGTATGACTTCTATGGCATCGTGTTCATTGGGCATCCCGATATGCGCCGCCTTTACTTGCGCACCGACTGGGTGGGCTACCCATTGCGCAAGGATTATGACGCCAATCCCGAACTTAACCCCATCAGGCTCGGCCAAGAGCCCGACGAGGATGCTACAGCCGAATACGTTGAGGAGGCTGACGGCTCGATAAAGAAAGTCGATAAGAAGGTGTTTGAAGACGAAGAATATGTGGTGAACTTCGGTCCTCAGCACCCGTCAACCCACGGTGTGATGCGTCTGCGTACCAGCATCGATGGCGAAACTATATTGAAAGTTGACCCGATGTGTGGATACATACATCGTGGCATAGAGAAATTGTGCGAGTCGAAGACATATCCGCAAACGCTCATGTACACCGACCGTATGGACTATATGTCGGCTCACCAGAACCGCCACTGCCTGTGCTTGTGCATCGAAAAGGCTTTGGGCATCGAAGTTCCGCGCCGCGCACAGATTATAAGGGTCATGATGGACGAGTTGATGCGCCTTTCGTCACACTTGCTATCTTACGGCTGTATGACGATGGATATGGGTGCCACGACGGCATTCTTCTATGGCTTCCGCGAGCGTGAAGAAATCCTCGACATATTTGAAAAGACTTGCGGCGCACGCATGTCGCTCCACTATAACGTGATTGGCGGCGTGGTTGCCGACGTTCACCCCGACTTTATAAAGGACGTGCGCGCGATATGCGGCAAAATGCCTGCTTGCCTGAAGGAATACCACAAGCTCTTCACCGGCAACGTGATTGCACAAAACCGTACCAAGGGCGTAGGTGTGCTTTCGCTGGAAGATGCCAAGAGCTATGCGGTTACCGGCCCGTCGGGTCGTGCAACAGGCTGGCATTGCGACGTGCGCAAGACTGCCCCATACTCGATATACAACGAACTCGACTTCGAGGAAATCGTCGAGACTGCCGGCGACAGCTTCGCCCGCTACATGGTGAGAATGCGCGAGATTGAGCAATGCGTGAAGTTGCTTGAGCAGTTGTGCGACATGCTCGAAAAAGAACCGGGCAACGAATATATCGCCCCGAAGGTGCCGAAGATTATCAAATTGCCGGCAGGAAGCTGGTTCCAGCAGGTTGAGGCAAGCCGAGGTGCATTTGGCGTGTATATAGAGAGCACCGGCGACAAGACTCCTTACCGCATGCACTTCAACAGCCCGTGCCTGAATATCGTCGGCTCGGTTGACAAGGCTTGCCGTGGTTACAAGATTGCCGACTTGATTACTATCACGGCGTCGCTCGACTATGTAATCCCCGATATAGACCGTTAACAAGATTATTCACGAAAATTAAAAACACACGAGATATATTATGTTTGACTTTGGTTCGATAACAACATGGTTTGACAATCTGCTGGAGAGCGTGATGCCTACCTGGGCTGCCACAGTGATTGAAGGTGTCATAATTGGCGTGGCCTTGTTGCTGGTTTATGCGTTGCTGGCGTTGTTCTATATTTTCTATGAGCGCAAGTTGTGTGCATGGTTCCAGTGCCGCCTCGGCCCGATGCGTGTGGGCCCGTGGGGTATCTTGCAGAGCTTTGCCGATATGTTCAAGATTCTCATTAAGGAGCTTATTCGTCTTGAGAATATCGACCGCTTCTTGTTTGCTCTCGCACCCTACCTGGTGATTATCGCTTCGATGGTGTGCTTTGCCGTTCTCCCGTGGGGCAACGGGTTGCAAATCATTGATTTCAACATAGGCGTGTTCTTCATGATTGCTGCTTCGTCGCTTGGCGTTCTCGGCATTTTGCTTGCAGGCTGGTCGAGTAACAACAAATATACCTTGATTGGAGCGATGCGAAGCGGTGCGCAGATGATTAGCTATGAGCTTTCGGTGGGCTTGTCGATAATGACAATCGTCGTGCTTGCCGGCACGATGTCGGTTTCGGAACTCGTGGCTGCACAAGCCGACGGCTGGTTCCTCTTCAAGGGGCACATTTCTGCTGTAATCGCATTCATCATCTACCTGATTGCCGCAACAGGTGAAACCAACCGTGGCCCGTTCGACCTCCCCGAGGCAGAGCATGAGTTGACGGCAGGTTACCACACCGAGTATTCGGGTATTCACTTCGGTTTCTTCTACCTTGCCGAGTATCTCAACCTGTTTATCGTTTCGGGTATCGCTTCGCTCATGTTCCTGGGCGGCTGGATGCCTTTGCACATTCCGGGTTGGGACGGCTTCAACATGGTAATGGACTACATACCTTCGGTAGTGTGGTTCCTTGGCAAGGCATTCTTCATCTCGTTCATCATCATCTGGTTCAAGTGGTCGTTCCCTCGTGTGCGTATCGACCAGTTGCTTGCGCTTGAGTGGAAATACCTCATGCCGATAGGCTTGTTCAACTTGATTTTGATGACACTTTTGGTGGTGTACGGCTTGCACTTCTAAAGAGAGACAAACAACAAGATTGGATTTAATTTCTGACCCAAAATAATTATTTATTAATATGAGCGGATATTGTGGAAGAATAGCGCAGGTAATAGGTCCTGTGGTTGACGTTACCTTCGATGGCGAAGGTAACAGCGTACCACCCATCTACACCGCCTTGAAGGCAAAGCGTGACGATGGCAGCGACCTGTTGCTTGAAATTGAACAGCACATAGGGGAGGACACTGCCCGCTGTGTAGCTATGGACAGTACCGACGGACTACAAAGAGGCATGACGGTGGAAAGCACCGGTTCATCGCTCTCGGTACCCACAGGTAGCCAGGTCAAGGGTCGCCTATTGAACGTTATCGGCGAACCTATCGACCACCTTGCACCCCTAAAGGGTGAGGCCCGCCGCCCAATCCACCAACCGGCTCCGGAGTTTTCCGATCTGTCGATTTCAAGCGAGATACTTTACACTGGTATCAAGGTAATCGACTTGCTCGAACCATACTCCAAAGGAGGTAAAATCGGCTTGTTTGGTGGCGCGGGAGTAGGAAAGACCGTGCTGATTATGGAGATGATTCATAACATTGCGCGCGGCCACAATGGATTTTCTGTGTTCACTGGCGTTGGAGAGCGCACTCGTGAGGGTAACGACTTGTTGCGCGAGATGCTTGAAAGCGGCGTTATCAAGTATGGCGACAAATTCAAGCAGGGCCTTGAAAAGGGCGAGTGGAACCTTGCCGATGTTGACATGGACGAGGTGAACTCATCGCAGGCAACGCTCGTGTTCGGGCAGATGAACGAGCCGCCGGGCGCACGTTTGCGCGTGGGCTTGGCTGGACTGACTGTCGCCGAACAATTCCGCGACCAAGACGGGGGCGGAAAGGAAATCCTATTGTTCATCGACAACATTTTCCGTTTCACACAAGCCGGTTCGGAGGTTTCGGCATTGCTCGGGCGTATGCCTTCGGCAGTGGGCTACCAGCCGACACTTGCTTCGGAAATGGGCGCTTTGCAGGAACGTATCACTTCGACCAAGCAGGGCAGTATCACCTCGGTGCAGGCGATTTATGTGCCTGCCGACGACTTGACCGACCCGGCACCGGCAACCACCTTCAGCTTCCTCGATGCTACGACGGTGCTTAGCCGCAAGATTGCTGAGCTTGGTATCTATCCGGCGGTTGACCCGCTCGACTCCACTTCGCGCATTCTCGACCCGCATGTCATCGGCGAGGAACACTACGAAGTGGCACAGGCGGTGAAGCACCTGTTGCAGAAGTATAACGATTTGCAAGACATCATTGCCATCCTTGGCGTTGACGAATTGTCCGACGACGACAAGCTCGTGGTAGCACGTGCCCGTCGTGCCCAACGTTTCCTCTCGCAGCCATTCTTCGTTGCAGAGCAATTCACTGGGCTTCCTGGCGTGATGGTTCCGCTGAGCGAGACCATACGCGGATTCAAGATGATACTCAATGGCGAAGTTGACGAATATCCCGAACAGGCGTTCCTCAATGTCGGCACTATCGACGAGGCGATCGAGAAGGGTAAGAAGTTGCTTGCCGAAGTTGGGTAGCCCATCTTTCAATTTTTAGCTAATAAAACCAATTAACTAACGAATTTTTTATGACACTGAAGATAATATCGGCTGAGAAGGTGGAATACACGGGCGAGGTGGAAGCAGTCACCATGCCCGGAGTGCTTGGCTCGTTCACGGTGCTCGACCACCATGCCGCGATGATTTCGGCACTTGCCGCCGGCAAGCTCTTTTATGGGGCAGTCAACGGAGCAAAGGAGTCGCGCGACATCAAGGGCGGTATTGCGGATATCAACAATAATGTTGTGTCGGTGTGCATATATTAATTCCATGCTTTGAACAATGAAGAAGGTACTAACCATATTATCCATCATGCTGCTGTTCCTTGCCGTCGGCACTACGAACGTGTCGGCAGCCGAGGCAGATGGCGGGGCGGGTAGTGTAAACCCCAAGGAGATTATCTTCGAGCACCTTGGCGACGGTTATGGTTGGGAAGTGCCGTTCTCACACTCGCACCGCATACCGTTGCCGGTGATAGTGCGCGACTATGAGGGCAATTGGCACTTGTTCAGCTCTTCGAGGCTCATGCACGGCGGTGAATACGATGGGTTCAAGATTGCCGAGGGCGGTGACTACAACGGCAAGGTCGTTGGCGAGAAGCCCGATGGCAATGGCGGCACGGTTCAATATCGTCCGCTCGACCTGTCGATAACCAAGAACGTGGCAGCCTTGATAATATCGGCGCTTGTG
Source organism: uncultured Bacteroidales bacterium (assembly GCA_949285735.1). GTDB lineage: Bacteria > Bacteroidota > Bacteroidia > Bacteroidales > Muribaculaceae > Avimuribaculum. Next base: position 10,136 of record CASEAQ010000031.1, read on the forward strand.
GTGGCCCTGATGGCATTTTGGCTTGTCGGGTGGTACAAACGCAATGGAATGAAAGCTCCGCGCAAGGGATTGGGCGCATTCGAGGTGACCGTGGCTTACATCTATGACGGTGTAATCAAGCCCACGCTCGGTGCGAAGACAAAGAAATTTGCCCCCTACCTGCTTACCGTGTTTTTCTTCATCCTCACGATGAACTTGCTGGGGCTGATAGTGATATTCCCAGGCGGTGCCAATCTGACTGGCAACCTTGCCGTCACGCTGGTATTGTCGATATTCACTTTCTTGTTGACCAACCTGTTTGGCACCAAGCATTATTGGAAAGATATATTTTGGCCCGATGTGCCTTGGTGGCTCAAGGTGCCTATACCGATGATGCCCGTAATCGAGCTGTTCGGCATATTCACCAAGCCTGCGGCACTTACGGTACGTCTGTTTGCCAATATGATGGGCGGTCACATGATAGTGATAGTATTGACACTGTTGATATTCATATTTACCGCAATAGGCGGTCTTGCAATAGGTGGAGTCACGACAGTCGTGTCGATGGTGTTCTCGGTGTTCATGCTGTTGATTGACACGCTTGTGAGCTTCATCCAGGCCTATGTGTTCACGATGCTTTCCACACTGTTCATCTCGCTTGCCCAGGCAGGAGGCGAACATGAGGAAGCAGAAACCGTGGCAAAATAAAAATAACTAAAAACAGGATTCCCGTGGCTTAACAAAAACATTTTGCCAAGAAGCGGAACCCGAACAAACAAAAAAAGAAAATAAAAACATTAACTTAAAAACTTATAACTATGTTAGGAATGATTTTAGCGTTGGAAGGATTGGTTGGTCTTGGCGCTTGCATCGGCGCCGCAGTAGCAGCAATCGGAGCAGGTATCGGTATCGGTAAAATCGGCGCATCGGCAATGGAGGCAATTGCCCGTCAACCAGAATCTACCGGCGACATCCGCAGCAACATGATTGTAATCGCAGCCCTCGTTGAAGGTGTTGCACTGTTTGCTGTGATTGTTTGTATCCTTTCATTGTTCCTCTAATAACCCGCGATAGATGGAACTGTTCACGCCCGAAGTGGGCTTGGTGTTTTGGATGTTTGTCTTCTTTGCCATCCTGTTTTTCATATTGGCAAAGTTTGCATGGCCCTATATCATCAAGAGCCTTGAAGAACGAGGCGACATGATTGACAAGGGAGTGCTTTATGCCAAGAATGCCAAAGAGCAATTAGACAACGCCAAGGCCGAAGCCCAGAAGTATGTTGCTGAAGCCCAAAAGCAACAAGCCGAAATATTGCGTGACGCAGCCAAGATGAAGAGCCAAATCATCGAGGAGGCAAAAAATGCCGCCCAGGTGGAGGCGAAGAAAGTAATGGACGCTGCCAAGATTGCCATCGAGCAAGCACGCAAGGAATCGGAATTGCAGTTCCGCAACGAGGTGAGCAGCTTTGCCATTTCCATAGCTGAAAAAATGATTAAGAAGAACATGGAAGGTGACAAGGCACAAACCGAATTGGTGGACAAATTGTTGAAAGAGGTTGAAAACAGAAATTAACAGGTAACTATGAACGACGGACTAATTGCACGCCGATATGCCAAGGCTTTCTTGAAATATGCCGTTGAAAATAATGCGGCTGAGCAGGCCTATGGCCAAATGAGGCAGCTCGATGAGGCTTATGCCGCCGAGGCTAAGCTGAAGAAGGCGGTGGGCAACCGTTTTATCCCTGTGGCCGACAAGCAGCGGTTGCTGCTGGCGGCGGCAGGGGCTAAGCCGGGCGACTGCTTGGCAAAGTTCATAAAACTTGTAACAAGTCACAACCGCGAGGGTTTCATGCGAGAGATGTCGAAGGCCTACCAGGACTTGTACAGGGAAGCCAACAACATCGCCCAGATTGAAATAGTAACGGCAACGGAAATGCCCGCTGCTACCTTGAAAAGAATAACCGACGTGGTGAAGAGCCAACTCGTGGGAAAGAAAATCGAGGAGACCCACCGCATCGACCCAAGCCTGTTGGGCGGATTCATTGTCCGCATCGATACGGTGCAGCTCGACGCGTCGATTAAGAACGAATTGAAGAAATTGCGATTAAAACTCCTTAAACGTTAAATATGATAGACCCAAGTGAAATATCAGAAATATTGAAGAGCCAGCTTGATGAGGTCCAAGGAAAAATGGACTTCGAGGAAGTTGGTACCGTGCTTGAGGTGGGAGATGGAGTTGCACACGTTTACGGCCTCGACAATGTCAAGGCCAATGAGTTGGTGGAATTTGAAAACGGCACGAGCGGCGTTGCCATGAACCTCGAGGAGAGCAATGTGGGTGTTATCTTGCTCGATAACGTCAATTCTATCTCGGAGGGAATGACAGTGCGGCGCACGGGCAACATCGCGTCGATTCCAGTCGGCGAGGGGTTGCTTGGTCGTGTTGTAAACATACTTGGCGAGCCTGTTGACGGCCGTGGACCGATCGAAGGTGATATGGTACGCCTGCCCCTTGAGCGCAAGGCCCCGGGCGTAATCTTCCGCCAGCCGGTGAAGCAGCCGTTGCAGACGGGTATTAAGGCCATCGACTCGATGGTGCCCATTGGCCGCGGCCAGCGCGAGCTTATCATCGGCGACCGCCAGATAGGCAAGACTGCAATCGCCATCGACACCATCATCAACCAGCGCGGCAACTACGAGGCAGGAAAGCCCGTGTATTGCATCTATGTGGCAATAGGGCAGAAGGCATCGTCGGTGGCTCAGACCGTCAACGTGCTGCGCGAGCATAACGCGCTCGACTATACTGTTGTGGTTTCTGCCACGGCTGCCGACTCGGCTGCGATGCGCTACTATGCACCGTTTGCCGGCGTGGCAATCGGCGAGTATTTCCGCGACTCTGGGCGCGACGCGCTCATCATCTACGACGATTTGTCGAAGCAGGCTGTCGCCTACCGTGAAATATCGCTTATCTTGAAGCGTCCTTCGGGCCGCGAGGCTTATCCGGGTGATATTTTCTACCTGCATAGCCGTCTGCTGGAACGCGCTGCCAAGATTATCGAGAACGATGAGGTGGCAAAGGACATGAACGACCTGCCCGAGGCGATGAAGCCCATCGTGAAGGGCGGCGGTTCGCTCACGGCATTGCCAATCATCGAGACGCAGGCTGGCGACGTGTCGGCATATATCCCGACCAACGTGATTTCTATCACCGACGGGCAGATATTCCTTGAAACCGGCTTGTTCAACAGCGGCGTGCGCCCTGCCATCAACGTGGGTATCTCGGTATCGCGTGTGGGCGGTAACGCACAAATCAAGTCGATGAAGAAGGTTGCCGGTACGCTCAAAATCGACCAGGCGCAGTTCCGCGAGCTGGAGTCGTTCACCAAGTTTGGCGGCGACCTCGACCCGGTTACTGCCCGCACCATCGACAAGGGGCGCAAGAACGAGCGTCTGCTCATCCAGCCCCAATATTCGCCTATGAATGTCGAGGAGCAGGTGGCAGTGATTTTCTGCGGTACGCAGGGATTGCTCGACAAGGTGCCTCTCGACAAGGTTGCAGAGTTTGAGAAGTTGTTCTTGCAACTGCTCAAGTCGAAGCACCAAGCCGACGTACTCGACGTGTTGAAGAGCGGCGTAATCGACGATGACGTGAAAGCCAAGTTGACTGCTGCGGCTAAGAATATTACAAGTAAATACAGTGTTTGAAAATAACGGCAAATGGCAACATTACGAGAATTAAAAAGGAGAATCGGTTCTGTGGCATCGACCGAGAAAGTCACCAGCGCGATGAAGATGATTTCCTCGGCAAAGATGCACAAGAGCGAGCAGGCACTGAAGCGGCTCGTGCCTTTCCGTAGCCAGATTGAGACGGTTATGGGGCACCTGCTTGAGGCCGGCGGCGAATACAACTCGCCGTTGATAGAAGTTCGTGATGTTAAGCGGCTGTCGATAATTGTTTTTGGTTCTGACGACGGTTTGTGCGGAGCATACAACATCAATATCTTCAAAGACCTGTTGAAGTATATGAATGAGTGCCGTGCGCAATATGGGGCAGGAGTGGAGATTACGGTCTATCCCGTTGGAAAAAAGATGGCACGGGCGGCAAGGAAGCTGTCTGGCGACCATCTCTCGGTGGAGGAGGCTGCAATCAACACTCGCAGCACCGGGGCTGCCATCAGTGATTTTACCGAAAGCATCAAGAACTCGTTTCTGCAGAAGCAAGCCGACAAGGTGGCAGTGGTGTATATGCACTACAAGACGCCGAGTCGCCAAAAGCTGCAAATCGACCAGCTGCTGCCCGTCAGCCAGGAGGCGATAGCCGCCGCAAGCGGAAAGGCTGCCGACGGCAAGCCGAGGAACGAAAATGCGCCTTGCATCTTCGAACCCGACGCTAACGCCATTTTCAATGCCGTATTGCCGCTATATATCAACTCGGTGATGCAGGAAGTGTCCACCGAAAACTGTGCCTCGGAAGCTGCTGCACGTGTTATGGCGATGCAAACCGCCAACGACAATGCGCAGAAGTTGCTCGAAGAGTTGCAACTTGAGTATAACAAGTTGCGCCAGCAGGGCATCACTACCGAGCTGCTTGACATACTTGGTGGACAGGTTGAAAGATGATAAAAAACAATAAAATGCTGCATGAAGGTGTGCCAAAGGCGACAACGCGGCGCGGCGTCCTGCAATGGGCGGACGGGCAATAAGCCGTTGGCAAACCTTCAAGGCAGCTTTTGAAGATATTAAGCGAAGAAGGAAGTAAACATACCGGACTTCCCGACTCATGCGAATAAAAAACATTTGTGCCGGTATAATTTTTTATATGATTTGACTTATCTATGACTATCAAAGATTATTTCTCATCTCTCTTCAAAGGGACATGGAGTCTTTTGCAAGGAATGCAAGTGACGGGAAAGGAACTTGTGACCCCAAAAATAACGAAGCAGTATCCAGAGAATCGTTCAAATTTGGAGATTGCCGATCGGTTCAGGGCAACATTGTCGTTGGTTTATGATTCCGAAGGCAATCACAAGTGTATAGCTTGTGGGTTATGTCAAATGAATTGCCCCAACGGTACAATCCACATCGAGACGAAGATGGTGGATATGCCCGACGGAAAGAAAAAAAGGAAACTGGACAAATATATGTATGACTTGGGAAGCTGTACGTTCTGCCAGTTGTGCGTGTTGTCTTGTCCGCATAATGCCATTGAGTTCAGCAACGATTTCGAACAAGCTGTATTCACCCGCGGCAAGCTCGTGCAACAATTGAACTACCTGCCCGAGAAAGAAATGCCAGCACCAGCGCCCCAACCAGCCAAAGCCGAGGCTCAGGCAGCTGCCAGCGGCGCAACTAAAGTAGAAGAAAATAAAGAAAACAAATAATATATGGAATCATTAGGAAGTATAATTGCGTATTTCATAATTGCAATTGCAATTATCGTGTTCTCGGTACTGGCAGTTACCTCGGGCAAGATTTTGCGTGCGGCTACCTACTTGCTGTTCGTGCTGTTTGCAACAGCCGGCATCTATTTCCAGATAGGCTACGAATTTCTGGGAGCGGTGCAAGTGGCAGTGTACGCCGGAGGCATCATGGTGCTGTTTGTATTCTCGATTTTGTTGACTCACAAGCCCGGAGCCAACGCCCCACGCCTCACCAACCACAAGCGGTGGCTCGGACTGTCGGCAGCATTGCTCGGCGCTGGCGTGTGTGTTTATTCATTGCTTAGCTACAGCTCGTTCTTGATGCGGAAGATTCCGAGTGGGTTCGACGTTGACATCCACCAGATAGGACAAGCGTTGCTCAGCACCGACAAGTTTGGCTACTTGTTGCCGTTCGAGGCTATAAGTGTGCTGCTGTTGGCATGTATAATCGGTGGTGTGGTAATCGCCCGTAAACGGTAAGACAGGAGGAAGCGAATTATGGATTTGACGATGTTAATGTATATAATTCCCGCCATGATAATGTTTGGCTGCGGAGTTTACGGGTTTATCACCCGAAAGAATATGATAGCGATATTGATTTCCCTCGAATTGATGCTCAATGCGGTGGATATCAATTTTGCAGTGTTTAACCGCTACCTGTTCCCCGGGCAAATGGAAGGAATGTTCTTCTCGTTGTTTGCCATAGGCTTGGCTGCTGCCGAGACGGCTCTTGCCATCGCCATTGTAATCAATGTGTATCGTGCTGCAAGGAACGTGGATATTCGACAACTTACTAAAATGAAATTTTAAGTTCTATGGAATTATCATATACAGTAGCCGTTTTGATAATCCCCGTTTTCATGTTCCTGTTCTTGGGAATTGTCGGGGTTAAGTTAAGTAAAAAGACAGCCGGAATATTGGGCACGGTGGCAATGGGCATCACCACTGTCATCGCCTATGCCGCAGCCCTCACTTATTTCTTTGGCACCGACCAGGGACAAGTGGTTGACGGCGTGCGCCAGCAGTTGACGGTGCTCGACATGACGTGGCTTGAATTTACCAAGAATCTGGTAATCAAGATTGGCGTGTTGCTCGACCCGATTTCGGCAATGATGTTGATTGTGATTTCCACTGTGTCGTTCATGGTTCACTTGTATAGCTTGGGCTATATGGACGGCGAGCGTGGTTTCCAACGCTACTATGCGTTCTTGTCGTTGTTCACATTCTCGATGCTTGGGTTGGTACTTGCCACCAACATCTTCCAGATGTACATCTTTTGGGAGCTTGTGGGTGTGTCGTCCTACCTGCTCATTGGTTTCTACTATACTTTGCCAGCAGCCGTGTCGGCATCGAAGAAGGCGTTTATCGTTACGCGTTTCGCCGACCTCGGTTTCTTGATTGGTATATTGATTCTGTCGTTCTATACCGACACGTTCGACTTCCTGACGCTCACGAGCGACCCGCAAGCTGCAATCTCGACAGCCGGCGGTGCCACATTCCTTGGTTGCTCGGTCATGACTTGGGCGTTGACGCTCATCTTCGTGGGTGGTGCCGGTAAGTCGGCAATGTTCCCATTGCACATTTGGCTTCCCGACGCAATGGAGGGCCCGACACCTGTTTCGGCACTTATCCACGCCGCTACGATGGTTGTCGCCGGTGTTTACCTTGTTGCCCGCCTGTTCCCGCTCTACGCTGTCGATGCCGCTGCGCTCGACATCATCACTGTGGTGGGTGCGTTCACTGCGCTCTATGCCGCAGCCGTTGCTTGCGTGCAGAGCGACATCAAGCGTGTGCTTGCGTTCTCGACCATCTCGCAGATTGCGTTCATGATTACTTCGCTCGGCGTTGCAAGTCCCGAGTTGCACCACGGTGTTGGTTACATGGCTTCGATGTTCCACTTGTTCACCCACGCCATGTTCAAGGCGTTGCTCTTCTTGTGTGCCGGTGCGATTATCCACGCTGTTCACAGCAACGAGATGTCGGCAATGGGCGGCTTGCGCAAGTATATGCCCATTTGCCACATAGCATTCTTGATTGGTTGCTTGGCAATTGCAGGTATTCCGCCGTTTGCAGGATTCTTCAGTAAGGACGAAATACTTGTCGCGGCCTACAACAATAGCCCTGTATGGGGTGTATGGTTGTCGGTGGTTGCAGGTATGACTGCTTTCTATATGTTCCGCCTCTACTACAAGATTTTCTGGTGGAACAATCCCGACTATGGTCACCACACTCCTCACGAGGCTCCGATGACTATGACTTTCCCGTTGATATTCCTCGGTCTTGTGTCGATTGTCGCTGGTTTCATTCCATTTGGCGAATTTGTCACTTGGAACCGCGAGCCATACGAAATACACCTCGACTGGACTGTTGCCGGCACGAGCATCGTGATTGCCCTCATCGGTATCGGTCTTGCCACGGTGATGTACCGCAAGGAAAACAACATTCCCGAGCAGCTTGCCAACCGCTTCCGCGGCTTGTGGACTGCGGCTTACCACCGCTTCTATATGGACGAGCTTTACCAGTTCATCACCCACAAGATAATTTTTGCTTGCATCAGCAAACCTATTGCATGGTTTGACCGCCGCATCATCGACGGCACAATGGATATGCTTGCCAACATCACCAATTCGGCATCGTTTGCCGTTCGCCGTATGCAGAGTGGCAGCGTGCAGACCTATGTGTGGTTCTACCTCATTGGTGCAGTGGCTGCGGCAGTAATAACTATTATATGTCTAATTTAATCGTGCAACGGTTTCAATATAGATAAGAGAATATGATTTGGTCTAATATATTAATCTATTTTGTTATAATTCCGCTCCTGATGTTGGGTGGATTGGCTTTGTGCAAAAACATAAAGCAAGTGCGAGCCGTTGCAACAGTGGGAGCAACAGCATTGATGGTGCTCGCCATCTATCTTGTAGTGGCATTCTTGGGCCTTCGTGCCGCCGGCAACGATGCCGAGATGCTTTTCACCGAGGGTTCGGTGATGTGGTTTGAACCGCTTAACATACACTTGGCACTTGGTGTCGATGGTATTTCGGTGGTGATGATTCTGCTTTCGGCGTTCATCGTGTTTGCAGGTGTGTTTGCATCGTGGAAGATGGATCCGCTGCCCAAGGAGTTCTTCATGTGGTTCTGCCTGTTGTCAACGGGTGTGTTCGGGTTCTTCATCTCGATAGACATGTTCACCATGTTCATGTTCTATGAGGTGGCTCTTATCCCCATGTACCTGCTGATTGGCGTTTGGGGTAGTGGCAACAAGATGTATTCGGCAATGAAGCTGACGCTCATGCTTATGGGTGGCTCGGCTTTCTTGATGCTCGGCATCATCGGCATCTACTACCACTCGGCTCCCGAAGGCGGACAGTTGACTATGAACATTCTTGAAATCGCCCAAAACAATGCCATACCTCATTCGTGGCAATACTTCTTGTTCCCGATGACTTTTGTAGGCTTCGGCGTGCTTGGTGCGATGTTCCCGTTCCACACATGGTCGCCCGACGGTCACGCATCTGCCCCCACGGCGGTGTCGATGCTTCACGCTGGCGTGTTGATGAAACTTGGTGGTTATGGTTGCTTCCGCATCGCCATCTTCTTGATGCCTTATGCAGCCAACGAGCTGGCTTGGATTTTCCTCACATTGACTGGTATCAGCGTTGTTTACGGTGCATTCAGCGCTTGCGTTCAGACCGACTTGAAGTATATCAATGCCTATTCGTCGGTGAGCCACTGCGGCATGGTGCTTTTCGCCATCTTGATGCTTAACACCACTGCCATGACTGGTGCCGTGTTGCAGATGCTTTCTCACGGCTTGATGACAGCCTTGTTCTTTGCCTTGATTGGTATGATATATGGTCGCACACACACTCGCGACATTCGCAAGATGGGCGGGTTGATGCGCATAATGCCGTTCCTCGGCGTGGGATATGTCATTGCCGGTCTCGCTTCGCTCGGTTTGCCGGGCTTGAGCGGCTTCGTTGCCGAAATGACGATTTTCGTCGGTTCGTTCCAGCACGCCGATATGTTCCACCGCGTGTTCACCATCGTGGCTTGCTGCTCGATTGTGATTACTGCCGTGTATATCTTGCGCGTTGTGGGCAAGTTGCTCTTCGGCGCAGTGCAAGACGAGCATCACAAGACTCTCACCGATGCCGAGTGGCACGAGCGCCTGTCAACTGTGACGCTTATCCTTGCCGTCGCAGCCATAGGTTGCTTCCCTAACTTCTTCAGCTCGATAATCACCGAAGCTGCCGAGCCTATCATGAAACTGTTTGCATAACTACCGTAAGTGTTGAATCTTGATAAATAGAAATTAGAAAAATGGATTATTCGCAATTTTTATATATGCCGCAAGAATTAGGGTTGTTAATCGTATTCTTGTTTGTGTTTTTGTTCGACACTTTCTTGCCCAAGCGCAACCAGACGTCGCTGCCAGTGCTGACGGCTGTGCTCTTCGGCATCTTCACGGTGTGCAACTACTTCATGCTCGTGCGTGGCACGGCTTTCAGCGGCATGTTTGAAAGCACTGCTGCCACCTATGTGATGAAGGTTATTCTCAACATTGGTGTGCTGATAGTGCTTATCCAGTCGATACGCTGGAGCAACAGCGAGGAGATGGCAATTCGTCGCGGCGAGTTCTACGAACTGCTGCTGCTCACCGTCTTCGGTATGTACCTGATGATTTCGGCACGCCACTTCCTGTTGTTCGTCATTGGTCTTGAAACTGCATCGTTGCCTCTTGCCGCGCTGGTTGCTTTCCACAAGAAGCGTTACGAGTCGCACGAGGCTGCAGCCAAGTATATGTTTACCGCCGTGTTCTCGTCGGCTGTGTTCTTGATGGGCTTGTCGTTTGTTTACGGTCTGTTTGGCTCGCTCTACTTCAGCGACATCGCCTATCAGGTTGTCAACAACACCTCGGCTGTGCTTGTAGTGGCATTGGCATTCGTCATCGCTGGTATCGGTTTCAAGCTGTCGCTTGTTCCGTTCCACTTGTGGACTGCCGACGTTTACCAAGGCGCTCCCACTCCCGTCACCTCATATCTGTCGGTAATTTCCAAGGGTGCTGCCGCATTTGCCTTTATGGTAGTGCTGGTGCAAGTGTTTGGTGCCGCTTATTCTAAGGTGTGGGAATGGATGCTTTATGCAATCATCGTGCTCACGATAACCCTTGGTAACCTCTTTGCGATACGTCAGCGCAACATCAAGCGATTCCTTGCCTTCTCGTCGATTTCGCAGGCGGGTTACATCATGCTCGGTGTTATCGGCGGCAACGAGTTGGGTCTTGCTTCGCTCATGTTCTATGTGCTGGTTTACATCTTCTCCAACCTTGCAGCCTTCGGTGTGGCATTTGCCATCGAGCAACAGAGCGGCAAGGTGTCGATCGACGACTACAACGGTTTGTACAAGACCAATCCGTGGTTGTCGTTCACGATGATGCTTGCAATGTTCTCGCTTGCCGGTATTCCGCCGTTTGCAGGGTTCTTCAGCAAGTTCTTCATCTTCACCAGCGCACTTGAGTGTGGCGAAACATCGATCTACGTGCTTGTGTTGATAGCATTGATCAACACCATCGTTTCGCTCTACTACTACCTGCTCGTCGTTAAGGCTATGTTCATCAGCCCCGACGAATGCTCGGTGGCTCGTTTCCGTTCGAGCTGCGGCGAGCGTGTGGCAATGATTGTTTGCACGTTTGGTATCATTCTCACCGGTATCGTAAGCTGCATCTACACATTCCTCGTCGAAGCAGCCCAAGATGGTACAACGATGTTTGGCATGCTCAACTAATTGCGAGAGCAATATTGATGGTGGCATGTTGCCATCGATGATAACAAAAAAATGGGAACGTCACAAAGCCGTGGCGTTCCCGTTTTTTATGTGTGGGTACATGTTGATTTTTCGTGGTGAAATTGCTAAATTCGTGTTGATGGTATGAAGTTGGCTTTTGTGGTCATATTGTCTGTTTCGGCTGCAGGTCGGGTATGCGGTTCTGCGGCGATTGGCGACGATGAACGTGTGGCTTTCATCGTGGCGATGAGTTTTGCCGTTGTAGCCGTGGTGGCGACGCATTTGTATTTGTCGGCAAAAATAAGGGCGCACCATGAGCAAGAACGCGGAATGATAGCGGCTGTTGAAAGCCTTTCAGAAGAATTGAGGCTTGCGAAAGGGCAGAACCTGGATATTAGGCGGGCGGTGGGCGAGTTGATGGCAGAGCGTTTTGGGATTGTTGATGAGCTGTGTGCTGCATATTACGAGCATCAAGGAACGCCGCGCGAGCAAAAGAAGATATGCGAAGAGGTGAAGCGACACATCAAAAGCATGAGCGACGATACAGCCACCTTGGAACGCCATGTGAACCGATACGCGGGAAATGTAATGGCGAAATTCAGGGAGGAGTTCCCTACGCTGAAGGATAGCGATTACAAGTTGTTCCTATATTTTGTGGCAGGATTCTCGGTGAAGGCGATAAGCGTATTCATAGGGGAAAAATTGGAAGTGGTGTATAACAGGAAATCGCGCTTGAAGTCGAAAATAAGAAATTCCGATTCGGTCAGTAAAGACATATTTTTAGAGCTCATTGGTTGATTTTCCCGTTTTTCGTGGCAGCCAAGGTGGGTTGATAGCTTTTTATTTTGCTGTGCTTTATTATGTTGTTTATAGTGAATGTGTTACGGGTGAGGTTGGATAGAATTAAAATGGCTGTAAATTTTAAGTTATGATTTGCGGGGTGTATTTTTGCGATGGGCATGAGCTCAATTGATGAATCATGATAGACTATGAAGAGGCAATGTGTGAAATATGGGTTGTGGACGGTGGCTGTGTTCGTTGTGGCTTGCTACCTCTTGTTTGCAACGGTGTTGTATCGCGATGGTTGCGGGTTGCTCATGCCGTGGGAGGTGTTTGCCGACGGGGTGCTGCTGGCATTCATGGCAGTGTGGTCGCTGCTGGTGTTTTATTGCGGGTATGGCTTGCGCAAGGAGTTTCTTGAAATGCGCAACGCTGCATTGCGTGAATTTCCCGATTTGAGCGAGGAGGTCGTCAGTCGGGAAGCGCGCCGAGAGTTTGGGTTGAAGTATTTGAAGCTGTTGTTCCCGGTCTTTTGCCTGTTGCCGTTGGCTTATTTGGCTGCAAGCAGCACAATACCGCCCACGCTTGCCGACTATGTGGTGATGGGTTTGTCGTGGACTGCTGCGGCTGTTGTGTTTGTGTTGCGCAAGAGGTTGGAAGCTGGCAAGGACGGCACGCCAGCCGACAAGCGCAGAAGCGGTGGCAACTGGGGGCGATATGTTGTGTGGTATGGAGTGGCTTGCGTGCTTGTGGCAGTGTTTTTGCTTCCTCGCCCCATTGGTTGGCTGCATCTTGCGTGGTTGCTGCCCGTGATGGGGTTGGTGGTTTTCGTGCAGTATGTTTTTAAGGAATGAGGAACGTGTAATAAATTAGGAATGGGGAATTAGGAATGGAGTGCAGTTATGGATTGGGGGTATGGAGTTTTTTCAATTAGGATTTACGCATATAATCCAACTACTCATTACTCACTAACTATTATTTGTTTTGTTTGCGAAATATTGGTTATTTTTGTGGAGGTTTGTAAATCTTTGAATTATGAAACATTTGTGGTTAATTATTATGTTGGTGGCGGCTTGGTTAACGGCTGGGGCTTGTACAGGAATCACTTTGACGAGTGCCGACAGTTGCACCGTTGTGGCGCGCACCATCGAGTGGGGTGGAAGCAACTTGAATAGCCAATATGTAGTGGTTCCGCGTGGGTATAGCGAACAGTCATTTACGCCCAGCGGGAAAGCCGACGGAATGAAGTTCACCGCCCGATATGGTTACGTGGGGCTGTCGGTCGAACAAAAAGAGTTTGTTGCCGAGGGCATTAACGAAGCTGGACTTTCGGCTGGATTGTTTTATTTTCCAAATTACGGGGAATATGAGGCATATAGCGAGGCGGAGAAAGAGCATAGCATTGCCGATTTGCAACTTGTGCCGTGGGTGCTTGGACAGTGTGCAACTGTCGATGAAGTGATGGTGGCTGTGCGGCAGCTCCATGTCGTGACTATCGACCCGAGGGCTTCAACGGTGCATTGGCGGTTTGCCGACGTGTCGGGGAGGCAAGTAGTGCTCGAAATCGTCGGTGGAGAGATGCGGTTTTATGAGAATACCGTGGGCGTGCTCACCAATTCTCCCGGATTTGAATGGCACTTGACCAACTTGAACAATTACGTCAACTTATATCCCGGGTCGGCACCCGTGCATGAGTTGGGTGGCGCGAGGCTTGCCCAGTTTGGCGCAGGAAGCGGAATGCTTGGCTTGCCTGGCGATGTCACCCCGCCGTCGCGCTTTGTGAGGGCGTATTTCTATCAAGCCACAGCTCCGGTGCAGGCGAGTGCGCAGGACGCAGTGCTTGCCGCATTCCAGATATTAAATAACTTTGACATACCAGTAGGTGTGGAATTTAAGCAAGGTGAGGTGCCGAGCGACATTCCGAGCGCCACGCAATGGACATCGGCTACCGACATGACCAACCGAAAGATATATTTCCGCACGATGTATGACAGCCGCATTCGTTGTATCGACCTTCGCGGCATCGACTTCAGCCGCACTGGTTACAAGGCCGCACCTCTCGACGCTGTCAAGCGGCAGCCAATCGAGGAGGTCAAGCCGTAGCGTTTTGTGGGGTTCGTTATTTCTGCGTAAATTTGCAGGATAATTTTTATGGCGTGATGGAAAATAAAGAAATGGCAAAGGTGATTTTGCCTGAGCCGACGTTGCGGCGGCTGCCGTGGTACTTGGCATACGTGCGCTTGCTGCGGTTGCAGAATGTGGAATATGTGTCATCGACGCAAATTGCCAAAGAGATAAATGTCGATGCCTCGCAGATAGCCAAGGACTTGTCGTTCCTGAACATACGCGGCAAGACGCGTATTGGCTACGAGGTGGAAACGCTCGTGGGCGAGCTTGCCGACTTCCTTGGTTTCAGCATCGAGCACCGTGCCTTCATGATAGGCGTGGGCAGCCTCGGGTCGGCGTTGATACAAGACCAGGGATTGTTGCAGTATGGGCTTAACATTGTGGCGGGGTTTGACATTGACCCGGCTGTGATAGGTAAGAGCATACGTGGCGTGCCCGTGTATAGCATGGACGAGTTGAGTGCCAAGCAGAAGGAACTCGACACCGAGATCGGTGTGCTTGCCGTGCCAGTGGAACATGCGCAAGATGCCACCGACACGATGATTGCTTGCGGGCTGCAAGCCATTTGGAACTTCACGCCGTTCCGAATCAAGGCGAGCAGCGACATCGTGATACAAAACACGTCGATATATGCCCATCTTGCCGTGATGTATAACAGGCTGGATGAGAAACATAGGTTTTTGAAATGAAAGTTATAGGGATTTATGGAAATTATGGCGGCAGCAAGCCGTCGGAGTTGCCTGGTGTTTATATGATGAGCGACTCGTCGTTGCTCAAGGACGGCAAGCCATTTTTTGTGCCCAATTTTGCCGAGCGTTTTGTGGCTTATCCCACTGTGGTGGTGCAAATATGCCGCCTTGGCAAGAATATAGCCAAGAAATTTGCCCACCGCTATTACGACAAATTGACTGTGGGGCTTGCCGTTGAAGCCGAGGGGCTGAAAGAGCCGTTTGCCGGTGGCGACTGCGGTGCCGGGGCATTGTGTCGAGTGTTTGACGGGGCTGCGATTATGGGCGACTTTGTCGATGTGGCAGAGTTGGCAGGCGGTGCCGGCGATGCGGCATTCGAGGTCAACGTCGAGGGTGGCGGCAACTTCACTGGCAGCACAGCCTTGTTGCAGCGCGACATCGACGAAATTATCGAATACATAAGCCGTTACATGACGTTGAAGATAGGCGACTATGTGTTTGTCTGCCGCCCCTCCGAGGGGTTGCCGCTGGCAATAGGGATGAATGTCGTTGCAACGCTCGGCCGGCGTGAAGTTGTGCGCTTTAAGGTGAAGTAGCACAATAATAAGCCTAATTTTCAGTTATTGAAAGTAGGTGAATATAAAACAATATTGATGAAAGGTACTAAAATAGCGATAATTATTGCGCTCTTGGGGGCGATGGTTTTGCCTGCCAAGGCACAAGACAAGAATGAATTTAACCCTGTGACGACGGGTGTGACGTCGTTGAGCATAGCCCCCGATGCACGCGGTGCGTCGATGGGCGACATCGGTGCAGCCACCGATCCCGATGTAAACTCGCAGTTTTGGAATGCATCGAAATATGCGTTTGCCTACAGCACGGCAGGCGTTTCGGTGTCATACACGCCGTGGTTGCGTAAGTTGGTCAACGACATTGCCTTGCTCAACGTGTCGGGGTATTGGAAATTCGGCAGCGAGGACAATCAGGCTGTGAGTGCGTCGCTGCGATACTTCACGTTGGGTGAAATCACCAATACCGACGAGGCTGGAAATGCGCTCTCGACTGTCAACCCCTATGAAATGTCGTTCGACGTGGGCTATTCGCGCAAGTTGAGCGAGAAATTCTCGATGGGCGTTGTGTTGCGTTATATTTATTCCAATCTCGGCTTTAGCGATGCCTCCGACGAGGTGTTGAGCGGAGCATCGGCATTTGCAGCCGACATTTCGGGTTATTTCACTACATACCCCATCATTGGGCGCAACGAGTGTCAGTGGTCGTGGGGGTTCAATATCTCGAACATTGGTTCTAAGGTATCGTATGACGGTGGAACTGAATCGGCATTCTTGCCCACCAACTTGAAGTTGGGTACAACATTCGTGTTCCCGCTTGCCGACTACCACAACCTTGCCGTGTCGCTCGACCTCAACAAGTTGCTTGTGCCGACACGTCCGCGCACGTCGGACTATGCCGAGGGTAGCGCCGAGGATTCGCCTTACTGGGACGACTTGCAGGAGTGGCAAGACATGTCGCCCATCACGGGCATCTTCAAGTCGTTTGGCGATGCACCGGGCGGATTCAGCGAGGAGTTGAAGGAAATCAACGTTTCGTTTGGTTTGGAATATAACTACAACCAGCAATTCTTCTTGCGAGGCGGTTACTATTACGAAAACGCCATGAAGGGCGACCGAAAGTATTTCGGGCTTGGAGCTGGCTTTGCCCTTAACGTGATAAGGCTCGATGCTGCTTACATGATTGCCACGGCGCAGAGCAGTCCGCTTGACCAGACGCTGCGCTTCACGCTGACGTTTGACATGGACGGCATAAAGGAATTGCTTGGCCGCAGGAAATAAAACAACGGTAGAGAGATATGATAAGGGTTGGAATGGGATTCGACGTTCACCGCTTGGTGGCTGGTCGCGAGCTGTGGCTCGGCGGAGTGAAAATACCTCACACGCTGGGGCTGCTCGGGCATAGCGATGCCGACGTGTTGATTCATGCCTTGTGTGACGCACTGCTTGGTGCGGCTGCCTTGCGCGACATCGGATACCATTTTCCCGACACCGACGCCCGCTACAAGGGAATCGACAGCCGCAAGTTGCTCGTCGAGGTGATGCGGCTCGTGAGGGAGAAAGGGTATGAGTTTGGCAATGCCGACATAACGGTGTGTGCCGAGCAGCCCAAGCTCAATCCGCATGTGCCGGCGATGCAAGCCGAGTTGGCTCGCTGCATAGGTTGTGACGCCGACTGCGTGTCGATCAAGGCTACTACTACCGAAAAACTCGGATTCACGGGGCGCGGCGAGGGCATATCGGCGTATGCTACGGTGCTTATTGAGAAAAAGTGAGCAAAAAGTGACATTGCCATGCGCGAAAAGCTGCGGCAAAGTTTTGATATTAGGCAAAATATTACTAATTTTGTGCGCTCGTTCCGAATAGGCTCGATTAAGTGGTTGTGTTGAAGACGACCCGCCTCACGGACTTAACCTGTAAAATAGTATTTTATACAGAGATGTACGCAATCGTAGAAATCAAAGGACAACAATTCAAGGCCGAAGCTGGCAAGTTTTTGTATGTTCAATACCTCGGCGACACCAAGGAAGGCGATGCAGTAGAATTTAACAACGTGCTGCTCGTTGATGCCGATGGTACAGTAAAAGTAGGCGCACCCACAGTAGAGGGCGCAAAGGTAGTATGCGAGGTTTTGACCCCGATGCTCAAAGGTGAACACATCATCGTTTTCAAGAAGAAACGTCGCAAAGGCTATCGCCGCAAAAACGGTCATCGCCAATTGTTCACCAAGGTTATGATTAAAGAAGTCGTTGCTTAACAACAAGAATCCACAAAAAATTTTAGAAAGAAATGGCACATAAAAAAGGTGTAGGTAGTTCAAAGAACGGCCGTGAGTCGGAAAGCAAACGACTCGGAGTTAAAATTTTCGGTGGTCAAAGCGTAAAGGCTGGTAACATCATCAAGCGTCAACGTGGTACAGTTCACCACCCGGGAGCTAACGTAGGCATGGGCAAGGATCACACGCTCTTTGCTTTGATTGATGGTACTGTAGCTTTTGTTACAAAGGCAAACCGCAAGTATATCACGGTGAAGCCTTTCGAGACAGAGACTGCTGAAAACTAATAAAGTTGCACGAAGCTACATTCGCGCGCACACGCATGGTGTGTCGGAATGGGGAGAGAAAATGCTTTGCCCCTTTCACTGCTAAGAAAGTGTGAGTGTGCTGCGGTCTGATAATACAAGAGGGTGTGTCGTAATGCACGATGCACCTTCTTTTTTTTCGTTAGCCCTAAAAATCAGTTCATGTACTTTAAGCTGCGATATTTTGTGGATATCTCTGATTTATGTGCCCCCAACATCTGAATATGGCGGCCCCAACATCTGAATATGGCGGCGGCAGGCTCATAAAGCAGTTCAGTCAGCCGGCCAATACATCCTTTTCCCATCTTGGCACACATCTTTTTTATATTGAAGGCAATGGCAAAGAAGGAAAAGTCCATGAAGACCTTGTCCAACCCAAAATGGCGGAAACGTTTGTAGTTCATGTTGTTTTTCATTTGTCCGAACACGGCTTCCGGTTCTATACATCTCTGTCCCCTGTGTTTCAGACCTGCCTCGGAGCAGAGCAGCTCT
>CASEAQ010000032.1 GCA_949285735.1 uncultured Bacteroidales bacterium
ATTTCAGGCTTGCGTCACCCGCGTCACCATGATAAAATTCAGAAACCTTTGATTTTGACCTAGTTATAGTCAATGCGATTTTTGGATGTCAAAGTCAGGTAATACAGTTGATAGGAAAATGCCGACAGGCTGAATGTGGCATCGCTGGTACACATGATGATGAACCGCCACTTTGCCAGCCAGAACCGCATGAACGAACTTCTGCTATATGATTTCTTGAAAAGGTATTATACCAGCGAGATTGCCATAGGGCGGCGTGGGGGAATGTAGTATTTATCTGGTTCATTGTTTTGTATCTTGGTGGCTGATTCAGACGCGATGAATCGCGTCTCTACAATTTGGGTTTGTATTTATTGGGATAATATAAGTTCTTTTTTGGCATTGCGCTCAACTTGCACTATATTTTGATAATATAGGCTGCGTCTCGGCAATGCAAAAAAATGAACGAGTTCTTTTTTGGCATTGCACTCGACTTTCACTATATTTGCATGAATTTTGCGGTGCTGGCGGCACTGTTTGAGGGGTCGCATGGGCAAACGCACTTTTTTTGTGTAAACTGTTAAGCAAGCATAGATGATTTCTGTACAGAACCTGTCGGTAGAGTTTAATTGCATTCCGTTGTTTTCCAATGCCAATTTCGTAATAAACAAGAAAGACAAGATTGCACTTGTGGGGAAGAACGGGGCAGGAAAGTCAACCATGTTGAAGATTATAGCAGGAATGCAGTCGCCGACGAGCGGCACTGTGGCAGTTCCAGCCGACACGGTTATTGGCTACTTGCCGCAACAAATGGTGCTTGCCGACAGCACTACTGTGCGCGATGAGGTGAAGAAGGCGTTTGACCGCATAACGCAGCTGCAAGCCGAAATAGATGCCGCCAACGAGGAGATAGCGTCGCGAACCGACTACGACAGCCCTGAATATGCCAAGCTGATTGAGCGCGTGACGACGCTCAACGAGCACCTGACGATGATGGGGTCGGAAAACTGCGATGCCGAGATGGAAAAGACGCTTATCGGACTGGGATTTGAACGCAGCGACTTCGACCGTCCTACGTCGGAGTTCAGCGGCGGCTGGCGTATGCGTATCGAGCTTGCCAAGTTGCTGTTGCGGCAGCCCGACGTGCTGCTGCTCGACGAGCCTACCAACCACCTCGACATCGAGTCGATTCAGTGGCTCGAAACTTTCCTCAAGACCAAAGCCAGTGCCGTGATGCTTGTGTCGCACGACCGCGCATTTATCGACAACATTACCAACCGCACGATAGAAATATCTTGCGGCAAGATATATGATTATAGCGTAAACTACTCCAAATTCATGGAGTTGCGCAAGGAGCGCGTGGAACAGCAGACGCGTGCCTACCTGAACCAGCAAAAGCAGATACAAGACACCGAGGAGTTTATAGAGCGTTTCCGCTACAAGGCTACAAAGTCGGTGCAGGTGCAGAGCCGCATCAAGCAGCTTGCCAAGATTGAGCGCATAGAAATTGACGAAATAGACAATTCGCACATCAACTTGAAGTTTCCCCCGGCACCTCGCTCGGGCGACTACCCGGTTATAGCCGACGGCGTGGGCAAGAGCTATGGCGACCATCGCGTGTTCAGCGATGCCACGTTCACCATCAAGCGAGGCGAGAAGGTGGCTTTCGTGGGGAAAAACGGTGAGGGAA
Organism: uncultured Bacteroidales bacterium; assembly: GCA_949285735.1. Taxonomy (GTDB): domain Bacteria; phylum Bacteroidota; class Bacteroidia; order Bacteroidales; family Muribaculaceae; genus Avimuribaculum. Next base: position 1,670 of record CASEAQ010000032.1, read on the forward strand.
AATCGACCCTTGTGAAGTGTATCATGGGCGAGATACCGTATGACGGAACGCTCAAGATAGGGCATAACGTGAAGATAGGTTATTTTGCCCAAAACCAAGCCCAGTTGCTCGATGGCGAGTTGACTGTTTTCGACACAATCGACCATGTGGCAGTGGGCGACATTCGCACCAAGATTCGCGACATATTGGGCGCGTTCATGTTTGGAGGCGAGGCTTCCGACAAGAAGGTGAAAGTGCTTTCGGGCGGAGAGAAGACCCGGCTTGCGATGATAAGGCTGTTGCTCGAACCCGTCAACCTGCTCATACTCGACGAACCTACCAACCACCTCGACATGCGCACCAAGGACATATTGAAGGCGGCGATAAAGGACTTCAATGGCACCGTAATCGTGGTGTCGCACGATCGCGAGTTTCTCGACGGGTTTGTGAGTAAGGTGTATGAATTTGGCGGCGGCAAGGTGCGTGAACACCTTGGAGGCATATACGACTTCCTTGAGTCGAAGAAGATAGAATCGTTGCGCCAGCTTGAACTTGCCGCGCCTAAAGCCGAAGCGGCAGCCACCAAGCAACCAGCGGCGACGGCAGCGGCAGAGCCAGCCGATGGCAAGAGCGCGGCGCGCAAAAGCTACTTCGAGCAAAAGGAGCGCGAGCGTGAAGTGAAACGCCGGCAGAAGCGCGTAGCCACGTGCGAGGCTGAGATTAGTGACATCGAGGGGCAAATAAAGGCGGTGGAGGAGCAGCTTGCCGCGGGAGGCGAGTTGCCAGCCGACATATTTGAACGCCATGCCGAGCTGAACAAGAAGTTGGAGAACGCCATGAGTGCGTGGGAATTGGCATGTAGCGACCTTGATGCGATAATGCAGGAATAAAACGGGCAGGCGAGGCTGGCGTTTGCAGCGCACCTGCCTGCGTTTTTTGCGTGAGAAGTATAACAACGAGAATACAGAATTTTTTTAATATCATAGATTAATGAAAATTTTAAAGTACGTTATTCCAATTTTGGCATTGACAATGACAACGAACAGCATCAATGCAGAAGAGGCTAAGGGCGTTGACCGCGCCAACCTCGACGAAACGGTATCCCCGGGAGCGGATTTTTATGATTACGCCTGTGGTGGTTGGATGAAGAACAACCCACTGCCAGCGCAATATTCGCGTTTCGGTACTTTCGACCAATTGGCTGAGAACAGCCGCGAGCAGGTGAAGACACTTGTGCAGCACTTGAGCGAAGCCAACCACCCGCAAGGCTCGATAGGGCAGAAGGTGAGCGACCTGTATGAGATGGGCATGGACAGCGTGCGCCTCAACAATGAGGGTGCGACTGCATTGCAAGCCGACATCGAGAAGATAGAGAACATGAAGCGCGCCGACCTTATCGGTATCGTGTCGTGGCTCCACAACGGTATCGCATCGCCATTCTTCAGCACCGGTGTAATGGCCGACTTGAAGAATGCCGACCTGAACATCATGTATGTGGCTCAAATCTCGGGTGGACTTGGCGACCGTGACTATTATCTCGAAAACGACGACAACACCGTGAACATTCGTAACGAGTATGTGAAGTATATCGAAAAGATTTTCACATTCTCGGGCTACAAGAAGAAACAGGCACAAAAGGCAGCCAAGAACGTGCTGAAAATCGAGACTGCACTCGCCAATGCTGCAATGACTCGCGAGGAGTCGCGCAACTATGCGATACAGTATAACATTCGCACCATCGACCAATTGAAAGCCGACTATCCTAACATCGACTGGGTGGCTTATTTCACTGGTATCGGTCTGCCCAATATCGACCAAGTGTGCCTGATGCAGCCCAAGTTCCTTGCCGAGGTTAACAACCTGATGGGTTCGCTCTCTGACAGGGAAATAAAGGACTACTTGCTGTGCAAGTATATTTCGTCGGCTTCGTCCTACCTGAGCGACGACTATGTGCAAGCCAACTTCGATATGTTCTCTCGCACGATGTCGGGCAAGAAGGAGATGCAACCACGCTGGAAGCGCGCCCTCTCGGTACCCGACGGTATGCTTGGCGAAGCTGTGGGCCAACTCTATGTTGAGAAGTATTTCCCAGCCGAGTCGAAGGAGCGTATGCTCAAGCTCGTTGGCAACTTGAAGAAAGCCCTTGCCGAACACATCGCAAGCCTCACATGGATGAGCGACCAGACCAAGGTTAACGCCCTTGTAAAGCTCAACAGCTTCACCGTGAAAATCGGCTATCCCGACAAGTGGAAAGATTATAGTGGCGTGACCATCGACACCAACAAGACTTATTGGGAAAATGTGAAGGGTGTGAGCCTGTTCCTTGCACAAGACAACTACCAACGCTGGAACAAGCCTGTTGACCGTGACGAATGGGGCATGACTCCGCAAACGGTGAACGCATACTACAACCCGACTACCAACGAGATTTGCTTCCCGGCAGCCATTTTGCAACCGCCGTACTTCGATATGAACAACGACGATGCAAGCAACTATGGTGCAATCGGTGTTGTAATCGGTCATGAAATGACTCACGGCTTCGATGACCAGGGTCGCAACTTCGACCAAAACGGTAACATGACCGACTGGTGGACTGCCGAAGATGCCGAGAAGTTCAAAGGGCTTGCCGACAAGCTCGCTGCTCAGTTCGACGCTATCGTGGTTGCCGACGATGTTCATGCCAACGGTCAATTCACGCTTGGCGAGAATATTGCCGACCAAGGCGGTTTGCGTGTGGCTTACACCGCATTCAAGAAGACCGAGCAGGGCAAGAACGGGCAGCCAATCGACGGCTTCACCCCCGAGCAACGTTTCTATCTTGCTTATGCCAACGTGTGGGCAGCAAACATCACCAAGGAAGAGATTTTGCGCCGCACAAAAATCGACCCGCACTCGTTGGGTCGCTACCGCGTGAACGCTACGCTGCGCAACATCGACACCTTCTTTGACGCATTTGGCATCAAGGACGGCGACAAGATGTTCTTGCCGGCAGCCGAGCGCGTGGTTATATGGTAAGCACCGAGGCGCACTACCGGAATAATAGTATTGAGCCGAGGACGGAATCTGCCGCCCTCGGCTTTTTTTGCGGTTTTGTTTTTGTGCACTTTAGACGCGAAGAATCGCGTCTCTGTAACTGTGTTTGTGATAAGGTATTGTTATTGCTCGATGGGCAAAAAACGATGAACAAAAAATTAAAACAATTTCCAAATCGGGAAAAACTGCGTATATTTGTAAGTTGTAAAATGTAGCTGCTGTGTGCAGCCGTCAATGTGAATAATAAAAACTGATAGATATATGAATTTCAGCATTTCCAGCAAGTTGCTCCTGTCGCATTTGTCGGTGGTGAGCAAGGTGGTGAACACGAAGAACACTATTTCGATACTCGACAACTTCTTGTTTAGTCTCGAAGGTGACAAACTCATAATCACAGGTAGTGACCAGGAAACGATACTAACGACGACGGTAGAAGTGAACTTCGCCGACGGCGAGGGAACGTTTGCCGTTAACGTAAAGAGTTTGCTCGACCTGTTGAAGGAGATACCCGACCAGCCACTTGAGTTCTCGGTTGACAGCAATTTTGCCATTCATTTGCAATACCAAAACGGGCACTTCGATTTCTCGGGCATCGATGGCAACGAGTTCCCGCGTAAAGAGGAACTTGGCGAAGTGTCGGAGTCGATTGTTATGCCGGTGAAGGAGCTTCAGGAAAGCATTGACTATACACTGTTTGCGGTAGGCACCGAGGAAATGCGCCGCATCATGATGGGTATATATTGGGATGTAAAGCCCGAAAACATAACATTTGTGGCTTCTGACACGCACAAGCTCGTGCGCTTTGAAAATACGCGTCTGAAGCCTGGCATCACGTCTTCGTTCATATTGCCATCGAAGCCGGCATCGATATTGAACGGCATAATAGGCAAGAGCGACGGCGAGGTGAAAATAACATTCGATACCAAAAGCGCGACATTCGAGACCGAGAACTTCACGCTCACGTGCCGCTTCATCAATGGTAAGTATCCCAATTACAACTCGGTGATACCGCAAAACAACCCGTTGGTGATTTCGGTTGACCGCGTGTCGTTGCTCAATGCCGTGAAGCGCGTGTCGGTGTTCTCAAGTGCCGGTGGCATGGTGAAATTCGACATAAGCCAGAACAGCATGAAGCTGACAGCCGAGAACCTCGATTTTATGAAGAAAGCCGAAGAAACAGTGTCTTGCGACTACAGCGGCGAAGATATGTCGATAGGCTTCAACGACGAAAAACTGATAGAAATATTGACCAATATCAATAGCGACATAGTGGTTGTGAAATTGCTCGACCCGACCCGTGCAGGCATATTCCTGCCCGACTCGCAACCAGAAGGCGAAGACCTGCTCATGTTGCTTATGCCGATGATGTTGTAAACGACGACGCACACAGACTTTGTCATGGAATTAAAACTAAAGAATCCACTTATTTTCTTCGACGTAGAGACCACGGGGCTAAACGTGTCGAAAGACAAGATTGTGGAAATTTCGTATATAAAAGTTTATCCCAACGGGGACGAGGAGAGCAAGACGGTGAGGATTAATCCCGGATTTCCCATTCCAGCCGAGGCGACCGCCGTGCATCACATCACCGACGACGATGTGAAGGATTGCCCTACCTTCAAGCAAGTGGCTCGGACTCTCGAACAGGTGTTTGAGGGGTGTGACATTGCAGGTTTCAACAGCAATCGTTTCGACATCCCAATACTTGTGGAAGAGTTCTTGAACGCCGGGGTGAGCATCAACTTCTCGAAGCGGAAGTTTATCGACGTGCAGACGATATTCCACAAGATGGAACAACGCACGTTGTCGGCAGCCTATCGTTTCTATTGCCACAAGGAGCTCGACGCTGCCCACTCGGCATGTGCCGACACCCGTGCGACGTATGAGGTGCTGAAGGCGCAGCTCGATATGTATCCGACGCTTGAAAACGATGTGGAATATTTGTCGAAATTCTCTTCACAGACGCGCAATGTTGACTTTGCGGGGCGCGTGGTTTACAACGACAAGGACGTTGAGGTGTTCAACTTTGGAAAATACAAAGGAATGCCTGTGGAAGAGGTATTGAAGAAAGACATGGGATATTATGGGTGGATTATGCAGGGCGATTTCCCTCAAAACACCAAGAATGTCATAACTGCGATAAAATTGCGTTCAAAGTAAAGATGAAGACGCTTGAAGGAAAACATATCATATTGGGCATTTGCGGCGGCATAGCTGCATATAAGTCGGCATATCTGTTGCGGCTTTTTATCAAGGCTGGCGCCGAGGTGCAAGTGGTGATAACGCCGTCGGGCAAGGAATTTATCACGCCCGTGACATTGTCGGCGTTGAGCGGCAAGCCCGTGATAAGCGAGTTCTTCACAGCCAACACGGGCAGTTGGAACAGCCATGTTGACCTCGGGCTGTGGGCCGATGCCATGGTGATTGCCCCGGCAACAGCTTCGACTATCGGGAAGATGGCAAACGGCATAGCCGACAATATGCTTGTAACGACCTATTTGTCGGCAAAGGCACCGGTTTTCGTTGCCCCGGCGATGGATCTTGATATGTTTGCCCACCCAAGCACTCAACGCAACTTGCAGATGTTGCGCGAATATGGCAACCATATCATAGAACCGGCATCGGGCGAGTTGGCAAGCCACCTTGTCGGAAAAGGGCGAATGGAAGAGCCCGAAAACATACTTAAGGTGGTGGAAGACTTCTTTGCCAAGTCGCAAGACCTTGCCGGGCGACGTGTGATGGTCACTGCGGGCCCTACCTACGAAAAAATCGATCCTGTGCGCTTCATAGGCAACTATTCTTCGGGGAAGATGGGCTATGCCATAGCCGAGGAGTGTGCAAGGCGCGGGGCAGAGGTGACGCTCGTGAGCGGACCGGTAGCCGTCAAGGCAAAGCATCCAGCCATAAAGGTGATTGACGTGGAGTCGGCACAGGAAATGTGCGACGCTGCTGTAGGAGCGTTCCCGTCGTGCGATGCAGCCATAATGTGTGCGGCAGTCGCCGACTATGCAGTGGAAAACCCAGCTACACGCAAGATAAAACGCGAGCACGACGAGTTGCCCGTAATCAGGCTCAAAAAGAATCCCGACATAGCTGCCACCTTGGGCGCAATGAAGCGCGAGGGGCAATTGTTGGTTGGGTTTGCGCTTGAGACCGACAACGAGATGAACAATGCTGTGGAGAAGTTGCAGCGCAAGCGGCTCGATTTCATCGTGCTAAATTCGCTCAACGTGCCCGGGGCAGGGTTTAAGACCGACACCAACAAGGTGACCATTATCGACAACCACGGGCAAAGTCGGGAATATGGCTTGAAAGACAAGACGCTTGTGGCAAGGGATATAATCGATGTCTTACGGGAGATGATGTTATGATGTCGAGGATTATTGCATACATGAGGCTGCTATGCGTGTTGGCGGCGGTTGGCTTTGCTGCTGCTTCCACAGCCAGTGCGCAAGAGTTGAATTGCACCGTGGAGGTAAATGCCGACCAGATACAAAACTCGTCAAAAGAGGTGTTTGAGACGCTCGAACAGGCGATTGCCGAATATGTCAACACCAACAAGTGGACCAATGCGCAATTTGCCGTGAACGAAAAGATTGAGTGCCGAATGTTTTTCACCATAAAGAGCTATGAGGACGACAAGTTTACCGGCGACCTGCAAGTGCAGTCGATGCGCCCGGTGTATAACAGTTCCTACACGACTACGGTGCTTAATTTCAAGGACACGAGTATCGAGTTCACGTATATCGAGAATGAGCCGCTGGTTTATTCCGAACTGTCGATGGAAAGCAACCTGACGGCGATAATCAACTTCTACTGCTTCATGATTATAGCGTTGGACTTCGACACATTCTCGCTCGAGGGTGGTACACCCTATTATGAGAAGGCTGCCAATGTGGTGAGGCTGGCTCAGAGTTCGGGCGAAAGCGGCTGGAAGGCGTTCGAGGACAACAAGAACCGCAGCGCGGTGCTCAGCGCATATACCGACAACGCCACCCGAGGCATACGCACGATATTGTATAACTACCACCGCCAAGGGCTCGACCAAATGGCAGTGAGTGTTGACAAGGGGCGAGCCATGGTGACGGCATGCATAGAAGAGTTGAAGAAAGTGTATGATGCAGCTCCTATGAGTGTATGCCTGTCGATTTTCAGGGATTCTAAGATGGACGAACTGGTGAACATATACTCGGAGGCTGGCACTACCGAAAAGAATAAAGTGTATGAGCTTCTTTATCCGCTTTATCCCACCGACGGCACCCGTCTGAACAAGATAAAAGAAACCTCAAAAAAATGAAAAACTGACTGAGCGATGCTTAAACAGTTGAAAATATCGAATTATGCCCTGATTGACAAGCTCGACATAGAGTTTGAACCGGGGTTGACGATAATAACAGGTGAAACAGGAGCAGGCAAGTCGATAATGATGGGAGCGTTGTCTCTCATATTGGGCGACAAAGCCGAGTCGAGAGCTATAAGGGCAATTGACAAGAAATCGGTTATCGAGGTGGTTTTCGATATTGAGGAGTACGGGCTGCAGCAATTTTTTGCCGACAACGACATAGAATATGAAGGCGGGGAGTGCATAATGCGGCGGGAAATTTCCCCCAACGGTCGAACTCGTGCATTTGTCAACGACACGCCAGTGACGCTGCCTGTGATGAGGGCATTGTCGGTGCAGCTTATTGACATTCATTCGCAGCACAGCAACATGCTGCTGTCGAGCCATCGCTACCAGTTGAGCATACTCGACAACTTGCACCCCGACAAAGGGCTGTTGTCGCAATACGAGCAGGAATATGAGCGGTATCGCCATATCGAAACTCGAATAAAGGAATTGAAAGAGACCAATGCGCGGCGGAAGTCGGAGGAGGATTACTTGCGCTTCCAGTTGTCGCAGATTGCCGAGTTGAAGTTGCAGCCTGGTGAAGACGTTGAACTCGAAGCTGCCGAACGCAGGTTGCGCAATGTGAACGAGATAAAAAGCTATCTGTGGCAATGCGAGCAATTGCTCGACGGCGACGAAGAGGGCGGAGCATCGGTGTTGAGCGGACTTGCAGCCGTGTCGAGCAACTTGACGCACCTGAGCCAACTGTGCGACGAAATGGGCGACATGGACGAAAGGCTCGATGCTGTGATAATCGACATCAAGGACATGGCGCGCACCATATCGTCGATGCAAGGCAACTTGGTTGACGACCCTGCCGAACTCGAAAGGGTGAGCGAGCGGTTGAGCAATATATATTCGCTCGAAAACAAGCATAAGGTGCAGTCGGTTGACGAGTTGATAGAATTGCAAAAACGTTATGAGGCGCAGTTGGGCGAGATTGACGGTTTCGACGAGGAGATAGCGAAACTCGAAAACGAACTTGTTGCGCAGGAGAAAGTGGTGGCAAGCCTTGCTGCCGAGCTGTCGAAACGCCGGCACGAGACCTCGAAAGTATTTGAGAAGCACTTGAAAGAACTTGCCGTGCCGCTGGGTATGAAAAACTTGCAGTTCAAGATAGAGTTTGAGCAAGTGCCGTTTTCGGCAACGGGTACCGATGCGGTAAAGTTCCTGTTCTCGTTTAACAAGCAGCAACCGCTCATGCCTGTCGAGACTACTGCATCGGGCGGAGAAATTTCGCGACTCATGCTGTGCATCAAGTCGATAATCGCCAAGAGCATGAAATTGCCAACCATCATATTCGATGAGGTGGATACGGGAGTGTCGGGCGACGTTGCCAATCGCATGGGCGACCTAATGAAAGAGATAAGCCGCAACATACAGGTGATAACCATAACCCACCTGCCGCAAGTGGCATCGAAGGGCGACAATCACTTCAAGGTGTATAAGCAAGACACTGCCGACTCGACTCACACGTCGGTGCGCCGCTTGGGCAATGACGAGCGCGTAATGGAAATAGCGGCGATGCTCAGCGGCGACAAGGTGAGCGAGGCGGCAATCGACAATGCCAAGATATTGCTTAATGTGAAATAGGACAGAGTGGTAATATATAATCAAGTAGTAGAACGAAGATGGAAGATAATAAATATATATTTGGAATGCGAGCCGTGATTGAAGCAATAGAGGCTGGCAAGGAGATTGACAAGATATTGGTGAAAAAAGACTTGTCGAGCGACTTGGCAGAAGAGTTGTTCAAGGCGGCAAGGGAAAACAGGGTGGTGATACAGAAGGTGCCAGTGGAGAAAATCAACCGCGTCACCCGCAAGAACCACCAAGGCGTGTTGGCATTTTTGTCGGCTGTGACCTACCACAAGCTCGAACACTTGGTGCCACAACTGTATGAGAGCGGAAAGGTGCCGTTTGTGGTGGTGCTCGACGGGTTGACCGACGTGCGCAACTTTGGCGCGATAGCCCGCACGTGCGACTGTGCCGGCGTCGATGCCATAGTCATACCCGAGCGCAACAGCGTGAGCGTGGGTGCCGATGCTGTCAAGACCTCGGCAGGGGCATTGCACTATCTGCCTGTGTGCCGCGAACATAGCCTTGTGTGGGCTGTTAAGTTCTTGAAGGATAGCGGCTACAAGGTGTATGGTGCATCGGAAAAGGCAACTCAAAGCTACATCGCCCCAGATTATACAACGCCTGTGGCGATAGTGCTTGGGTCGGAGGAGAAAGGGATATCCGACGAGGTGCTGCGCTTGTGCGACGGGCTGGTTGCCATACCCGAATATGGGCATATCAATTCGCTCAACGTGTCGGTAGCAGCCGGTATAATGGTGTATGAGGTAGTGCGCCAGCGCAATTTGTAATTTGCGTCGGTGCCTTTGGTGATAAGACAGGCTGCATCTCGGCATACGGTGTAACAATGGGGCATTACGGAATATGGGGGCGCAGGGGCGGCGAAGCCGTCCAACCATGCGTTAACCGTCGGACATTACCTCTATCCCAGCCCAGGGCCTCGAAGAGGTCCAACGGAGTTCCATTGCATTCTTAATATGAAAAATGCACATTTCCACACCATGCTTGGTGCTTGTAATGGATGCCCAAGTACTATTAAGTGGCACGTTGGACCTCTTCGAGGCCCTGCTGTGTGGAGAGGGTTGCATTCCGAGGGTTCCTCGCCCCAAAGGGCTTCGTCGCCCTCGGTTAGCGCAAAGTTGGACGGCTTCGCCGCCCCACGCACTATTTTAAACGAAAGAGCCGTGGTTTCGGCAATAAAAACAAATGGATTTGTTTTGTTCTGCCCTCGATTTGCGCTATCTTTGCACCCGATTTTCTGTTCATTGAAAATAAAAGTAATAATATCAAATTATGATAAACCGCATATTGATTAGAATTAAGGTGGTGCAAATGCTTTATTCCTATTTCTTGACGCAGGAAGATAAGTCATTTGTCGATGCAAAAAAAGAATTGAAAAAGAGTCTTGAATTGGCTTACGAGCTTTACAATTACATCTTCGTGTTGATGGTGGAATTGACCGACTTGCAAGACAGGCGGCTCGATGCGGCTAAAAACAAATATTTGCCCACTGAAGAGGATTTGCATCCCAATATGAAGTTTGTCGATAACTTGTGTATTAAGAGGTTGCGCAACAGCATGAGCTATGTGGAGTACCAAAAGGAAAACAAGCTCACATGGCACGACGATGATATTTTCTTGAAGTTGTTGCTCGACAAGGTGCTTAAGTCGGACGTGTATGCCGCCTATATGGCAAAGCCGGGGAACGACTTTGTGGAGGATTGCGAATTGTGGCGCGACTTGCTGAAGCGTGTGATACTGGTCGATGACGACTTTGTTGACCAGCTTGAGTCGAAGTCGGTTTACTGGAACGACGACCTTGAGACGATAGGCACATTCGTGATAAAGACGATAAAGCGATTTGAAACCGAGGGCGACAAGGCATTCATGCCCATGTATAAGGACGAGGAAGACAGCCTGTTTGGCGAACAACTCTTCACCAAGACCGTGCAGGGGCGCGAGCGTTGCGACAACTTGATTAATAAGTTCATCGTGACCGAGAACTGGGATGCCGACCGTGTTGCGTTGATGGATCGCGTGGTGATGGACGTGGCAATAACCGAGATAATCAATTATCCTGCAATACCTACCCGTGTGTCGCTCAACGAGTATATCGAGATTGCCAAGTATTACAGCACGCCACGCAGCGGGCAGTTTGTTAACGGTATATTAAACTCCATCATAAATTATTTAAAAGCAGAGCGCATAATAGTGAAAGAATGAGATATTTTGCTATTTTTGCAAACTGAAAATTAACCGTAACAATATAATTATGTCTTTAAACTGGATTTTATTGCAAGAAACAGCTACTGCGCAAAGTGCTGCTGGTTGGGAAAGTTTCATCATGATTATAGCTTTGATTGCTATATTCTATTTCTTCATGATACGCCCTCAATCGAAGAAGCAAAAAGAAATAAAGAAGTTCCGTGAAGGTCTGTCGGTAGGCGACAAGGTGATTACCGCAGGCGGCATTTACGGCAAGATAAGGGATGTGAAGGAAACTACGTTCCTGCTTGAGATTTCGGACAACGTGAAGATTCGCATCGACAAGAACTCGGTGTATCCTTCAGCCGAAGATGCCCAGGCCAGTGCTGCAGCTGCTACCGACAAGAAGTAAGAAAAGTATCGCATACACACACATACTTTCTTGCGGTTGCAAGGAATAAAAAAGACCAAAGCCATTCGACCGGTGCAAATGCGGTGAATGGCTTTTTATATTAAGTAACCCCACACCAATTACCATTACCATTATTATGTTGCTAAAATCATATATAGACAAGGCAAAGAGGACCTGGGCTGCGTGGAGGCATTCGAGCCGCACCAATTCGATATTGCTTTACCTGACGTGCCTTGTTATCTCGTTTCTTTTTTGGCTTTTCCTGACATTGAGTAACGAGACGCAGAAAGACTTGACGATGCCGCTGAAGCTGACGTCGGTACCCGACAGTACCACCATTATATCGGGGTTGCCCGATGAGGTGAAGGTGAGCGTGCGCGACAAGGGGTCGGCATTGTTGCGTTATGATTTTGGCAATGAGCCGACAATGACGGTTGACTTCAAGGAGTGTGCCAGTACTGGCGGCAGCCTGAAGATATCTTCGATAGAGATGCTTGCTCGTGTGAGAAAGTTGTTCAGCAACACGACCGCCGTTGTAGCAGTGTCGCCCGACTCGCTGAATGTGAAATATACCAACTTGCCGGGCAAGCGGGTGCCGGTGAAGCTCGACATGAATGTATCGGCTGACTTCAGATATGTGATGAATGGCGAAACGATGCTTAGCAGCGACTCGGTGACAGTGTATTCCGACCAAAACACACTTGGCGGGATAACTACCGTGCAGACGAGGCGTATATCCGAAAGCGGGCTTACCGACACATTAACGCGCGAAATTGAAATCGTGCCTATCGCAGGGGCTAAAATTGTTCCGAGCAGCATCACGGTGAGAGTGCCGATAGAGCCGCTCATTGCCAAGAAGCAGAGTGTAAACGTCGATGTGGTGAACAAACCTATCGGCGTTAATGTGATTACGTTCCCGTCGGTTGTTGAAGCATCGTTCCTTGTGCCGCAAAGCATATACAGGAACGTGCTCGACATCAGGGCTGTGGTGAATTATAACGACATACTCATGCACGTTGACGACGGCAATGGGAAAGTGGCTGTGAATGTAGTGGAAATGCCTGCCGAGTGCCGCAATATGTCGCTTGAGCCCGATAGTGTGGAGTATATAGTTGAGAAACGATGAGGATAATTGCATTGACAGGTGGAATAGGTAGCGGCAAGAGCGTGGTTTCGGCTCTGCTGCGCGTGATGGGCTATCCGGTGTATGACTGCGACAGCCGTGCCAAGTTGCTAATGGATAATTCCGAGGAGATAAAGAGCCAGCTGGTGCAGGAATTTGGTCGTGAGGCTGTGTCGCCCGAGGGTGTAATCAACCGTCGTTATGTTGCGAGCAAGGTATTTGGCAACGATGTCGCGCTGAAGCGGTTAAATGGCATTGTCCACCCGGCAGTGAGGGAGGATTTGTTGCAGTGGGCTGAAGTTAGTGGCGTAGGCAGGGGGTGTGTGTTTGTCGAAACGGCGATATTGCGCAGTAGCAATCTTGGTGAAATTGTCGATGACGAATGGACGGTGGCTGCTCCGCACGAGGTGCGCGTCGAGCGCGTGATGAGGCGCAACGGATTGCCGCGCGAAGCTGTCGAGGCGCGAATAAACGCACAAGCGGCGGAATGTGCCACAGCCGGCGCAAAGGTGATTGTCAACGACGGGAAGACTGCGCTATTGCCACAAGTGGCGAGGCTGTTGGTGTAGATTTTATTTTTCAGATGCGGTGAATTGCGTCTCTATGGGAAATATAGGCTGCGTTTCGGCAATAAAAACAAATAAATTTGTTTTGTATTGCACTCAACTTGCGCTATCTTTGTGAGAAATTTTGGAACAATAAACGATAACACAACTATTATGTTAAAGAAAATACTATCGATCTCGGGTAAGCCGGGACTGTATAAGTTGATTTCGTATGGAAAAAATATCATTGTAGTCGAGAACTTGGCAGACAAAAAGCGTATGCCGGCATATTCCTACAACAAAATAATATCGCTTGGCGACATTGCCATCTACACAACCGACGAGGAAGTGCCCCTTGCCGATGTGTTTGAAACCATTTACAAACAGAACGATGGCAAGGTGCTCGACAAGAAGGAGTTGACGAAAGATGCTACGGCATTGCATGATTTCTTTACAAGCGTGTTGCCAAATTATGACACCGACCGCGTGTATGACACCGACATGAAGAAGGTGATTGCATGGTATAACATTCTCGTGGAAGCTGGTTTCACTACTTTCAAGAGCGAGGAAAAGGAGGAAGCCGAGGCTGGAGCTGCCGAAGCTGAAACAGAAGCTGCGGCTGACGAAACGAAGTAAATAGCTGTTTCATAATTATAAAGTGATTGGAGAATGGGCAGAACATCCGTATGGAATGCTCTGCCCTTGTCGTTTGTTGCGGTGGCGTTCATGGTTCATAAATTCCGAATGTATTGTAAAAATGTCGTGTGTCTTTGCATGGCGGCATGAAAAAAGTTACATTTACGGTAAAAACTGTAGTAAGTAATATGCAACTGAGGGCATTAAGGATATTTTTGATAGCGGTGTCGAGCCTTTTCATGATGGTTTCGTGCCGTTCGCATCAGGATGTGGCAAGCGACGGCTACAAGAAACAGTATTTCGGCATAAAAATGACCGAAGATGACAACCGGGATTTGTATCGCGAGATTGAAAGCTGGATAGGGGTGCCATATCGTTATGGCGGCAGCACACGCAATGGTGTTGACTGCTCGGGGTTTGTTTCGAGTGTATATCAGTCGGTGTATGGCAAGAAGTTGCAGCGCAGTTCGGAATTGATTTACAAGAAAAATTGCAATAAAATAAAAAAGAGCAAGTTGGACGAGGGTGACCTCGTGTTTTTCAAGACGGGCAGGAAGAAACGGATAGGTCACGTGGGAATATACCTGAAGAATGGCAAGTTTGCCCATGCGTCGTCGAGCCGCGGTGTGATAGTGAGCAGTCTTGAAGATGACTATTACAAGAGCCACTTTTTGCAGGCTGGTCGTGTCAAGTAGCTGGAACGATGGAGACAGGAGCAATTTCAAATGATTGAACAATAAAAAATTAAACGGACTTTAAATTGAAACGGCTTATCTTGTAAAAGTGGCAGATTAGCATTATTTTTGTATTACTGATGAGGTGGGCATGCTTCATTGGTGGATTGGTGTTGATTCAACTGACGAAAAATATAGCGATATGAAGATATTTACCACAAGTGAAATACGTCGCATTGAGGAGCAAACGCTCAAGGTGGATGAAATCTCTGAGATTGATTTGATGGAACGAGCTGCTTCGGCTGCGGCATTTGAAGTGATGTCGCGGTGGCGGCCGAGTAAGCGGTTTGTGGTGTTTGCAGGTCCCGGGAACAATGGCGGCGATGCTCTTGCTATGGCAAGGTTGCTCAAGGAACAGGGATATAACCGCATAGAAGTGTTCTTGTTTAACATACCGTCAACAAAACTCTCGAAAGGGTGTGTCAAAAACCGCGAGCGGTTGAAGGAGATGGATGGTGTGGACTTTACCGAGATTGTAAACGAGTTTGAGCCTCCGGCATTGGGGCGTGACGATGTGGTAATCGACGGATTGTTTGGCAGCGGGCTGCGTGAGCCGTTGAAAGGCGGTTTCACGTCGCTGGTGCAATATATCAACGAGTCGCAGGCATATATCGTGGCAATCGACATCCCGTCGGGGCTGTTTGGCGAGTGGAATACGGGGTCGGACCGCCGCAACATCATAAGGGCAAACCTCACGCTTGCATTCCAATTCAAGCGTCTTTCCTACTTCTTTGCCGAGAATGCAGCGAACATTGGCGAGTGCAAGGTGCTCGACATTGACTTGAATCGCGATGCTATCAACAAGGCTGCGACAAACTACTACCTTGTGGAGGACTATGAGGTGAAAAACTTGCTTCGCCGCCGTCCCGACCACTGCAGCAAATACGACTTTGGCAGCTTGCTGCTCGTTGCTGGGCGATATGGTATGCTGGGGGCTGCAATTCTTGCCGCGCGGGCAGCCATGCGAGCCGGGGCTGGAGTGGTGTCGGTGCATTGTCCGCGGTGTGGGCACGATGTGCTGCAGACGAGCGTTCCCGAAGCGTTGTTCAGTGCCGACAAGAATGAAATAGTGACATCTGACATAACCATGAACCGCCGCTACAACACGGTTGCGCTTGGTCCGGGAATGGGTACAAACGACATGACGGTTGATGCGATAGACCGCTTCTTGAAAACGCGCAACTTGCCTTGTGTGCTCGATGCCGACGCGCTCAATTGCATTGCCGCACGTCCGATGCTGTTTGAGAGTATTCCGCAGAAGTCGATATTGACGCCGCACGTGGCAGAATTTGAACGCATATTCGGGAAATTCGATACCGAGGAGGAGCGATTGAAGAAGGCGATAGAAGTGGCGAAGTCGCACAAGCTGATTATAGTGATGAAAGCCCACTATACAATGGTGGTTGATACTACTGGTAAGGTGTATGTCAACACCACAGGCAACCCGGGAATGGCGACAGCCGGGAGCGGCGACGTGTTGACGGGTATCATATCGGGATTGCTTGCACAGGGCTACAGTCCGCAATTCAGCGCGATAATGGGTGTTTACATTCATGGCGTGGCAGGCGACTTGGCTGAAAAGGTACATGGTAGTTACGGCATGATTGCCAGTGACATTGTTGACAATATAGGGCGAGCCATCAAGGAAATCATGATGTGAGAATAATTAGGAATTAGGAATGAGGAATGAGGAATTTGGAATTGCGAGTTGCGGTTTCCTTTCCGCTTTCCAATTCCATACACATAAAAAAGCGACACAGCCATTGCAAATTGAGCTGTGTCGCTTTTCTTATGTGGGATTGATTGTTATTTCGAGAATGGAGGGGGAGTGGTGGTGCCGGGAGCTTCGGGCTGGCTTGGCGATGAAGCAGCTTTTTCTCCGTTTTCGCTGTTCTTGCATTCGCTGCCAGTGCCGCCGTTTTGTTGCTCGGCATTTTTTAGGGTTTCTTCCTCCTGCTTGCGCTTTTCTTCGAGCTGTTCGTTGATTTTCAGTATCTCGTCGGTGCGCGAAACCCACGGGCGCTTGCCGAAGATGTGTTCAACGTCGTCGGTGTAAATCACTTCGCGCGACAGCAGCATCTCGGTGAGCTTACCGTGCCCCTCGGCGTAGCTGTTGAGCATCTGCTTTGCGCGTTCGTATTGTTCTGAAATGATTCTCGACACCTCTTCGTCGATAACCTTTGCACGTTCCTCGCTATAAGGTTTTGTGAAGCCGTAGGACTGTCCTGTCGAGTCGTAGTAGCACAAGTTGGGCAACTTTTGGCTCATGCCGAAGTATGCTACCATTGCATAGGCTTGCTTGGTGACGCGTTCGAGGTCGTTGGCGGCACCCGAAGATATGTGCCCAAGGAACAACTCTTCGGCAGCGCGTCCGCCCAATGTGGCGCACATTTCGTCGAGCATAGCCTCGTAAGTGCTTATTTGCCTTTCTTCGGGCAGGTACCAAGCTGCGCCGAGAGCCTTGCCACGTGGCACGATGGTCACTTTCACGAGCGGATTGGCATATTGCAAGTGCCAGCTGATGGTGGCGTGTCCGGCTTCGTGAATGGCAATCGAGCGGCGTTCCTCTTCGGTGGTGATTACCGATTTCTTCTCGAGTCCGCCCACGATGCGGTCAACTGCATCCATGAAGTCTTGCTTCTGCACACAGCTGTTTTTGCGTCGGGCTGCAATCAGGGCAGCTTCGTTGCACACATTGGCTATGTCGGCGCCCGAGAAGCCTGGAGTTTGCCGCGCCAGCAGGTCGATGTCAACGCTGTCGTCTTTCTTTATGTTCCTCAAGTGGACTTTGAAAATCTCTTTGCGCCCGTTCAAGTCGGGGAGGTCAACATATATCTGACGGTCGAAGCGTCCGGCGCGCAGCAAAGCCTTGTCGAGAATGTCGGCACGGTTGGTTGCTGCAAGAATGATAACGCCGCTGTTGGTGCCGAAACCGTCCATCTCGGTGAGCAACTGGTTGAGTGTGTTTTCGCGCTCGTCGTTAGCACCCATGTTGGGGTTCTTGCCACGTGCGCGCCCCACGGCATCGATTTCGTCGATAAACACGATGCAGGGAGCTTTCTCCTTGGCTTGGCGGAAGAGGTCGCGCACACGCGATGCACCCACGCCGACAAACATTTCGACGAAGTCGGAACCCGACATCGAGAAGAATGGCACGTTGGCTTCGCCAGCCACAGCCTTGGCGAGGAGCGTCTTGCCCGTTCCCGGAGGGCCTACGAGCAATGCGCCCTTTGGAATCTTGCCGCCGAGTTCGGTATATTTTTGCGGAGTCTTGAGGAAATCGACAATTTCGGCAACCTCTGTCTTAGCCTCTTGCAGCCCGGCAACATCGTTGAAGGTCACGCGGGTGCTGTTGTCCTTGTCGAACAGCTTGGCTCGCGATTTGCCCACGCTGAACACGCCGCTTCCCGCGCCGCCAGCTCCGCCCGACATGCGTCGCATGAAGATGTACCACAGCGCGATAAGCAGGAATATCGGGAACAAGCTCCAGAAAATGGCGCCATAATTGTTTCCCGGTTCATATTTCACATCGCCTGTGAGTACACCTTCTTCTTGCCATTGCGCGATGTACTTTTCCATTGTGTCAGCCGATGGAATCTGGGTGACAATGCGTGCCTGACTGTTAGATGCCTTGTTGTAGCCGGGAAATTCTTTTGCAGCCAAAGAATCCTTGAGGATTCCGTGGGCTTTGTTTTCGCTGGGATAGACAATAATATCGGTTATATTCCCTTTTTGGACTTGCTGCTGGAACTGTTTCCAGCTTACATTCTTTTCATAGCTGTCGTTGTTGGCATACCATATACCGAACAGTCCGGCAATTACGATGGCATATAACCAAAATATGTTAAACTTCGGCATCTTTATTTTTGGTGCCTCGTTGTTTGTTTGGTTGCTCATAGATGTGATGTGTGTAAATAAAAATGTTTAATCAAGGTCGGGCACTTCGGTTATGGCAGCATCGCTCCACAGCTGCTCAAGTTTGTAAAGCTCCCGATACTCTGGTAAGAATACATGCACATAAATCGTGCCATAGTCTATTACAATCCATTGTGAGTTTTCATAACCGTCGTAATTGAAAGGCTTGTCGCCGGTTTTCTGTCTCACATATTCTCTTATGCTGTCGGCGATGGACGAAACGTGCATGGTTGACGTGCCTTGGCAGATTATGAAATTCTGTGTGGCTACGTTTTCGATGTCGCTCAAGTCAACTAACGTAATCTTTTTACCTTTTCGTTCCTGAATGCCTTCGATGATGCAATCCAACAATTGTGTGTTTGTTTCTGTCATATATTTGTATTAGTGCAAATTAATCGTGCAAAGTTAGTGCATCGGTTTCGTAAAACAATGAAGTTGCCTTTAAAAAATGTTTAGCTATGTGGCGATAGGTGCGATTGTGGCAGCTGGTGTACTTTTTTATGTAGCATTTACTTTGTAAATTTGCATTGCACATAAATTTTGAATATGGACAAACGTGGAGGTTTTATTGCAGCATCGGTGTTGATGCTGCTTTCGGCTTGTGGCGAAAGCACCGAGCCAATGACGATTGGCGAGGCGCGACAACGTGCCGAATCGGTTGCCGCCGAGGTGGTTGCGAGCGACAGCACCAGCCTGATGAAGTTGCAAGACTGCATACTTGCCGCCAAGGCTGTGCAGAGCGAATATATGTTGCTCGGCGACACAGCCGCAGCCGACACATTTGATGCCGTTTTCCGCCGCTGCGTCGGGCAGGGCAACCCACGGCTTGCCAACGAGATGTTTAACGCACACACGGCTCAAGGCAGATGAAGGAAGTGTGTGCCATATTGGCGGCGATGCTGTCGCTTGCTGCCTCGGCAACGAGTTGCGGCAACCGCTTGCCCGACGAACGGACGGCACTGTCGCTTGCCGTGCGGGTGGCGGCAGCCGTCGGATCGCAGGACAGCATTGTGGCAGTTGCAGAAGACGTCGAAACATGGATTGGGCAGATGGATGCCGTGCAAGCCATCGAGGCGAGGCGGTTGCTGACCCGGTTTGGTGCCGAGCAAGGTGGCGACGAAGCCCGGGCTGTGATGCTCACGATGCTGCACAAGCCCTATTGGGCTGGCTGGGAGTTGTCGGAGCAGTGTTGTGCCGGGCTTGTGGCAGGCACGAAGTCAGCCAGCGAGGTGACAGGCATGGTGGAGGCAGCCCGCATGGCTTATATTGCGAGGGGGCTTGGCAGGGAGTGCGGGCAGTTTGACTTGGCATTTCAAGACTATATCGATGCCTTGCCTGTCGTGGAACAGATGCAGGTGTATGCCAGCGTGTCGAGCATTCCGCGCCTTGCCGCTGCCGTGAAGGCTGAAGCCGAGAGGTCTCCTGTGGCAGCCGCCGAGGCGGTTGAGGCATTGAGGCATGTGCTCGATGCTGACGATTTTGAGGCTCTGATGAATGAATATTTGAAAAAATAACACACGTATATACAGGATTTATTATGTTGAAGTTTGAAGACTATGTTGAGAAAGCGAGCCGCGCTGTGGCTGCCATCGAGTATCCCAAGCAGCCGGCTGGGCTTTATGAACCTATATCCTACACGATGTCGCTTGGCGGCAAACGGCTACGTCCGGTGCTCGCGCTGATGGCTTGCGATGCCTTTGCCGGCAGTGCCGACAGGGCGATAGATGCTGCCGTGGGCATTGAACTTTATCACAATTTCACGTTGCTGCACGACGATGTGATGGACAAAGCCGACATGCGTCGCGGCTGCCCGACGGTGCACGTGAAGTGGAACGACAACACGGCAATTCTTTCGGGCGATGCCATGCTGACGATGGCTTGCCAGTATATAGCCCGCACTCCTGCCGACGTGTTGCCGCGGGTGCTCGACATCTTCAACCGCACGGCGATGGAGGTGTATGAGGGGCAGCAGTACGATGTTGACTTTGAGCAGCGCAACGACGTGACCGAGGAGGAGTATATCGAAATGATTAGGCTCAAGACGAGTGTGCTGCTCGGCTGTGCCTGCAAGATTGGGGCGATAGTGGGCGGCGCCGATGAGGCTGCTGCCGACACGCTTTACAAGTATGGTTGCGACCTGGGGCTTGCATTCCAGTTGCAAGACGACTGGCTCGACGTGTATGGCGACCCCAAGACGTTCGGGAAGGAGATTGGTGGCGACATTGCCAACAACAAGAAGACTTATATGCTGATAAATGCAATGGCTGCCGCCAAGGGGAGCGATGCCGAGGAACTCGGGCGCTGGCTTGCCGACAACGACCCTGCCCACCGCGCCGAGAAGATTGCCGCCGTGAGGGGGATATACGACAAGCTGGGCATAGCGCAGCAAGCCGAAAAGGCGATAGCGCGATACACGTGGCAGTCGCTGGAGTGGCTCGACACGGTGAAGATGGACGAGGAGGCGCGAGTTGCGTTCCGTAATTTCTCAACGATGTTGCTGAGCCGGAAGAAATGATTGACACGCACACTCATATTTACCTGCCCGAATTTGACGAAGACCGCAACGAGGTGGTGGCGCGTGCTGTGGCTGCCGGAGTGAGCCACCTCGTGTTGCCGAATGTTGACCTTGGCACGGTGGAGCCGATGTATAGCCTGCACGAGGCTTATCCCGACTGTACTTCTATGGCGATGGGGCTGCACCCGACCGAGGTGGGGGCTGACTACCGCCAAAACCTTGAGCGCATTGCCAGCCGGCTCGACGATTGGCAGTTTGTGGCGATAGGGGAGATTGGTATCGACAAATATTGGGATACGACTTTCATTGCCGAGCAGAAGGAGGCGTTTGCCGAGCAAGTGGGGTGGGCTATCGACAGGGATTTGCCCATAATCATACATTGCCGTGACGGGCTCGACGAGGTGCTGGAAGTGTTCGACCGCTTCGACCGCCTGCCCCGAGGGGTGTTCCACAGCTTTGGCGGCACGGTCGAAGACGTGCGTCGCATACGCCGCTATGGGGATTTCTATTTCGGCATCAACGGTATTGTCACGTTTAAGCGGTCGCAAGTGCCGCAGGTGCTGCCCGAGATAGGGTTGCAGCGCATTTTGCTCGAAACCGATTCGCCCTATCTTGCGCCCGTGCCACACCGCGGACGACGCAACGAGAGCAGCTACATTCCCGACATTGCAGCCTGCATCGCCTCCCACCTCGGAGTGGCGGCTGTGGAAGTGTCGGCAGTAACCGACGAAAGTGCCCGCCAACTGTTCAAGCTGCCACAATGATGATGGAAAGGCAAAGTTGCATAACAGCAGCATCGAGTGGCGACCATGCACGACTGCTGTCGATATGGGAGAGTGCGGTGAGGGCAACGCATGATTTCCTTGCCGATGAGGATTTTGCGTATTACCAGTCGCGAATGATGGACTATTTCGGGCAAGTTGACTTGTATGTTTGCAATGACGAACGGGCTGAAGCCGTGGGTTTTATGGGCGTGTCGGGCGATATGCTCGAAATGCTGTTTGTCGATGCTGCACACAGGGGGAGCGGAATAGGGAAAAGGCTGCTGAACCATGCTGTGACGAAGTTGGGCGTTTGCAGGGTTGACGTAAACGAGCAGAACAGTCAGGCTGTCGGCTTCTACGAGCGCATGGGATTTAAAGTGACAGGGCGTTCGTCGCACGACAACGAAGGAATGCCCTATCCGATATTGCATCTGCAATTGTAGAAATTCAAGCAATAAGATTTGCTTTTAGAAGGATGTTGCACAATATTTTGGTATTCCGAATTGTTTTACTACCTTTGCAGCATTAGAACCTGCCAAGCCTCTTAACAATGCTCAAATCGGCGGGTCGTTTTTTTATTATACCTATATGAAAACGAGTTTCTCCAAACCCTATTCCTCCCCGGAACAAATCGTTCAAATACTAAAGTCGAGAGGTATGCTTATGGAAGATGAGCATAAAGTCGAAAGCTATCTGTTAAACCCCAATCGGTCATTAGAAAATTCAGCTTTCACTTTGCTTGAAATACGCTACAATTACGGCAATAATTAAGTTGCGCACTATAATTTAAACTGCAATAAAAAGCTATTAACTTACGTTTTGCTCGTGAAAATCTTTAATGACCAATTCGGGATAAAAATGATTGGGATTTTAATCTTTGCACTATGAAATGATTTTATCTGTTAAGGTTTGATGCATATTTCCAATCAATCTATATTTGTGAAAATAAAAAATATATATTATGAAAAAATTATTAGGTATAGAATTTAAAGCTTGTGGAAAGGTTTATTCTTTCATCATAGGTGTAGGTGTTTTATCAGAATT
Organism: uncultured Bacteroidales bacterium; assembly: GCA_949285735.1. Taxonomy (GTDB): domain Bacteria; phylum Bacteroidota; class Bacteroidia; order Bacteroidales; family Muribaculaceae; genus Avimuribaculum. Next base: position 24,540 of record CASEAQ010000032.1, read on the forward strand.
AGACGAAGACACCAAAAGAAGATATGTGGACCTGACTTTGACAATGCGTCACCCTACCCGAGTACGTCTTGTTCAAGTGCTTCCAACAATGGCTTGATGGCTTCCTGCTGCGGTGTTGTGTACAGTGTT